>NZ_JBEXEQ010000008.1:0-289147 GCF_040703155.1 Streptomyces sp. NPDC005435
GGGAGCGGCGTCTGGTGCCGTGCGTCGCAAGGCGGAGGAGGGAGTCGATGCGGAGCATCGGCGACCGACGACAACGCGGCGAGGTGCGGTGCCAGGCGTCGCGAGCCCGGCCTGATCGACGAGACACCCCCTAGGCTCTGGGCATGGGCAGGCCGAGAACGAATGACGAGGGCGTCGCCGAGCGACTGGTGGCGTGCGCGACGGAGATGCTGGCCACGCGGCCCCGGGAATCGGTCACGGTCCGCGTCGTGGCGGCGGCCGCCGGGACCTCGACGGCGGCGGTGTACTCCCTGTTCGGCGGCAAGGACGGCCTGATCGCGGCCGTGCGCGACCGGGCGGTGGCCGGGCTCTTCGCGGACCTGTCGGCGGTGCCGGCCACCGGAGATCCCCTCGCCGACCTGCGCGCGCTCGCCGTGGCGTACCGGCGCTGGGGGCACGGTCACCGTCATCTGTACACGGTGCTGTTCGGCGGGGTGCAGTCCTTCGAACCGTCGGGGGAGGTCGGGGCGGCCGACCCGGTGGGGCCGCTGGTCGCGGCGATCGAGCGGGCGGTGGCGGGGGGCGCCCTCGACGGCGACGCCACGGCGATCGCGCTCTCGTTCTGGGTGGCCCTGCATGGAGTCGTGACGCTCGAACTGGCCGGTGCGCTGGACCTGTTGGCGGCGGACGCGGCGTTCGGGGCGGCGGTGGGGGCGACGCTGCGGGGGTGGGCGACGGTCGAGGCGTTCGCCGAGCTGCGGGAGGGTCTTGGTGCGGGGCGTGTCCCTGGCTTGTGAGGTGCCGCTGCCCTGCCGGGCGCCCTCTGCCCTGCCGCGCACCCTCTGCCCTGCCGGGCGCCCTCTGTACTGCCAGTCCCCCTGACCTATCGCGTGCCCCCGCCTGCCCGTGCCCTCCGACGCAGGCGGGGCCTGCGTCAGGGGGCGGGCAGGAGTCCGGTTTACGCGGGTCGTACCGCCGTGTAGATCGTGTACGCGTCCAGCAGGAACACGTCCGGCCGGAGGTGGACGCTCGCCGGGTCGGTGGGGTCGAGGAGGCGGTCGAGGGTGGTGCGGTCCTCGGGGGTGAGGTCGTCGGGGGCGGCGTCGCGCAGGCGGGTGAGGGTGTGGACGACATGGGCGCGGGCCTGCTCGGTCGCCGGGGCGGGCAGGTCGAGGAGGAAGCTGCGGGTGCGGGCGGGGCGCAGTCCGGCGGCGGTCAGGAGGGCGGGCCAGTCCTCGGTCTCGGTGACGGCGCCGGGGAGTCCGGCGCGCATCCGGGCGAACCACTCCTCCTCCAGGGCCGTCAGCCGGGACTGGAGTCCGGGGCGGCCGATGCCGATGTCGCGGGGCAGGAAGCGGGCGGGCAGGCCGCCTTCCAGGAGGGCCAACGTGCCGCCGGGGGCGAGGCGTTCGGCGAAGGCGGTGAGCGCGGCTCCCTGGTCGCCGAGGTGGTGCAGACTGCGGCTGGCCCAGAGGAGATCGACGGGGTAGTCCAACTTGTCCAGCACGTCCGGCAGTTCACCGGTCAGCGTGCTGAAACGGCCGCCCAGTCCGCGCTGTTCGGCACGCGTCTGCGCCCGCTCGAGCAGCGGGGCGGCGGCGTCCACCGCCACCACCCGCGCCTGCGGGAACGCCTCCGCGAACAGGCACGCCACGACACCGGGGCCGCTGCCCGCGTCCACGATCAGCTCAGGGGCGGGCACCTGTTCGGCCAGCCAGGCGATGGCCTGCTCGTACGTGGGGGTGTACAGCTCCGCCTGCGCCTCCAGGACCGGTCCCTGCTCGGCCCAGTCGAGGTCCGTGTGGCTGTGTCCGTGCGCCTCGTGGTGCTGGTGGTGGTCGTGGTGCTGGTCGTGCGCCATGGTGGCCCGCCTCTCTTCCGGATGGGCCCAGCGTGCGACGGCGTGAGGGGCGGGGGCCAGTTCTGTTGCCGTTACGGCAAGTGCGGATGCCGTACGAGCGGCGGGCGGGGCGGGGGCGGACGCGGTGGAACGGTTCGGCGCCCGCGCGCGTCGTCCCTCATCAGGGTGCGAGGGCCGCACCCGGGGAGGGGGCCGGGGTGCGCCGGAGCGATTTCGCGGAGTGGACACGGCGGTTCGAGGAGGAAGGCGAGCGGCGGACCGCCCTGGGCGACCCGGACTGGCGGCGCGGCGCCACCGGGCACCCGGCGGTGTGGGCGAGCGTCCAGCGCTTCCAGGTCGGGGAGGACGGCGACGGCGCCGGCCTCCTCGCCAAGGCCGGCCGCGCGGGCGACCCCGACTACGCGCGGGCGGCCCGCCTCTTCGTCGCCGAGGAACAGAACCACGCCCGGCTCCTGGCCCGCCTCCTCGCCTCGGCCGGCCTGCCGACCCTCGCCGGCCACTGGAGCGACGCCGTCTTCGTACGCCTGCGCCGACTCCTGGGCCTGCGGCTGGAGTTGCTCGTCCTCATGGTCGCGGAACTGATCGCCCTCCGCTACTACCGCGCCCTCCGCGACGGCACCACCGACCCCCTCACCACCGAGGTCGCGGCCCGCGTCCTCGCCGACGAGGAACGCCACATCCCCTTCCACTGCGCCCGCCTGAGCGACTCGTTCGCGGAATTCCCCCGCCCCCTGCGCCACCCCCTCCTCCTTCTCTGGCGCCTGCTCCTGCTCACCACCTCCCTCTTCGTCGCCCTCGACCACGGCCGCGCCCTGCACACCCTCGGCGTCGGCCGGGCACGCTTCACGGCGGACGTGATGGCGACGGCCGGGACCGCCGTCACCGCGATCCTGACGCCCACGACGGACGGCCCGGCTCAAGGCGACGGCGGCTGCCTCACTCCCGTTTCCGATAAGCCCGCAGCCTGAACACCGGGTCCGCGCGCGGGCGTTCCTGGTCGGGGAGGTGGGAGAGGAGGGTGGCGAAGCGGGTGGTTTCCGGGGCGCCCGGGGGGAGGGTGCCGAACCAGCCGCGGCCGAGGTCGGTGATGGTGGTGCGGGGGCTGCGGCCCTGGCCGACGCCCACGAAACGGCCCTCGCCCGCGGGGACCAGGCCGGCCTCGGCGGCGTGGGCGGTGACGATGTCGGGGGCGTCGGCGGCGGGGGGACGGGTGCGGGGGGCGAGGACGGCGTCGATGTCGCTGCCCACGTCGTGGGAGCGGGCCTTGTCGACGGTGGTGACGTAGGTCCCGCCGGGGCGCAGGACGCGCGCGACTTCGGCGAGGACCGCGCGCCGGTCGGCCGGGTCGGCCAGCAGATGGAGGAGCCAGATGCTGGTGACGGCGTCGAAAGTGGTGTCGGGAAAGGGGAGTTGGCGGCAGTCGGCGCGCAGGATCGCGCCGGGAACGAGGACCGCGGAGCGCCGGGTCATGGCGCGGGCCCGGTCCAGCCCGGTCACGCGCAGGTCCGGGCGGGCGGCGGCCAGGCGCCGGGTGACCGTGCCGGTGCCGCAGCCGAGGTCCAGGAGGCGGCCGGTGCGGTCGGGGATCAGGGCGAGGACGGCCTCGGCGGCGGCCTCGGCGCGAGCCTCGCCGCCACGGGAGGCGTCGTAGGTGTCGGCTTCCTTCTCATAGTCGAGCACGCGGCCAGTCTGGGGGCGCCGCGTTTGCCATGTCCCGTTATTCGTAAAGGAGTTGACAGATCGTCAGATACGCGTTCCCGATCTTTCTTACCTTTGAACACGTGTGCGGGAGCCCGGCTCGTGACAGACTGACTACACGACGTCAACGCGTAGGGGAGGGCGGGCGTGAGTGAGCGGCGGGCGGCGCCCACCGTGGGCCAAGTGGTCCTGGGCAGGCGGCTGCAGGAGCTGCGCGAGGCGGCCGGCCTGGGCCGGGACGCGGCCGCGCGGGTGCTCCATGTGAACGCCGCGACCGTACGGCGCATGGAGACGGCCGAGGTCGCCCTGAAGATCCCGTACGTCCAGGCGCTGTTGTCGACGTACGGCGTGACCGGCGACGAGGCCGCCGCGTTCGTACAGCTCGCCGAGGACGCGAACCGCCCGGACTGGTGGCAGCGCTTCCACGACGTGCTGCCGGAGTGGTTCAGCCTCTACGTCAGCCTGGAGGGCGCCGCCCGGCTCATCCGCTCCTACGAACCCCACTTCGTCCCGGGCCTGTTGCAGACCGAGGCGTACGCGCGCGCCGTGCTGGAGGCCGGGACCATCGGCCAGCACGCGCCGGACTCGGTCGAGCGGCACGTCACCCTGCGCATGGAGCGGCAGCACCTGCTGGAGCGGGAGGACCCGCCGTACCTGTGGATCGTCATGGACGAGACAGTCCTGCGCCGCCCGGTCAGCACCCGCTCCGAGGTCATGCGCGACCAGCTCGACAAGCTCCTCGAATACGCCGAGCGCGACCGGATCACCCTCCAGCTCGCCGAGTTCGCCGCCGGCCCGCACCCCGGCACCTACGCCCCGTTCACCCTCTTCCGCTTCCCCCAGCGGGAGTTGCCCGACATGGTCTTCACCGAGTACCTCACCGGCGCGCTGTACCTCGACTCCCGCGAGGAGGTGTCCACCCACCTGGAGGTACTGGACCACATGACGGCACGGGCAGCCTCGGCACAGCGGACACAGAAGCTGCTGCGGGAGTTCCGCGAGAGCCTGTAGCGCTCCGCGCGCGGAACCGGCGTTGCCGCCACGGTGCGGCAGGCCCCGCCGGGAGGCTCACTCGGTGAGGTTCCGCTCGACTGCCGCCAGAATCCTGGCCAGATGACCTCGGTCCTCCTCACTGACACCGGCAAGCGTACGGTTCTCCAACTCCTGCCACATCGTTCCCACTTCGGGGCGCAGTGCCTCCCCGGCCTCCGTCGTCGCCACCAGCACGGCACGGCGGTCTTCCGGGTCGGGGGACCGGGTGACGAACCCCTTCTGTTCGAGCCGCTGCACCATCCGCGTCACCGTCGACGCGTCGAGGTCGAGCATCTTGATCAGCTCGGACTGCCGCTGCGGGCCGGTCTCCCACAGCCGCATCATCAGCAGCTCCTGTCCTGCGTACAGGCCCATGCGGCGCAGCAGCTGTCCGGCCGCACTCCGGTGGGCGCGGGCGACGCGGGCGATGGCGTGGCTGATCTGCCCGCTGCCGCCACTGTCCTGACCTGCACGGACGTCACCGCAGGCCATGTCGGTCGGCGTGTGGTTCACGGGGTCAGCCTCCTTGGCCGGTGAAGTTCCGGGTCCATTATGTTGGCTGACCAAGTAGTTGCGCTACGGTGAGTCCGGCCGAATCATTGGCTAACCAAATAACAGTCGAGGGGACAGTCATGCCTACTGCTTTCGACAGTGTCACCGTCGGAAAGACCAAGCTCGCCAACCGGATCGCGATGGCGCCCATGACCCGCAGCCGCGCCTACGACGGGCTGCCGTCCGAGCTGACGGTGGAGTACTACGCGCAGCGTGCCTCCGCCGGCCTGATCATCACCGAGGGCATCCAGCCCTCGGTCGTCGGCCAGGGCTACCCCTTCACCCCGGGCCTGCACAGCGCCGAGCAGGTGGCCGCCTGGCGCAAGGTCACCGACGCCGTGCACGCGAAGGGCGGAAAGATCTTCGCCCAGATCATGCACACCGGGCGCATCGGCCACCCGGTCCTGCTGCCCGACGGTCTCGTACCGGTGGGCCCCTCGGCCGTCGCCGCCGAGGGGCAGGGCTTCACGCCCGAGGGCCCGAAGGACTTCGTCGTCCCGCGCGAGCTGACCGGGGCGGACATCGAGCAGACCATCACCGACCACGTGACGGCGTCCCGCAACGCGATCGAGGCAGGCTTCGACGGTGTCGAACTGCACGGCGCCAACGGCTACTTGATCCAGCAGTTCCTCGCACCCAACAGCAACCGGCGCACCGACGCCTGGGGCGGCTCGGTCAAGGGGCGCATCCGCTTCGCGGTGGAGGTCACCTCGGCGGTAGCGGACGCCATCGGCGCCGAACGCCTCGGCCTGCGGCTGTCCCCCGGCTCGACCCTCAACGACATCCACGAGCCGGATCCGCGCCCCACCTACGAGGCGCTGGTGCGCCGGCTCGCCCCGCTCGGCCTCGCCTACCTGCACGTGCTGGAGGCAGGCGACCGGGACGTGACGCTGTCCCTGCGCGGGCTGTTCCCCGGCACCTTCGTCCTCAACCCGAATACCGGCGAGCGCCCGACCGGACCCGAGGACCTCGTCCTGATCGAGGACGGCACCACCGACGTGCTCGCCTTCGGCCGGCTCTTCCTCGCCAACCCCGACCTGCCCGCCCGCCTCGCCGCCGACGGCCCCTTCAACACGGCCGACCCGGCCACCTTCTACGGCGGTGACGCGACGGGCTACACGGACTACCCGGCACTGTCGGCCTGACGCCGCTCCCGGGATGACCGGGGGTGCGGTGCCCCCGGTCACCCAGGGGCACCGCCCGTCCGGATCAGGCCAGTTCGGCCGTCAGTGTGATCGGGACGCCGGTCAGGGCCTGGCTGACCGGGCAGTTCTTCTTGGCGTCCTCGGCGGCGGCGGCGAAGGCCTGCTCGTCCAGGCCGGGGACCTCGCCGCGGACGGTGAGGTGGATGCCGGTGATGCCCTCGCCGGGCTGGAAGGTGACGTCGGCCTTGGTCTCCAGGCGGGTGGGCGGGTTGCCGGCGCCGGTCAGGCCGTGCGAGAGCGCCATGGAGAAGCAGCTGGAGTGGGCGGCCGCGATCAGCTCCTCGGGGCTGGTACGGCCGTTCGCCTGCTCGGCGCGCGACGGCCACGAGACCGGCTGGGAGGCGATGCCGGAGGAGTCGAACGTGACGGTGCCGTTGCCCGTCAGGAGTTCGCCCTCCCAGACGGTGTGTGCGGTGCGCGTGGTGGCCACGGTGGTTCCTTTCGCAGGTGATCCCGTTTCCGGGCTCTGTTCAGCCCATCCGATCACATCCGGCGGCGCGGCGGGGTGAGGACCCGTCCGCGCTCAGGCGGCGCGCCGGTCGCCGTCGGTGTCGAGCGGCACCTCGGGTCCGTTCAACTCCCGCAGCCAGCGCCGCAGTACGGCGTGCACGTCCTCGGCGCCCACCAGCTCCCCGCCCGGTGCGGACAGCGCCAGCGGGGAGAGCAGGAAGGGGCGGGACTGGGCGCCGCCGAGGCCGCCGTGCGAACCGATCTGCTCCTCGAAGGCGAGGACTTCGCCGGTCTGCGGGTCGTAACAGGAGTTGACCATGATGTCGGCGGTGTGCGGGAAGGCGTGCGTGCGGCGTACGGCCTCGGCCGCGCCGGGGCCGAAGGGGGCGAGCGGGCCCGGGTGTTCGTCGAGGCCGGCGAGCGGGATCTCGGTGCCCGCGGGGCCGAGCACCACACCGCCGTGCTTCTCGCTGCGTACCAGCAGGAAGCCGACGCCGGGGTGGTTGGCGAGGGTAGGCAGCAGGGCGGGGTGGCGGGCGTCGATCTCCTCCTTGGTCAGCCGGTGCGGCATGTCCGGGAAGGAGATCAGGCCGAGGTTGCCGGAGGCGAGGACGACCGGTTCGAGGCGGCGGGCGGGGCGCGGGAGTGTCTCGTCGGGCTCGTCGGGGCGGCCGAGGGCGGCGCGTACGGCGGCGCGGGCCTCGGCGCCGCTGTGCGTGTGCTCGGCGCGGCGCGGTACGGGCAGCCCGCAGCCCGCGCGGACGAGGTCGGCAAGGGTGAGGCCGTAGCGGGCGCGGAAGGTCTCGCCGGGGCTCTGGCCGTGGTCGGAGAGGATCACCAAGTGGTAGGGGCGGGGCGCGTGTTCGGCGGCCTTCTCGATGAGGGCGACGGAGCGGTCGAGCCGGCGCAGCACCTGCTCCACGTCGCGGCTGTGCGGTCCGGAGTGGTGGGCGACCTCGTCGTAGGCCACGAGGTCGGCGTAGACGACGCTGCGCCCGGCGAGCAGGTCGCCCATGACGGCGGCGACCACGACGTCCCGCTCCACGACGGTGGCGAAGGCGCGGATGAAGGGGTAGAGGCCGCCCCGGCTCACCCTCGGGCGGTCCCGGCGCAGCCGGGCGCGTACGGACTGGCCGATCTCGCGGCCGATCTCGGCGGCGAAGGACAGGGCGGTGCGTACGGCGTTGGCGGGGTCGCTGAAGTAGGCGAAGTACCCGGCGCGGGAACGGTTCTCCCGGCCCCGGCGGCGGGTCGCGATGGACAGCACGAGCGCCTGTTCCCCGGCCCCGCCGCTGAAGAGGTTGCCCCGGCTGGCGCCGTCCATGGCGAGCAGTCCGCGCTCGCCGGTGCGGATCATGGCGCGGCGCTGGAGTTCGGCGGCGGAGGTGGGCCGGTTGCAGACCATGACCTCGCCGCGCTCCTTCTCGTACCAGCGGAACGCGGGCACGTCGAAGGTGCTGCCGTGCAGGATGCCGAGCTGGCTGGCGCCGGTCTGGCTGGACCAGTCGGTGCGCCAGGGGGTGAGCCGGTGGGTCGGCTCCCCGGCGTCCCCGCCGGTCAGCAGGCGGGCGAGGGCCGGCAGCTGTCCGGCGCGGACGGCGGCGGTGAGCACGTCGTGTCCCACGCCGTCGAGCTGGACGCAGACCAGGCCGGGACCGGCCGGGCAGGGCGGGGTGCCCCGGCGGCGGCGGTCGGCCAGGCGCAGCAGCCGGCGCCGGTAGGCGTCGTCGTCGCGTACGGCGAGGGCGCCGCCGGTCGCGGAGGCGACGGCGGACATCACGGCGGCCACGATGACGGCGGTCTCGGGCGCGGCCTCGCCCTGCCCGGTGGGGCTCAGCCGCAGCGCGAGCAGCAGCAGCGAGCCGTTGAGCGCGAAGACCAGGAGGCCGAGGAAGAGGGCGGGCACGAGCAGCAGCAGCCGTACCAGGAGCGGCCAGACGAGGGCGGAGAGCAGACCGAAGGCGCCCGCGCCGCAGGCCGCGGTGATCGCGATCCGGGTCGCGCTGTCGCCGTCGGCGGACTGCAGCCGGAAGTCGGGCAGCAGCCCGGCGAGCACGAGCATGGTGAGCGTGGAGACCGCCCACACCGTGACGCTCCGTCCGAGCTGACCGGCGATCCGCCGCCACCGTACGTCCCGCACGCCCCGTGCACCTCGCCTCCCGGCCCGCACGGCACCGGGCCCCGCTCCACCTTGCCACACCGGGGTGCGAAGCCCGGGTGATCCGGATCACCGGGGCGATACCGGGCGCGGGGCTCCCGTTCGGAGACCGGCCGTTCGGAGGCCGTCCCGTCAGAGCCCGTCCCGTCAGAGCCCGTCGTACCCCGCCGTCGGCATCGACAGTCTCCGGTGCACCCGCGCCTTCATCGCCGCGTCGTACGCCGGTTCCGCGCGCCCCACGGTCTCCACGCGCACCCCGCGCCGGACGCACTCGGCGGTGAACTCCTCCACCGAGGACAGGGCGCGTTCGAGGACACGCCGGCTGGGGGCGACGAAGACGTCCACACCGGAGCGCACCCCGTCCCACAGGGCGCCGTGGTCGAAGCGCACTCCGCCGACCAGGAGTTCCCGGGTGACGACGAAGCCCTGCTCGGCGGCCCAGCGGGCGCACATGGCGTGCTGGCTGCGGGAGTCGACCAGGAACGGGTCCTCCTCCAGCTCCTCCAGCGGAGTCAGGCTGGCGATGGCGGTGACCCGCACCGGCGCGATCCCGTCGGCGGCACCCCGTAACGGTCTCATGGCGTCCCCTCACCTCCGGGTTCGCCGCAGACCCTACCGCTGCCCGTAGGCTTCAGGGGAGTCGCGCGAAGGAGGTGCGGGGGTGCCGGTGGAGGTCACCTGGTGGGGGCACGCGACCTGTGCCATCCGGGATTCGGACACACGGGTGCTCACCGATCCCCTGTTCGCCGTGCGCCTCGCGCATCTGCGCCGCCGCCGGGGCGCGTTGCCCCCGGCGCGCGCCCGGCACGCGGATCTGGCGCTGGTGTCCCATCTGCACTCCGACCATCTGCACCTGCCGTCGCTGGCCGGGCTGGAGCCGGGTACGCGGCTGCTGGTGCCCCGGGGCGCCCCGCGCGCGGTGCCGGGGCTGCGGCGGCTGCGGCATCTGGACCTCACCGAGGTCGAGCCCGGGGACGAGGTACGGGCCGGGCCTCTGCGGGTACGTGTGGTCTCCGCCCGGCACGACGGACGGCGGCTGCCGTTCGGCCCGCACCACTCCCCCGCGCTCGGCTACGTGGTCGAGGGCGAGGCGCGGACCTACTTCGCCGGGGACACCGGTCTCTTCGACTCCATGGCCGAGGAGGTCGGCCCGGTGGACGTGGCGCTGCTGCCGGTGGGCGGCTGGGGGCCGTTCCTCGGCGAGGGGCACCTGGACGCGGGGCGGGCGGCGCGGGCGCTGGCCGGACTCGGGCCGCGCTGCGCGGTGCCGGTGCACTACGGCACGTACTGGCCGATCGGCATGGACGCGGTCCGCCCGCATGAATTCCACGCCCCCGGCGACGAGTTCGCGCGCCTTGCGGCCCGGGTCGCGCCGGAGGTCGCGGTGCACCGGCTCGGGCACGGCGAGAGCATACGGCTGGAGGTCGCCCGGTGAGATGCCCGGCGGGCGTGGCCCTGCTGGCGGCGGCCGTCCCTCAGGTCGTACCGCCCGAGTCCACCCAACAGGCGCTCGGCTACCCGTCGTTGTTCCTGCTGGTGCTGATCGGGGCACTGGTGCCGGTGGTGCCGACCGGGGCGCTGGTCAGCTCGGCCGCGGTGGTCGCCTTCCATCAAACGGCGCCGTACGCACTGGCGTTGGTCTTCGTGACGGCATCCTTCGCCGCCTTCCTGGGGGACGCGGCGCTGTACTGGCTGGGGCTGCGCGGGCTGCGTTCGCAGAGCGGCTCGCGCTGGCTGGAGGCGATACGCGACCGGGCGCCGGAGGAGAGACTCGCCGGCGCCCAGGAGAAGTTGGCGGATCACGGGGTCGCGGTGCTGGTGCTGTCCCGGCTGGTTCCGGCGGGCCGGATACCCGTGATGCTCGCCTGTCTGCTGGCCAAGTGGCCGCTTCGCCGCTTCGCCCGGGGGAATCTGCCGGCCTGCCTGGCGTGGGCGGTGACGTACCAGCTGATCGGCATCCTCGGGGGTTCGCTGTTCCCCGAGCCCTGGGAGGGCGTGGTGGCGGCGGTCGCGCTGACGGTGCTGGTCAGCGCGGCGCCGGGGGTGGTACGGCGGTTGCGGGGGCGGTGAGGGGCTTCTCGTACGCCGGGTGCGGCGGCTTCTCGTACGGCGCGGGCGGTCCGGGTCAGTCGAGTACCCGTGAGGCCCCGATCGGCAGGTCCCACAGGTCCTCGCGGTCGAAGCCGGCCTTCTCCCAGGCGGCGCGGACCCGGGTGAGCGGTTCCAGGACCGGTTCCGCCGAGAGGACGAAGGTGCCCCAGTGCATCGGCGCCATCCGCCGGGCGCCGAGGTCCTCGACGGCCTGGACGGCTTCCTCGGGGTCGCAGTGCACATCGCTGAGCCACCAGCGCGGGTCGTAGGCGCCGATCGGCATCAGGGCCAGGTCGATCCCGGGGTAGCGGCGACCGATGCGGCTGAACCAGTGGCCGTATCCGGTGTCCCCGGCGAAGTACACGCGCTGTCCGTCGGGCGCGGTGAGCACCCAGCCGCCCCACAGGCTGTGGCAGGTGTCGGTGAGGGTGCGCTTGGACCAGTGGTGCGCGGGCACGAAGTCGAAGCGGACGCCGTCGAGTTCGGCGCCCTCCCACCAGTCCAGCTCGGTGACGCGGGTGAACCGCCTTCTGCGGAACCAGCCGCCGAGCGCTGCGGGCACGAACATCGGTGTGTCGCGCGGGAGTCGGCGCAGGGTCGGCGCGTCCAGGTGGTCGTAGTGGTTGTGGCTGATGACGACGGCGTCCACCGGGGGGAGCGCCTCCCAGGGGACGCCGACCGGGGTGACGCGGGCGGGGGTGCCGAGGATGCGGCGTGACCACACCGGGTCGGTGAGCACGGTCAGGCCGCCCACCTGGACGACCCAACTGGCGTGCCCGGCCCAGGAGGCGGCGAGGGTACGGGCGCCGACGCGGGGCAACGGACCTGGCTCGTAAGGGAGTCGGGGGATGTCGGCGAGGCCCTGCGGGTCGGGGCGTATCGCGCCCTCGCGGGCGAAGCGGGCCATGGCCTTCAGCCCGGGCAGCGGCGCGGTGAGCCGGTCGTGGAAGGTGCGCGGCCACACCCGGCGCTCGCCGAGCGGGCGCGGTTCGGCGAGCGGCGGAAAGGCGGGCGGGGGCGGGGACTTGGGCACCTTGCCGACGGGGACGGCGGTGGTCGTGCCGGCGGTCGCGCTGGTCGCTTCGGGGGTCGTGGCGGTGGACCCGGGCTCGTGCGTCTGTTGCGTCATCGAGGATGCTCCCATCGCTGAGCGTCGTCACGGAGATCGTCGAAAACCGACCCCAAGGACATCAACGCGCGTTGCACATGCGGCAGTTCCGTCGGTGTGGGCGACGTGAGGCTTTCGGTGCGTTCCGCGTCGGTCGCGCCGGTCAGGGGGCCGGTGGCGAGCCGTACCCGCAGCGCGCCGAGGTCGTCGCCGAAGCGGTGGGCGCCGGGGGCGGACATCGGGAGCCGGGCGGTGAGGTGGTCCTCCAGTTCCTGGGCGTCGCCGACGCCCCGCGCGGCGAGCGCCTCGCGCAGCGGGCCGAGGTCGGCGTACACCTGGCGGCCGGCCTGCGGGGGCCGGGCGAGCGCGCCGCCCGCGACGACCGCGTGGCGCACGGCGGCGGCCAGGTGCGCGTGCAGCCGTACGGCGGCCTCGCGGCGGGCGATGACGGGCTCGGGCTCGTCGAGCGCGTAGCGCGCGGCCTCCGCCACGGGCGCGGCGACACGGGCGCCGAGCGCGGTGAGCGCGTCCAGCACCCGCGCGTGGAGCCCCTCCCCCGCCGGACCGGCCGGGAAGCGGGCGACGGCGGCGGGCCAGCCGGTGGGGAGCAGGGCACCGGCCAGGTCGCTGACGACGGTCACCCGGTCGGGCAGCATCTCGGCGGGGCTGAGCAGCACGGTCTCGTGCGGGGCGTGCAAGGTGTCGCGCCAGGTCTCGTCGCTGACCAGGTGCAGCCCTTCGGCGGCCGCCGCCTCGACCGTCTCGTACAGCGGCTCGGGCGGGGTGACGGTGCCGGTCGGGTCGTCCGCGGCGGACAGCACGAGGAGCCGGGGGTCGCCGCCCTCGGCCCGTACCCGGCGGACGGTCTCCAGCAGGGCGTACGGGTCCGGCACGCCCCCGCTCTCGGGCGGCACCGGCACAGGGAAGACCCGTCTGCCGAGCAGCCGGGCACAAGGTTCCCACCAGGCGGCGTGCGGGCGGGGGACGAGCACGTCGCCGCCGTCGGCCGCGAGCGCGGCGACGATCGCGAGCAGCAGCGCGGGCGCGCCGGGCGCGGCGGCCACCTGGTCGGGGACGGTGGGCAGCGCGCGGCGGGTCCAGTAGCCGCAGGCGGCCTCCAGCAGGGCCGGGGCGCCCCCTACGGGCTGGCCCGGAGCACGGCCGGCGTCCGCGAGGCGGGCGGCGAGTTCGGGCAGCACCGGCAGACCGTCACCGGGCAGGGACGGGCCGTAGCGGACGGGGCCGTGGCCCTCGGTCTCCGTCGGTCGCATCGTCGCCTCCGCGCGCTGGGTGTGCCGTTGCCGCTCACTCGCCTGGTGCCGTGTGACCCGTGTGCCGGTAGTGCCCTCGGTTTGGTGTGTACCCGGTGATCGGCCCGGCATGGCTGCCGGTTCGGGTCGCCCTGGTCACAGCGCGGACGTCAGCCGTCGGACGGGCGCCGTCGCCTGCGGGGCAGATACGGCGCGCCGAGGCGGTGCAGGGCGGCGGCGCAGGCGGCGGCGATGAGCGCGGCGCCCGCCGCCAGGAGGGGGACGGAGCCGGTGAAGGAACCGCCGGTGCCGGCGTCGACGCCGTGCTGGACGGTGGGTGGGGGGTCGCCGGGGGCGCGGCCGGTTCCGGTGTCGGTGCCGGGGCGGTCGGGGGTGCCGGTGCCTGTGCCTGTGCCTGTGTCGGGGCGGTCACCGGTGCCGGTGCCTGTGTCGGGACGGCTCTCGGTGCCACTGCCGGTGCCTGTGTCGGGACGGTTCCCGGTGCCGATGCCACTGCCGCTGCCGGTCTCGGGCCGGTCCCCGGTGCCGCCGCCGCTGTCCCGCTCCGGGGTCTGACCGGTCCCGGGGGCGGCTTTGCCGGGCGCCGGAGAGCGGCTGTCACCGGTGCCGGGGGCCGGGGAACGGCCCGCGGCGATACCCGGGGCCTGGGAACGCGCCACGCCACCCGCACCCGCACCCGGCACATCCGCCACCCCGGCCCCGTCACCGCAGTCCCCGCCCCCGGAGCCGTCCTCGGGGGCATCCCCGAGACCGTCGTCCGGAACGTCCCCGGGAACGTCCTCGGGGATCTCCGCGCCGGGGATCTCCGCACCCGGCACGGCAGGGCCGTCACAGGCCGCGGCAGCGGCCGGCGCGGCCCGCGCGGCGGGCGCGTCCGCGCCCCGGCCGGAGGCGAAAGCCATGGTCGGGCCGGTTATGACGAGCACGGTGGCGGCCGTGAGGGCGCGGGCGGTGCGGTGCATGGGGAGGGCTCCTCGGCAGGGCGGCGACGACGGCCGACGCCTGTCGGCAACCGCTGCCGCGCCGGTCGTCGGCCCGTCTGCGGGACACGGCTCTCGTGCCCTCGCCTGCCATCACAGCCCGCCGCGCGCCGCACCGCGCGCGGCCGGACCCCATTCGCGGGACGCGACCGCCCGTGCGGGTGACGCGGGCGGCCCGAAGGAGGCTCCCCACAGGTCCCGGGGCAGCTCAGGGTCAGCTCCGGGCCAGGTCCGGGTCAGCTCAGGGTCAGCTCCCGGGCGTCCCCGGCGCCGCCGCCTCGCCGCACCCCCGCTCCCGCGCCCCCTCGCGGGTGCGCCCCGAGCTGACCAGGCGGCGCGGGTTGCGGCGCAGGTACTCGCCCTCCAGCTGCGCCATGCGTTCGTTGTGGGCGCGCAGCGCGTCGTTCGAGGCGTAGAGGAGCGTGTCGTGGCGTGTGCGGTGGATGGTCTCCAGCTCCTTCATGAGCTGCTGATCGTCCAGCCTGCTGGGGTCGACTCCGGTCATGGTGATACCCCGCTCGTCGTGTCCGCGTTCCCGAGGTGCGTCCGCTGTGCCCAGATTGTCCGCGTCCCCCGAAGCTCCACTGTACGAACATCCGGGCCGACGGGCCTGCGCGCCAGGACGCGGGCTCAGCGGACCCGGTCCACCCGGCGTTCGTCCCAGACGGGCTCCGGGGTCTCCCGCACCCGGCCGTCCGTGCCGAAGACCAGGAAGCGGTCGAAGGAGCGGGCGAACCAGCGGTCGTGCGTGACCGCGAGGACGGTGCCCTCGAACGCCTCCAGACCCTCCTGGAGCGCCTCGGCGGACTCCAGGTCGAGGTTGTCGGTGGGCTCGTCGAGGAGCAGGGCGGTGACGCCGGCGAGTTCGAGGAGCAGGATCTGGAAGCGCGCCTGCTGGCCGCCGGAGAGCCGGTCGAAGGACTGCTCGGCCTGCGCGGTCAGCTCGTAGCGCCGCAGCCGGGACATCGCCGCGCCCCGGTCCTGGGCGTGCTCCTTCCAGAGGATGTCGAGAAGGGAGCGGCCCCGCAGCTCGGGGTGGGCGTGGGTCTGCGCGAAGTGGCCGGGTACGACGCGGGCGCCGAGCTTGAAGGCGCCGGTGTGCGCCACGTCCTCCCCCGCGAGCAGGCGCAGGAAGTGGGACTTGCCCGAGCCGTTGGAGCCGAGCACCGCGACGCGTTCGCCGTAGAACACCTCCAGGTCGAACGGCCGCATCAGACCGGTGAGTTCGAGGTTCTCGCAGGTCACCGCGCGTACGCCGGTACGGCCGCCGCGCAGCCGCATGGTGATGTTCTGCTCGCGCGGCGGCTCCGGGGGCGGGCCGGCCTCCTCGAACTTGCGCAGCCGGGTCTGCGCGGCCGCGTACCGCGAGGCCAGCTCATGGCTGACGGCGGCCGCCTGGCGGAGGCTGAGGACCAACTTCTTGAGCTGGGCGTGCTTCTCGTCCCAGCGGCGGCGCAACTCCTCGAAGCGGGCGAAGCGTTCACGCCGGGCCTCGTGGTAGGTGGCGAAGCCGTCGCCGTGCACCCAGGCGTCGGCGCCGGCGGGGCCGGGCTCGACGGAGACGAGCTTCTCGGCGGCGCGGGCGAGGAGTTCGCGGTCGTGGGAGACGAACAGGACGGTCTTGCGGGTCTCCTTGAGCTGCTGCTCCAGCCAGCGCTTGCCGGGTACGTCGAGGTAGTTGTCCGGCTCGTCGAGCAGGAGCACCTCGTCGGGGCCGCGCAGCAGCGCCTCCAGGACGAGCCGTTTCTGCTCGCCGCCGGAGAGGGTGCGCACCAGACGCCACTGGGCCTGGTCGTAGGGCATCCCGAGCGCGGCCATGGTGCACATGTCCCACATGGTCTCGGACTCGTACCCGCGCACCTCGGCCCAGTCGGCGAGCGCCTGCGCGTAGGCGAGCTGGGCGGCCTCGTCATCCACGGTCATGATCGCGTGCTCGGCCTCGTCCACCGCCTTCGCCGCCGTGCGGATGCCGGGCGGGGCGACGGAGACGAGCAGGTCGCGCACGGTGGTCTCGTCCCGTACGGAGCCGACGAACTGGCGCATCACGCCGAGGCCGCCGCCGACGGTGACCGTGCCGCCGTGCGGCTTCAGCTCGCCGGAGATCAGCCGCAGCAGGGTGGTCTTGCCCGCGCCGTTGGGACCGACCAGGGCCACGACGGCGCCCTCGCCGACCCGGAAGGAGACATCGCCGAGCAGCGTCCTCCCGTCGGGGAGGTGGTACTCGAGATGCGCGGCTTCCAGGTGTCCCATGCGGCGCATTCTCCGCTGGCACGGACGGCGCGGGCAAACCCGTTTCCCGTGGTCGCCCCCTGCCCGGGGCCCCCGACGGCCCACATCCCGCACAAGGAAGCCCCGCTTCGGGGTAGTCGGACGCCATGAGCCCTGATGTCGACCTGACCGCCGTCCCCGTCCCCGGCCGCTCGGTGCTGCGGCGGCTGCTCGCCGCCGACGCCCGGCTGTTCGAGGTGGCCGCCGAACGGAACTGGCCCGGCGCCGAGCGCGTCCTGCCGAAGCTGAGCCGCAGCGCGAACCACGGGGTGCTGTGGTGCGCCGCGGCCGCCGCCATCGCCGCGACCCGCACCCCGCGCGCCCGCCGGGCGGCGGTGCGCGGCGTGGCCTCGCTCGGCCTCGCCTCGCTGACGATCAACACCCTCGGCAAGCGCTCGGTGCGCCGGCCGCGCCCGGTGATCGCGCCGGTGCCGGCGGTCCGGCGGCTGAAGCGGCAGCCGATCACCACGTCGTTCCCCTCCGGGCACGCCGCCTCGGCCGCCGCCTTCGCGGCCGGTGTCGCGCTGGAGTCCCCGGCCTGGGGCGCCGCGGTGGCGCCGATCGCGTTCTCGGTGGCGATGTCCCGGGTCTACACGGGCGTCCATTTCCCCAGTGACGTGCTGGCCGGTGCGGCGCTCGGCGTGGGCGCCGCCTTTGTCGTACGGGCCCTGGTGCAGACCCGCGCCCAGGCGCGGCCCGCCGCCCGGCCGGCCGCCGACGCCCCGGCGCTGCCGGAGGGCGAGGGGCTGGTGCTGGTGGCCAACCAGGCTTCGGGTACCGCCGACCGGGTGAGTGTGCTGCGTACGGCGCTCCCGGCCGCCGAGATCGTCGAGTGCGCGCCGGAGGACGTGGTCGCGGAGCTGGAGAAGGCGGCGGCCCGGGCCCGGGTGCTCGGGGTGTGCGGCGGCGACGGCACGGTGAACGCGGCGGCGGGCATCGCCCTGCGGCGCGGACTCCCGCTCGCGGTGCTGCCCGGCGGCACCCTCAACCACTTCGCCTACGACCTCGGCGTGGAGGACGAGCGCGACCTCGCCGACGCCGTGCGCGAGGGCGAGGCGGTCTCCGTGGACGTGGGCCGCTTCACCACCGACACCGGCTCGGGCGTCTTCCTCAACACGCTCAGCCTCGGCGTCTACCCCGAGCTGGTGCGCGAGCGGGAGCACTGGTCGCCCCGGATCGGCGGCTGGGCCGCGGGGGTCCTTGCCGCGCTCAGGGTGCTGCGCGCCGACTGCCACCCGCTGGAGCTGGAGGCGGCCGGGCGGCGCCGCGCGCTGTGGATGCTGTTCGTCGGCAACGGCGTCTACCACCGCCGGGGCCTCGGGGCGGGCCGCCGTACGGACCTGTCGGACGGGCGCCTGGACGTGCGCGTGGTGAACGGCAGCGGTCACCCGGCGCTGCGCCTGCTCATGGCGGCGGTCGCCGGCCCCCTCACCCGCTCCCCCTCCCACGCGGCCGTCCAGCTCGGCCGGCTGCGCCTCTCCGGCATCGCACCCGGCACCCCGCTGGCCTACGACGGCGAGGTGACCCCGGTCGGCGGCCGGATGACGCTGGAGGTGCTGCCCCGCGCACTGACGGTCTACAGCCCCGGCGCCACCGCCAGTTGACGGTACGTCAGTCCGTATCGCGAAACACGGGTCTCACGATACGGCGCTCAGGCGTAGCGTTCGGTCCAGCACGGCCACGGTGTCCGCAGCGGCCCCGTGGCCGGACCGTCGAGCGGTGAGGGAGATCCGGCCATGCCGAAACCGCGGGAGACCGCCGTCTACACGCACGGGCACCACGAGTCCGTGCTGCGCTCGCACACCTGGCGTACGGCCGCCAACTCGGCCGCGTATCTGCTGAGTTCGCTCAAGCCGCACATGAAGGTCCTGGACATCGGCTGCGGTCCGGGCACCATCACCGCCGACCTGGCCGCCCTGGTCCCGGACGGCCGGGTGACCGGTCTCGACCGCGCACCCGGAATCCTGGAACAGGCCCGCGCGACGGCGGCCGAACGCGGCCTGGACAACGTCGACTTCGCCGTGGGCGACGTACACGCCCTGGACTTCCCGGACGACACCTTCTGCGTGGTCCACGCCCACCAGGTGCTCCAGCACGTGGGCGACCCGGTGCGGGCGCTGCGCGAGATGGCGCGGGTGACCCGGCCGGGCGGGATCGTCGCGGTGCGCGACGCGGACTACGCGGCCATGACCTGGTACCCGGCGGTGGACGGCCTGGACGAGTGGCTGGACCTGTACGAGCGGGTCGCCCGGGACAACGGCGGCGAGCCGGACGCCGGGCGGCGGCTGAAGAGCTGGGCGCTGGAGGCCGGGCTGCGGGACGTCACGGCCTCCTCCAGCACCTGGACGTTCGCGACGGAAGAGGAAAGGGCCTGGTGGAGCGGCCTGTGGGCCGACCGCACGCTGGCCTCGGCGTACGCGGACCGCGCCGTCGGGGGCGGGCACGCGAGCGCCGGGGAGCTGCGGGCGGTGTCGGAGGCGTGGCGGGAGTGGGGGCGGCAGGAGGACGGCTGGTTCGCGGTCCTGCACGGGGAGATCCTGTGCAGGAAGGAAGGCCGGGACTGAAGCCGGCCGTCCCCCGCTCGGCACGCCCTCAGCTCACCATCGCCTCCTCCACCAGCAGCTTCGCCGTGGCCGTGATGTTCGCGGCGTCGATCCCGGCCGCGTGCAGCTGCTCCTCGGGCTTCGCGGAGCCCGGCATCGTGCGCACCGCGAGCCGGACCAGGCGGGGCACCGGGCGCCCGTCGGTGAAGGCCTCCACGACGGCGTCCCCGATGCCGCCCTCCTCGTGGTGGTCCTCCACGGTCACCAGGCAGCCGGTGTCCTCGGCGGCGCGGCGCAGCGTCTCCACGTCGACCGGCTTGACCGAGTACAGGTCGATGACCCGGACCCGGATGCCGTCCCGCGCGAGCCGGTCGGCGGCCGTCAGCGCCTCGGGCACGGTGACCCCGGCGGCGACGATGGTGAGCCGGTCCTCGGCGCTGGAGCGCAGCACCTTGCTGCCGCCGATCGGGAACTCCTCGTCGGGGCCGTAGATCACCGGTGTCTTGCCGCGCGAGGTGCGCAGATAGCGGATGTCCTTCAAGTCGGCCATGGCCGCGGTGAGTTTGGCGGTCTGGTTGGCGTCGCACGAGTAGAGGACCGTGGAGCCGTAGACGGAGCGGAACATCGCGAGGTCCTCCAGGCCCATCTGGGAGGGCCCGTCCTCGCCGATGGCGACGCCCGCGTGCGAGCCGACCAGGTTGATGCCGGAGCCGCTGATCGCGGCCATGCGCACGAAATCGTAGGCGCGGGTGAAGAAGGCCGCGAAGGTGGAGGCGTAGGGCAGCCAGCCGCGCGAGGCGATGCCGACGGCGGAGGCGACCATCTGCTGTTCCGCGATGTACGTCTCGAAGAAGCGGTCGGGGTGTTCCTTGCCGAACTGCTCGGTGCGGGTGGAGTCGCCCACCTCGCCGTCCAGGACGACCACGTCGCCGCGGGCGGTGCCGAGCGCGGCGAGGGCCCCGCCGAAGGCGTCCCGGGTGGCGACCTCGTCGCCGACGTCCCAGCGCGGCAGGCTCAGCGGCTCGGTGGCGGTGCGGCGCGGGGTGCCGGTGGGCGGCTCGGCGACGTGGACGCGCGCGTCGCGGCGGCCGCCCAGCTCCTCGATCGCCTCGTCGGCGTCGGGCAGCGGCTTGCCGTGCTGGCCCTCGCGGTCCTCTACGGCGGCGACGCCCTTGCCCTTCAGCGTGCGGGCGAGGATCGCGGTGGGCTGTCCGGTGGTCGACAGGGCCTCGCCGTAGGCGCGGTCGACGGCGTCCACGTCGTGGCCGTCGACCTCGACGGTGTGCCAGCCGAAGCCCTGGAAGCGGCGGGCGTAGGCGTCCAGGTCGTGGCCGTGCCGGGTCGGGCCGCGCTGGCCGAGCCGGTTCACGTCCACGATGACGGTCAGGTTGTCCAGGTGCTCGTACGCGGCGGTCTCCGCGGCCTCCCACACCGAGCCCTCGGCCATCTCGCTGTCCCCGCACAGCACCCACACCCGGCTGTCGGAGTGGTCCAGGCGCTCGGCCGCGAGCGCGATGCCGACGCCCACGGGCAGGCCCTGGCCGAGCGAGCCGGTGGCGGTCTCCACCCAGGGCAGCCGGCGCGGGGTCGGGTGGCCCTCCAGGCGGCTGCCGAGCTTGCGGAAGGTGAGCAGCTCGCCGTCGTCGATGGCGCCGGCGGCCTTGTACGCGGAGTACAGCAGCGGGGAGGCGTGCCCCTTGGAAAGGACGAAGTGGTCGTTGGCGGGGTTGTCCGGGCGCTCGAAGTCGTAGCGAAGGTGGTTCGCGAGCAGGACGGCCATCAGGTCCGCCGCCGACATGGACGAGGTCGGGTGACCGGAGTTCGCGGCCTGGGCGGCCCGCACGCTGTCCACGCGCAACTGCTGTCCGAGTTCGGCGAGTTCTGCGGTGTTCATGGGTCTCCTTCCGTGGGGTCCGAGACGGTCGGACGGCGTCCGGGGCCGGGGCCGCCGCCCACGGTCACCGTGCGTGAGCGCAGGGTGGTGCGGCCCGTCCGACCTCCTCCGCGTATCCGGAGGCGCGCCGGGCAAACGCCGGGCGGGCCATCCGGGTGACGGCCGCTCCCCCGCCGGCCGGCGCGAACGACGGCCTGTGCGGGCCGGGCCGTCCCAACTAGGCTCGTCCGTATGGAGATTCTGGGCGCGACCCTGCGCATCTGCGTCGACGACCTCGACACCACGATCCCGTTCTACGAGCGGCTGACGGGCGCCCGGGCGCACCGGTTCGGGCGTGGCGGGGTGCAGGCCGCGGCGATCGGCTCGTTCCTGCTGATGAGCGGGCCGGAGGCCGAGCTGGAGGTACTGCGCAAGGTGACGGCGACCATCGCGGTGAAGGACGTGGACGAGGCGCACCGGCAGCTCACGGAGCTGGGCGCGCGCGTGGTCGCGGGTCCGCTGTCCACCCCGGCGGGCCGGAACCTGCTCGCGGTGCACCCGGACGGCTCGGTCTTCGAGTACGTGGACCAGCCGGGCTGAGCGGTACGCGCGGACGCGGGGTGAGCGGTACGCGCGGGCGGGGGCTGAGCGGTACGCGCGGGCGGGGGCTGAGCGGTACGCGCGGGCGGGGTGCGGGCGCCGGTGTCAGCCGCCGGCGCGCATCTCGGCCGTCAGCGCCCAGCGTTCGTGGTCGCGCCACTCGCCGTCGACCTGGATCATCTTCGGCGAGAAGCCCTCGAGCCGGAAGCCCGCGCCCCGCGCGAGCGCGATCGACGCGGTGTTGCCGGGCTGCACGTTGATCTCCAGCCGGTGCAGTCCGAGCGGCCCGAAGGCGTACCCGATCACCAGCTCCAGCGCCTCGCGCATCAGTCCGCGCCCGGCGGCGTGCGCGAAGGCGCCGTAGCCGAGGGCGCCGCACTGGAAGCCGCCCCGCACGATGTTGTTGATGTTGATGAACCCGGCGATGTCCCCGGAGTCCTTCTCGCAGACCAGGAATCCGGCCCGCGCCGGGCTGCCGGTCAACCGTGAAGCGTACTCCGCGTAGGCCGCCTCGCTGTCGGGCATGACCAGCCACGGCCCGTGCAGATCCTCGCTCTCCCGCACCCGCCGGACGAACTCCTCGCCGTCCTCCATCCGGAACCGCCGGACGGCGACGCGGGGGCCCTCGGCTGCGTAGTGACTCGACGTGTGCGGCATCGGCCCAGCGTAAGCCTCAGTCGCGGTGCCCTTCGACCGGGCCGGCCGCGTGGTCACGGGTGAGGGCGAGGACCGGCGCGCGCGGATCGTCCGCGTGGAATCTGAGGGTGCGTACGACGCCCTGCGCGCCCAACGGGCGTACGTACGGCAGCGGTTCGGCCAGTTCCACCGTCACCGCGGTCTGGC
Source organism: Streptomyces sp. NPDC005435 (assembly GCF_040703155.1). Lineage (NCBI taxonomy): Bacteria > Bacillati > Actinomycetota > Actinomycetes > Kitasatosporales > Streptomycetaceae > Streptomyces > Streptomyces sp. NPDC005435. The sequence continues at coordinate 22,513 of NZ_JBEXEQ010000008.1, forward strand.
CGCCCACCGAGAGGTCCAGCACGATTCCGGCTGGGGCTCGGCGCAGGGGACGGGGAGGGCGCCTTCGGGGACCTGGCGGCGGCGCCGGATCTCCTGCTTCTGCCGGGCCAGGCCGGCATCCAACTCCCCGAGCACCTCCGCCAGTTCGCGCCCCGCGTCGTCCGCGAGGACGTCCCGCACCTCGTCCAGCGACAGCCCCAGCCCGGTCAGCCTGCGGACCCGCGCCGGCAGCACGGCGTGCCGCACGGCTCGTGTGGTGACTCCGACGGGCGCGGCGATCTCTCCGATGCGCATACGGCCAGTAAGAACGTTGACGCCGCGACAAGGTCAACTCACCGCAGCGCCGGCTCCTCCAGGGTCAGGGTGCCCCGGTCCGCGTCGAGTTCGGCGGTCACCCCGAACGGCACCGTCAGCGCGTCCGCGCAGTGCCCGAACCCGAACTCCTCGGCCACGGGCACCCCGAGGGCGCCGAGCCGGTCGGCCAGCAAGGGGCGCACCCGCTCGTACGGGTCGCACTTGTCCCAGGAGCCGAGCAGCACCCCGCGCACCCCCTCCAGCCAGCCGGAGCGCAGGAGTTGGGTGAGGTAGCGGTCGAGGCGGTACGTCTCCTCGCCCACGTCCTCCAGGCAGAGCAGGCCGCCGTGCGCGGAGGGGCGGGCGTGCGGGGTGCCCAGTTCGGCGGCGAGCAGGGAGAGACAGCCGCCGAGGGTGACGCCCCAGGCCCGGCCAGGCACCAGGGCGCCGCCACCCGAGGCGATGACCTGGACCTTCTCCGGGGCGAGCAGGGTGAGCCGCAGGTGTTCGCGGGCCCGCTCGCTGCCGATGAAGTCGATCCCGGCCGCCATCGGGCCGTGCAGGGTGACCAGGCCGAGCCGGGTCGCGATGGCCTCGTGCAGCGCGGTGATGTCGCTGAAGCCGACGAACACCTTCGGCCCGGCCGCCCGCATCGCCTCCCAGTCGAGCAGATCGACCATGCGCTGGACCCCGTAGCCGCCGCGTGCGCAGAGCACGGCGTCCACGGTGGGGTCGCACCAGGCCCGCTGGAAGTCGTCGGCGCGGTCGGCGTCGGTGCCCGCGAGGTAGGCGAACTCGCCGTGCCGGTCCAGGACATGGGGTGCGACGACGGGTTCCAGGCCCCAGTCGCGCAGCACGTCGAGACCGGCGCGGAGCCGTTCGCCGGGCACCGGCCCGCTGGGCGCGACCACGGCGACCCGGGCTCCGGGGGCGAGCCGGAAGGGGCGCGTCAGTTCTCTCACGACCGGTTCTCTCACGTGTCCAGCTCCAGCTTCGGTACGTCCACCACATCCAGCCCGAACACCTGGGCGTACAGGGAGAGTTCGGCCTCCAGGGCGCGGACGAGCGTGTCGGCGCGGCGGAAGCCGTGTCCCTCGCCCTCGAAGGTGAGGTAGGCGTGCGGGACGCCCCGGCCTGCGACCCTGGCGAGGAGGCGGTCGCACTGGACGGGCGGGCAGATCACGTCGTCCAGGCCCTGGAGCAGCAGGAACGGGGCGGTGAGCCGGTCGGCGTGGGTGACGGGCGAGCGCTCGGCGTACCGTTCGGGCACCTCCTGGCGTGGTCCGACCAGCGACTCCAGGTAGTGCGACTCGAAGTCGTGGGTGTCGCCGGGGCCCCAGGTGGTGAGGTCGAGGACGGGGTAGCTGATCGTGCCGCAGGCGTAGACGTCGGTGCCGGTCAGGGAGGCGGCGGCGGTCCAGCCGCCCGCGCTGCCGCCCCGGATCGCGAGCCGGTCCCGGTCGGCGGTGCCCTCCTCGGCGAGGCCGAGGGCGACGGCCGCGCAGTCCTCCACGTCGACCACGCCCCACTGCTCGCGCAGCCGCTCGCGGTAGGCGCGGCCATAACCCGTGGAGCCGCCGTAGTTGACCTCGGCGACGCCGATGCCACGCGAGGTGAAGTAGGCGATGGCGAGGTCGAGGACGAGCGGCACCCGGCTGGTCGGACCGCCGTGCGCCCAGATCACATACGGCGGCAACTCGCCTTCGGGGGCGCTGTGTTCGGGGTGGTGCGGCGGATACACGTGGGCGTGCACCTCGCGGCCACCGGGTCCGGTGAAGACGCGGACCCGCGGGTCGGGGTAGTAGGCGGGGTCCACGGGGTCCTGATGGCGGGCGCCGACGGTGCGGGCGCGTCCGGTGACCGTGTCCAGTTCGATCACCTCGTACCCGCTGCGCGGACTCGCGCCGACCGCGACGACTCGGGCGCCGTGCGCGGCGAGCGTCGGGGCGTACTCGGTCCAGGGTCCGGCGGCGTCGGCCACCTCGCCGGACTCGGGGTCGAGTATCCCGAGCACGGCGGCGCCGCGCCCGTGCAGGACGGCGATCAGCCCGCTGTCCAGCGGCGCGAACCAGCGCAGGCCCACCTTCCAGAGCGGGCCGCCGAATTCCTCGGCGCGCGGGCAGAGCGGGGTGCCGTCCCGGTAGAGGTTCCACCAGCCGTCGCGGTCACTGGCGTACAACAGCCGCCCGTCGGCGGACCATTCGACCTGGGTCACGGACTCCTCGGTGCCGCCCGCGACGACGTCGGGCTCGCCCAGCGTTCCGTCGTCCCCGACCTCCGCGACGAGGAGTTCGGTGCCCTCCCACGGCATCCGGGGGTGGTCCCAGCCGAGCCACGCGGCCCGCCGCCCGTCCGGCGACAGGCGCGGCCCGGTGACGAACCGGTGCCGCTCCGGGGCGAGTTCGCGTACGGCGGTACGATCCTCGGCGGCCAAGCCGTCCAGCGGTACGGCCGCCAGGACGCGGCGCAGGGCGCCCGGTTCCTCGCCGGTGAACTCCTCCAGGACGCACCAGACTTCACCCCGGGCGAGGTCGATGCGCGGTTCGGCCCAGCGCAGTCCGCCGCCGACGGGAGAGAGCGGGGTCAACGGGCGCGGTTCGGAGCCGGGTTGGTGGAGATAGAGCCGCTGGTCCGCGAAGTGCGCGAAGACCAGCAGGGGTTGGCCGTCCCGGGATACGGCGTCCCAGGGGCGGCCGCCGTATTCCATCACGCGGTTGCGGACGTTCCACGGCGCGGGCAGCACCGTCTCCTCGGTGCCGTCGGCCGTACGCCGCACGAGGGTGCGGCGCCCTCCCTCGGCGGGCCGGGGCTCGGTCCACCACACCTCGTCGCCGACGAACCCGGCCCACTCCGGGTGCCCGTCGTGCGCGGCGGCCAGGGCCGCGTCCACGGGCGAGGGCCAACTACCGTACGCCTGCTCGATCATGTCCTCCCCCATCCGTTCAGGCCGTGCGCAGGAAATGGTCCAGTACGCGGACGCCGAAGTGCAGCGCGTCCACGGGCACCCGCTCGTCCACGCCGTGGAAGAGCGCCTGGTAGTCGAAGTCCTCGGGCAGGCGCAGCGGGGCGAAGCCGTAGCCCTTGATGCCGAGCCGGGAGAACTGCTTGGCGTCGGTGCCGCCGGACATGCAGTACGGCACGACGTGCGCGCCGGGTGCGAACTTCTCCACGGCGGCGCGCATGTGGCTGAAGACCGGCGCGTCCACCGGTGCGTGCAGGGCGACGCCGTGGTGCACGAAGTCCCAGTCCACGCCGGGGCCCGTGAGGCGGTCGAGGGTGGCGCGGAACTCCTCCTCGTAGCCGGGGAGGAAACGGCCGTCGATGTGGGCGGTGGCCTCGCCCGGGATGACGTTGACCTTGTAACCGGCGTCCAGCATGGTCGGGTTGGCGCTGTTGCGGACGGTCGCCTCGACCAGCTTGGCGGCCGGGCCGAGCTTGGAGAGCAGCAGGTCGGCGTCGTCCGGATCGTCCTCCAGGCCGTAGAGCGCGGCGAGTTCGGTGAGCGCGGCCCGGACGGTGGGCGTGATGCGCAGCGGCCACTCGTACTCGCCGATGCGGGTGACGGCGGCGGCGACGCGGGTCACCGCGTTCTCCCGGTTCACCTTGGAGCCGTGTCCGGCCCGGCCGTCGGCGGTGAGCCGCAGCCAGCCGGTGCCGCGCTCGCCCGCCGCGACGGGGTAGATCTCGCGTCCGGTGCCGTCGTGGAAGGTGAACGCGCCGGACTCCCCGACGGCCTCCGTACAGCCCTCGAACAGCTCCGGGTGCGTGTCCGCGAGGAATCCGGCGCCGTCGGCGGCGCTGTCCTCCTCGTCGGCGGTGAACGCGATCACGATGTCGCGGCGCGGCCGTACGCCCTCGCGGGCCCAGGAGCGCACCACCGCGAGGATCATCGCGTCCATGTTCTTCATGTCGACGGCGCCGCGCCCCCACACCACGCCGTCGCGGACCTCGCCGGAGAAGGGGTCCACCTGCCAGTCGGCGGCCTCGGCCGGCACCACGTCGAGGTGCCCGTGCAGCAGGAGCGCGTCGGCGCCCGGGTCGGTGCCCGCGATCCGGGCGACCACGTTGCTCCGCCCGGGTGTCCGCTCCAGCAGCACCGGCTCGAGTCCGGCTCCGGCGAGCCGCTCGGCCGCGTACTCGGCGGCCGGCCGCTCGCGGCAGTCCCCGCCGCCCCGGTTGGTGGTGTCGATCCGGATGAGTCCCGAGGTGAACTCGACGACCTCGTCCAGGGCCTGCTGGTCAGCCATACTGCTCCTCCACGGCGGACGAGGCGATCGTGGTGACCGCCTTGAACGTGCGAATGCCCTCGTACATGGTGTCGGCGGTGTACGCCACCTTCCGCTCCCCGATCCGTGTGACCCCGGGGACGACGGTGACGGCCATCGCCAGATGCTCGGCGTCGAACTCGACGGCGACGGTGAACGGGCCCGTGTTCTGCGGCTCCAGGCGGACCGCGAGCCGTGCGGCCTCCTTGGCGGCGGCGCGGATGTCGGCGGCGGCGCGGGCCGGGGTCCGGCACACCGCCGCGTACCGCGACACATGGTCCTTGACGGCGACCTTCAGCGCCTCGGGCGCGTAACCGAGCGCGTCCTCGCAGGCCAGGTCGTCCCCGGTGACGAGCACGACGGGAACGCCGTACTCGGCGGCGACGTGTGCGTTGAGCAGCCCCTCGCTCGCCCGGACGTCGTTCAGCCAGACGCCGGTGATCTGGTTGGCGAGGTAGGTGTGGGCGAGGACGCCCTCCATGCCGGCCCCGGCGTGGTACCCGACGAACGCGATCCCGTCCACGTCCCCGTGCTGCACGCCCTCGACCATGGACAGCGACTTGTGCCGCCCGGTGAGCATCTCGACCCGCTCGTCCAGGTCCTCCAGGAGCAGGTTCCGCATGGACCAGTGGGCCTCGTTGACGAGGACCTGATCCGCACCGCCCTCGAAGAACCCGACCGCCGCCGCGTTCACGTCCGACGTGAACAGCCCCCTGCACCGCTCCCACTGCGGCGTCCCGGGCAGCACATCACCCGGCCAGGTGACACCCGTCGCGCCCTCCATGTCCGCACTGATGAGGATCTTCACCCGCAGCTCCACCCTCTCTCGTTCACCACACCCGTCTGCCCCCATTGTCGACAACGACCACGTCGGGACACGGCAGCACACGAGCGTGGCGGGTGCGCCGGAGGGCAGCGTGAGTGTATGCGGGGGCTGCGCACATGTGACGGGGGAATATCCCGGGAGATCACACCCAGGTGTAGTTCTCGTCGGTGACGGCGGGCAGGGCGGCGTCACCCACGACGGCGCGGGGGTGGGCCAGGGCGGCCAAGGCGGGGCCGATGGGCGGGAAGAGGGGCAGTCCTGCGGTCTCGCGGTAGTCGACCCACTCGATGACGCCGACCTCGTTGCCGCCGTCCGGCAGCTCGTCCAGCTCCACTTCGGCGAGCGTGGCGCGTACGTCCGGCGTGATGTGGAGGCGGTGGATCAGGTGCAGCTTGCGCGGCGGCGGGGTCGGGCCCGGGCGGCTGACCCGCTGGTCGACGACCCACAGCAGGTCGCCCCCTTCCGCCCGGCCGACGTCGAGGCCGAGCTCCTCCGCCAGTTCACGGGCGAGTGCCGCGCGAAGGTCTTCGCCGTGCTCCACGTTCCCGCCGGGCGGGGTGTAGTGGGTGGAACCGGCGCGGTCACGGCGGACGAGGGCGACCTCGTCACCGCAGAAGACGAGGGCCCCGGTACGGATCTTGATCCGTGAGAACCGGGGCGCCGGCGGGGGCTCGGGAGTGGGCGTCATGGCGGCCAGTATCGGGGCCGCGACCGGGGACCGGGGGCGCTTGCGCACCCGACCGTTCCCGACCGTTCCCGGCTGCCCCGGCCGCGACGGCACCCCGATGGGCCCCCTCCGCTACGCGGACGACGCCGGGACCAGCACCACCGGGGTGGCGCTGCGGCGGAGGCAGTGGCGGGTGAGGGGGCCGGGGGCGTCGGGGTCTTCGCCGCTGCCGAGGATCAGCAGGTCCGCGTCCTCGGCGCGGCGCACCAGCTCCTCGCCGGGAAGGCCGCGCAGAGGGGCGGTGACGATGCGGCGAGGGGTGTTGCGCTCGCGGACCAGGGTGGTGAGGGCGGCTCCGAGGCGTTCGCGGGCCAGGTCCAACGGGGCTTCGGCCAAAGGGATGTTGGCGGCTCCCTCCTCCCACACCGTCACGATGTCGAGTACGGCCCGCCGCTCGCGCGCCTGTCGTGCGGCCCAGCGGAGGGCGGCGCGGGCGGGGTACGAGCCGTCGAAGCCGACCACGAAGCGGGGCGGGCGCGGCGACTCACCGGTTTCCGGGGCGGTGACGGTGAGCGTGGGGGACGGGGCATGGTGTTCCTCTCGTGGGGGTGCCGGCGGCGCGCGTTCACAGGGGCGGCTCCTCCGCCGCCCGCCGCGCGGCGAACGGTGGCTTCGCGGGGCGCGGGCGGGCGTACCGCGCGGCCAGCGCCCGCGCCACCTCCCGCCGGTACGGGAAGGAGCCGGGCTGGTAGGCGCACCAGGGCTCCTCCGCGTACGGGTCGCCCGTGACGCCGTACGCCCGCGACCGGGACCCCCCGCACACCCGGCGGAACTCGCACGCCCCGCACCGCCCGCCCAGCATCCCGGCGGCGCGCAGACCGGTGAAGAGCGGGGAGGTGCGGTAGAGGGAAGTGAGCGGCGCGCGGCGGACGTTGCCCGCGTCGAGGGGGAGGCAGCCGCCGGGGTGCACGGTGCCGGTGGGCGAGACGTGCACGAAACCCCGGCCGGTGTCGGCGTCGGCGTCGAGCGGTGGACGCGTCCGGGCGCGGGGGACGCGGTCGCGCAACTCCCGGTAGAGCGGCCCGAGTCGGAGTATGGCGGCATGGTCCTCGCCCCGGTCCGCGAGGATCCGCCGTTGCAGGGCGACACGGCGGAAGTGGTGGGCGCCGGTGGTCTTGACGGGTACGGCGAGCCCCGCGTCGTAGACGAAGTGGAGCACGTCCTCCACCTCGCCGGCGGTGAGGGCCCGCACGCCGCGTTCGGGCAGGGTCGGCACGGGAAAGCAGGCGCTCCACAGGGCCGCGCCGCGCCGGTGGGCCAGGCGGACGATGTCGGGCAGGCCGCGGAGGTTGCGGCGGGTGACGGCGGTGTCGATCCGTACCTTCACGCCGAGCGCGCGGGCGGTGTCCCACGTGTCCAGGGTCCGTCGATACGCACCGGGCAAGTCCCTTACGGCGTCGTGTAGTTCAGGGGTCGCCCCGTCCAGGCCGAGGACGAGCCCGACGGCGCCCGCGTCCCGTACGGCCCGCAGCTGGTCCCCGCCGAGTGCGGGCGCGCCGGTCGGGCTGAGGGCGGTCCGTACGCCGAGACCGGCGCCGTAGTCGATCAGCGCGGGCAGGTCGTCCCGCCGGAACGGGTCGGCGCCGGAGACGACGAACAGCGGGGCGGGTCGCCCGAAGGCGGCGACCTGCCGGACCAGGTCCCGGGCCTGGGCCGCGTCCAACTCGCCTTCCCGGGGCCCGCCTTCGCCCTCACCCGTCTCCCACACGACGACGAGCGGCCGCTCCGCCGGATCGTGCGCCACCGGCCGTTCCCCGCTCACCGGACCGGCCCTCCGACGCCCATGTATTGTCCGGCCGCCCCTCGGTCAGGGCAGACGATCCGGGCGGCCGGACGACGACCGGTCCGGCACCGGAACACTCCCCGCCGCGAGCGACGGCGACGGGATCGGCCTTGAGGAAGGTCGACGCGTTCGTCCACGGGATACCTCCGGATCGGTCACCCCGAGCATCCCCCGCCATCGACCCCGCCCGCGTCGGCCGATGGTCCTGCCGGACATGGGTCAACGGTCCCTGTGGGCCGGGACCATAACGCCCTGCGAACACATAGATGCCCCACACATGGAGGGCGCCCCCACAACTCCGCTGTCGGCGAACCCGTCTGGGCGTCGCCCCTCGGCCCTGCTTGGCTGTCGGCATGGACATCTTGGTGCTGGGCGGAACAGCGTGGGTGGGCCGGGAGCTGTCGCGGCAGGCGGTCGAGCGGGGTCATCGGGTGACCTGCCTCGCGCGCGGCGAGAGCGGCGACGTCGCGGACGGCGCGGAGCTGGTGGTCGCCGACCGAAGCGAACCGGGGGCGTACGAGGCGCTGTTGGACCGCGAGTGGGACGAGGTCGTGGAGGTCTCCTGGCAGCCGGGCTTCGTCCGCGGGGCGCTCGCCGCGCTGGGCGCCCGGGCCAGGCACTGGACGTACGTCTCCTCGGTCAGCGCCTACGCCTCCTACGCCGTACCGGACGCCGACGAGTCCGCGCCCCTGCTGCCGCCGGCCGAGGGCGCCGAGGCCGACCGCGCGTCGTACGGCGAGGCGAAGGTCGCCTGCGAGCAGGCGTCGACGGCCGGCGTGGGCGACCGCCTCCTGATCGCCCGCGCCGGTCTCATCGGCGGCCCCGGCGACCACACCGGACGCTCCGGCTACTGGGCCGCGCGCGCCGCCCGTGACCCGCAGGGCCCGCTGCTGATCCCGGACGCCCCCGCCATGCCGACTCAGGTGATCGACATACGCGACCTCATCGCCTGGCTCCTCGACTGCGCCGAGTCCGGCGTGACCGGCACCTACAACACGGTCGGCCCCGTCGTCCCCTTCACCGAGTGGCTGCACGCCGCCCGCACCGCCGCCGGCCACGTCGGCCCCCTGGTCGCGGCCGGCTCGGACTGGCTCCTCGCGCACGGCGTCGCCGAGTACCGGGGCCCCGACTCCCTCCCCCTCTGGCTGGCCGGCCCCGGCTACGACGGCTGGTTCACCCGGAACGGCACGGCGGCCCGCACCGCCGGCCTGCGCCACCGCCCCCACGCGGAACTCCTCCTCGACACCCTGGCCTGGGAACGCGAACAGGGCCTGGACCGCCCCCGGCAAGCGGGTCTCAGCCCCGAGCGCGAACGGGAGTTGCTGGAGAAGCTGGGCGGCGACGTTGCCTGACTCCGGCAGGAGCGAGTTGAGTTGACCCACGTGACCACACACCGCCGGACCTACCGCTATGTGGGCCCGGCCGAGTTGAGGGCTACGGTCCGCCCCGGCGGCGAGGGCCGCCTGATCGGTTCGTCCGCCGACTTCGACGCCTGGGCCGCCGAGCAGTCCGCCGCCGAACTCGCCGAGCCGTTCACCTTCGTCGTCGGGACGGACGGCACGCTGCGCCTCGCACCACGCCGGAGCGAGCATGTGGCGTGCGCGGGCGGAGGTCCGGTGCTGAGCGCCGGGGAGATCGCGTTCACCCGGGCGGCGACGGGATGGTCCGTGGCCGGCGTCACCAACCACTCGACCGGCTACTGTCCGGACACCGGCTCCTGGCCGGCGGTGGCCGACGCCCTGAGCCGCGCGGGGCTCGCGCACCCGGACGGCTTCACGCACGGGATCGTGTTCCGGCGCTGCCCCGGCTGCCACGAGCACAGCATCGTGCGCGAGGACGACTTCGTCTGCGTCTTCTGCGGTGAGGACATGCCCAGGACGTGGAACGTCGACCCGTCCGACACCGGCCGCGGCACACCCGCACCAGCCGCCAGGAGCCGCCCCGCTCCGTGAAGGACCGCCCCGCCCGCGTACCCCGTCAGTCGGCTCCGACCCCGTACGCCGCCGCCAGCGCCGCCACCCCCGTCGTCATCGCCGCCGCCATGCAGAGGGCGGTGACGAGGAGGGCGCGAGGGCGGCGCGGGGTGGGCGGGGGCGGGGCCGCGCGCAGTTCGGCCCAGTCGCGGGCGGCCTCCCTGGACTCCCGGCGACGGAGGACCGCCGCGCGGAGCCGGAGGGCCGCCGTCGCCGGCGCGCCCGCCGCGAGGGTCGCGGCGGCCGGCCACCATCCCGCCGTCAGGAGCAGCACCACCGCCGCCCCGCCCAGCACGGCCCAGCCCGTCAGGCACGCCGTCGCCGCCGTACGGTGGGAGGCCGGGCGGTCGGCGCCCGCGCGGAGGGCGGTGTACGCGGGGACGTACCAGGCGGAGCCCGCCGCCGTCATCAGGGTGGCACTGGCACCCAGGACCAGGTGTGTCATGGCTCAGTGCGCCGACTCGAGCGCGGCGATCTCCGGGTGGTGGAGGTCGAAGGCGGGGGATTCGCTGCGGATGCGGGGCAGCGAGGTGAAGTTGTGGCGCGGGGGCGGGCAGGAGGTCGCCCACTCCAGCGAACGGCCGTAGCCCCAGGGGTCGTCGACGTCCACCGGCTTGCCGTACTTCGCGGTCTTCCAGACGTTGTAGAAGAACGGCAGGACCGAGAGGCCGAGCAGGAACGAGCCGATGGTCGAGAGGGTGTTGAGGGCGGTGAAGCCGTCGGCCGCGAGGTAGTCGGCGTAGCGGCGCGGCATGCCCTCGGCGCCCAGCCAGTGCTGGACGAGGAACGTCGTGTGGAAGCCGACGGTCAGGGTCCAGAAGGTGATCTTGCCGAGGCGTTCGTCCAGCATCTTGCCGGTGAACTTGGGCCACCAGAAGTGGAAGCCGGCGAACATGGCGTACACGACGGTGCCGAAGACCGTGTAGTGGAAGTGGGCCACCACGAAGTACGAGTCGGACAGGTGGAAGTCCATCGGGGGTGAGGCGAGGATGACGCCGGTCAGGCCGCCGAAGACGAACGTGATCAGGAAGCCCGTGGTCCACAGCATCGGCGTCTCGAAGGACAGCGATCCCTTCCACATGGTGCCGATCCAGTTGAAGAACTTGACCCCGGTGGGCACCGCGATCAGGAACGTCATGAAGGAGAAGAAGGGCAGCAACACACCACCGGTGACATACATATGGTGCGCCCACACGGTCACCGAGAGGCCCGCGATGGCGATGGTGGCGGCCACCAGCCCCATGTAGCCGAACATGGGCTTACGGGCGAACACCGGGATGATCTCCGAGACGATCCCGAAGAACGGCAGCGCCAGGATGTACACCTCGGGATGCCCGAAGAACCAGAACAGGTGCTGCCACAGCAGCGCCCCGCCGTTGGCCGCGTCGAAGACGTGCGAGCCGAACTTGCGGTCCATCTCCAGCGCGAAGAGCGCCGCCGCCAGCACCGGGAACACGATGAGGACCAGCAGCGCGGTCAGCAGCACGTTCCAGGTGAAGATCGGCATCCGGAACATCGTCATGCCGGGCGCGCGCATACAGATGATGGTCGTGATGAAGTTGACCGCCCCGAGGATGCTGCCGAACCCGGACAGGGCCACGCCCATGATCCACAGGTCGGCGCCCAGCCCCGGCGAGTGCACCGCGTCCGACAGCGGGGCGTAGAGGAACCAGCCGAAGTCGGCCGCCCCGCCCGGCGTCAGGAAGCCGAACGCAGCGATGGACGAGCCGAACAGGAACAGCCAGTACGCCAGCATGTTCAGCCGGGGGAACGCCACGTCCGGCGAGCCGATCTGCAACGGCATGAGCCAGTTGGCGAAGCCCGTGAACAGCGGCATCGCGAACATCAGCAGCATGATCGAGCCGTGCATCGTGAACGCCTGGTTGAACTGCTCGTTCGACATGATCTGGAGCCCGGGCCGTGCCAGTTCGGCCCGCATCAGCAGCGCCAGGACTCCGCCGACGAGGAAGAACACGAGCGCGGAGACCAGATACAGCGTCCCGATCTTCTTGTGGTCGGTGGTCGTCAGCCACTCCACCCACGCCGGCCGCCCGGTCGCCGTCCGCACGGCCACGCCGGCCTCTTCCCGGACGGCCGGACGTATCCGCTCCCGCTCCGTGCTCGTCCCCTGCTCGACCTGTGCCTCGTCCACCGGACGGTGCCTCCCCATCTGCGCTTGTGGCTGTCGGGCCGGGGAGGCGCCGCACACATGGTGAGTTCACACATGGTGACTTCGCACATGGTCGCCCTGCACAGGGGCGCCCTGCACACAGTGATCGCGCACATGGGCGCCCCACGCATAGGGGCCGCACACACAGTGGTGGGACCCGGCGTCTCCCGGCCGCCGCCACATGATCGCCGCGAGGCACCCCCCGCCCGATAGGGGCGAACGGTCCCGGCCTCACCGAACGGCCGGGACCAACGGCACTGCGCCGACCGGCCCCTGCTACCGGCGCGCGAGCACGAACCACCGCGCGGGCAGCTCGATCCGCGTCCCGTCCGCGAAGTACTCCGTCTGCGGCAGGACCGTCTCCCCCGTGGCCAGGATCTCCAGTCCCGCCGCTTCCAGCAGCCGCGGGATCTCCCCGTCCGGGGCGTCGGCGGGCTTGAGGCGGTGGTGGAAGACGCGGCGCAGCTTGGGCGGCGGCCCGTCCGGACCGGCGGCCGCCCGCTGGAGCACCTCCCGCGACTCCGAGGTCAGCTCGGCCACGAAGGCGCGCCCCGCGCTGCCGATCAGCTCCGCCACGGCGGCGGCGACGGCGGGGCGTGCCTCGGGCTCGCTCTGGTGGATGACGGCCCGCATGTAGACGTTGCTGTCCCCGAGCCGGGCGTGCAGCTCCCGCACCGCCTCCGCGTCCGTGAGGTCCAGCTGCTCGAACTCCACGGCGTCGTCCTTGGCGGCACGGCGGGCGTGTTCGACGGCGGCGTGCGAGAGGTCCACCCCGACGGCGCGGGCGAACCTGGTGGCGAGATAGCGGGTCTGGGTGCCGTTGCCGCAGCCGAGGTCCACGATGACGCGGCCGGAGTCGGCGTACGGCAGCAGGAGTTCGCTGTGCGGTCCGGCGGACAGCGACGGGTCGGCGTCCCAGATGGCGGAGCCGCCCTCACCGGGCGTCTCTTCCCAGTAACTCTCCCAATTGGAGCGGTAGTTGTCGGACACGTTCATCGCGAACTCCCCAAGGTCGGTGGCGTGCTCGGGATATCGCGCCCGCCACCACCCGGGCAAGAGGCCGGAGGGCACCTTTACGGGATGCTCGACCGGTTTTACGGAATGTACGAGTCAACGCACGGTGTGTGCGGCGGAGTTCACGGAATGTACGCCGCAGTGCGGCCGCACCTCAGCGCCCGTTCAGTCCCTGCTCGAACCACACCGTCTTGCGGTGCCCGCTCCCGCTCGCGCCCCACTCCCGCGCCAGCCGGTTGACCACGCGCAGACCCCGGCCTTCTTCGTCCTCCGGGCCGGCGGCGAGCAGTCGCGGCAACTCCGGCTCCGCGTCGGTGACTTCGAAGAGCAGCGCGTCGGTGCGCACCACCCGCAGCCCGACCGAGCCGCCCCCGCCGTGCCGTACGGCGTTGGTGACGACCTCGCTGACCAGCAGCCGGGCCGTGTCGACGGCGTCCGGCAGTCCCCACTCCATCAGCCGGTCGGCGACGAGACGACGGGCCCGGGCGACCTCGCGCGGGTTCGCCTCCAACTGCCACTCGGCCACATGGTCGTCGGGGATGCCGTTGAGCCGGGCCATCAGCAGGGCCACGTCGTCCTTGCGGCCGCCCCGGGTGTTGAGGGCGCGGATGATGGTGTCGCAGGCGGCGTCCATCGAGGCGGCGGGGTGCGCGGCGGACTCGCAGAGCGCGGCCAGACCCTCCCCGATGTCGGTGCCGCGCACCTCGACCAGGCCGTCGGTGCACAGCACCAGCCGGTCGCCGGGCGCAACCTTGATCACGTCGGCCTCGAAGGGCACCCCGCCCACGCCGATGGGCGCGCCGGTGGGCAGGTCGAGCAGGGTGCTGCCGCCGTCCTCGGCGCGGACCAGGACGGGCGGGATGTGTCCGGCGTTGGCGAGCTGGAGTTCGCCGCGGATCGGGTCGTAGACCGCGTAGAGACAGGTGGCGAGGTAGTTCTCGCCGAGGCGCCGGGCCAAGTCGTCCAGGTTGCGCAGGAGTTGGGCGGGCGGGGTCGCCATCGCCGCCATGGTCTGTACGGCGGTGCGCAACTGGCCCATCATCGCGGCGGAGTTGAGGCCGTGGCCCATCACGTCGCCGACGACGAGGGCGGTGCGGGAGCCGGGCAGTTTGATGGTGTCGAACCAGTCGCCGCCGATCCGCCCGAGCCGGGTGCCCGGCAGATAGCGGGTGGCCACGTCGCAGCCGGCCATGCGCGGGGTGACCTGCGGCAGCATGCTGTCCTGGAGGGTGTCGGCGACGTTCTCCTGGTAGGTGTACATGCGCGCGTTGTCGAGCACGAGCCCGGCGCGGGCGGCGAGTTCGGCACCGGTGGTGCGGTCCATGTCGTCGAAGGCGGGCCGGTCCGGGCGGCGCATCAGCACCATGAATCCGAGGACGACGTTGCGCGCCTTGAGCGGGACGATCAGCAGGGAGCGGCCGCCGATGAGCGGGCGGAGGTCGCGCTTCTCGAACTCGCCGGAGATCCGCTCGGACAGCTCGTCGGTGACCCTCGGGATGAGGACCGGCTCGCCGGTGACCATGCACTTGTAGAACGGGGTGTGTTCGGGGAAGGCGAAGGACTCGCCGACCGGCACGGTGTCGTCCCAGCGGCCGGGTTCGTCGTTGTGCTCGACCCAGACGCGGTGCATGTCGGTGGTGGCGTCGGGCGGTCCGTCCGGGAAGCCCTCGCCGGCGAGCACGGCGGCGCGCAGATGCGTACCGGCGAAGTCCGCGAAGCGGGGCACGGCGGCGCTGGTGACCTCGCGGATGGTGGCGCCGAGGTCGAGGGAGGTGCCGATGGCCGAGCTGACCTCGTTGAGGAACTCCAGGCGCTCGCGTACGGCCGCGTACTCCAGGTCGTGTTCGGCTCCGGCGGGGATCACGGGGGCGCTCGGGCGCAGGGGGACAACGCTGTCAACGCGCACGCGCCCCGGCCTGCGCGGCACGCCCCAGTACGGGGTGACGGGCACCCGCTCGGACTGGTTGAACTCCAGTATGGGGTAGCCGAGTTCGAGGACCTGGGAGACGATGCGGGCGCTGAGGCCCGGGCCCATGTTGGGCAGGATCTCGGGCAGGCGGCGGGCCAGTTCGCCGGAGTCGGGGAGTTCGGTGTGGCGGGCGAAGGCCGGGGCGATGCGCTCGGTGGTCTCGTCCTCGTGGCCGCGTTCGGCGCGCAGCCGGGTGGCGTCGGCGGCGAGTACCAGCAGCCGGGAGGGGCCGGGACCGACCAGCGGATAGGCCCACCAGAGCACGTCGATCCGCTCGCCCCCGGGCGCCTCGTCCGAAGCCGAACCCGAGGCCGAAGCCGAGGTCGAAGTCGAGGTCGAAGTCGAGGTCGAAGTCGAGGTCGAAGTCGAACTCGCGTCCCCCACACGGGACTTCTCCGGCGTCAGCCGCGCCCGCCCCGCCGTCGGATACCCCGTCTCGCCCCCGAGCGAGACCTCCAGATCGGGTCCGAGCCCGTCGTACACCTCGTCGGCGTACGCGTCGTAGGCACCGGGGTCTCCGGGCGGCGGGGCCGCGTCCGGGAGGTCGTCGGGCAGTGCGCCCGCGACCGGCAGCAGATCGGCCGCGGGGCGGCCCACCGCCTCCTCGCGGCCCGGCCCGAACAGCCTGCGGGCCCCGCTGCTCCAGTGCGAGACGAGTCCGGCGCGGTCGACGACCACCACGGCCAGCGGGATACGGCCCGGCGCGGTGTCATCGGCGCCGCGGCCGGGAGGTGTGTCCCGCTCGCTGCCACGGTCCATGACCCAGGCCCTCTCTCCCACGGCTGTCCGCAAACGATCTGTGCCGCCCGCCACTACCGTACGGGGGCGGCCGGTCGCGATGTGGGGAGATTCCTGGAATTGGTCGCCCCGCCCCGGACCGGCCCGCTCACCGCGCCCCCGTCACGCTCCCGGCGTGCGCTCCCGCCCGGGCCGGGCACGCACGCCGTCCCGGCCCGGCAGCGCACTCCGCCCGAGCAGGGCGCACACCCCGCCCCGGCCCGGCAGCGCACTCCGCCCGAGCAGGGCGCACACCCCGCCCGGACCGGACGCGCGCCCCATGCGAGCCGAGCGCACGCCCCGTCCGAACCCGACCGAACCCACGCCGAACCCACGCCGAACCCAGCCGGTCCCACGCCGATTCCAGCCGGTCCCGCGCCGGTCCCGTCCCGGGCGCGCACCCCCGCCCCGGCGGCAATCCCCGCCCTCAGTCCTCGTGCCCCAGCTGAAGATCCCGCTCGGTGCGTCCCCCGCCCGCCACCTGGAGCACGGTGGCGACCGGCGGATATCCGGCCGCGATCACCGTGTACTCCCCGGAGGACAGGTCCACGAACCGGAAGGTTCCGTCGGCGCCGGTGGTGAGCGTGTCGACCACGTTCCCGGCGGCGTCGAGCAGGGTCACGCGCGCGTCCTCCACGGCGCGTCCGCCGGTCGCCCGGACGGTGCCCTTGAGGACGGCGCCGCCCGCCAGTTCGACGTCCTGCCGGGTCTCGCGCGCGGCCTGGACGGAGACCGGGAGCGCGGCGGGGCGGAAGGCGGGGGCGCTCGCGGCGAGGGTGTACTCCCCCGCGACGAGTTCGGTGATGACGTAGCCGCCCTCGCGGCCGCTGCGGGTGGTGGCGACGACCTCGCCGTGCACGTTGGTGAGGGTGACGATGGCGTCGCGCACGGGGCTGCCGTCGGCGGTGACCACGCTGCCGGCGAGGCGTCCGGCCCCGCCGAGCACGACGTCGAGTTCGACGGGCCGTTCGCCGACGGTGACGGAGACGGCCTGCGGCTGATGGCCGCCGGCGGCGGCGATGAGGACGTACGAGCCGGAGCCCGGGGTGGCGAGCGCGTAGCGGCCGTCGTCGCCGCTCGCACCGCGTCCGATCTGCTGGCCGGCGACGTCGATCAGGGTGAGCGCCGCGCGCGGCACCACGGTCCCGTCGGGGTGCTGCACCGTGCCGCACACGGGGATTCCGGCGGCGTACGGCGAACGGGCGTGCGGCACGCCGGAGTTGGGCGACGTCGTGTCCGGCTCGGTGGCGGGGGCGGGGGCGTTGTGGGACACCAGTGGTTTCTCCTTGAGGAAGAAGGCGATGACGAGTCCGAGGACGAGCACCGGGACCAGGTAGAGGAAGATCCGGGGCATCGCGTCGGCGTAGGCGCGGATGTAGGCGTCGCGCAGGCCCGCGGGCAGCGCGTGGACGAGCTGCGGGGTGATGGACTGCGCGTCCGGCAGCTTGGCCCCGGCGCCGGGCGGGAGGTCCGCGCGCAGGGCGTCGGTGAGCCGGTTCGCGAAGAGCGTGCCGAAGATGGCGGCGCCGACGCTGCCGCCGATCTGCCGGAAGTAGTTGTTGGCGCTGGTGGCGGTGCCGAGGTCGGCGGGGCGCACGGAGTTCTGGACGGCGAGGACGAGGACGGGCATGACCAGGCCGATTCCGGTGCCGAGGACGGCCATCCAGATGCTGTACGCCAGCCGGGAGGTGTCCACTTCGAGCAGCGAGAGCAGCCACATGCCGAGTGCGGCGAGCGCGCTGCCGAGCAGCGGGTAGAGCCGGTAGCGGCCGGTACGGCTGATGAGCTGGCCGCCGATGATGGAGGCGCCGACGATCCCGGCCATCATGGGCAGCATCAGCAGCCCGGACTCGGTGGCGCTGGCGCCGTCCACCATCTGGAGGAAGGTCGGCAGATAGCTGGCCGCGCCGAAGAGGGCGACGCCGATCACCAGGCCGACCAGCGCGGAGACGTTGAAGACGGAGTCCCTGAACAGCCGGAGCGGGATGAGGGGTTCGGCGGCGAAGCGCTCGGCGACGAGGAAGAGCGCGATCGAGGCGAGCGCGCCCGCGCCGAGCCCGAGGATCTGCCGGGAGCCCCAGGCGTACTCGGTGCCGCCCCAACTGGTCAGCAGCACCAGACACGTTGACGCGACAGCCAGCAACAGGGCGCCGGGCAGGTCGAGTCGGGCGCGTACGCGCGGCCGGGGCAGTTTGAGGACGGCGGCGACGACGCCGAGGGTGACAAGCCCGAAGGGGACGTTGATGTAGAAGCACCAGCGCCAGGAGAGGTGGTCGGTGAAGTAGCCGCCGAGCAGGGGTCCGGCGACGGAGGCGAGGCCGAACACGGCGCCGATCAGGCCCATGTAGCGGCCGCGCTGCCGGGGCGGCACGATGTCGGCGATGATCGCCTGCACGCCGATCATGAGGCCGCCCGCGCCGACGCCCTGGACGGCGCGGAAGGCGATCAGCTGGTCCATGCTCTGCGCGCGTCCGGCGAGCGCGGAGCCGATGACGAAGACCACGATGGCGAAGAGGAAGACGCCCTTGCGGCCGAAGAGGTCCCCGAGTTTGCCGTAGAGCGGCAGGCCGATGGTGGAGGTCAGCAGATAGGCGGTGATCGCCCAGGACATCTTGTCCAGGCCGTGCAGCTCGCCGACGATCTTCGGCAGCGCGGTGGCGACGATCATCTGGTCGAGCGCGGCGAGGAGCAGCGCGCACATCAGCCCGAGGAAGACCAGGCGCACCCGGCGGGGCCCGAGGCCGAGACCGGACCCGGGGGCGGGATCGGGGGCGGGCAGCCGCGCCTGAACATCCGTCTGCCCGGCCGGAATCGGGATCGGGATCGTCGCGGCGACCCCCTCGTCCGGCTCGTCCCGCACCAGCGTCGTCCCGGCCACGTGACCGCTCCCCTCGTCGCACTTTTCGCACATTTCCCGCGTCAAGGGACAACTGCGAACAAGTGCGGCGAGTTACGGCCAAAGCTCAAACGGCGCCGATGTCACCCGAACCGGTGAAGGGCACAACACCCCTTCACCGGACGGACGTTGAGAGCGGCGAGGGTTACTTCTCCACCTGGGCGGCGAGGTTGGCGAGGATCGCACTGTAGATCCGGTCGAGCCCCTTGGGCGCGAAGGTGCGCTCGAAGAAGCCGCCGATGCCGCCGGCGCCCTTCCAGGTGGTGGTCGCGACGACGCGGGACCGGCCGTCGCCGGCCGGGGTGACCCGCCAGGTGGTGACCATGGTGGAGTTGCGGTCCTTCTCGACCAGCTCGCCGTCGGTGGGCTCGCTGACCTCCAGCAGGCAGTCGCGCACGCGCTTGCTGGTGGCCTGGAGCTTCCAGTGGACGAGGGTGCCCTCGCCGTCGCCGCCCTCGCGCACCTCGTACTCGCTGAAGTGCTCGGGGAGCAGCTGCGGGCGCGTGTCGCGGTAGTCCGCGAGCGCGTCGAACACCGTCTCGGCGTCCGCCGCCACGATCCGTTCCGAAGTGGCCTCGACCTGCGCCATCGCTTTCCTCCACGACCTGGTTCCTGGGGTTCGGCCAAGCCAATCACCCGGGGGGCCGCGGGCCAAATCGACGGGCGGGCCGAAGACCCGGGAGGTGGTCCGGGCCCGGAGACCGCAGGGGAATCCGGGCCGGGCCCGGAGACCGCAGGGGAATCCGGGCCGGGCCCGGAGACCGCAGGGGAATCCGGGTCGGGCCCGGGGCGGCCCGCCCTGTCGGCTCGCAGCCGTCCCGACGAGTGGTCAGCGGGGCGTGGGCGGGTTCACGGCCTCCGCGACGGCTTCGCCGGCGAGCGTGCGCAGGACCGCGCGGATGACGTCGGTCGCCGCTCGTTCCTGGGCCTCCCGGGTGCTCGCGCCCAGGTGCGGGGTCACCGTCACGTTGTCGAGTGCGAGGAGGGGGGAGTCGGTGCACGGCTCGTCGTCGAAGACGTCCAGGGCCGCGCCCGCGAGACGGGACTCCGTCAGGGCCGTGTGCAGGGCCGCCTCGTCCACGATGCCGCCCCGGGCGACGTTGGCGAGGTACGCCGTGGGCTTGACGAGGCGGAGTTCGGCCTCGCCGATCAGCCCCACGGTCCCCGGCGTCCTCGGTACGTGGACGGTGATGAAGTCGGCACGGGACAGCAGCTCGTCGAGGGGGGCGAGCTTGATGCCGTGCTGGTCGGCCGTCTCCGCCGTGGCGTAGGGATCGTGGCCGAGGACCGTCATGTCGAAGGCGGACATCCGCCGCGCCACGGCCAGGCCGATGCGGCCGAGACCGACGATCCCCAGCGTCTTTCCCGCGAGTTCGACGCCCACGTGGGTGCCGCGCCGCCAGATGCCGGACTTCACCTCCCTGCCCGAGGCCTGGATGTCGCGGGCCGCCGCCAGCAGCAGTCCGCACGTCAGCTCGGCGGCGCTGACGACGTTGGCGGCCGGGGCGTTGACCACCGCGACGCCCGCCGAGGTGGCGGCGGCGACGTCGATGTTGTCGATCCCCACCCCGGCCCGGCCGACGACGGCGAGCCGGGGGGCCGCCGCGAGGACCTCGGCGTCCACGGTCGTGGCGCTGCGGACGAGGAGCGCGCGGGCCTCGGGCACCGCGGCCAGGAGCCGCGCGCGGTCGGCGCCGTCGCAGTGGCGCACCTCGTACTCGGGGCCGAAGTGCTCCAGGGCGGACGCCGGCAGGGGATCGGCGACGAGGACGACAGGGGAAGACATCGGATTCTCCGTAAGGGTCGGGGTGCCGGGTACCGGATACGCCGGGGTCCCGGCGACCCCGGCGCTGTGGCTCAGCTCTCCGCCGCCATCGCGAGGCCGAAGGCGATCATGACGGTGCCCGCGGTGGCGTCGATGGAGCGGCGGACCGAGCGGCGCTTCATCCAGGTGCGCAGGCCGTGTGCGCCGAGGCTGATCAGGCCGTACCAGACCACCGCCTCCAGCGCGTTGACCGCGGCCAGCGCGGTGCCCATGAACGCGGCCGACACCCCGGCGGGGATGAACTGCGGGATCGTGGCCCCG
This sequence comes from Streptomyces sp. NPDC005435, assembly GCF_040703155.1. NCBI lineage: Bacteria > Bacillati > Actinomycetota > Actinomycetes > Kitasatosporales > Streptomycetaceae > Streptomyces > Streptomyces sp. NPDC005435. Next base: position 43,293 of record NZ_JBEXEQ010000008.1, read on the forward strand.
TAGAAGACGCCGACCTTGGGGTTGGCCAGGTTGTTGAGCATCCCGCGCCCGAAGGAGCGCCACAGCGAGGCGGACTCCGGTTCCACGTCGGCGTTCCCCTCCTGTCCCGCGCCGATGGCCCGGGCCGAGCGCCACAGTCCGATGCCGAGCCAGACCATGTAGGCCGCGCCGACGATCCGGAACACCGTGTACGCCGTCTCGGAGGCGGCCAGCAGGGCTCCGATGCCCACCGCGATCGCCGCACCCCAGATGACGGCGCCGACGCCCACGCCCACGCCGGTGACGAACCCGTGGAGGCGTCCGCGCGCGACGGTGTTGCGGATCACCAGTGCGGTGTCCACGCCCGGCATGATCACCAGCAGGGCGGACACCAGCGCGAATGAGATCAGTGACTGAAGGACGGACACGATTACACTCCTGACTTCCGGGCCGCGTTCTCGGCCGGGGGGATTTTGTCGCGCGTGAGGCCGCGCAGCCAGTTGCGGTAGAAGATCCGGCCGGGTTCCCGCCAGTTCTCCACCGGGGCGGCCGAGGGGTCGTCGTCCGGGAAGTAGTTCACCGGGAGGGCGATGTCCGCCCCCTTGGCCTGGTCGCGCCGGAACTGGCGCAGCAGGGTGTCGGGGTCGTACTCCGGATGCCCGGAGACGTACAGCTCCCGGCCGCCCCGGCCCACCGCGATGTGCACCCCGGACTCGGGCGACTCCACGAGAATCCGCAGGTCGTCGGTCTTCTCGAAGTCGGCGCGGAGGTTCTCGGTGTGCCGCGACTGCGGCACCGCGACGGTCTGCCCGAGGTCCGCCAGGAGCGGGGAGGACGGGTCGGTGAGCCGGTGCGGGAAGTTCCCGAACAGCTTGGCCGGCAGCTCGTACTTGGGGATGCCGTACCGGTGGTACAGCGCGGCCTGGGCGCCCCAGCAGACGTACATGGCGGAGGTGACGTTCTCCTGCGCCCAGTCCATGATTCCGCGCAGCTCGTCCCAGTACGTCACCTGCTCGAAGGGGAGCAGTTCGACGGCGGCGCCGGTCACGATCAGGGCGTCGAAGCGGCGCCCGGCGACGTCCTCGTGCACCTGGTAGTGGGTCTTCAGATACGCCTCGGGGGTGCTCTTGGAGACGTGGTCCCTGGGCCGCAGGAAGGTGACACGGATCGGGTGCCCGGCGCCGGCGAGCAGACGCAGCAGCTGGGTCTCGGTGACCGGCTTGTCCGGCATCAGGTTGAGGATGGCCAGTTCGACGGCCGGGGTCCCGGTGCCGGCCGCGCGCGGTTCGACGGCGACCGTGATGCCTTCCTCGGCGAGCCGGTCGACGGCGTCGACCCGGGTGGAGACGGTGAGAGTCATGGCGCGGGGCTCCTGGTGACGTCGGGTTCGGTTGCTGCGGCGAGTTCGTCCAGTGCGGCGGTGACGCACCGGTCGGCGTCGGCCAGCGCGCGGTTGCGGCCCCCGGGGGACGGCACGTAGTGGTTGTAGAAGGTGCTCCCCTCGCAGAGCGGGCCGAGGACCCGGACCTTGCGGTCGGGCCGCCCGTCGGCCGCGACGGGGTGCTGGTCCGCCGTGATGTCGACGCCCCGGCTGCTGGGGGCGCCGGGACGGTGCCGGCGGATACGTCCGCTCGCTTGGAGGCCGGCCAGCAGCGGGCTGCCGGTCGCCTCCACGTCCGGCTGTCCCGAGGTGGCGTACGCCAGCCAGTCGGCCGACGCGCTGTGGCCGGTGCCGAGGCGGGTGGAGGAGAGCCGCCACGCCGTCCCGTCCCACGTGACGCGGGGTGCGGGCCCGAAGGGGACGCTGACGACGCCGGCCTCCAGCAGGGCGAGCAGTTCCTCGTGCCGGTCGAGCTGCGGGCCGGTCACCGATCGGTTGAGCGTGCCGGTGAGGGAGCCGTAGAACTCTTCGTGGGATTGCTCGTCCAGGCCACCGAAGTCGACGGCGTGACGGACGACGTCGCGCAGGTCGCGCAGGACTTCGAGGCCGGCCTTGACCGGGCTGCCGCCGAGGCCCGGGCGCGCCTCCGCCAGGTCCGACCGCAGCCGCTCCTCGTACCACTTCTGGTAGGCGTCGCTGGAGTCGAACTCGGTGGTGTCCGGGAAGAGCAGCTCCTGCGGGTCGAAGTGTCCGAACCGCTCGGCGTGTTCCACATCCAGGGCATCCAACTCGCCCTCCAGGAGGCCCAATTCGACCACCAGAGCGCCCAACTCGCCCTCCAGGGAGCCCAACCCGACCCCCAGGGAACCCGCCGCCGCCCGGAGCCGCGCCGTCAGGGCGTGCTCGGCCTCGGTTCCCCGGGTGAGGGCGGTGGCTCGGCGGTGGAAGGCGACGCGCATCTCGGCGCGGATCAGGGGCAGGAGGTCGCCGTGCAGGTCCAGGGGGCGGCCCGCCCGGGCGGCGCGGAGGCGGTCGAGCGTGTGGGGTGTGAACACCACCGGTTCGTACGGGCCCCCGGTGCGGTTGACGGCGGGCCGGGCCCGGAAGGGGATGCCGGTCCGGGAGAACAGCAGGATGCGCGGTTCCCGTCCGCTGGGCAGGTATCGCAGGCCGCCGTCGGCCGCCTCGTACCGGCCGCCCCGGCCGAGGGTGAGCGAGGCGAGGACGTCCATCGCCGACAGGCCGGTTCCGCCGAGGGCCAGGGTCCGGCCGGCCGTGACGTCCGCGAAGGCCGTGGCGGGCGGATAGATCTCGTGGACACGGCGGGCCGCTCCCGGCGCGTCCGGGACGGGAGGGGCGGGAGGGGTGTGGCCGGTGGTGAGGAAGACCGTGTCCACCCGCAGGGTCTCGCCGGTGTCGAGGGTGATGTGCCGGGAGTCGTCCGGCCCGGTGGACAGGCCCGTCGCGGTGGCGCGGTGGAACCGTATCTCCACGTTCCCGGGGACGCGGTCGAGGAGACGTCTCAGGAACCAGCCGAGATACTCGCCGAGCACCCGTCGGGGTAAGTAGTCGTCCGGCCGCACGGGCCGGCCGTGGTCGCCGAGCGTGTAACCGTCCTCGGCCACCTTCAGGCCCCGGGCCGTCACCCAGGCGTAGAGGCTGGGGCCCCGGTCGCCGACGGCCGGGCCCACCGTCGCCTCCTCGGGGAAGAGGCTCACCTGCTCGCAGACGGTGTTGAGCAGCAGATGGTCGGGCTGGCCGACGACGTGGATACCGACACCGGTGCCGTCCGGGTCCACCACCTCGACCACGAGCCGGCGGCCCGCCCGGTCCGGCCGTGCGGCGAGGGTGACGATGCGTTCGAGGACGCCGATGCCTCGGGAGCCCAGGCCGATGATCCCGATCGTGCCCGCGACCGGTGCCTGCGAAAGGGAGGTCGTCACCATCGCTCGGTCTCCCCGAAGAAGTCGGCGATGGCGGTGACGCGGCCCGACTCGGCGGCGACGCGGTGCACTTCGAGGCCCACGGCGAGGTCGAGGACGCCCAGGCCGAAGGGAGAGAAGACGACCGGCTTGTCCGTGCCGACCGTGACCTCGCCGTTGATCACCTCGGCGAGGGTGCCTGTGACGAAGTCGCGGTTGCCGTACTTCTGTTCGGCCAGATGCGGGGAGGTGCCGGCCTTCAGGCAGTGGTCGACGTCGTCGAGCACGTTGGAGGAGCCGGCAATGAGCTCGGGGCCGATGTCCCGCAGGGAGATGTTGAGGATGATCTGCCCGGGGGCGAAGGTGTCGGGCGCGAGGACGTACGGCTCTCCGGCCGTGGTCGCGAAGACGACCAGGTCGGCGCCGGTCACCGCCTCCTCAAGACGGTCGGTGCGGGACGCCGGGTAGCCCAGCCGCTCGGTGGCGTGGGCCGCCAGGGCCGTGCCGTACTCCTGGCTCAGGTCGTACACCGTGACCTGCTCAAACGTCCACTGCTCGGCGTGGAAGAACTCCAGGATGTTGCGGGCGATGACGCCCGCGCCCACGACCGCGAGCCGGCCGCCTCCGCGCCCGCCGGAGAGGACGTCCGCCGCGAGGACGGCCGACGCGGCGGTACGGGCGGCGCTGATCTGCGAGGCCTCCAGGAGCGCGAACGGGTACCCGGTCCCGGCGTCGTTGAGGACGAGCGTGGCCGAGGCGCGGGGGATGCCGCGCTGGATGTTGGCCGGAAAGCTCGCTATCCATTTGATGCCGGCGACCTCGCGCTCGCCGTCGAGGTAGGCGGGCAGGGCGATGATCCGGTCCGCCGGCTTCTCGGGGAAGCGCAGGAAGTAGCTGTCCGGGTTCACGGACCGTCCGGCGTGGTGGGCGAGGTAGGTGTCCCGCACGACCCGGACGATGTCCCGGCGGCTGTCCTGGACGATGTCCCGGACGGCACGGCCGCCGACCACATCAAATTCGAACACAGTGACTCCTTCACAGGGAATGCGTATGCACGGCTGGGCGAAAGGACGGAATGGGCGTCCGGGTCAGTCGTCGACGGCGCCGAAGTGCTCGGCGACCCAGTCGTCGTCGTAGATCGTGTCGAGGTAGCGCTCACCGAGGTCCGGGCTGATGGCGACCACCGACGCGCCCTGGGCGATGGTGTGGGACCTGGCCGCGACCGCGGCGAGCACCGAGCCGGTGGATCCGCCGGCGAGAATCCCCCGGCCGGTCGCGAGCCTGCGGCACATGCGCACCGTCTCGGACTCCGGCACCATGACGACCTCGTCGACGAGCCCGTCACGGAAGATCTCCGGGCGCCGGCTCGTGCCCAGGCCGGGGATGTGCCTGCGCCCGGGGGGAGAGCCGAAGGTGACCGAGCCGACCGCGTCGACCGCGACGATGCGGGTCCCGGGCGAGTGCTCGCGGACGTACTCGGCGCACCCCATGAGGGTGCCGGTGGTGCCCGCGCCGATGAAGAGGACGTCGACCTCGCGCTCCTTGAGCAGGGCCGGGGCGGTACGCCGGTAATGGGCCTGCGGATTGGCCGCGTTGGCGTACTGGTTGGGCCACACCAGGCCGGGGTCCTCGCGCAGCCGGTCGTGGATGTGGTCGATCCGGGACTGGAGGAAGCCGCCGTTGGCGTCCCGGCGGTCGATGATGACGACCTCGGCGCCGTAGGCCCGCATCAGCCGGATGCTCGTCGTCGCGGTGTTGGGGTCCGCGACACAGGTGAACCGGTAGCCGCGGGCCGCGCAGACCGAGCTGAGCGCGATGCCGAGGTTGCCGGAGGACGACTCGATGAGCCGGCCGCCGGGGTGGAGCACGCCGCGGCTCTCCAGATCCTCCAGCAGGCCGACGGCCGCCTTCAGCTTGATGGAGCCCGCCGGGTTGAGGCCCTCGATCTTGAGCATGAGGTCGATGCCGGGGAGGAAACCGCGCAGATCGAGGAAGAGGTCGTCGAGGACTAAGTCGTACGCGTTACGAAAGATCATCGAGCACCTTCGGAAACGGTTGAGCGTGACGGAGGTGGTACGAGTGGTGCGGTGGCCGTGCCGCACGGCGCGTCCGCGGTGATCCGGGGCGGAAACGGGCATGGGCGGCGAGAACGCGGACATGGCCGTCGTGGACGATGACGCGAACGTGATCCGGAGTACGCCGGGGGGAGGTGTCCCGCCCCGTCCGGCCGGAGGTCAGGAGAGGGTGAGCCTGGACGTGGAAAGGGCCTCGCGCTCCGGCCGCTCACTCGGTCCGGCGGAGTGAGGGCGGGTCCGATAGCCGTCGGCCGGACAGGGGGACGGTTCGGGCGCCGGCGGCGCGGCTTCCCCGGGCACGGTGAATCTCCGTTGACTCACACGGTGCGTTGACCGCACAGGTGACGTGCACACCTTTCCCCCTCCCCCGTAGCCGGCACATGTGTTGCCGACATGTCACGAACCGCCTGAGCAGGGGCAGTTCGCGATCTTGAGGAAACACTAACCCGCGACTCGTGACGGGCCTGTGACGGCAGGATTAACCCATCCGGAAATCGGCCCGCGCCGCGCCCGGGTGCCGCCGGTGAAGCACCGGCGGTCGGCCGGGTCCCGCGCGGGAGGCCCGCCCGGCCTCCTCGTCCGACCCGGCTCGCCCTCGTGTGAGCGGCGCGTTCGAGCGCATCACGCGACCCGATCGGGTCAAGTCCGGCGAAGACGCGTTCGCACGGAGGCCGAGTCCGGGACGATGCGGCGTGGACCGTGGCCCGCGCGGTCCGCGCCGCACGCCGTACCCGGGAGGACTCCTTGAGAACACGCGCAGCCGTGCTGTGCGCGGCCACCGCCGTGCTGGCGACCTCGCTGACGAGCACCCACGCCGTAGCCGCGCCCGGCCGGGACACGGCGGGCATCACATGGAAGGACTGCGGCACCGGCGCGTCCCCGACCCTCCAGTGCGGCACCCTGAAGGTCCCCCTCGACCGGGCCCGCCCGGACGGGCCGCAGGTCACGCTCGCCCTCTCGCGCGTCCCGCACACCGCGAAGACCTCCCAGGGCCCGCTGCTGGTCAACCCCGGCGGCCCCGGCGGCAGCGGTCTCTCACTCGCCGGGTTCGTCGCGTCCTCGCTGCCGAAGAAGGTCGCCGCGCGGTACGACGTGATCGGCTTCGACCCGCGCGGCGTCGGCAAGAGCACCCCCGCGCTGAACTGCGCGCCCGGCCACTTCGACCCGGTGCGGCCCGACAGCGTGCCGGCCACGCCCGAGCTGGAGCGCAGGAACCTGGAGCGGGCCCGTGCCTTCGCCACCGCCTGCGCCCGCGCCCACGCGGACGTGCTGCCGTACATCGACACGGTGGACGCCGTGCGGGACATGGACGCGATCCGCGCGGCCCTCGGCGCGCCCCGGATCAGCTACTTCGGCTACTCCTACGGCACCTACCTCGGCGCGGTCTACGCCAAGCTCTTCCCGCAGCGGGTGCACCGTCTGGTCCTCGACTCGATCGTGGACCCGACCGGCGTCTGGTACGAGGACAACCTCGCCCAGGACGTCGCCTTCGACGACCGCCACCGCGCCCTGATGGCATGGATCGCCAAGAACGACGCGGCGTACCGGCTCGGCACCGACCCGGCGAAGGTCGAGGCGAAGTGGTACGCGATGCGCGCCGCCCTCGCGAAGAAGCCCGCCGGGGGCAAGGTGGGCGCCTCCGAGCTGGAGGACACCTTCATGCCGGGCGGGTACTACGACGGCTACTGGCCCACGCTGGCCGAGGCGTTCTCCGCCTACGCGCGTGACAAGAAGACCGCCCCGCTGGTGTCGGCGTACGAGAAGCTGGCCGCGGTGGACCCCTCGGGCGACAACGGGTACAGCGTCTACACGGCGGTGCAGTGCCGGGACGCCGCCTGGCCCCGGAACTGGTCGCGCTGGGAGCGGGACGCCTGGCGGACGCACACGAAGGCGCCCTTCATGACCTGGAACAACACCTGGTACAACGCGCCCTGCGCCTTCTGGCCGGCCACGCCCCGGCAGCCGGTGAACGTCGCCAACGGCAAGCTGCCCCCCGCCCTGCTCTTCCAGGCCACGAACGACGCGGCGACCCCGTACGCCGGCGGCGTCATGGCGCACCGGCTGCTGGCCCACTCCAGCCTGGTGGTCGAGGAGGGCGGCGGCAACCACGGCGTCACCCTCAGCGGCAACGACTGCCTGGACAAGTACCTCGCGGCCTACCTGACCGACGGCACGGTCCCCCGCGGCCGCGGCCTCGTCGACGCCACGTGCGAGAAGTCCCCGGACCCCGAGCCCGAGCCCCGCACGGCGAAGCGCGCCGCGACGGTGGCCCGCGGCTCCACCCTGCACGGGCTGCTGGGCTTCCGCCACTGATCGCGGTCCGGGAACCTCAACTCCGCCCCGCCTGCCGGGGGATGCGCGCCAGTGCCCCCACCGCCGCCTCCGCCAGGGCCGGATGTGCGAGAGCCTCGTTCAGGACCCGGCGGGCGCGTGGGTCGGCCAGTTCACCCAGGCCCTCCACACAGGCGAGGGCCACGCGGCGGTAGGGGTCGTGGGGGCGCAGGCGGCGTTCCAGGGTGGTGATGAGGGCGGGGACGGACTCGGGGGCGCGCAGGGTGACCAGGAGCCGTACCGGGTGCAGGGCGTAGGCGACGCGGAGTTCGTTGGTGGCGAGGGCGGCGGCCGCGCGGGCGGTGCGGGGGTCGCCGAGGCGGGCCAGGGCGGTCGCGGCGGCGGAACAGCGGGGCGGATCGCGGTGGTTGAGGAGCAGGACCAGGGACTCGAAGGCCCGGCGGTCCCCGGCACTGCCGAGCCGGAAGGCGGCCAACTCCCGCGCCCACAAGGGCTGTCCGGGCGCGGTGAGGACCCGCGCGAGCTCGTCGTGGTCCTCGGTGTCCAGCAGGCGTTCGCAGGCCGCCGCGCCGCGCGACTCCTGCCGTAAGCGCTCCGTGAGCAGTCGCAACTCTTCGTCCACGGATTCAGATTAGGCACGTCACACGCCCTTGGGGAGGTACATCACAAAGTCACGTCCTCGCACAGGTCTGGCGCGCTCGTTACTCACTGGTTAAGCTCAGACGAGCGAGTTACCCACTCGCGGCTCCGCTCGGGGCGGTCTGGTGACGCGGCCGTCGTGGGCGATCGACGTCTCAGGTGCCTCGGCACCTGCGGTACGACCCGGCTCCGGGACAGGGCCGGTCGGCACACCGCCGTGCGCGGGTCTGTGCGTGACCCGCGAGGACGGCACCGGGCGTGTGCGCTCGCAGCCCGGAAACACCCGCATCCCCGGAACATCCGCACCCCCGGAACATCCGCATCGACTCCGCTCCGTCGTGCGCCCCTCGGCGCACCCGGCGCGTTCCCTCGTCGTCACCCTTTCTGGAGTCCCGTGATGGCCACTCCCCTGTCCCACTCCTCCGCTTCCCCGCTGCGTACGGTCGCCGTGGTCGGCCTCGGCACGATGGGCACCGGCATCGCCGAGGTGCTCGCCCGGGCCGGCCGCGAGGTGATCGGCGTCGACATCAGCGCGGCCCAGGCCGCCCGGTGCGTCTCCGCCCTGGAGGCCTCCACCGCCCGTGCCGTGGCGCGCGGCCGGCTGTCCGAGGAGGAGCGCGCCGGCCTCCTCGCCCGGGTGCGCACCTCGACGGACCTCGCGTCGGTCGCCGGCGCCGATCTCGTGATCGAGGTGGCGCCGGAGTCGTACGAGATCAAGCAGCAGATCTTCCGTGAACTGGACGCCGTGGTGCGCCCGGAGACGATCCTGGCGACCGGGACCAACGCCCTGTCGGTGACCCGGCTGGCCGCCGGTTCGGCCCGTCCGGAGCGCGTGCTCGGGCTGCACTTCTTCAACCCGGCCCCGGCCATGAAGCTGGTCGAGGTGGTCTCCTCGGTGCTGACCGCGCCGCAGGCGGTGGCCGCCGTGACCGACCTCGCGGTGGAGCTGGGCAAGGAGCCCGTCGCGGTGGGAGACCGCCCCGGTTTCGTCGCGGACGGCCTGCTGTTCGGCTACCTCAACCAGGCCGCCGCGATGTACGAGGCCCGCTACGCCTCCCGCGAGGACATCGACGCGGCGATGCGGCTCGGCTGCGGGCTGCCGATGGGCCCGCTCGCGCTGCTCGACCTGATCGGCGTGGACACCGCGCGCACCGTCCTGGACGCCATGTACGCCGAGTCCCGCGACCGGCTGCACGCGCCGGCGCCCATCCTGAAGCAGCTCAGCGAGGCGGGCCTGACCGGCCGCAAGGCGGGGCGCGGCTTCTACACCTATGCGGCGCCGGGCAGCGCCGAGGTCGTCCCCGACGCCCTCACCCCGGCCGACGGAGGCACCGGCGCGCAGGGCCGTACCGTGCGCTCCGTGGGTGTCGCCGGGTCGGGCACGATGGCCTCCGGCATCGCCGAGGTGTTCGCCAAGGCGGGGTACGACGTGATCCTCGCGGCCCGTACCGAGGAGAAGGCGGAGGCGGCCAAGTCCCGTATAGGGAAGTCACTTTCGCGCTCGGTGGCCAAGGGCCGGCTGACCGAGGAGGCGGCCGCCGGCATCCTGGACCGGATCGCCCCGGCGGGGTCGTACGAGGCGTTCGCGGACGTGGACCTCGCCGTCGAGGCGATCGCGGAGGACCTGGACGTCAAGCGGCAGCTCTTCCAGGCGCTGGACAAGGTCTGCAAGCCGGGCGCCGTCCTCGCCACCACCACCTCCTCGCTGCCCGTGGTCGCCTGTGCCCGCGCGACCTCCCGGCCGCAGGACGTGATCGGGATGCACTTCTTCAACCCGGCCCCGGCGATGAAGCTGGTCGAGGTCGTGCGCACGGTGCTGACCGGCGAGGACGTCCACGCCACCGTCCGCGAGGTCTGCGCCCGGATCGGCAAGCACCCGGTGGACTGCGGCGACCGCGCCGGTTTCATCGTGAACGCGCTGCTGTTCCCGTACCTCAACAACGCGGTGAAGATGGTCGAGGAGCACTACGCCACCCTCGACGACATCGACGCGGCGATGAAGCTCGGCGGCGGCTATCCGATGGGCCCGTTCGAACTCCTCGACGTGGTGGGCCTGGACGTCTCCCTGGCCATCGAGAAGGTGCTGCACCGCGAGTTCCGCGACCCGGGCCTCGCCCCGGCCCCGCTGCTCGAACACCTGGTGGCGGCGGGCTGCCTGGGCCGCAAGACCGGCCGCGGTTTCCGCGAGTATGCCCGCCGCTGAGGCAGGACGGGGCCGCGGCCGCGCGGAGCCGGAGTGGGGCGGGCTGCTCGATCCCGGCGGGTTCTCCCCCGCCGCCGGGCGGCCCGCTCCGGCGGCCGGGGGCGGCCGCACCCCGGGCCGGGGCGGCCGCGCCCCGCGCGGAAGCAGGCGGCCCCCGGCCCCCGACTCCCCGCCGGACACGGCGCCGGCCTCCTCGCCGGCCCCCGCCCGGGGCTCCGCTCCAACCCCCGCACCCGAGCGTGAAAGTGGCTCCATGCAGTACGTTCGGGGCATGTCCCAGCCCGCCAGGTCCTCACGTACACCCGCCACGCCCGACACTCCGGAGAGTGCCGCGGGCGGCCGCGCCGCCGCCCAGCGGCTCAAGATGCGCCGGGAGCTGGCGGCCGCCGCGATGGAGCTCTTCGCGACGAAGGGGTACGAGGCGACCACCGTCGACGAGATCGCGGCCGCGGCCGGGGTCGCCCGTCGCACCTTCTTCCGCCACTTCCGTTCCAAGGAGGAGGCGATCTTCCCGGACCACGACGACACCCTGGTGCGGGCCGAGGCGGTCCTCAACGCCGCGCCCGCGCACGAGCATCCGCTCGACACGGTGTGCCGGGGCATCAAGGAAGTCATGAAGATGTACGCGGCGCAGCCGGAGATCTCGGTGGCCCGCTACCGGCTGACGCGCGAGGTGCCCACCCTGCGCGAGGCCGAGATCGCCTCCGTGGCGCGCTACGAGCGGCTGTTCACCCGCTATCTGCTCGGCCACTTCGACGAGCACGCGCACGCCGACGACGCCAACGACGACCCGCTGCTCGCCGAGGTCGCCGCCTCCGCCGTGGTCACCGCCCACAACCATGTGCTGCGGCGCTGGCTGCGGGCCGAAGGGCAGGGCGACGTGGAGGCCCAGCTCGACCACGCCTTCGCGATCGTCCGCAAGACGTTCGGCACGGGCATCGGCGCCGGGCGCGGCACGTCGTCCGGGACGGGCGCCGGTACGGCCATCGCGCCGGCCGCGGTCTCGGCGCAGGGCGAGGTCCTGGTGACGGTCGCGCGCACCGACGCCCCGCTGGACGAGGTGATGCGGACCATCGAGGAGGCGCTGAAGGCCCGCTGAGCCCCGCCTCACCCGCACGACGACGGCCACCCCTCGGGGTGGCCGTTCTCGTGCCCGGACCGCATGCCCGGACCGCATGCCCGGATTGCGCGCCCGGGGTGGTTTCCACCGTTTTCCGGACCTCCGGTCGATCGATCATCGCTCATTTGTTAAGTGAAGATTTCATTTGAGTCCGGTTTTTGGCACTCAGTGCCTTGCCGACTGTCACGCGGTGTCATACGTTGAGAGTGTCCGGGCGGCCGGCGCGCAGAGTCCCTTCGTGCGCCGGCTGTCCCCGCAAGCCCCACTCGGCTTGTGCGCCCGGACGCCTGCGTCACAGGCACCCTCCCGCGCCACCCAGCGCTGCCGAAGCACCCCGCCGGAACCCCGGCCCACCCCTCGCACCCTCAGCAGCACTCCCGCACCACCGACGAACCGCCAGTGCCCGCCCTCAGGGCACTCACCGCCGGAGGCACTACCGTGACCGTGAAGGACATCCTGGACGCGATCCAGTCGCAGGACGCCACGTCCGCCGACTTCGCCGCCCTGCCGCTCCCCGACTCGTACCGCGCGATCACCGTGCACAAGGACGAGACGGAGATGTTCGAGGGTCTTCAGACCCGCGACAAGGACCCTCGCAAGTCGATCCACCTCGACGACGTCCCGCTGCCGGAACTCGGCCCGGGCGAGGCGCTGGTGGCCGTGATGGCCTCCTCCGTCAACTACAACTCCGTGTGGACCTCGATCTTCGAGCCGCTGTCCACCTTCGGGTTCCTGGAGCGCTACGGCCGCACCAACGAGCTGGCCAAGCGGCACGACCTGCCGTACCACGTCATCGGCTCCGACCTCGCGGGCGTCGTCCTGCGCACCGGCCCCGGCGTCAACGCCTGGAAGCCCGGTGACGAGGTCGTCGCGCACTGTCTCTCCGTCGAGCTGGAGTCCTCCGACGGCCACAACGACACGATGCTCGACCCCGAGCAGCGCATCTGGGGCTTCGAGACCAACTTCGGCGGCCTGGCGGAGATCGCGCTCGTCAAGTCCAACCAGCTGATGCCGAAGCCGGACCACCTCAGCTGGGAGGAGGCCGCCGCCCCCGGCCTGGTCAACTCCACCGCCTACCGCCAGCTGGTCTCCCGCAACGGCGCCGGCATGAAGCAGGGCGACAACGTGCTGATCTGGGGCGCGAGCGGCGGACTCGGCTCGTACGCCACCCAGTTCGCGCTCGCCGGCGGCGCCAACCCGATCTGTGTCGTCTCCAGCGACCAGAAGGCCGGCATCTGCCGCTCGATGGGCGCCGAGGCGATCATCGACCGCAGCGCCGAGGACTACCGGTTCTGGAAGGACGAGCAGACCCAGGACCCCAAGGAGTGGAAGCGCTTCGGCAAGCGCATCCGCGAGCTGACCGGCGGCGAGGACATCGACATCGTCTTCGAGCACCCCGGCCGCGAGACCTTCGGCGCGTCCGTCTTCGTCACGCGCAAGGGCGGCACCATCACCACCTGCGCCTCCACCTCGGGCTACATGCACGAGTACGACAACCGCTACCTGTGGATGTCGCTCAAGCGCATCATCGGCTCCCACTTCGCCAACTACCGCGAGGCATGGGAGGCCAACCGCCTGATCGCCAAGGGCAAGATCCACCCCACCCTGTCGAAGGTGTACTCCCTGGAGGACACCGGGCAGGCCGCGTACGACGTGCACCGCAACCTCCACCAGGGCAAGGTCGGCGTGCTCTGCATGGCGCCCGAGGAGGGCCTCGGCGTGCGCGACACCGAGAAGCGCGCGCAGCACATCGACGCCATCAACCGCTTCCGAAACGTCTGACGGCAACGGAGGCCACACCCATGACACAGCGTCAGAAGGACCGGCCGTGGCTCATGCGCACGTACGCCGGCCACTCCACGGCTGAGGCGTCGAACGAGCTGTACCGGCGCAACCTCGCCAAGGGCCAGACCGGTCTGTCGGTCGCCTTCGACCTGCCCACCCAGACCGGCTACGACGCCGACCACATCCTCGCCCGCGGCGAGGTCGGCCGGGTCGGCGTGCCCGTCTCGCATCTGGGTGACATGCGCAGGCTGTTCCAGGACATCCCGCTGGAGCAGATGAACACCTCGATGACGATCAACGCCACCGCCATGTGGCTGCTGGCGCTCTACCAGGTCGTCGCCGAGGAGCAGGGCGCGGACGTGACCCGGCTCCAGGGCACGACCCAGAACGACATCGTCAAGGAGTACCTCTCGCGCGGGACGCACGTCTTCCCGCCGGGCCCCTCGCTCCGGCTGACGACGGACATGATCGCGTACACGGTGTCCCACCTGCCCAAGTGGAACCCGATCAACATCTGCAGCTACCACCTCCAGGAGGCCGGCGCCACGCCGGTCCAGGAGATCGCGTACGCCATGTCCACCGCCATCGCGGTCCTGGACGCCGTGCGCGACTCCGGCCAGGTGCCCCAGGAGCGCATGGGCGACGTGGTGGCCCGGATCTCCTTCTTCGTGAACGCGGGCGTCCGCTTCGTCGAGGAGATGTGCAAGATGCGCGCCTTCGGCCGCATCTGGGACCAGGTCACCCGCGAGCGGTACGGCATCGAGAACCCCAAGCAGCGCCGCTTCCGCTACGGCGTCCAGGTCAACTCGCTCGGCCTGACCGAGGCGCAGCCTGAGAACAACGTCCAGCGGATCGTCCTGGAGATGCTCGCGGTGACGCTGTCGAAGGACGCCCGCGCGCGTGCCGTACAGCTCCCGGCGTGGAACGAGGCCCTCGGCCTGCCCCGGCCCTGGGACCAGCAGTGGTCGCTGCGCATCCAGCAGGTCCTGGCGCACGAGAGCGACCTGCTGGAGTACGAGGACATCTTCGCGGGCTCGCACGTGATCGAGGCGAAGGTGGCCGCGCTGGTCGACGAGTCCTTCGCGGAGATGGCCCGGATCGAGGAGATGGGCGGCGCGATGGCCGCCGTCGAGTCCGGGTACCTCAAGGCACAGCTGGTCGCCTCGCACGCCGAGCGGCGGGCGCGGATCGAGTCCGGCGACGAGAAGATCGTCGGCGTCAACATCTTCGAGACGACCGAGCCGAACCCGCTCACCGCCGACCTGGACACCGCGATACAGACGGTCGACCCCGCCGTCGAGAACCGGGTGATCACCGCGCTCCGGCACTGGCGCGACACCCGCTATCAGCCGCCCTTCAACCACCCGCGCCCCTGCAAGGCGCTGGAGCGGCTGAAGGAGGCCGCCAAGGGCACCGAGAACCTGATGGAGGCCACGCTGGAGTGCGCCCGCGCCGGGGTGACCACCGGCGAGTGGGCGGGGGCGCTGCGCGAGGTGTTCGGGGAGTACCGGGCGCCCACCGGGGTGTCCTCCGCGCCGGTGGCCGTGCCCGCCGAGGCGGGCTCCGCGATGGCCGGGGTGCGGGCCCGGGTGGACGCCACCGCGCGCGACCTGGGCGTGGGCAAGCTGCGCTTCCTGGTCGGCAAGCCGGGTCTGGACGGGCACTCCAACGGCGCCGAGCAGATAGCCGTGCGCGCCCGTGACGCCGGGTTCGAGGTGGTCTACCAGGGCATCCGGCTGACCCCGGAGCAGATCGTGGACGCGGCTCTCGCGGAGGACGTGCACGCGGTCGGCCTGTCCATCCTGTCCGGCTCGCACGCCCAGCTGGTGCCGGACGTCCTGGAGCGGCTGCGCGAGGCCGGCGCGCACGACATCCCGGTGATCGCGGGCGGCATCATCCCGAACGCCGACGCCGAACAGCTGAAGTCCGCCGGTGTGGCCGCCGTGTTCACCCCGAAGGACTTCGACATCACGGGAATCATCGGCCGTATCGTCGACGAGATCCGCACAGCGAACAAGCTCGACCCCCTGGAGGTCCCCGCATGACTGTCAACCGTCTGCGTCCGCGCCGCTCGTGTCTCGCGGTGCCGGGGAGCAACCCGCGCTTCCTGGAGAAGGCGCAGGGGCTGCCCGCCGACCAGGTCTTCCTGGACCTGGAGGACGCGTGCGCGCCGCTCGCCAAGCCCGACGCGCGGCACACCATCGTCAAGTTCCTCAACGAGGGCGACTGGACGGGCAAGACGCGCGTCGTGCGGGTCAACGACTGGACGACCGAGTGGACGTACCGGGACGTCGTGACGGTGGTCGAGGGCGCGGGCCCGAACCTCGACTGCATCATGCTGCCCAAGGTGCAGAACGCCGAGCAGGTGGTCGCGCTCGACCTGCTGCTCACCCAGATCGAGAAGACGATGGGCTTCGAGGTCGGCCGGATCGGCATCGAGGCGCAGATCGAGAACGCGCAGGGCCTGAACAACGTCAACGCGATCGCCGAGGCGTCCCCGCGCCTGGAGACGATCATCTTCGGCCCGGCCGACTTCATGGCCTCCATCAATATGAAGTCGCTGGTCGTGGGCGAGCAGCCGCCCGGCTACCCGGCGGACGCCTACCACTTCATCCTCATGAAGATCCTGATGGCCGCCCGCGCCAACGACCTCCAGGCGATCGACGGCCCCTACCTCCAGATCCGCAACGTCGACGGCTACCGCGAGGTTGCCCGGCGCGCCGCCGCGCTCGGCTTCGACGGCAAGTGGGTGCTGCACCCGGGCCAGGTCGAGGCGTCCAACGAGATCTTCTCGCCCTCGCAGGAGGACTACGACCACGCCGAGCTGATCCTCGACGCGTACGAGTACTGCACCTCCGAGGCCGGCGGCAAGAAGGGCTCGGCGATGCTCGGCGACGAGATGATCGACGAGGCCAGCCGCAAGATGGCCCTGGTCATCGCGGGCAAGGGCCGCGCGGCCGGAATGCGGCGGACCGGCAAGTTCGAGATTCCGGAGGCGTGAGATGCAGTTCGGGCGCACCTACGAGGAGTTCGAGGTCGGGGCCGTCTACAAGCACTGGCCCGGCAAGACGGTCACCGAGTACGACGACCACCTCTTCTGCCTCCTCACGATGAACCACCACCCGCTCCACATGGACGCCAACTACGCCGAGAACACGACCGACTTCGGCAAGAACGTGGTGGTCGGCAACTACATCTACTCCCTGCTGCTGGGCATGTCCGTGCCGGACGTGTCGGGCAAGGCGATCGCCAACCTGGAGATCGAGTCGCTGCGGCACGTGGCGCCGACCTTCCATGGCGACACGATCTACGGCGAGACGACCGTGCTGGACAAGTGGCCGTCGAAGTCGAAGAACGACCGCGGGATCGTGCACGTGGAGACCAAGGGCTACAAGCAGGACGGCACCCTGGTGTGCGTCTTCCGCCGCAAGGTCATGGTGCCGACCGAGACGTACATCAAGGAGCGCGGCGGCGAACAGCCGGGCCGCCCGGAACTCGAGCAGCAGGAGAAGTAGGCCATGGCCCGACTCGCCCAGACCGCAGGTCTGACGGACATCCAGCGGGAGATCCTCTCCACGGTCCGCGACTTCGTGGACAAGGAGATCATCCCGGTAGCGACCGAGCTGGAGCACCGCGACGAGTACCCGCAAGCGATCGTCGACGGCCTGAAGGAACTCGGCCTGTTCGGCCTGATGATCCCCGAGGAGTACGGCGGCCTGGGCGAGTCCCTCCTCACCTACGCGCTGTGCGTGGAGGAGATCGCCCGGGGCTGGATGTCGGTCTCCGGGATCATCAACACGCACTTCATCGTGGCGTACATGCTCAAGCAGCACGGCACGGAGGAACAGAAGTCTTATTACCTGCCGAAGATGGCCCTCGGCGACATCCGGGGCGCTTTCTCGATGTCGGAGCCGGCGCTCGGCTCGGATGTGTCGGCCATCACGTCGAAGGCGGTGAAGGACGGCGAGGAGTACGTCCTGAACGGCCAGAAGATGTGGCTGACGAACGGCGGCACGTCCTCTCTGGTGGCCGTTCTGGTCCGCAGTGACGAAGGCCACCCCGAGGGCACCGCGCCCCACAAGTCGATGACGACCTTCCTGGTGGAGAAGGAGCCCGGCTTCGGCGAGGTCCGCCCGGGCCTCACGATCCCCGGAAAGATCGACAAGATGGGGTACAAGGGCGTCGACACCACCGAGCTGATCATGGACGGCCTGCGGATTCCGGCCGACCGTGTGCTCGGCGGCGTCACGGGCCGAGGTTTTTACCAAATGATGGACGGCGTGGAGGTGGGACGCGTCAATGTGGCGGCGCGTGGCTGCGGTGTCGCGCAGCGCGCCTTCGAGCTGGGCGTCCGGTACGCGCAGCAGCGCCACACCTTCGGCAAGCCGATCGCCCAGCACCAGGCCATCCAGTTCAAGCTGGCCGAAATGGCCACCAAGGTCGAGGCCGCCCATGCGATGATGGTGAACGCCGCACGCAAAAAGGACTCCGGGGAGCGAAACGACCTGGAGGCCGGGATGGCGAAGTACCTCGCCTCGGAGTACTGCAAGGAAGTGGTGGAGGACGCCTTCCGCATCCACGGCGGCTACGGCTTCTCCAAGGAGTACGAGATCGAGCGCCTGTACCGCGAAGCGCCCATGCTGCTCATCGGCGAAGGCACCGCCGAGATCCAGAAAATGATCATCGGTCGCAGACTGCTCGAAGAGTACCGGTTCCAGGGCTGATTGTCCCGGGACGGGGTGTTTTCTTCGTAGGGAAGATCACACCCCGTCGACGGTCTTCAGCCCTCGACTCGGCTTCCTGGCTTGCCCAGTTGCGGCCCGCTCCCGGTACGATCCCGGAAAGCCGCCGTCCCCCGTCAAGCGCGGCATCATCCGCTACGAAGGTCATCCATGCCCCACAGCCAAACCTCTGCACCTCGCGACAGCCGGGCCGGCGTACGCCTCGCGCGCGGAGCATCGCCGTGGCTTCTCCCGACCGTCGCCACCGCAGCCCTCAGCCTGGCCCGCGCCCGCCGCTCGGGCGTCGCCAAGGCCGTCGCCGTTCCCGCCACCGCGCTCGCGGCGGGGATGCTGTGGTTCTTCCGCGACCCCGAGCGCGAGATCGCCACGGGCCGGGTCATCTCCCCCGCCGACGGTGTGGTGCAGAGCATCATGCCGTGGAAGGACGGCCGCACCCGCGTCGCGATCTTCATGAGCCCGCTCAACGTCCACGTCAACCGGGCGCCTCTCGCGGGCACCGTGACGTCGGTCGAGCACATCCCCGGCGGCTTTGTTCCGGCTTTCAACAAGGAGAGCGAGAACAACGAGCGCGTAGTCTGGCATTTCGACACCGAACTCGGCGACATCGAGATGATCCAGATCGCCGGCGCGGTGGCCCGCCGTATCGTGCCGTACCTCCCCGAGGGGACGAAGGTCGAGCAGGGCGAGCGCATCGGTCTGATCCGCTTCGGCTCGCGTGTCGACCTCTACCTGCCCGAGGGCGTGGAGGTCGCGGTCGAGGTCGGGCAGAAGACCGTGGCTGGGGTGACTCGCATTGACCGTGATTGATCCGGAGACACAAGCGGGCTGGGTGCCCGAGGCCGACGCGGCCGACGACGAAGAGGAGATGCCTCTCTCTCTGCGCCTGTCGATAGCGGACACGCTGACGCTCGGCAACGCGACCTGCGGGTTCATGGCGGTGTACTTCACCACCACGGGCATCCTCATCCCGCACCTCACCGGCAGCCAGGAATCCGGCATGGCCCGCCACAGCGCGGCCACGGCGGTCATCCTGATGCTCTGCGCGGCGGTCTTCGACCTCTTCGACGGCCTGGTGGCGCGCAAGCTGCGCTCCTCGCCGATGGGCGCGGAGCTGGACAACCTCTCCGACCTCATCAGCTTCGGTCTGGCCCCGGCGTACTTCGTCCTGGTCTACGGCATGGTCGCGGACGACGCTCACCAGCGGGTGGCCGCGCTCGGCGCGATCGTGGTGCTGCTGGCGGTGGTGCTGAGACTGGCGCGCTTCAGCTGCGTGACGATGAAGGACGGCATGTTCCAGGGGATGCCGTCACCCTTCGGCGCGCTGACCGTCGTCTCGATCGTGCTCCTGGAGCTGCCCTTCGTGGCGACGCTCCTGGCCATCGTGGGCACCGCCTGGCTGATGGTGAGCCGGGTCGAGTACCCGAAGCCGCGCGGCCGCCTCGCCGGCGCCGTGCTCGGCTGGATCGTCCTCTCCATGGGCCTCCTCGCCGCCTGGGCCTTCGACGCCCCGGGCGGACAGCTCCTCCTCCAGACGGGCTGCGCGCTCCAGCTGGTGATGGGCGCGGTGATCCCCCTGTTCGCCACGGCCCGCCGGGTGAACAACTTCCGCGACAACCGCCGGGAGGCCCGCGCGGCCCAGCTGCCGTAGCTCCGCCGGTTCAGCAGTACTCCCCGAGGGCCCCGACCTTTGATTGGTCGGGGCCCTTGGTGTTTCTGCGGTGGGGGTCGGGGCTGGGATGGCTGGTCGGGGCGGGTGGGTTTCGGTGGGCTGGCCCCTGCAGGGTGGCTCGCTGCTGGGAGCGGGCGCGGGCTCCGGGTGCCGGTAGGTGGGATCTGGAGTGGGCCAGGCGGGCGGGAGGGCGCTGCTGGGGCGGGCCTCCGGAGGCCGTCGGCCTCGGGGGGGTGAGCCGGTCGGGCAGGCGGCGGAGGCTTACGCCAGGCGGACGGCCCGGCATGGCCGCAGCCAGCGTGGGTCGAGCGGCAGAGCCGGCAGTCGGCTCAGAGCAGGTGGGCCTCGGCCAGGCGGGCTGCCAGGCGTTCCAGGAGGGGGCCCGCCTGGGCCCGGCAGACGGTCTCGTCCGGTTCGAGGGAGGTCAGGGGGTAGGCGTGGGTGATGCCGGCGTTCCGTAGGGCGTCGGGCGACAGGGTCAGGCGGCCGCAGACGGCGACGACCGGCTTGCCGGCCGCGCGGGCCGCCGCGGCGACTCCGGCCGGGGCCTTGCCGTGCAGGGTCTGCTCGTCCAGGGAGCCTTCGCCGGTGATCACCAGGTCGGCGCGGTCCAGGGCGGCGGCGAAGCCGAGCGTGTCCAGGACGACCTCGATGCCGGGCCGGAAGCGGGCGCCGAGGAGGAGGGCGGCGTAGCCGAGGCCACCGGCGGCGCCGGCGCCGGGGAAGGCCGCGAGGTCGGCCGCGCGGGGGCCGGTGGTGGCCAGGACGGTGACGTAGTGGGCGAGGGCGGCGTCGAGAAGGGCCACATCCTCCGGGGAGGCGCCCTTCTGCGGGCCGTACACGGCGGCGGCGCCCTGGGGCCCGGTCAGCGGGTTGTCGACATCACCGGCGAGCACCAGGTCCACGGAGGCCAGGCGGGGGTCGAGCCCGGAGAGGTCTGCACGGGCGAGATCGGCCAGCGCGCCGCCGCCGGGGGCCACCGGCTTCCCGTCGCCGTCCAGGAACCGCGCACCGAGCGCCGTCAGCATCCCGGACCCGCCGTCGGTCGTGGCGCTGCCGCCGACGCCGAACACGACGGTCCGCGCGCCCGCGTCCAGCGCGGCCCGCAGCAGCTCCCCCGAGCCGTACGTGGAGGCGGTGAGCGGCGCCCGTACGCCCTCCGGCAGCCGCCGCAGCCCACTGGCCTCGGCCATCTCGACGACGGCGGTGTCACCGCGTGTGGCGAAGGCGGCCGTCACCGGCCGCCCGGTCGGCCCGGCGACCCGCGCCTCGCGCCGCTCGAACCCGGCGGCGAGCGCCGCGTCCACGGTGCCGTCCCCGCCGTCGGCCACGGGCAGCGCCTCGACCACCACGTCCGGTACGGCCCGCCGCAGCCCGGCCGCGACCCGCGCGGCGACCTCGGCGGCCGTCAGCGACCCCTTGAACTTGTCGGCGGCGACCAGCACCCTGGGCCGTCCGCGCTCCGTCCGGTTCACCACGCGGTCCCCTCCCCGTCGAGGCCCGCGCACGCTCGGGACGGGCACCGCTGCGACCCTAGCGCGCTCCATGGCGCGCGACAGGGTGGGCGGGTGCGGGTCGTCAGTGCCTCACCAGGGGAAGGCGCGCGCCCCCTGGAAGGAGACGAGGAACCAGCCGGCCAAGGGCAGCAGGACGAGAAGGACGACGGCGGCCAGCACCTTCGCCCACCCCGTGGACTTCCCCCTGCTGTCAGTCGGCATGGCGGCTCACAGCTTGTCCCTCCCGGCTCGCGAGGGAAAGTCCCCGGCGCGTGGAGATCTCGCACCCGGCGCCGGAGCGCTCCCGCGCACGCCGGGAGTGCGCCAGCGCCCCCCTGTGCCCGCCGCCCCGCCTCTGGCTACGCTGCCAGGATGACCACGCCGAACGACTTCGCCACGTACATCGCCGGTCTCCCCCGCGTCCTCGCCGCCGCCGCGTGTCTCTTCCGGGACGCCGAGGGACGGGTGCTGCTCGTCGAGCCGAACTACCGGCCGGGGTGGGGGCTGCCCGGCGGCACGATCGAGTCGGACCACGGGGAGACGCCCCGGCAGGGCGCCCGGCGCGAGACGCTGGAGGAGATCGGGCTCGACCGCGAGCCGGGCCGGCTGCTCACCGTGGACTGGGTACCGGGACCGGACCGCCCGCCGCTGGTGGCCTACCTCTACGACGGCGGCGTACTCAGCGAGGCCGAGCTGAAGTCGATCCGCCTCCAGGAGGAGGAACTCCTCTCCTGGCGCCTGGTCCCCCGCCCCGACCTCCCCGACTACCTCCCCTCCCCCCTCTCCGACCGCATCCAGACCGCCCTGGACATCCTGGCGGAGGGCACGGGCCCGGCGGAACTGGAGAACGGGCACCGGGTGGTCTGACACCGCCGGCCGACCGGGCCACGGATATCTCGTTGGCCGCCTCACCCCGCCCGCCCTACCCTCGGTCCCATGGCCAAGCCCCTCGTAGCCGTCCTCAGTGGCGCAGGCATCTCCACCGACTCCGGCATCCCCGACTACCGGGGGCCCAACGGGCTGTGGCGGCGGGATCCCGAGGCCGAGAAGCTCGTGACGTACGAGTACTACATGACGGACCCGGAGATCCGCCGCCGCTCGTGGCAGCTGCGGCGCAAGAACCGCACGCTGACGGCGGAGCCGAACGCCGCGCACCGGGCGGTGGCCGAGCTGGAGCGCTCCGGCATCCCGGTGCGGGTGCTCACACAGAACGTGGACGGGCTGCATCAGCGTGCGGGGATGCCCGACCGCAAGGTGCTCGAACTGCACGGCACCGCACACGAGTTCGTGTGCACCAAGTGTCATGCGCGGGGGCCGATGGAGGACGCCCTCGCCCGGGTGGAGGCCGGTGAGGACGATCCGCCGTGCCTGGCGTGCGGCGGCATCCTGAAGTCCGCGACGGTGATGTTCGGGCAGAGCCTCGACCCCGTCGTCCTGGGCGAGGCCCTGTCGATCAGCAAGGTGTGCACGGTGTTCATCGCCGTCGGCAGCACGCTCCAGGTCCAGCCCGCCGCCGGTCTCGCCGGGGTGGCCGCCGACCACGGCGCCCGGCTGACCATCGTCAACGCCGAGCCGACCCCGTACGACGACCTCGCCGATGAGGTTGTCCGTGAGCCGATCGGCACCGCGCTGCCCGGCCTGCTGAGTGCGCTGGCCGGGCAGTACGGCGGCTGAGCCGGGGTCGGTCAGAAGAGGCTCTCTCCCTTTTCGGACTTCTCGAAGTCCAGCAGCCGCTGCTTGCGGGCGAGGCCGCCGCCGTAGCCGGTGAGGCTGCCGGTGGAGCCGATGACGCGGTGGCAGGGGACGATGATGCCGACGGGGTTGCGGCCGTTGGCGAGGCCGACGGCGCGGGAGGCGGTGGGATTGCCGAGGGCGGCGGCGAGCTGGCCGTAGCTGCGGGTCTCCCCGTAGGGGATGAGGGTGAGTTGCTCCCAGACCCGCTGCTGGAACGCGGTGCCGGCCAGGTTCAGCCGGAGCGTGAAGCGGGTCAGCTCGCCCGCGAAGTAGGCCGACAGCTCCTCCCCGGCCTCGGCGAAGGCGCGCAGCGTGTCGTCGCGCGGGCCGAAGGTCTCCTCGGCGGGCCGGTGCCGCTGGCCCACCATGTACAGGCCGCACAGCGTGTCGTCGGCGTCCGCGACGAGCGTGAGGGGCCCGTAGGGGCTGTCGGTGACGGTGTGGTGCTTGCTGGCACTCATGGCGACTTCCTCAGTCCGGAAGGACGTTGATCGGGTGGCTGTCGGTCGCCCACAGGTACTGCACGGCGTACGCCCGCCAGGGCCGCCAGGCCTCGGCGCGGCCGGTGAGCGCGGCCGGGGTGGCGGGGAGGCCGAGGCGCTCGGCGGCGCGTCGTACCCCCAGGTCGGTGACGGGGAAGGCGTCCGGGTCGCCGAGGGCGCGCATGGCGATGACGTCGGCGGTCCAGGGCCCGAAGCCGGGCAGGTCGAGCAGACGGGCGCGGGTCTCGGCCCGGTCGGACTCGGCGCCGAGCCGCAGCGTGCCGTCCGCGAGCCGCTCGACCAGGGTCATGAGGGTCGTGCGCCGGGTGCGGGGCATCGCCAGCGTCTCCGGGTCCACGGCGGCCAGCGCCTCGGGGCTCGGGAACAGATGGGTCAGGCCGCCCTCCGGGTCGTCCAGCGGCTCGCCGTGCGCGGTGACGAGACGGGCCGCGTGGGTGCGGGCGGCGGCCGTGGACACCTGCTGCCCGAGCACCGCCCGTACGGCGAACTCGGCCTCGTCCACCGTGCGCGGCACCCGCCGCCCCGGCGCGCGGTCCACCAGCGGGGCGAGCGAGGGGTCGGCGCGCAGCCGCTCGTCGACGGCGGCCGGGTCGGCGTCCAGGTCGAGCAGGGCGCGGCAGCGGCTGATCGCCACGGTGAGGTCGCGCGGGTCGCCGAGCGTGAGCCGGCAGGCGATGTGCCCGGCCGCCGGGGCGAGCGCCACGATCCCGTGCCCGTACGGCAGCGAGAGCGTGCGCCGGTACGCGCCGTCCCGCCACTCCTCCACGCCGGGTACGGCGGTGGCGGCCAGATGTCCGAAGAGGTTGCCGGGCTCCAGCGGGGCCCGGTACGGCAGCCGCAGCGAGATCGTGCCCGGCGTGGCGGCCGGACCGGCGGCGGGGACGCGGGCGCGCAGCTCGGTCGGGGTGAGGGCGTACACCTCGCGGACGGTGTCGTTGAAGGTGCGCAGGGAGGCGAAGCCGGCCGCGAAGGCGATCTCCGCCATGGGCATGGCGGTCGTCTCGATCAGCAGCCGGGCGGTCTGCGCGCGCTGGGCGCGGGCCAGGGCGAGCGGTCCGGCGCCCAGCTCGGCGAGGAGCTGGCGCTCGATCTGCCGGGCCGAGTAACCGAGCCGGGAGGCCAGTCCGGGCACGCCCTCGCGGTCCACGACGCCGTCGGCGATGAGCCGCATGGCGCGGGCCACCAGGTCGGCGCGCTGGTTCCACTCCGGGGAGCCGGGGCTGGCGTCCGGGCGGCAGCGCTTGCAGGCCCGGAAGCCCGCGCGCTGGCAGGCTGCCGCGCTCGGGTAGAAGGTCATGTTCTCCGGCTTGGGCGGGACCACCGGGCAGCTCGGCCGGCAGTAGATGCGGGTGGTGAGCACCGCCGTGAAGAACCACCCGTCGAACCGGGCGTCCTTCGACTGCACGGCGTGCACACGGTGCTCCCGGTCCAGGTGTGCCGCCGAGGCCGCCGGGTCCGCCCCCGTCCCCGCCCCTGTTGTCGTCCCGTTCATCGCTGTCCGCATGCCTCCAAGAATGGTCACCGGGAGGGCGGCGCGCTGGCGAGAATCCGACATGTACCTGGGGGTGACCAGGGACCGCCTCCGGCCCAGGTCAGACGGACGTGCGATACGCGCCGACCCACTCCGAGGTCGTCCGCAGCCCGCCGAACGTATAGAAGTGCACCTTCACCACGCCGTGCCGCGACGGGTCGTACCGCAGCGCCAGTTCGCGCAGGAACCGGTCCGGGCCCGCCGTGCCCATGAGGTTGGTGAGCGAGAAGCCGTACTTGCGGGCGACGGAGGCGCTGGTGGCGACGCCGAAGCGGGAGGCGTAGCCGAGCAGCCGGCGCACTCCGGCCGGGCCGGGAACGCCGACGCGCACGGGCAGCCGCACCCCGCGCGCCCGGACCTCCTCCAGCCAGGTCAGCACCGGGTCCACGGCGAAGCCGAACTGGGTGATCACCTCGCCGCCGAACCCCTCGGCGCCGAGCGCGGCCGCCTTGCCGGTGAGCGCGGACCACAGCACCGGGCCGGTGAGACCGGGGTGGCCCTCCGGGTAGCCGGCGACGCCGATGTGCCGTACGCCGTGACGCTGGAGCAGTCCGGTGCGGATGACGGAGAGCGCGTCCTCGTACGGGCCCTCGGGGCGGGCGGGGTCGCCGCCGACCACGAAGACGTGCTCGCCGGTGCCGTCGGCGGCCAGCCCGGCGAGGAACTCCTCCAGGTGCGCCCGGGAGGGCAGCCTGCGGGCGGATATGTGCGGTACGGGGACGAAGCCGAGCCGCCTGACCGCGCGGGCGGCGGCCAGCCGGGTGCCGAGGTCCTCGCCCGCGAGGTAGGTCACGTTGATCCGGGTGCCCGGGGGGATGCCGGGGGCGGCCTCTTCCAGGCGGGGCACGTCCTTGCCGGTCATCTCCAGGGAGAAGCCGTCCAGCAGTGCGGCACCCGCGCCCCCGGTTTCCGTCGCGGGGGCGGCCGGGGCGGAGGGGACGGGGTTCATCGTGCTCCTTGCGCGCGTACGCGGGACTGTGCGGCGGCTCTACGGGTCGGCGGCTCGGCCGGCTCGACGGGTCGGCGGGTCGGCGGTCCGACGGCTCGGCGGCTCGGCGGTCCGGCGGTCCGGCGGTCCGGCGGTCCGGCGGTCCGGCGGTCCGGCCTCGGCCGATAATGCCACGGGCACCGCACGGCGCGTAAAGCGGGAAAGGGCGGGGAATTCGCCCACCCCACGGCACACAGCAGCGGAATTCACTGCAAATCCGCAAATACTGCGGATGTCGTTTCCCGTGGCGCGGTCGTTCGTTACGTCAGGCATGACGGATTCGTTGTGCGCGCAGGAGGGGTCGCGGGGCCTGCGCCGACAGGTGACACCCCCGGCGGGGGGCATACCCACGCACGGCGATGGGCGACCTCACCCACGACAGCCCCGGCCTCAGACCGTCCACGCGGCATCACGCCCGTCGCACCACCCGCAGGAGCCCAGCCCGTGCCCTCCGCCGGACTCGTCCCCCGTCGCATCGCGCAGCTGTACGCGGCGTTCGTGGTGTTCGCGCTCCTCGCGGCCCAGCTCGTCGGCGCGCTGCTGCCGGCCGTCCCGCTCTTCGTCGCCGCGACCGCGGCGGGCCTCGCGTTCGAGACGTATCTCCAGTACCGGCGGCCCGCGGCGCTGGCGCAGCTGAACAAGATCCGCCTGGACGTGACCGTGCGGCAGCTGCTGCGCGACATGCTGACCCTGACGGCGCTGCTGCGGATCGACGGCGTCGAGCCCCGGCGCGAGCACGCCGCCCTGCTCCTCGCCCTGGGCGCCTACTACTGTCTGCACTTCCTGTGCCAGGCGATCGCCGTCATGGTGCGCCGCGCCCGCTCGCTGCCGGTCGTCACGCGCAACATCGACGCCTCCGCGCTGAACCTGAGCGCCGCGCCGCCGCGCATCCTGCTGCGCCGCCCGGCGCACCGGCTGCTGGTCTACGCCGCCCCGGGCACCCTCGGCCTGCTGGTCACCGCCGTCACCGCGCAGGCGCGCTGGGGCGCGCTCGGCCTCACCGTCTCCGTGGCGCTGATGGCCACGGGCACCCTGTATCTGGCCCGCTGGCTGACCGGCGGGAAGCGGCCCAGGAGCGACGCGGAGGTGCTGGAGTGGGTGGGCGAGTGGCTCGCCGGCTACCGGCCGACCGTCGCCATGTACTTCTCCGGCGGCCTCTCGTCCGCCTACCAGGCGAACATGTGGCTCTCCACGCTCGCCCGGCTCGACCGCCCGCTGATCGTGCTGCGCGAGCGGTTCATGGTGCAGAAGATCGACGCCACCGACGTGCCGGTCATCTGCTTCCCCAAGGTCTCCACGATGTTCGCGCTGGAGAACTCGACGCTGAAGATGATGCTGCACCCGGCGAACTCCGGTAAGACCTCGCAGGTGCTGCGCATCCCGACCATCAAGCACGCGTTCACCAACCACGGCGAGAGCGACAAGCTGTCCTCCTGCAACCCGTACGCCAAGGCGTACGACGAGGTGTGGGTGGCCGGTCCGGCGGCGCGCGAGCGGTACGCGCTCGCGGAGGTCGGTGTCGAGGACAAGGACGTGGTCGAGGTGGGCCGGCCGCAGCTGGCGCCGATCCGGCCGTACGCCGGCCCGCCCGCCGGCGCGTACACGAACGTGCTCTACGCCCCCACCTGGGAGGGCTGGGACGGCAACCCCGGCAACACCTCCGTGGTGCTCGCGGGCGAGAACATCGTGCGCGAGCTGCTGGCCGACCCCGGTGTGCGCCTGGTCTACAAGCCGCATCCGATGACCGGCTCCGTCGATCCGCGCGCGGGGGCCGCCGACGAGCGGATCAAGGCGATGATCCGCGAGGCCAACACCCGGCGGTCGGGCGCGGGCCCCGGCCCTGCGGCCGCCGCCGAACTGGCCCGCCTCACCGCCGAGTTGGACGCGCTCACCTCGGTCTCCTTCCGGCCGGGCGCCGACGAGCTGGAGCGGATGCTGCTCCAGGGCACCCCCGAGGGCGACCGCGAGACCGCGATCGCGCGGGCCACGGCCGCCTGGGAGGCCGCGTACTGGGCGTCGTTCCCCGAGTGGGAGCACCTGGTCGTCACCGACGCGCGGCCCTCGATCTTCGCCTGCTTCAACGCGGCGGACCTGCTGATCAGCGATGTCTCCAGCGTGGTCTCCGACTGGCTGACCAGCGAGAAGCCGTACGCCGTCGCCAACACCTCGGGCATGGCCGAGGAGGCCTTCCGGGGCGCGTTCCCGACGGTGACGGCGGCCACCGTGCTGGCGCCGTCCGGGAAGGGTGTCCCCGGTCTCCTGGAGTCGGTCCGCCATCCGGAGAAGGACCGCTTCGCCGGGCGGCGCGCCGAGCTGAAGGAGTATCTGCTCGGCCCGTCCGAGCCACCGTCCCTGGAGCGGTTCCGCGCCGCCGCCGAGGCGTTGTGCGCCAAGGCGGACGAGCGCCGTGAGCGGATGGCCGCCCGGCTCGCCGCCCCGGCGATCCCGACTCCGCGCGGGGCGGGCGACGATGCGGCGGCAGCGCGTGGGGCGGCTCGCGAGGCGGGCGCCTCGGGGAGCGCGGAGGACGCGGTCACCGCGTAGTCGCGTGGCCGCGGGTATGCGAAGGCCGCCGCATGGGACCACTGATCCGGTCCCGTACGGCGGCCTTTTCCCTGTCCCGCGTCTCAGCCCAGGCGGCTGTCCAGCCACTCCAGGATGTCCGGCGTGACGGGGTCGGTGATGTCGGCGAACTCCTCGTGCCGTTCCAGGAACTTCGCCACGTACGGGCAGACGGGCACGATCCGCTTCCCCGAGGCGCGCACGTCGGTCAGCGCCTCCTGGACGAGGCGGGCGGCGAGGCCCTGTCCGGCGTGGGCGTCGTCCACCTCGGTGTGATGGAAGACGCGCTGGTCACCGTGGTCGAGGTAGGCGGTCAGTCCGGCGCGCTCACCGTCCACGTGGATCTCGTAACGGTGCTTGGCCGTGTTGTGCTCGACGGTCGGGGCGGGGCGGGTCATGGGGTGCCTTTCGGGCTTCGGGGCTTCGGGTTCGGCCGGGGTTCAACGGCGCCCGGGGTTTCCCCGTGGCTTGAGCGCGGCGTGCGGCAGGGCGGGGGCCGGGAGCCGGTCGCCCGGGTATCCGTCGACGGCGCCGAAGCGGCCGGAGGCGCTCTGCCACTCCTCGCGGGCCTTGACGATGTCCTCGTGGCTGCGCCCGATGAAGTTCCACCACATGACGATCTCCTCCTCGAACGGGGTGCCCCCGAGCAGCACCGCCCGCGCGAGCTCGTCGGTGTCGTTCGTGAGCGTGAGGGTGTCGCCGCCCGGCGGCAGATGGCCCAGTTCGGCCCGGCCCAGCGCCGTACCGTCCAGCCGCACCTGCCCCTGGTCGACCAGCAGGCCGTGCTCGAAGGCGGGGTCCACGGCGAGGGTCAGGGTGGCGCGCGGCTGGAGGACGATCTCGGCGCCGAGGAGGGGCGTGAAGGTCGGCACGGGTGAGCGGTCGACTCCGGGGAGGTCCCCCAGGAAGACCCTGATCTCGGCGCCGTCGACCCCTACGGGTTCGGGGACGTGGTGCCGGAAGTCCCGCTCCGCGTCCCGGTGCTCCTCCGGCAGGGCGACCCACAGCTGGACTCCGTGCAGGACGGTGGTGCCCGGGGTGGAGACCTCCGAGTGGCAGATGCCGTGGCCGCTCGTCATGAGGTTCAGCTCGCCGGGCCGTACGAAGGCGTGGCTGCCCAGGCTGTCCCGGTGCTCGATCTCCCCGCTGAACAGCCAGCTCACGGTCTGGAGGCCGGTGTGGGGATGCGGGGCGACGTCCATCCCGCCGCTCGCGGAGACGTCGTCGGGGCCGTAGTGGTCGGCGAAGCACCAGGCGCCGATGGTGGTCCGTCCGCGCTGCGGCAGGGTCCGGCGGACGGTCATGGCGCGGGGGCCGCCGAGGGGTACGTCGCGCGGGGTCAGTACGTCGACCCGTGTTCCTTCGCCGTTGGTCACGCCGGCGCCTCCCGCTCCATTTGGTTTTACGTTCAACTACATTTCTCATCATAGGCCGCCCGCCTCAGCGGGTACACCCCCCTAGGGGGATCCCTGACATCCCGGCTCCACGCACTTCCGAAAGGCCCCTCGCATGACTTCCCCCCACCGCCCGGCCTCTTCCCAGCCCGCCTACGACGTGGGACTGCTGGTCATCCGGCTGGCGGCCGGCGTGATCCTCTTCTCGCACGGCACGCAGAAACTGTTCGGATGGTTCGGCGGCGGCGGTCTGGACGCCACCGGCCACTTCTTCACCCTGAGCGGCTATCCCGCCGGCTCGGCCTTCGCCCTGCTCGCGGGCCTCACCGAGACCCTCGGCGGCATCGGCCTCGCCCTCGGCCTCCTCACCCCCCTCGCGGGCGCGGCCGCTCTCGGCACGATGGTCAACGCGCTGGCCGTCACCTGGAACAGCGGCTTCTTCGCCCCCGCCGGCTTCGAGTTCACCCTCCTCCTGGCCGTCGTCGCCCTCGGCCTCACCCTGACGGGCCCCGGCCGCATCGCCCTGGACCACTTCGTACCGGTCCTGCGGCACCACCGGCTCGCCTACGGAGTCGCCGGGGTGATCCTCGCGGCGGCGGCATCGGTGGTGGCGCTGATCATCAGGGGCTGACCGGCTCGGCCCGGCCGCCACGGCTGTTCCGTACGGCACGCTCGCACACGGAGAGGGCATAGGCACCGAAGCTGTCCCCGAGCCGCTCCATGTCCCGCCGGTCCTCCACACCCGGGTTCCACGCGAAGACGGGGTACTCCCCGTCACCGTCCGCGTCCGCCGCCGCGAGGACGATCAGATCGCACCCTCCGTCGTCCATGACGACGATCAGGTCGGACGGCATGCCGTACCGACGGGCGTCCAGCGTCTCCACCACCGAACCCAGCAGCATCCGCCCCATGGCCGGCGTCCGGTACACCCCGAGGAACTCCTCCCCTGCAATGTCCCACGTCCCGAACGTCTCGATCAGGCGGCGGTACGAGGGCGGAAACACGACGCCCAGCTCCCGCTCGGCGGCGGCGAGCATCTCCGCGTCGCATCCGCCCGCGTGGTTGGCGAGACTGGCGTTGTCGCGGACCAGCTCGAGCAGACGGTCGCTGTCCTCGGTGGCGCTGATCATCCGCCTCTTCCTGCCGCTCCGCCTGTCCAGTACCGCGACTTTGGTCCCCGGAACGCTTCCCGATCTCGATCAGCGATCCCTGCCGATCACAACAATATGACGATGCTCCGACAGAAACTCGCCGAACAGGCGGCCGATCAACGTCTTGATCCGTGCAAGTGTCCACCGCCGGCCGGCCCAGCCGTGGACCGGCGGTCCGCGTTCCAGCTCCCCGTTCCAGCCCGGCGATCTGCGCGTCGCTGAGCCTCGGTCGCCCCGGCGATCCCTTCGACAGACCCCCCGCTTCGCCGCGCTCGCGCCGCTGGCGGCGCCACCGCTCCACGGACCGCTCACCGACCCGCAGCCCGGCAGCGATCTCCCAGTTCCCGTGCCCGCCAACGAAGCGTTCCACGTCCTGCAGCCGTCAGGTGAACAGCTCCGGCTTCGCTTGCAGTATCGGCCTCGACTTGTCGGCCGTTTTCGGGCGCCGACAAACCGAGGCCGGAGCACCACTTCTCAGGAGAAGCGGCCTATCCCTCCCGAATAAGGGAGGAGCTCCTCGAAGTCGCATGCAGCCACAGCCTGGAAACCATCCCCCCACAACACATTCAAGCATTCCCCAATGACACTTACGAACGCCTCCACAGTAGCCCCCACAGCCTGCTCACACTCCAGAACTGACGGCCACGACACGAAATCCGAATCATCAGCCGATTCGATTTCGTAATCATTGTGAGAAATATACGCCGTGAACGTTGAAGCGATTACCATACCAGACACCCCCGTATCGCCACCGACACCTCGAGCAACAGTCTGCCGGACAGCCTCACGGTTCTCCGAGTTTACATAAATAGAACAATCCAAACCCGCACTGGAAACGTTCTCATTTGACGGAAATGAATGGCCCATTATCGAATTCCCCTCCCATCTTGATGATCGACACATCGACATGGCTCACTTCGTCACCCAGGATGCGCTCAACCTGGCCGCGCAGCCCGCTCAACTTCGGTACCGCATCGCCAGCCGTGATTTTCCCCGTCGCCACCGCACGATCTCTCGTGCGCGAGTTCGCCGAACCGGGCCTCGGGCTGGACCAACGCTTTGCAATCATAGCGTCGAATGTTTTCGGCATTACGCGAACGGCAATATCAATATCCGACCCCCCAGTCACATTACCCGTAACCCGACTGCCCTGCACAACAACGTCCGCATCGATCTTCAGACCATCCTGAAACACTTTTCCCATTTCCGAGAACTGAGATCTTGTCAATCCTTCGGGGAGACGCACCAGCTGATTCCATCGTGCACCCGAACGCAACCCGAACAAGCCAACAGATCCACCGGTCATCCCCGTCTGAAGACCGAATTTGTAGAGGCTGTTACGAGCATTGCAAACCCATTCAGATTCACCGGAAGGGCACGGAAGGTCTTCGATTTCATTCGATTGAATCGATTGATTCTCAACAGTTACACAGCTGCTTGCCGCCGCCCAGACGCAAACACCTTTCGACCCTCCCCAAACATAATGGGGTCCTGAATCCTCGGATTGCGGAACTTCCGCGAAAACAATTACTGTTCCCGCACTGCTGGTGTGCGCCGTTCCACTGGTTCCGCCCGTAGACGCCCTGCGCGTGTTGTTGGGTGTGCTCCCCGAACCGGCGTAGTCGGTGAGTGCCGGCGAGTTGGGGTCCGTGTCGGTCGGGGTTCTGTTCAGGCAGTTGGGGCAGTTGCGGGTCGGGCAGTCGACTACGTTGCACAGGCCGGTCGGGTCGGCGCCGGTTGTGGGGTTGTTGTCTGCGTAGGAGTACCCGTTCAGTGACTGAGGCGCGTCTGCGGTGAGCAGAGGGTCGACGCTCGTGAACTGACCGATGACCGGGTCGTATTCACGGGCTCCTACATGGGTCAGACCTGTCGCGTCGTCGGCGGGTTTACCCAGGAAGGCCTTGTCGTCCGGCCAGGACCCGGGCTTCGTGCCGCGTGGGGCACCGAACGGGGTGCTGTAGCGCTTGCTTACGGCGTATGTGGTGGCATCGAGGGCGATGCTGGACGTGCCGTGGTGGTCGGCGGCGAGGAAGCTCAGCTTGGTGCCGGAGACGCCGGAGGTGGCGGTGCGGACCGCGATGGTATGGCCGTTCGCCGTGTAGTAGCGGGTGCCGGACGCGGTCTTGGTGGTGCTCTTGGTCGTCAGGCGGAGTTCTGTTCCGGCGCCCAGGTAGAGGATGGTGTCGCCGTCACTCTTGGCCCGCCGAATGAGCAGTTCGCCGCTGGCGTCGTAGAGGTAGCTCGTCTCCTTGCTGCTCTCGGTCAGCTTGGACAGGTCGCCTTCGGTGTTCCAGGACAGTGTCTGCTGGGCTGTCGGCCCGGGGCGCGACGTGGTGTTGCCGCTGCTGTCGTACGTGTAGGTGGCGGCACGGGCACCGGTCGTCTTGTCCAGCGTGTGCGGCTTGCTGTCGGCGGGGTCGTTGTAGGTGTAGGTGGTGGTCTTGTCGCCGGAGGCGGCGTGCTGCGTTTCCGTCTTGCGCTGGCCGGCGTCGTTGTAGGTGTACGACGTCCAGTACGGGGCCGCTCCGTCGAGGTTGGCCACCGTGCGGCCGGCGGACGCGCAGTCCGCGGTCTTGGGGGTCCACGCGTCGGTCATACGGCTGTAGCCGTCATAGCTGAAGCACTGCTGATCGGCCTTGGCGGTGCCGCCCTGGGTGGTGGCGTCGAAGATGGAGGTGACGTTGCCCGCGTCGTCCTGGGTGAACTTCAACTCCTGCGGCATGTAGCCGTGTACGTCGTCGGTGACGTAGGAGCGGGTGGTGCGGCGGGTGCCCTCCTCGTAGTCCCAGTTGAGGTAAGCCTTCTTGGCCGAGGATGTCCCGTCCATGCCCAGGGTGAGCTGGCGCAGGTCGCCCTGCGGGGAGAACGCGGCACCCTGCAGATAGCCGGTGGTGCCCTTCGCCGTGAGCTGCTGGCCCAGGGCGTTGGAGGTGTAGGAGACGGTCTCGGCCGCCAGGCCACCCACCGCGGGAGCGGAATACTGGCTGATCGTGCCGTCGATGTTGTACCCGGTACTGAACGACAGCGTCTTGGCCACGTAGCCGCCGGAGACGAGGGGTTCGGCGTCGGGCAGGAGCAGCTGACTGCCGGTCGCGTGGTACATCGCGTCGTAGGCGGTGACCTTCTCGGTGTACGCCTTTCCGCTCACGCCGCCGTCGTAGCGCACGGCAGTGTCCTGCTGCCCCTTGGCCAGGGTGTCGAAGGTCCAGGCGGCAAGCTTGTTGGCGTCCGTCTTGTCGGCCTGCCACATGCCCGTCTTGCGGCCCAGGTCGTCGTATGCGTAGAGCAGCTTTTTCGAAGCGTCGTTGTTCGGGGTGGTGCTGACGGCCTGGTCGAGGGTGTCGTACTCGGTGCTGCTCTTGCCCTTGTCCGGGTCGACTGCCGTGACCTGTCGGCCGAACAGGTCGTAGGTGTAGGACCACTTGGACCGGTCCGGGCCGGTGATGGTCTCCTGCTGTCCGGCCGGAGTGTAGGTGTAATCGGTCTTCGTGTAGTCCGTGCCGGTCGGTGTCGGGCCGGCGTACTCGCGGTGTTCGGTCGTCTGCCCCAGCGCGTTGGTGTCCATGGCGGTCGCCTGGCCGCCGGCCGGTGCGCTGGTGGCGACGGTGTCCCCGGTGTAGGTGGTGTCGATGCTCCAGCGGGTGACACCGTGGACCTTCGTCACCGTCTTGACTGGGCGTGCGGCGCCGTCGTAGGTCGTGTCGGTCTGGATCGGTGCCTGGCCGCCGGAGGTCTCTACAGCCTGGCTGCTTGGGGGCGAGGTGCTGTCCCAGATGTCCGACTGGGAACTCACGGCCAGGCCGCGAGCGTCATAGAGCGTCAGGGCGATGAGTCGGCCGCCCTGAGGCGAGGGTGCCTGAACCTGGCGGGAGCGCAGCAGGGAGTCGTAGAACTCGTAGCTGGTGTTGTAGCCGGAGCCGTCGTTCTTCAGGGTGCCGGTCGAAACCCAGGACATGGCGGTGCTGGTGACGTGGTAGTCGTAGACGTAGTTCGGAGTCTTGCCGAGCACCTTGGAGCGGTTGGGCAGCCAGACCTTCGTCGTACGCCCGAGACTGTCGTATTCGCTCTCGGTGACCTTGTTGTTGGGGTCGGTAACCTTCAGGGCCGCACCAGTGGCGAAGTCCAGGGTCGTGGTGGTCTTGTACGTCATGGCGTCGTTGACCGACGTCGACGTGAGCGGTCCCGATGAGGTCGGGTCGTAGGTGGTGGAGGAGACGGCCAGGCCGTTGGTGTTCTTGACGATCAGCAGACGTCCGAGGGCGTCGTACGTTGTCGTCGAGACCTTCTGCCAGGCAGGCGCGTCATCGCTGCCGTACGACTTGGCACGACCGGACCAGTTCACCTCGCCCTTGGTCGGCTGCTGGGTGGCCGACCAGGAGGTGGCCGTCGCGTTGTCGTAGACGACGGCTGTGTCGGAGATGACATCGCCGGGCCGTGTGCCGTCACCCGGGAGATCGAGAGCCGAGTCCGTGATGTCGCAGGTCTTGGCGACCGTCCGGGTGCGTGAGGTGAGGGAGTTGATGCCCTTGTCGTCGTTACGGGCGTACCAGGTGCGGGTGCACTTCTCGTCGCCGCTGACCGCGTCGTCACCCTCGTCCTCGACGGTCTCGGCCATGCCGTAGTCGTCGTAGGTGGTCTTGACCGTGTGGACCCGGTCGTAGGGGTTGAGCTTGCTGGTGATGTTGGCGCGGGAGTGAGTGGCGGCGGTGCGTACGTAGTACGCCTCGGTGTCGGCGTAGGACTTGTGCTGGGTCGCGGTCCGCTTCGACCACGGGTCGCTGATCGTGCCGCCGACTTCCGCGTCCCCGTTGTAGCTCGCCGACTCGCGGACAAAGCCCGCGTACTGCTCCGAGTCGGTGATCTTGGGGGCCTTGATTCCGGTGACCTCGGCGGACTTACGCTTGTCCGGGTCGGGGGTCTTGCCGTCCGTGCCGAGCACGCGGTCACCGTTCATGCCGCGCAGGTAGACGGTGACTTCCTTGCTTCGGGTACCGGTGGAGATGCCGGTGAAGTGTGTGACCTGCTGGTAGCCGTGCCAGATGGACCAGGTGCGTTCCTTGGCGGGGGTGAAGGGGTCGTTGTCGTAGTGCCAGGCGGCGCCGCCGCTGTACTGGTAGCTGTGCTGGACCGCTTCGGAACCGCCCTGGGGGTCAGTGCTGGAGACGGAGCTGACCGGGTACTTCTGGAACCAGTCGAGCTTCGGGTCCTTCTCGCCGTTGGGCGACCAGTACACGGGGTAACAGCGTTTGGTGTTCTCGTCGAGCTTGGGCTTGGTACCGCCGGCGGTACAGTCGGCCTCCATGTAGCTGACGATGGTCTGTGCACCGGTCTCGGAGGTGACCGTCTTCAGGCGGGGCTTGTTCAGCGGCAGGATGTTGTCGGCCGCGCCGTCGACGCGGTTGGGAAGCATGATGTGGCTGAACTTGACCGGGTCCAGCGAGAGATCCGTGCCGCGCTTGCCCGTGTGCTTGATCTCGTCCAGCCACAGTGACTGGTCCGTCGAGTCGCCTGTGTCACCCGGGTCGAGGTAGATCTGCTTGAGCGACCACGCGTCCACCGCAGCGAAGTCGGGAGTCGCGGCCGCGGCGTTCCACGCGTACGTGCTGATCGAGGTCAGCCGCTTACGGGTGAAGAACGTCGGGCCGACGTTGCCGGTGCACTTGTCGCCGTCCTTGCAGATCGCGTCGAACGGCACATCGGGCCAGTTGTCGCGGGTGTCCTCGGTCAGCGAGTCACAGCCGGTGCCGGACGCCAGGCACCGCTCGTCGTAGCTGAAGACCACC
The DNA here is from genome assembly GCF_040703155.1 of Streptomyces sp. NPDC005435. Lineage (NCBI taxonomy): Bacteria > Bacillati > Actinomycetota > Actinomycetes > Kitasatosporales > Streptomycetaceae > Streptomyces > Streptomyces sp. NPDC005435. The sequence goes on from NZ_JBEXEQ010000008.1 coordinate 80,242, forward strand.
TTGTCGGAGGCGACGGGGGCACCGGAGAACAGGGAGCCGGCACGCTGCCCGTAGCGGATCTCCTTGAGGTAGCCGCCGCGGACGTAGTCGGTGCCCGTGTTGTCGTCGCCGAGCTTGTCGTAGTTGTTGTGTTCGGCCGTGTACCAGTACGACATGGCGTTGGCGTGCGTGTCCTCGACGTAGTCGAGGTTCCAGCGCCATGCCTGGGTCTTGTCGCGGCCGGAGAAGCTGCTGCCGTCCGAGTAGCCCGGCTCGCCCTCGTCGTCGCCGAAGACCGGCACGGTCCATACGGAGTTGGTGCGGTCGTCGGCGCTCGCGCCGTCGAGCTTGTTCAGGCCGAAAACGTACTTGGTGCCGTCGCCGGTGATGACCATCCAGTACTCACCGTTGTCGTCACCGTTGTCGGCGCCGGTGGAGTGCGTCACCGTGGAGGCGTCGTCGTTATTAAGGCGCCACTTGCCTGTGGTGTCGTCCTTGACGAGTTCGCTGGCCTTGCCGTTGAGAACCAGAGAGGCGTTGTCGTACTTCCAGCACAGGTCGTACTTCTCGTCCTGGCCGTCGTCGTCGCAAGAGTCGTACTTGCGCTCGATGTATGACGAGGTCAGGTCGAAGCCGGTTCCTACCTGGCTGCCCTGGTTGTTCGAGTTCGCTGTCTGCCCATCGATGCTGCCGGAGTCGTAGGAGATCGACAGGTCCGGCTGCGGGCCGGCTGCGGCCGGCGGGACTCGTAGCGGGTACGACCAGGTGAAGGAGCCGGACGAACCGCCTGCCTCCCACGTGGAGGACGCGGACAGTGAGGTCGCCTTGTAGTCACCGGCTCCGGACTTCGCTCCCGCCGCCACAGCGAGCAGCATGGACTGTCCACCAGCCGCAAAACTGACCGGCGCCGAAACGACGTCCTTTTCACGGTTGTTGACAGACTTCAGCTCAGTGCGCTTGCGGCACTTCGCCGCGTCGGAATGCTTCACCGCGCAGGCGGGCAGACGCACCAGTTGCAGGCGGCCGGCCCAGTCACCGCCGTAGGCGGACGCGAAAGCGGAATAGTCGATGCCCAGTTGAACGTTGCCACTGGGCTCAGTTCCGGTGAGTCGCAGCACTATGCCCTTGACGCCGAGCTTCGCAGCCGTCGGCTGACCGAGGACTTCAACGGTGACCTTTTCGGCCGCATTACCCTTGCGGGGTGCGGTCAGGGTGACAGGCAGAGAACCGGGGGCAGCCTTGGCGACTCCCTTGCCCGGGATCTTCAGTGATGCTTTGCCGGTTTTGGGCCACGCAACCTCGCGCCGCTGATCGTGGCGGGCCCGTGCTGCTGCGACACGGTCTGCCTCGGCGGCCTTCTTCATCTCGGCAGCGGCCCGCTTGTTCGCCTTCGCGGTGAAGGGGCTCACCTTCGTGGCGTGCGGGGCGTTCAGGTGGGGACGGCCCAGCGGATCCGTGGCGGCGGCGAAGGCCACGGGGGTCAGCAGCGCGGGCAGCAGTGCGAGTCCAGTGACTGCTGCGATGTGCCGGAACCAACGTCTTCCGGGGACGGCTGCGCAGCCTGCTGGAGGCCGGGGTATGGCAAAGGAATTCATGGTGGGTTCTTCCTACGCGGCGCCTGGCCGTGACAGCTCGCGGCGCGTGCCGTTGAGAACGGGAAACGTGGGAACGGGGGTGAAATGTGTGGCGTGGGCAGTGCTCCCGGTCGGCCCGCTCGACGAGCGGGCCGCCTTCGCCTGCTTGGACTGTCAGATGCCCTCGATGATCTGGGATCTGACTTGGTCGGCAGTCATGGCCCCGGCCCACATGCGGAGCTCCTGCAAACCGCCGGCCAGATAGTTGCCGGTACTGCCGGAGGCTGTGCCGCGCCCCAGACTCAGTTCACCGCCGCCCTGCTGGGAGTTACTGAATTGAGCGGTATCTGCTGTCTGGTCAAGCTGACCGACAAACAAGTGGAGCGTCCCGCGACGGGTCTCTGTCTTGCTGTCGTCTGAAGGGTCAGTCCACTGCCAGGCGTCCTGGGCATTGAAGACGCCCGTGATCTGCACCCAATTGCCGGCCTCCGTCGTTTCGCCCGCAGACGCTTCTGCGTTCTGGGTGACCTTGCCTGCCAGATCCACGGAGGTCCGGGTGAACTTCCACTGGTACTGGTGCTCTGCAACCTTGACCACCCACAGAGCCCACGACGACTCCCCACCCATGCGCTGTGCCGCCGCCTGAGCCTTATAGCCAACTGGCTTCGTATCCAGCGTAGTTGCGTCCAGATAGACGCTTGCCGACACGGTGAACGATCCGGTCTCATCCAGCACGGGGCCGGTGGAAGCCGCATACTGCTTCGTTCCGTCCAGGAACAGGGCGTTGTCGTCCTCATCCACCGTGGTACCGCTGGGCGACAGCTTCATCGACGGCAGCGGGTACGGCGTGCTTTCAGGAATCTCGGCCCCCTTGGCCGAGGTGGCGTCCCACTGGGCAACCAACTCGTTGGCCGGTACACCGTCTCGCATGACCGTGGCCTCGTCGGCAACTTCCGCCGGTGACATAGTCCGCTGCCACACGGCAACCTCGTCCAGCAGACCGAAGTGATACTGACTGAACGTACCGCTGCCCTTGAAGCGTCCGAACTGCAGCCCGCCAGTCGCTGCCCACGGTGTGTAAGTCGGGGCGGCCTGGGACAGAACCACCGGCTTGCCCTGGGGCTGGCCGTTGACGAACAACTGGATGGTGTCGTTAGTGGGATCGGAATCCGGCAGGCCGTCGTCACCCTCTGTGCTGAAAACTCCCGTCAAATGCGTCCACACATTGAGCGCCGGGTTTTCCGCGTCGGCCATCGAACGGATGTAGACCGGGCCAGCCTGATCCTTGTCTGCGCGGTTGAAAACCCACTTCTTGTAAGCCGATGAGTAGTACAGCTGGAACGAGCTGCTGTTCGTACCCGGTTCCGACAGCACGGTCCGGTTGGTCGACGCGTCGGACAGCTGCACCCAGGCAGAGACGGTGAACGATTCCTGCGTGTTGATGACGGGAGTGGACGTCGCGGCGTAACCCGTCTGCTGGGCAGGGTCAGTGGTGTCATCGTTCAAGCGCAGGGAATAGTCGGACTCACCACCACGGGCGCGGGTGGACCAACCGGTTCCCGCAGCTCCCACGAGGGTGGCGTCATGTCGATTGCCCTCAGTGGCCGTGTCCTTGGCCAACATGATCCCCGAGCCGGGTGCACCATCGTTGAGATGCCACCGGCCCACCTCAGCCTTCGCCGGCGATACCTTGAAGACGAACTCCTCGGGCGCACCCCAGCGGCCCCGCACATCTTGGGCTCGTACCGACAGAACCTGCGTGCCGGAGAGCGGAGGTGCCACATTCTTCACCTCGGCTTTGAGGGTGCCCGAGATCTTCTTGGCAGGCGTGGACAGCAGCTTGTACTCGTACTGGGTAATGTCCGTGTGCCCGGACGCGTCGATGTCCGCGGTGTTCGGCTGGAAGGTGAAGGAGCCAGGTACGCCCGGTCCGCCCTTGCCCTCGCATGCGTCTGCGATGCATTCCGTGTACGGCGAACCAGGGGTGATACGTGGTGGCTTCGGTGCTGAGGAATCGATCTTGAAGTAGCACCAGGAACTGTACGAAGACCACAGGTCACCGCTCTTGCCCGAGTAGGACCAGTGCGACTGAGTACGGGACCTGTACCGATACAGCCCCCCGTCCGCGCGATTGCTGGTCCGCATCTTCTCCAGCGTCCCGTCGGGATGCCAGCCGGTGTCCGGCATGTGCCCGCTCCACACCTGGTGCCAAGCGGCATCGTCTCCACGCTCAACCACGTACTCCGACTGCAGAGAGCCTTCCTCGTCGCCCTTGTGCGACTCCACCAACGTCTGCACCCGGGACTGCACCATGGGGTCCACCCGGGTCACGATGAGCGGGTCGGAGGACGACTTGTTGCAGTACGCCGTCGTGCCGTTTCCCGGAATGAGGCCGACATCGGTGGGCACACCGGGCTTGTAGGCGAACGTGACCTGGAGCTCGGCGCTGTCGTCGAACCTCTTCCAGGCGCGTGCGTCGGTTTCGTCCTTGGCACGGAGCATGAGGGTCAAGCGGCTGATCTTGCCGTCCGCGAACGAGCGGACGGTGTTCTTGAGGTTCTCGTCGGGCTCGTCAGGATTGTCATTGAACTCGATCCACGCGTCCGGCTGGTCCGGGCTGCACAGGCTGCCGCGGCCGGCCGACACGTAGCGGTCGCCCATCTGATCGAGCTGTTTCGGCCCCGGCCAGTGGGTGCCTTCCGAGATGTTGTCGGTACGCTCCAGGTCCACCCAGTGGGGGTCGCAGTTGAACGACCAGGTCTCGTGCGCCCGGAAGGTGGCGTCGAGAACATACTTGCCAGACAGCTTGGTGGGGGCGAACTCGAAGTACATGCGGTCGACGTAGCCGCCGCCGCAGTAGTAGCCGTCCGCGTTACCGCACTTGCCGACGCCCTTGTCACCGTCGAACATCCAGAACTTGTCACCGTCGGACGAGATCTTCGTGCGCTCCGAGACACCGAGACCGACGGACGGGTCGATGTAGACGGGGTAGACGGTCTTCTCGCCGCGCAGAAGCTCCAGGTCTGGGTGAACGGCGACGACGTTCTCGTCCACACTCACCGGAAGTACCGCAGTGGCATCTCCGTCCCCGGGCTGCGTCGGATCGTCCTGTGCCCCAGCCTGCGCGGAGACCCGAGCGCCCACACGCATGAGCTGCGACTGCGGGCCTGCTTGGCCATCACCGGCGGAGTCCCACATCTGGCCCGCAGGACCACGGAAGACGGCATTGCCGTCCTCGTCGATGGCGCGAAGGCCCCCGCCGGCTCCCGGCGCCACGGTCAGGCCGTCCCCGGACGCGGACAGCTTGACCTGCTCCAGGGCCGGATTCTGCGCGGCTTCAGGCGTCTTGACGACCAGGATCTCCCGATAGCCCTCCGCTGTGGCCGTAAGTTGCAGGTCGACCCCGTCGAACACATTCGCATAGGTCGCCGTCGCTCCATCCAGGGTCGGCTCCGGGAGCGTCCCGGCCCAGCCGAGGGTGACGGACCGACCGTCCTTGCCCAGACGGATCAGATCAGAACCCGACCCCCCGCCCGAAAAGGACAGGTTCACGACAACCCCTTTGGGTGCGATGCGCCCGTCCGAACGACGCTCCAACCCGGGATCAACAGCACCCCACCCGCCGTCACTTTCCTTCACTCGCTGGGGGGTGGTGGCCTGCGTGAGCGTGAAGGAGCCGTCTGGATTCGCCTCGGTCGTGGAGTACTCCGTGCGGTCCGCCGTCACCTCCACGGGCTCACCCGACGCCTGGGCGCGGGCAGAGGCGGTGGTCTCGTCCACCGCACCGCCGCCCACGGGGGCGGCAGCCGCTACCGGAAAGCCTGCCGCAACGGGCAGCCCCGACAACGCAAGCGCTGCGACGACACCCCCCAACAGACAGGCACGCACTCCGCGCGCCCGCCGGGCCGGCTTCACACCAGCCTGCTCACGCTTCACCAAATCCCCCCAACCTGTGAAACCTGCAAAGGGCATGCAAAGTAAAGGACCGGCTACAGACCGCAGTCAATCGGATGTGACTCGAATCACATTTTCCGCCTCTGTGGCGCTCTGACCTGCACAGATGAATGCACCATGACGCGACTGCCCCCACGAAACCAAGAGATTCACGATGAGAAGCCACACTCTGGCGTCAAGATCACCAAAGCAGCGAGCGGGAGTGTTTCATCACATTCCCGGTAGCCGCGCAGGACTCTCGGGCTCATGACGCTCACACACCGCAGTTGCCGCTGGGCGCGTGTTCAGGCGTAGTGATGACCTCGCTCAACTCCCCGACAAAACTGCCGACATGGACCGCTGCCCTCGCCGCGCGTTTGTCCGGGGTCGCCGTCACGGGGCGGTGCTGACTGTTGGTGGGGGACGTATCTCGCGCGGGCACAGGGGCGGGCCGAGGGGACCTGTGCGTCGGACGGCGTGTGTGTCACGTGGGGGAATCTGACCGCGCTTCCCGTCGTCATCGTCACCGCGCTGGTCGTGCTGGTGGTGGTGTACAAGCAGCTGGACATCAGACCACGGCTCGCCGTCATACCGCCGACGCTGCTGCTTGCCCCGCTGCCGCTGGCGGCGGCACAGACCGTCCTGGGCGGGATGGCCACCGCCGTCGCGGGGGCGGTGTGGGCGGGGGCGGTCGCGCTGACCGCGTGGGACCGGTACCGCGTGCTCGGGGTCACGGCGGGGGCCGTGCTGGTCTGCGGCTCGCTCGTCGTGCTGTACGGCTGAGGCACCGGCCCGGTGAACGTCACGCCCGGGCGAAGTCGCCCGGGTGGAAGCGGCCCTTCTTCAGGTGAGCCTCGATGTCCTCCAGGCTGTGTCCGGTCAGCTCCGGCATCCGGCGCCAGACGAAGAGCCAGGCGGCGACGTTGAAGAAGCCGTAGATCCAGAAGACCTGGCCGACGCCGAGGGCGTTGATCATCGTCAGCAGGGTCAGGGTGATGAGCAGGTTGGTGCTCCACAGCGTGGCCGACTGGACGCTGGTCGCGGCGGCGCGCACCGACAGCGGGTAGATCTCGGAGCCGGTGAGCCAGCCCATCAGCTGGAGTCCGCCCGCGTTGAAGAACATGAAGGCCAGCAGGCAGGCGACGATGCCGGGGATGTCGGAGCGGCCGGAGTGGCCGGTGACGAAGAACGCGCCCAGGGCGAACAGGCTGAGCGCCGCGCCGGGCACCATCACCAGGGTCAGCCGGCGCCGGCCCACCTTGTCCACGATCCACAGGCCGACGATCATCATCACCAGGTAAGTCACCCCCAGCGCCACACTGATCCGCAGCGCGTCCTCCCGGGAGAAGCCGTTGTCCGTGAGGATGGTCGGCGCGTAGTAGATGATCATCTCGATGCCGGACAGCTGGGTGAAGACGGCGATGCCGCAGCCGACGATCAGCGCCGGGCGCACCCACGGCTGCCGCAGCCCGCGCCAGCCGCGCCGGTCCCGGCCGACCTTCTTCTGGCGCCCCGCGAGGGCCACGATCTCGTCCAGCTCGGGGGCGATGTCGTAGTCGTCGGGCCGTACCGCCTTCAGTACGCGTTCCGCCTCGTCCACGCGCCCCTGTTCGACCAGCCAGCGCGGGCTCTCCGGCAGCCGCAGCTGGCCGAGCAGCATCAGCAGGGCCGGTGCGGCGGCCGCGCCGATGGCCACGCGCCAGGACACCGACTCGCTCGCGCCGACCAGGGTCGCGATGACGATGCCGACGCCGATGGCGAGCTGGAAGCAGAGCACAAGGCGGCCCCGGATCGTCCTCGGGGCCAGCTCGGCGACGTACATCGGCACGGTCTGCGTGGCACCGCCGACGGCGAAGCCGAGCAGTACGCGGGCCAGTGCCAGGCCGACCGCGCTGGGCGCGAACGAGCAGGTCAGGCTGCCCGCGATGAACACCACACAGATCAGCAGGATGGTCCGGTGCCGTCCGATCCGCTCGCACAGCAGGCTGCACGCGAGGGAGCCGATCACCGCGCCCAGCAGAATCCCGGCGGCGATGGCCTCCTTCATGGTGTCGCCGATGTGGAATTCCCTGGAGATCTGCAGCAGGGCGCCGGAGATGATGCCGGTGTCGTAGCCGTAGAGCAGACCGCTGATCGCGGAGACGACGGCCGCCGTCAGCATGCGCCCGTTCAGGCCGCGGGCCGGCGGCGGGGCATGCTCTGCGGCTCGGCTCACGGTTCCTCCCGGGTGACGGCCCTGGTGGGCGGCTCCAGGGAGGAACGGCCCGGTCGAAACCGTAACGCCGGGCCCGGTCCCCGGCCGGGCGGCTCGCGCGATGGCGGCCGCCCGGCTTCGTAGGAGGCGGTGCTACGCCTCGGTCCCGTTCACGCGCTCACCCGCTCATGCGGCGAGGTCGTGGCCCGGATGCAGCACCACCTTGGTGTAGCCCTCGATCCGCTGGTCGAACTTCTCGTACGCCTGCGGGGCGTCCTCCAGCGGGAGTTCGTGGGAGACCACGAAGCTGGGGCGGGCGCGGCCCGAGGCGATCAGGTCGCGCAGCTGGCGGTTGTACCGCTTGACGTTGCACTGGCCCGTGCCCATCTTCTGGCCCTTCTCGAACATCTTGCCGATCGAGACCAGGAGCTGACCGTGCTTGGCGTGCTCGTCGGGGCCGCCGGGGTCGGAGGGGACGTACAGGCCCGGTATGCCGAGCCTGCCGGTCGGCCGGACCGTCTCCACCAACTGGTTGAGGACGATGGCGGGTTCCTCGTGGTGGGCCTCGTCGCCCCGCTGGGCCTGGTAGCCGACGGCGTCGATGCCCTTGTCGGTGCCCTCTCCGTTCGTCTGGGCCTTGATCTGCTCGGCGGGGTCGCCCTGGGTGAAGTCGATCGGGATGGCCCCGATCTCCGCCGCCTTGGCGAGCCGCTCGGGCACGCGGTCGACGACGAACACCTTGGACGCGCCGCGCAGCAGCGCCGAGTACGCGGCCATCAGCCCCACCGGTCCCGCCCCGTACACCGCGACGGTCTCGCCGGGCGAGACCTGCGCGAGTTCGCAGCCGTGGTAGCCGGTCGGGAAGATGTCGGCCAGCAGGACGTAGTCCGTCTCGTTCTCGTCGCCCTCGGGCAGTTTCAGGCAGTTGAAGTCGGCGAACGGCACCCGCAGCCGCTCGGCCTGGCCGCCCATGTACGGGCCCATGGCCACATAGCCGTAGGCACCGCCCGCGAAGCCGGGGTTGACCGTCAGACAGAACCCGGTCTCGCCGGCGAGACAGTTCTTGCAGAACCCGCACGCGACGTTGAACGGCATGACGACGCGGTCGCCCACCTGCAGGGAGGTGACGCCGTCGCCGACCTCCTCTATCACGCCCAGGTTCTCGTGGCCGAAGACGATGCCCGGCTCGGCCGCCGTGCGCCCCTCGTACATGTGCAGGTCGGAACCGCAGATCGCGGACGACGTGACGCGGACGATCACATCGTTGGGGTGCTGGATCCGCGGGTCCTCCACCTCCGCGACCGTGACACTGAAGGGCCTCTCGTAGACAACGGCTCTCACCTCTGTCACCTCCCGCGTCTGACGCCGGATGACGGTGGCGAGCGCGGACCGCCGCCGAGGGCGCGCAGGAAGAGCGGGCCCCCGGTCCTCACCGTGGCCTCGAACCCTCGCTTCACCGCCGGATACTTCCAGGTAACTCCGGTGACACGACCGCCGCAAGCCTCGCAGGTGAGGGGGCCGGGGGCGTCACAGGTAGTCGAAGAAGCGGGTCCACCAGGTGGCGCGGCCGGACTCGCGGGCGAGCCAGTCGCTCACGCCGTCGTAGGGCCGGTGCAGCAGCCGTGCGGGCACCGGTGTGTAGCGGAGGTCGCGCAGAGCGATGTCGACCACGCTCAGCGGTTCCGGTGTGACGGCGCCCTCCGGGCTCTCCTGGCCGAAGGGCCCCGGGACCGTCACGGCCGCCAGGTCACCGAAGCTGCTCAGCCGCACGACCAGAAGCACGCCCGCGCCGGTCGCCTCGGCCGGTACGGCGATCTCGTAGTGGTGACTGGCGTCCTGTATCTGGTCGTCCACGTCGCAGGGGTGGCCGAAGTCGTGGGTCAGGCGGTCCCTGAGCCGGATGGCCCGCGCCTTCGCCCGGGCGTGGTCGAAGCCGTCGGGGAACTCCAGGTGGTCCGGGCCGGGGAGCCGGTCCAGGGTGTGGAGCAGGGTCGTGAGCTGTGCGCCATCGTCCATCGTGATCATCGTATGCAACCGGCGGGCGGCCGGCGCCGTCCCCCTTCACGGGGCCGGAGTGATCATCTCCTGGGCCGGTGCGGGGAGGCGGGGACAGTGGGTGTCGGCGGGTTCGGGAAGATCTTGGGGTGGGGCGTGGTGGTCCCGCTGTGCGCCCTGCTGCTCGTACGGCTGACCGGGCTGGACGGGGGGACGCCGCTCGCCGTGCCGGTGGTGCTGTTTCCGTACGGGGCCGCGCTGAGCGCGCTCGTGCTGGTCACGGTGCTCGCGGTGCGGTCGCTGCGGACCACGCCGGTGGTCGTCGTCGCGGGGCTGCTCGCGGCGGCTCAGCTGGCTCTGCTGGTGCCCCGGTTCGTACCGCAGCGGCAGCATGTCCCCTCCGATGCGGCCGAGTTGAGGGTGGCCACGCTCAACGCCCATGTGGGGAAGGCGGACGCGCGGGCGGTCGTACGGCTGGTGAGGTCGGAGCGGATCGACGTGCTGGCGGTGGAGGAGCTGCCGCCCGCGGGGGTGAGGGCGCTCGCGGAGGCCGGGCTCGGCCGGGTGCTGCCGTACCGGGAGCTGCATCCCGAGAACGACTCCTCCCTGTACTCCCGGCTGCCGCTGACGCACGGCGGCCCGCTGAAGGCCGACACCGCCTGGCCCCAGACCGCCGCGCGGGTGCGGGTCGGCGGGCGGACGGTACGGCTCGTGGCCGTGCACACGTACTACCCGCTCGGTGACGCCGCCCGCTGGGGTCGCGACATGACCGCCCTGACCTCGGTCGCCCGCGCCGACGGCCCCGACACGGTGTTCCTCGGCGACTTCAACGCCTCGCTCGACCACGCCCGGATGCGCACCCTCCTGTCCTCGGGCGGCCTCACCGACACCCATGCCGAACTCGGCCACGGCTGGGCGCCCACCTGGCCCGCCGGCAAACCCCTCCTGCCGCCCCTGGTCCAGCTCGACCACGTCCTGCACGGCCCGGGCCTGGCGGCCGTCTCGGTGCGGGAACACACCGTCCCGGGCACGGACCACCGCGCGGTCGTCGCCCGGCTGGCGCTGCTGCCCGCCGGGCGGTCCTGATCATCCGGCGGAGACCTTGGATAGGGTCGGCCGTATGACCGCTTACGTGATCGCAGACGTGCAACTGACGGGCAATGCCGAGGAATTGGCCGAGTACCGGTCGAAGGTCGTCGCCACGCTCCAGCCGTACGGCGGCAGGTATCTCGCCCGGGGCGGCGAGGTGGACGTGGTCGAGGGGGCCTGGGAGCCCGGGCAGATCGTCCTCGTCGAGTTCCCGGACCTGGCTGCCGCACGCGCCTGGAACGAGTCGGCGGAGTACCAGGCCATCGCACCGCTGCGCATCCGCAACACGGACAGCCGGCGGCTGATCGTCCAGGGGCTCTGAACGTCCCGGCCGCTCAGCCGCGGCGCGGCTCACAGCGGCTGCGCGCGGCCCCGCAGGAGCTCGGAGTACACGGTGTACGCCGGCTCGTCGAACAGGACGAAGCGGATCTCCTCCACCTCGGTGGGTGTCGTGCGGACGGTTTCCACGGCTGTCGCGGCCGCGTCGGTCATCGGCCAGCGGTAGACGCCGGTCGAGATCGCGGGGAACGCGACCGTGCGGGCGCCCAGTTCGTCGGCCACGCGCAGGGACGCGCGGTAGCAGGAGGCGAGCGGGGAGGGGTCGCTGTCGGGGCCCTGCCAGACGGGGCCGACGGTGTGGATGACCCAGAGGGCGTCGAGGCGGCCGGCCGGGGTGGCGACGGCGTGCCCGGTGGCGAGGCCGCCGCCGTAGGAGGAGGCGCGCAGGGCGCGGCAGGCTTCCAGGATGGCGGGGCCGCCGCGCCGGTGGATCGCGCCGTCGACGCCTCCGCCGCCGAGGAGCGAGGAGTTGGCCGCGTTGACGATCGCGTCGGCGCGCTGGCGGGTGATGTCGCCCAGGACGAGTCGCAGCGTGGTCATCCCTGCCTCAGCCTCCTCCAGACCGCCTTGGCGGCGTTGTGCCCCGCCATGCCGTGTACCCCGGGACCGGGCGGGGTCGCGGCGGAGCAGAGGAACACGGCCGGGTGCGGGGTGCGGTACGGGAACGCCGACAGCCGGGGGCGCAGCAGGAGCTGGAGGCCGGAGGCCGCGCCGCAGGCAATGTCGCCGCCCACGTAGTTGGCGTTGCCGGCGGCCATCTCGGCGGGACCCGCGGTGGCGCGGGCGAGGACCCGGTCGCGGAAACCGGGGGCGAAGCGCTCCAGCTGGCGTTCTATCGCGTCCGTGAGGTCGCCGCTCCAGTTGTTCGGGACGTGCCCGTAGGCCCAGAAGACGTGCTTGCCCTCGGGCGCGCGGGTGGGATCGACGACGCTGGGCTGCACGGTGATCATGAAGGGCTTCTCCGGCGCGCGGCCCTCGCGGGAGGCGGCGCGCAGGGCGTCCGCGATCTCCGCCCGGCTCGCGCCGATCTGCACGGTGCCCGCGACGCGCGCCTCGGGGGCGGTCCAGGGGACGGGGCCGTCCAGCGCGTAGTCGATCTTGAAGACGCTGGGGCCGTAGCGGTAGTGGTCGTAGTACCCGCCGAAGCCCGCGATACGGGCGAGCGCGGTGGGCGAGGTGTCGAAGACGTAGGCGCGGGCGGGCGGGAGGTCGTCCAGGCGTTTTACCTCGTAGTCGGTGTGCACCGCGCCGCCGAGGTCCTTCAGGTACGCCGCGAGCGCGTCGGAGACCGCCTGGGAGCCGCCCTCGGCCACCGGCCAGCCCCGGGCGTGCGCGGCCAGGGCGAAGACCAGGCCGATGGCGCCGGTGGCGAGGCCGTTCAGCGGGGCCATCACATGGGCGACCAGGCCGGAGAAGAGGGCCTGGGCGCGGTCGTCCTTGAAGCGGCGCATCAGCGCGGTGGCGGGCGGGAGTCCGGCGAGACCGAAGCGGGCCAGGGTGAGCGGGTCGCGCGGCAGCGCGGTGGACGGCAGGGACATGAAGTCCCGGACCAGGGTGTCCCAGCGGGGCAGGAACGGGGCGACGAGCCTCCGGTACGCGCCCGCGTCGCGCGGCCCGAAGGAGGCGGCCGTCTCCGCCACGGACCTCGCCAGCACCGCCGCGCCGCCGTCGGGGAACGGGTGCGCCATGGGCAGTTCGGCGTGCAGCCAGCGCAGGCCGTACCGCTCCAGCGGGAGGGCGCGGAAGGCGGGCGAGTTGACGGCGAGCGGGTGGGCGGCCGAGCAGGGGTCGTGGCGGAAGCCGGGGAGGGTCAGCTCCTCGGTGCGGGCGCCGCCGCCGACGGTGGAGCGGGCCTCGAAGAGGGCCACGGAGAAGCCGCGCCGGGCCAGTTCCACGGCGGCCGTCAGTCCGTTCGGCCCCGCACCCACCACGACGGCATCGAGCATCGACGGCACCTTGGGACCCCCTCGTCGGCCGGTGGCAACTCGGATCAGGATAGGCGTGCGGGCCGCCGCTCCCCCCGGCGGGTGGCTCCCCGCCCGGTTCAGGACGCCGTACGCAGCAGCTCCCCCACGCGGCGCGCGGTCGCGGCGTCGCGGGCGGCGGTGAACGGCAGGACGTTGCCGCCGGTTATGCGGAACGGCTCGCCGGTGAGGGTGAGATGGGCGCCGCCCGCCTCCTCGACCAGGAGCAGGCCCGCCGCGTGGTCCCAGGCGGCCTCCCAGGAGAAGGCGACGGCGTCCGTGTCGCCCCGGGCTATGGCCAGGTACTCCAGGCCGGCCGAGCCGCACGAGCGCGGGGCGACGCCGTCGGTCCACAGGGCACGCAGCGCGCGCTTCTGTTCCTCGGTGGTGTAGTCGGGGTGGGACACGGCGACGGTGAGGTCACGGCCGGGCTCGGGCGGCCCGGCGAACAGGCGCTCCCCGTCGAGATAGGCGCCCTGGCCGCGCACGGCGGTGGCCAGCTGGTCGCGGACCGGGGCGTACGTCCAGGAGGCGAGCACGGTGCCCCGGTGGGCGAGCGCGACCAGGGTGCAGAAGCCGTCCTTGCCGTGCACGAAGTGCCGGGTGCCGTCGACCGGGTCGATGATCCAGACCGGGGCGTCGCCCTTGATCGCCTCGTACGACGCGGGGTTCGCGTGCACGGCCTCCTCGCCGACGGCGACCGAGCCGGGCAGCAGGGCGCACAGGTCGGCGGCGAGGCGGCGCTCGGCGAGCCGGTCGGCGTCCGTGACCAGATCGTGCGGGCCGCTCTTCTGGTCGACCTCGTGCGCGGCGAGTCTGCGGAAGCGGGGCAGGATCTCGGCCGCGGCCGCCTTGCGGATCGCCTCCTCCACATCGGCGGAGTGCCGGGCGAGAAACTCTTCGAGGGCTGCCGTGTCGTCGATCATGTGTCCATGAGACCACGCCCGGCCGACATTCCCCCGGCAGGCTGTGGACAACCCGGGAAATGCCTGGTCAGAAGGGTGTGGACAACCGGTGAAGCCCGCGCTCGGCGCCGACCTCCCACGCCCGGCACCCACCTCAGCGGCCCACCGCGTACCCCTGCATCCCGCGCGGGTTCGCGGCCGCGGCCAGCACGCCCGTCCGGGGATCACGCGCGACCGCGCACAGCCGCCCCTCCGACCACGCGGGCCCCACGGTCACGTCGTGCCCCCGCCGCCGCAGCTCCGCGACGACGGCCCCCGGCATCCGGGACTCGACGGTCACGCTGCCCGGACGGCTGATGCGCGGGTGGAAGGAGCTGGGGAAGCCGTCGTTGTGCCAGTTCGGGGCGTCGATCGCGCCCTGGAGGTCGAGGGCGCCGCGCACCGGGGCGCGCAGGGCGGCGGCGAGGAAGAAGTGGAACTGCCACTGGTCCTGCTGGTCACCGCCCGGGGTGCCGAACGCGAGCACCGGTACGCCGTCGCGCAGCGCGAGCGAGGGGGTGAGGGTGGTCCGGGGGCGGCGGCCCGGGGTCAGGGAGTTGGGCAGGCCCTCCTCCAGCCAGGCCATCTGGAGCCTGGTGCCGAGCGGGAAGCCGAGTTCGGGCACGACCGGGTTGGACTGGAGCCAGCCTCCGCTGGGCGTCGCCGCGATCATGTTGCCCCAGCGGTCCACGACGTCGAGGTGGCAGGTGTCGCCCCGGGTGGCGCCGTCGGCACTCACGCGCGGCTCACCGGACCTGACGGCGGCAGCGGGCTCCCCCGCCCCGAGCGCCGGCTCGCCCACACCACCCAGCCCCACGGTCGGCTCGCCCACGCCGCCCAGCCCCACGGTCGGCTCCCCCGCCCCCGGCAGACTCCCGGCATCCCTGTCCGCCCGCAGCCCGGCCCGAACGGGCAGCCGTGGCGCACGCCCGTCCACCGTCCCCGGCCGCAGCTCGTACGACGCCGACTCCCCCACCAGCGCCCGCCGTCCCGCGTTGTACTCCTCCGACAGCAGCCCCGCGAGCGGGACTTGGGCCGCGTCGCCGTACCACGCCTCCCGGTCGGCCATGGCGAGCTTGCAGTTCTCGACGAGCAGGTGGACGTACTCGGCGGACTCGTACACGGGCAACTCCTCTGGCAGCAGCGCGAGTTGCTGGAGGAAGGCGGAGCCCTGGCTCCAGGGGCCCGCCTTGCAGACGGTCCAGCCGTTCCAGTCGTACGTGACCGGGTCCTCGTACGACGCGGACCAGCCGGCCAGGTCGGCTTCGGTGAGCGTGCCGGTGTGCCGTTCGCCGCTGGTGTCCAGGGTGGGGCGGCGGGACCGGCGCAGCAGGGCCTCGGCGATGAAGCCGGAGCGCCACACCTCGCGGGCGGCGTCGATGCGGGCCTCGCGGTCGCCCGCGCGGGCGGTCTCGGCCAGGAGCCGCTTCCAGGTGGCGGCGAGGGCGGGGTTGCGCAGCAGCTCGCCGGGGCGGGGTGCGCGGCCGCCGGGCAGGTACACCTCGGCCGAGGAGGTCCACTCGGTCTCGAACAGCTCCCGTACGCTCTCCACGGCCGCGCCGACGTTCTCCACGGGCGCGTGACCGTGCTCGGCGTACCCGATGGCGTATTTCAGCACGTCCTCAAGGGACTTGGTGCCGTGGTCGCGCAGGAGCACCAGCCAGGCGTCGAAGGCGCCGGGCACGGCGGCGGCGAGCGGGCCGGTGCCGGGTACGAGGTCGAGGCCGAGCCCCCGGTAGTGCGCGACGGTGGCTCCGGCCGGGGCGACACCCTGTCCGCACAGCACGCGCACCTCGCCGCCGGCCGGGGCGAGCAGGACGGGCACCTCGCCCGCCGGACCGTTGAGATGCGGCTCGGCCACGTGCAGCACGAACGCCCCCGCCACGGCCGCGTCGAAGGCGTTGCCCCCGTCCTCCAGCACGGCCATCGCGGACTGGGAGGCGAGCCAGTGGGTGGAGGAGACCATGCCGAAGGTGCCCTGGAGGGTGGGGCGGGTGGTGAACATGGGGGCTCCCGTCTGCTTGGCCTGCGCCTGCGCCTGCGCCTGCGCCTGCGTCTGCGTCTGCGTCTGCGGAACGAGACTTTCCGCCCGGCCACCCGCGCGTCAACCACGCCTCACCGGCGCGCCGGCCATGCCCTGTGCGCGCGACAGCCCGCCCCGCCCGCACGTCAGCCCTGCCCCGCCGCGCACCGAGCACACCCCGCACCCCGCCCGAGCCCCGCTCAGTCCCGGCTCACGCCTCCGCCTCGGCCTTCACCCCGGCCAGCGTCTTCTCGATGCCGGTGCGCAGCAGGGCGAGGCGGCCGTCGACGATCCGCTCCTCCCGCTCCGGGTACCGCTCGACGTAGGCGTTCAGCGGGCCGCGGCCGGGCCCCAGACGCATCCCGTGCCGCAGCCGGGTGCCCGAGCCGTCCGCGAGCGGTTCCAGGGTGAACGCCCAGACCGTCAACGCCTCGCCGAGGTCACCCTCGTTGTAGCGGACGACCTCCCACGCGAAGACGCGGGGCTCGGTGAGTCGGGTGACGCGGCTGACCGTGTGCCACTCGCCCAGCATGTCGTTGTGATTGCGCCCGGAGAAACACGCGCCGACGGCCGGTTCCGCCGCGCCGTCGAGCCACTCCACCTCCTGAAGTTCCGGGCTGTACCTGGCCGGTGTGGAGATGTCCGACACCAGCGCCCACACCCGCTTCGGCTCGGCGGCGATCTCCGTCGCGCACTCCACGCGGGGAACGTCGGCAAGTCGCATCTCTTCTCCCTGAGTTGTCGAAGGCGATGCCCGAAGTATGGGCCGGAGCGCGGGGGAACGCGGAGGGGCCCCGCCGGTCGTCGGACTCCGGCGGGGCCCTGCGCGGATCGCGGTCAGGCCGTGTGCAGCGTCAGCCCGTACCGGTTCAGGATCTCGTTGACCGGCTGGAACCAGGTCTCGCCGCCGCTGGAGCAGTTGCCCCAGCCGCCCGAGGTGACGCCCTGGGCCTGGTCACCGCTGATGAACGAGCCGCCGGAGTCGCCGGGTTCGGCGCAGACGTTCGTCTTGGTCAGCTGACGGACCGCGCCCTGGCTGTAGTTGACCGTCTCGTTGAGGGCGAGGACGGTGCCGCAGTGCCAGTGGGTGGTGGAGCCGGAGCGGCAGATGGAGGTGCCGGGCGGTGCCACGTTGGAGCCGCGCACCAGCTGGTCGGAGACGGTGCCCCAGCCGAGCACGACGGGTACGGTCCACCAGCCGCTGCCGACGTTGATCCAGGCGTAGTCGTTGTCCGGGAAGGACGAGCCCTGGAAGTTGCCGACGTAGGAGCGGTCCCAGCCGTAGACGGCGGCGGAGGGCTGTCCGCAGTGTCCGGCGGTGACGAAGCCGCCGTAGACCGAGAAGCCTATGGAGCAGCGGACGTTGCCGGTGTAGAAGGGGTCGCCGCCGACGGTGCCCGCGGCGAGGGTGCCCGCCGCCTTGGAGACGGTCTCGACGGTGACGGGTCCGGCGGCGCGGGCGCGGGTCAGGAAGCTCTGGACATCGTTGTCGGCCCGCCGGTCGCCCACCACGCCGACGACGACGGTGCCCGCCTTCGGGTCGACGTGCCAACTGCTCACGCCCTGGGGCGCCTTGAGGCGGTCGATGCGGGCCTTGGCCGCGTCCAGTGCGCGGGCGCTGTGCCGGACGGTACGGACCGTGGCGCCGGCCTCGCGCAGGGCGGCGCGGGTGGCCGGGGAGGCGGCGCCGGTGACGGCCACGGTGAGCCGTCCGCTGTCCGCGTCGTACCAGGAGCCGCCGTACGCCGCCCCGGCCGTCGCGCGGGCCTTCGGGTCGAGCTTCGTGGCCGCGCGTTCGGACGCCAGGCGGGCCTCGGCCTGCTCCCTCGTCAGGCCGAAGTCGTGCCGCATCGCGGTCAGCAGCCCCTCGGAGGCGGGGGCCTTGGCGGTGGTGGCGTCGTGGGCGGTGGCGGGGACGGTACCGGCCGCCGTCAGTCCGCCGAGCATGAGGAGTGCGGCCCCGGCCGCGCGCAGAAGTCTCTTGCGTCTCACGGGAGTTGCCCTTCGTCGTTCCAGCAAGGTGGGGGTGGAACAGCCGATTTCTGAGAGCGCTCTCATCTGTGCGGGGCAGAGCCTAGTCCCGCCTCCATGACAGGTCCATACCAACGGACGGAATCCATGGGACGGGTCCGGCCGACCGGACGATTCCCGGCATACGGCGCCTTCTTGAGCGGGCTGGGTCACCGGCCGAGTACGCAGCGAGTTGGCCCTTCCGTGCCGGGAGCAGTCGTGTGAGACTGTCGTCCCACGTCCACCCTGCGGACCTCTTCCGCACCCCCTCCCCCACGAGAAGTGCGCCGTGCGATCCCTTCCTCTGCCGCTCGCCCTCACCGCACGTCTGTCTCCCGTCGTCGTGCTGGCCTGCGTGGGCTGGACCCTGTCCTCCGGGCCGGCCACGCCCGCCGCCGCCGAGCACAACTCCGCCGGGCAGGACACCGCGCCGGCCGCCTCCTCCGACGGTGGTGGTGGCGCCGCGTCGTCCGCCCCGGCGGTGAAGACCTACGCGGCGGCGCCCGCGCCGTGCACCGGTGTGCCCGTCGACACCATCAAGTCCCTTGTCCCCGGGGCCAAGACGGCGGGCAAGGAGATCCCCTCCACCGACTCCAAGCTGCGCCGCACCTGCTCCTGGAACGCCCTCAAGGGCTTCGACTACCGCTGGCTCGACGTCTCCTACGAGGTCACCGCGTCCGACGAGGCGGCGACCAAGGAGTACCAGCAGCGGGTGACCGAGAAGAGCGGCGGCGGCCCGGTCCCCGGCCTCGGGGACGGCGGCTACTCGGTCGTCAACCTCACCACCGAGGACAAGCAGCAGACCCGCGAGGGCCTGGTGATGGCCCGCGCGTCCAACGCCCTGGTGGTCATCACCTACAGCGGCAGTGACTTCGAGAACAAGAAGGCACCCGCCACCGACGAGATCAACAAGGGCGCCATCAAGGCGGCGAAGGCCGCGATGGCGAGCCTGCGGAGCAGCGCGGGCAAGTCCGGCTGACAGCCGTCACCCCCGGCTCCTCACGGGGAGAAGTCAGGGGTGACTGGACATCACTTTCCTTACGCGGCAGTCTCCTTGCGTGCCGTCGCCGCCGTCAGCGCCAGGTACAGCACCAGCGACGTGCCCAGGCCCACCGCCCAGCCGTAGTCCGCGAGCGGCCTGAGGAACGGGACGGGGCGGCCGTCGATCAGCGGGTGGAAGTCGGCGCCCCCGACGGCGAGGACACCGCCGACCACGAAGGCCACCACCGCGCGCCAGTTCCAGCCGCCGGAGTACCAGTACCGTCCGCCCTCGCGGTAGAGGTCGGTCAGATCGAGGCGCGTGCGGCGCACCAGCCAGTAGTCGGCGATCAGGATGCCCGCGACCGTGCCGAGCAGGCCGCCGACCAGGCCGAGCCAGGTGAAGATGTAGCCCTGCGGGTCGGAGTACAACCGCCACGGGAAGATGAGCACCGCGAGGACGGCGGTGATCAGCGCGCCGGTGCGGAAACTCACCTTGCGGGGCGCGATGTTGGAGAAGTCGAAGGCCGGGGAGACCAGGTTGGCCGCGATGTTCACCGAGAGGGTCGCGACCAGCACGGTGACCAGGGCGTAGATCAGGCCCACCACGTTGTCGGTCTTGGCGGCCAGCTGGACCGGATCCCAGACCGGCTTGCCGTAGACCGCCTGCGAGCCGGAGGTGACAAGGACCGACAGGAACGCGAACAGGGTCATGGTGGTGGGCAGTCCGAGGGCCTGGCCGTAGGTCTGGGCGCGCTGGCTGCGGCCGTAGCGCGTGAAGTCGGGGATGTTCAGGGAGAGCGTCGACCAGAAGCCGATCATGCCCATCAGGGAGGGCCAGAACAGCTTCCAGAAGTCGCCGCCCCAGCCCAGCCTGGAGGGCTGGTCGAAGAGCGGGCCGACGCCGCCGGCCTTGACGCTCATCCACCACAGCATCACGAAGGCGCCGACCAGGACGAAGGGCGCGGCCCAGTTCTCGAACCGGCGGATCGTCTCCATCCCCCGGACGATGATGGCGACTTGGAGCACCCAGAAGAGCGCGAAGGACAGCCACATGGTCCAGGCGTAGCCGCCGATGTGCGAGGCGTTGGACCAGCTGTCGCCGATGAGCTTGCCCGCGAGGAAGTAGATCGCCTCGCCGCCGATCCAGGTCTGGATGCCGAACCAGCCGCAGGCCACCAACGCCCGTACGACGGCGGGGAGGTTGGCGCCGCGTATACCGAAGGAGGCGCGGGCGAAGACCGGGAAGGGGATGCCGTACTTGGGTCCGGCGTGCCCGGTGAGCAGCATCGGCACGAGGACGACCAGGTTGGCCAGGGCGATGGTGAACACCGCCTGCTTCCAGTCCATGCCGACCGCGATGAGCCCCGAAGCGAGCGTCCAGGAGGCGGTGTTGTGGGCCATGCCGACCCACAGCGCGGAGAAGTTGTACGTGGTCCAGGTGCGCCCCGCGACCGGGACGGGGAGCAGGTCCTCGTTGGCGAAGCGGCCGCTGGGCTGCGGAGCCCCGGCGGGGATCTCCACCCGGCCGTCGGGGAGGGTGACTTGGGCGGTCGGCGGCGAGGCGGTGGGAGCGGTGTCGGTCATGGGACAGGCCAATCGGATGAGTGGGACGACGGGACAGGCCGTGCGGGTGGCGCCGATTGGGGGGTGCGTCCGTAGGTTCCGTACGGGCGTCCGGCCCCCTCCCACGCAAGGGATCTGCGGGGAGGGGGAGTTCGATCCGACTGCGGGCGGTCGGGCCGGCCGCGAGCGGGCAGGGCGGCTGCGCGCGGGCAGCCGGGCCGCGGCCGGTCAGGCGTTGAGCGCCGGGATGACCTTCGCGCCGTAGGCGTCGATGGTCGCCTCCTGCGCGTCGTGCATGTCGTAGACGGCGAACTGGTCGACGCCCAGCGCGCGCAGCGCGGCCAGCTTCTCGATGTGCTTCTCGACGGGGCCGATGAGGCAGAAGCGGTCCACGATCTCGTCGGGCACGAACTGGGTGTCGGGGTTGCCGCTGCGCCCGTGGTGGGCGTAGTCGTAGCCCTCGCGGGACTTGATGTACTCGGTGAGTTCGTCGGGCACTTGGCCCGAGTGCTCGCCGTACTTGGCGACGAGGTCGGCCACATGGTTGCCGACCATGCCGCCGAACCAGCGGCACTGGTCGCGGGCGTGGGCGAGCGCCTCGGGCGAGTCGTCCTCGGTGACGTAGGCGGGGGCGGCCACGCAGATGGTGACCTCGGACGGGTCACGGCCCGCGGCGACGGCGGCGTCCTTGACGGCCTTCACCATGTACTCGGTGAGGTACAGGTCGGCGAGCTGGAGGATGAAGCCGTCGGCCTCCTCACCGGTCATCTTCAGCGCCTTGGGGCCGTACGCGGCCATCCAGACCGGGAGTTGGGCGTCCGGCTTGGTCCACGGGAAGCGGACGACAGTGCCGCCGAGGTCGGCCTCCTCGCCCCGGCCGAGGGCGCGGATGACCTTCATGGCCTCGCTGATCCGGGCGAGCGTGTTGGGCTTGCGGCCGGCGACGCGCATCGCGGAGTCGCCCCGGCCGATCCCGCACACCGTGCGGTTGCCGAACATGTCGTTCAGGGTCGCGAAGGTGGAGGCGGTGACCTCCCAGGTGCGGGTGCCGGGGTTGGTGACCATGGGCCCGACGGTCAGCCGCTCGGTGTTCGCGAGGATCTGGCTGTAGATGACGAACGGCTCCTGCCAGAGCACGGCGGAGTCGAAGGTCCAGCCGTACGTGAAGCCGTTGTCCTCCGCGCGCTTCATGAGGTCGACGACGCGGGAGGCGGGCGGGTCGGTCTGCAGGACTAGTCCGAAGTCCATGGGCGCCACTCCTAGTTGAGGTACTGACAGGTGGAGCGCGGGGTGTAGACGCCGTGCCCGGCGTGACCGGTGTACTCCCGCTCGGTGATCACCGGCACACCGCGCGACAGCACGGTCTCGACCCGGCCGGTGATCCGCCGGCCCTCGTACGCCGAGTAGTCGACGTTCATGTGGTGGGTCTCGGCGGAGATGACCTGCTCGGCGTGCGGGTCGTAGATCACCACGTCGGCGTCGGCGCCGGGCGCGATGGTGCCCTTCTTCGGGTACATGCCGAACATGCGGGCCGGGGTGGCGCAGGCGATCTCGATCCAGCGGCGGCGCGAGATGTGTCCCTCGACCACGGCCTGGTGGAGCAGGTCCATGCGGTTCTCCACGCCCGGCATGCCGTTCGGGATCTTGGAGAAGTCGCCCCGGCCCAGCTCCTTCTGGCCCGAGAAGCAGAACGGGCAGTGGTCGGTGGAGACCACCTGGAGGTCGTTGGTGCGCAGCCCCCGCCACAGGGCGGCCTGGTGCTCCTGAGGGCGAAGCGGCGTGCTGCACACGTACTTGGCGCCCTCGAAGTCCGGCTCCGCGAGGTTGTCGGTGGACAGGAACAGGTACTGCGGGCACGTCTCGCCGAAGACGTTCAGCCCCTCGTCGCGGGCGCGGGTCAGCTCGGCGACGGCCTCCTGTGCGGAGACGTGCACGACGTAGAGCGGGGCGCCGGCGACCTGGGCGAGCTTGATCGCGCGATGGGTGGCCTCGGCCTCCAGGAGGGCCTTGCGGACCTCACCGTGATAGCGGGGGTCGGTCTCGCCGCGCGCGAGGGCCTGTTCGACCAGGACGTCGATGGCGATGCCGTTCTCGGCGTGCATCATGATCAGCCCGCCGTTCTCGGCGGCGCGCTGCATGGCGCGCAGGATCTGGCCGTCATCCGAGTAGAACACGCCCGGGTAGGCCATGAACTGCTTGAAGGAGGTCACCCCCTCCTCCACCAGCAGGTCCATCTCCTTCAGCGTCTCCTGGTTCACATCGGAGACGATCATGTGGAAGCCGTAGTCGATCGCGCAGTTGCCCTCCGCCTTCTGGTGCCAGGCGTCCAGGCCCTCGCGCAGGGAGCCGCCGACGTTCTGGATGGCGAAGTCCACGATGGTCGTGGTGCCGCCCCAGGCGGCGGCCCGGGTGCCGGTCTCGAAGGTGTCGGCGGCGTACGTGCCGCCGAACGGCATCTCCATGTGGGTGTGGCCGTCGACGCCGCCGGGGATGACGTACTTCCCTGTCGCGTCGATGACGGTTTCCGCGCTGAAGGCTTCGGCGGCGGGGGTGCCGGTTGCCGCGAGAGCGGCGATTCGGCCGTCCTCGATCAGTACGTCGGCGTGGATCTCGTCGGAGGCGGTGATGACGAGACCGTTGCGGATGAGGGTACGGGTGCCCATGCTCCTACTCCTGGATCGAACGGCCTTGTGGACAGGACCTGTTGGTTACGGCGCCGTCAGCGGGCCGTACGCGTTCGGCTCGCGGTCGCGGTAGAACTGCCAGCGGTCCCGCACCTCGCGCAGCTTCGCCATGTCGAGGTCGCGGACGACGAGTTCGGTCTCCTTGTCGCTGGCGACCTCGCCGACGAACTGGGCCTCGGGGTCCACGAAGTACGTCGTGCCGTAGAAGTCGTTGTCGCCGAGGTCCTCGACGCCGACGCGGTTGATGGCGCCGACGAAGTACTCGTTGGCGACGGCGGCCGCCGGCTGCTCCAACTGCCAGAGGTAGCGGGAGAGTCCGCGCGAGGTGGCCGACGGGTTGAAGACGATCTCGGCTCCGGCGAGGCCCAGCGCGCGCCAGCCCTCCGGGAAGTGGCGGTCGTAGCAGATGTAGACGCCGATGCGGCCGACGGCGGTGTCGAAGACGGGCCAGCCGCTGTTGCCCGGGCGGAAGTAGAACTTCTCCCAGAATCCCTGGACCTGCGGGATGTGGGTCTTGCGGTACTTGCCGAGGTAGGAGCCGTCGGCGTCGATCACGGCGGCGGTGTTGTAGAGGACGCCGGGCTGCTCCTCCTCGTACATCGGAAGGACGAGGACGATACCCAGCTCCTTCGCCAGCGCCTGGAAGCGGCGGACGGTGGGGCCCTCGGGGATCTGCTCGGCGTACTCGTAGAACGCCTTGTCCTGGACCTGGCAGAAGTAGGGGCCGTAGAACAGCTCCTGGAAGCAGAGGACTTGGGCGCCCTGGGCGGCGGCGTCGCGGGCCGCCTGCTCGTGCACCTGGATCATGGACTCCTTGTCGCCCGTCCAGGCCGTCTGGAAGAGGGCGGCGCGGATCACTCGGCTCATCGGGACCTCCGTAGCTCGATGTGAGGGTGAGCCTAGGAAGGGCGGGTGGCCGGTTTTGAGTGGCAGGGTGTCACGTGTGCGGGGGTCGGCCGTGTCACCGTGTCACGAGTCGGCCGGGCCATGTTTCAGCGCCGTTTTCCCAGGTCGTGGCGTGTTTCAGGGGCGTTGCGCGTCGTGGGCGAGCAGGGCGATGTGCACCGAGGCCGCCTGCTCGAAGTCGTCGAGGTCGATGCCGAGGCGCGTCTGTATCGCCTCCAGCCGGCGGTACAGGGCGGGTCGGGAGACGTGGTGGAGCTGGGCGGTGCGGGACTTGTTGCGGCCGGTCGCGAGGTAGGTGCGCAGCACGTTCAGCAGTTCGCCGCCCTCGGCGCACAGCAGGCCGTCCAGCTCCCGTTCCGCGAAGGACTGCACCTGCGGATCGTCGCGCAACAGCCGTACCAGGCCGCGCAGATGGACGTCCCGCAGCCGTACGACGGGCGGCCGGTCCAGAGCGGCGTCGGCGCCCGCGAGGGCGTCCGCGACATGCCGGGCCTCGCGCAGTCCGGCGGGTACGTCGTCCCAGGTCTCGCGGGGTTCGGCGGCGGCGACGGAGAGGTCCGGCTCGGTGGTGCGCAGCCGGGCCGCGAAGCGGGCGGTGAGGGCCTCGGCGTCCTGGTCGTGGGCGAGGCTGAGCAGGGCGGCGGTGGCGCCGTCCCCGAGTTCGGCCACCAGTCCGGCCAGGCCGAGGGTGCGCAACACCCGGTCCAGCAGGGCGGGTTCGGCGCCGGGGACGACGAGCGGGACGAAGGTGCGCCGGCCGACCGGCAGCCCGGCGGCGCGGGCCCGGGGTAGCAGGTGGCGGGCGGGTACGGTGCCGGAGGCGAGGTCGGTGAGCAGGCCGCGCGCGGACTGTTCCTCCCAGCTCGCGGTGGAGCCGCCGCCGAGCATCCGGTGCAGGACCAGGGCCTCTGCGGCGCGGTCGGCGAGCAGCCGTCCGGTGGCCGCGTCGCCCCGGTAGCCGCACAGCAGCAGCCGTCCCCAGCGCTCGCCCCGGCCGCCGAGTTCGGCGCGGACCCAGCCGTCGCCCTCGCTGCCTCCCGCCTGCCGGGCGATGCGCTCCCAGTCGCGCAGCACGTCGTCCACGGCGGACCGCTCCCCCGCCGTGGCGAGGACGCGGTGGGCGAGGTTGGTGACGACGACCGGACAGCCGCTGTGCCGGGCGATCTCGTCCAGCAGGCGCTGCAGCGGGGCCCCGGCGGTGATGAGCGCGGTGAGCCCGGTGCGTACGGCGTCGGAGAGGCTGACGGCGGCGAACTTCCGCCGTACGAGCCGTGATTGAACCTCTTCGGTCAGCTCCGCGAAGGGGAAGGGCCGGTGCAGGACGACCATGGGCAGTCCGTACCGTTCGGCGGTGCGGCACATCGTCTCGGGCGGTGCGGGGAAGGCGCGGCCGAGGCCGAGGACCACGGCGGCGGCGTCCGCGTGGTGCAGGGAGCGGATGTAGGCGGCCTGTTTGGCCTCGTCGCCCGCGAGGAGCACGCCGGTGGTGAGGACCATCTCGCCGCCGCTGAGCATGACCCCCACGTCGGCGGCCTCGGCGACGTGCACCCAGCGCACCGCGCGGTCGAGCTGTCCGGCCCCGGCCACCACCTCGGGCTCCCCGGCGAGCACGCGTTCCAGGGTGAGCACCTGCCGGACGGACAGCGCCGGTCCGCCGGAGGGCGCGGCCGGGTGCCAGGACTCCGAGGTGGTGGTCATGGGCGGTACCTCGTCTCTCGTACGGGCTCCTCAGCGCGCTCTCAGTACGTGCTCCGCAGCGCGTCCTCAAGGATGTCCGCGCCCTCCTCCGCCTCCGCGACGGTGAGGGAGAGCGGCGGGGCGACGCGCAGGACGCTGGTGTCGTGGCCGCCGCCCTTGCCGACGAGCAGTCCGCCGGAGCGGGCGGACTCCAGGACGGTGGCGGCCGCCGCGGGGTCGGCCTCGTCGGTGCCGGGCCGGACCAGTTCGACGCCGATCATCAGGCCGCGCCCGCGCACCTCGCGGACGCCGGGCAGCCGGGCGGCGACGGCGCGCAGCCGCTCCAGGAGGAGTCCGCCGACGCGGCGGGCGTTGCCCTGGAGGTCGTGCTCCAGGTGGTACGTGAGGTTGGCGAGCCCCGCGGCCATGGTGATCTGGGTGCCGCCGAAGGTGGAAATGCTGTGGGCGTCCAGGCAGTTCATGATCTCGGCCGGCGCGATCACCCCGCCGATGGACATGCCGTTGCCGATGCCCTTGGCGAAGGTGACGATGTCCGGCGGTCCGTTGCGGTCGTGCGCCTGCCAGCCCCAGAAATGGTCGCCGGTGCGGCCCCAGCCGGTCTGCACCTCGTCGGAGATCCACAGGATGCCGTGCTCGTCGAGGACTTCGCGGAAGGCCGCGTACAGCCCGTCGGGCGGCGAGGTGAACCCCCCTACGCCCTGGATGGGTTCGGCGATCAGCGCGACCGGGGTGCGGCCCTGGCCGATGAGGTCGCGCAGGTCGGCCACGCAGGCGTCGATGAACGCGCGGTCGTCCAGGGTGGCGTACGGCCCCCGGGTGCGGACGGCGCCGTGGACGTAGACGGTCTGGAGCGGGGAGAGGGAGGTCGTGGACCAGGTGCGGTTGCCGGTGATGCCGACGGCGCCGAAGGAGCGGCCGTGGTAGCTGTTGCGCATCGCCAGGACGGTGTTGCCCTGCCGGTAGGCGGTGGCGAGCAGCATCGCGGTGTCGTTGGCCTCGGTGCCGGAGGTGGTGAAGAAGACCCGGGCGTTCGGGATGCCGCTCAACTGGGCGATGCGCTCGGCCAGTTCGACCATGGGGCGGTTCAGGTACAGGGTCGAGGAGTGGATGATCCGCCCCGCCTGCTCACCGACCGCCTTGGTGACCTCGGGCAGGGCGTGCGCGGTCATGGTGGTGAGGATGCCGCCGAAGAAGTCGAGGTAGCGGTTGCCCTGGGCGTCCCAGACGTGGCGGCCCTCGCCGTGGGTGATCTCCAGCGGGTCGTCGTAGTAGAGGGCGAGCCAGTCGGGCATGACCCGGCGGTGGCGGGCGAAGAGGTCGTTCACGGCCGCACCAGCCCTTCGTAGGCGTCGGGGCGCCGGTCGCGGTAGAACGCCCACTGCTGGCGTACCTCTTCGATGAGATCGAAGTCCAGGTCCCGGACGAGGAGTTCCTCGCTCTTGTCGTCGGCCGGGTCGCCGACGAACTGTCCGCGCGGGTCCACGAAGTACGAGGTGCCGTAGAAGTCGTTGTCCCCGTACTCCTCCTGGCCGACGCGGTTGATCGCGGCGACGAAGTACTCGTTGGCGACGGCGGCCGCCGGCTGCTCCAACTGCCAGAGGTGGGAGGAGAGTCCACGATGCGTGGCGGAGGGGTTGTAGACCAACTGGGCGCCCTTGAGGCCCAGTTCGCGCCAGCCCTCGGGGAAGTGGCGGTCGTAGCAGATGTAGACGCCGACCTTGCCGACGGCGGTGTCGAAGACGGGCCAGCCGAGGTTGCCGGGTTTGAAGTAGTACTTCTCCCAGAAGCCCTTGACCTGGGGGATGTGGTGCTTGCGGTACTTGCCGAGGTAGCTGCCGTCGGCGTCGATCACGGCGGCGGTGTTGTAGTAGAAGCCGGAGCCGTCGGTCTCGAAGACGGGGGCGACGATCACCATGCCGGTCTCGCGGGCCAGCTCCCTCATCCGCGTCACGGTCGGACCGTCGGGGACCGGTTCCGCCCAGCGGTAGTGCTCGGGCTCCTGGACCTGGCAGAAGTACGGGGCGTTGAAGACTTCCTGGAAGCCGATGATCCTCGCGCCCTGACGCGCGGCCTCGCGGGCGTGCTCCTCGTGCTTCGCGATCATGGACTCGGTGTCGCCGGTCCAGGTGGCCTGCACCAGTGCGGCACGTACGACGTTGGCCATGAGCTGCTCCTTCGACGCGGCGTCCGAGCCCTCCACGCCCGTAGAAACGGCCCGTAGAGGGACGAAAGTAAGCCTCCTGGACGCCCTTGCCAAGACCATCGTCGACAACCCGCTGAGCCGGTCCCGATTCACACTCCGGTGGGTGAGTGCGCGGGTGTAGCCAACACCAGGGGTGTTACGGCCCGGCTACGCGCGGTTTGCGGCCGGTGTCAGGCGCCGCGTCAGGCGCCCCACCAGGCACCGCGTCATGCGCCCCACCAGGCGCCACGCCAGGCGCCGCTTCAGGCGTTCGCGAGGGCGCAGAGCGCCGCCAGCTCGTCCATGGAGAGGCCGAGCGCCCCGGCGAGGGCGGCCACGGTGAAGAAGGCGGGCGTGGGCGCCCGGCCGGTCTCGATCTTGCGGAGCGTCTCGGCGGAGACCCCGGCCGCCGCCGCGACCTCGGTCATGCTCCGGGGGCCACGGGCCTCGCGCAGCAGCGCGCCGAGCCGTTCGCCGCGTTCGCGCTCTTCTGGGGTGAGGGGGGTACGCACCATGACACCCATTCTAATACCGGTATAGTAATTGGCATGATGGAACTCAAGACGGACGCGTCCATCGACGCGATGCACGCGGCGGGCCAGGTCGTCGGCCGCGCCCTGACGGCCGTACGACAGGCCGCCGGGATCGGTGTGAGTCTGCTGGAGCTGGACGAGGTCGCCCGCGAGGTGCTGCGCGAGGCGGGCGCGACCTCCCCCTTCCTCGGCTACCGCCCCTCCTTCGCGCCGACCCCGTTCCCGGCCGTGATCTGCGCCTCGGTGAACGACGCGATCGTGCACGGCATCCCGACCGCGTACCGGCTGCGCGACGGCGATCTGCTCTCCGTGGACTGCGGGGCCGTCCTCGACGGCTGGGCCGGCGACTCCGCGCTCAGCTTCGTGGTCGGCCGTCCCGACCCGGCGGACCTGCGCCTGATCGAGACCGCCGAGCGCGCGCTGGCCGCGGGCATCGAGGCGGCCGTCGTCGGCAACCGCATCGGCGACATCGCGCACGCCGTCGGCCGCACCTGCCGCCGGGCCGGCTACGGCATCCCCGCCGGCTTCGGCGGCCACGGCATCGGCCGCCGCATGCACGAGGACCCCGAGGTCCCCAACGAGGGCCGCGCCGCCCGCGGCCTCCCCCTCCGCCCCGGCATGGTCCTCGCGATCGAACCGATGCTGATCGCGAGCGGCAAGGACGCGTACTACGAAGCGGAGGACGGCTGGACCCTCCGCACCTCGGACGGCTCCCGAGCAGCCCACGCGGAACACACGGTGGCGATCACGCCAGAGGGTCCCCGAATCCTGACCTCGCGACAGCCGGCCTGAAGGGGCGCGGGGAACGGCGCGAGCAACCACGACGATCCGCACTCAAAAGCCGCCCCAAGCCACTCCAAAGGGGCGCGGGGAACGGCGCGAGAACCCACCACGACCCGCACCCGGCAGACAACCCGCACCACCCCCCGCCGCAGCCGCCCGCAGGTGCCACTCGGAGAACGACGTGCCAGAGTTGGCAGAAGTGGCCCCCGGCCTCTCCGCACACTGCCGGCGAAGGACGGAAACGATGACCAGCGGTTACACCGGTCCCCCCGAGGGCGACCCCTTCGGGGAACTCTTCTCCCGCTACTTCGGCGGAGCCCCCGGCGCCCCGGGACAGCCCGGCCCCCGCCCCATCGACATCGGCCGCCTGCTCAGCCAGCCGGCCCGTGAGCTGGTCAGAGGGGCCGCGCAGTACGCCGCCGAGCACGGCAGCCGGGACCTGGACACCCAGCATCTGCTGCGCGCCGCCCTGTCCAGCGAGCCGACCCGGAGCCTGCTCACGCGCTCGGGCGCGGACCCGGACTCGCTGGCGACGGAGATAGACGGCCGCGCGGGCCCCTCCCAGCACCCGCAGGGCAAGGTGCCGCCGACGGCGCTGTCCCTGACGCCCGCGGTCAAGCGGGCGCTGCTCGACGCGCACGACATGGCGAGGTCGACCGGCGCCGGCTACATCGGCCCGGAGCACGTGCTCAGCGCGCTGGCCGCGAACCCCGACTCGGCGGCCGGGCACATCCTGAACGCGGCCCGGTTCCGCGCGGGCCCGCTGCCGCCCCCGCCGCCGGAGGGCGGCCCCACGCAGGTGCGGGTGGAGCGCCCGCAGCCGACCGGTACGCCGACGCTCGACAAGTACGGCCGCGATCTGACCGAGCTGGCCCGGCAGGGCCGTATCGACCCGGTGATCGGGCGGGAGAAGGAGATCGAGCAGACCATCGAGGTGCTGTCCCGGCGCGGCAAGAACAACCCGGTGCTGATCGGTGACGCGGGGGTCGGCAAGACGGCGGTCGTGGAGGGGCTGGCGCAGCGCATCGCGGACGGTGACGTGCCGGAGGGTCTGGAGGGGCGCCGGGTGGTCGCGCTGGACCTGACGGCGGTGGTCGCGGGCACCCGTTTCCGGGGCGACTTCGAGGAACGTCTGAACAACATCGTGCAGGAGATCCGCGCCCACTCCGATCAGCTGGTCGTGTTCATCGACGAGCTGCACACGGTGGTCGGCGCGGGCACGAGCGGCGAGGGCGGCGCGCTGGACGCGGGCAACATCCTCAAGCCCGCGCTGGCCCGGGGCGAGCTGCACATCGTGGGCGCGACCACGCTGGAGGAGTTCCGGCGGATCGAGAAGGACGCGGCGCTGGCCCGGCGTTTCCAGCCGATCCTGGTGCCGGAGCCGACGCCGGAGGACGCGCTGGAGATCCTGCGCGGGCTGCGTGACCGCTACGAGGCCCACCACCAGGTGCGCTACACCGACGAGGCGCTGTCGGCGGCCGTGGAGCTGTCGGACCGCTATCTCACCGACCGGCGGCTGCCGGACAAGGCGATCGACCTCATCGACCAGGCGGGCGCCCGGGTGCGGCTGGGCGCGCGGACCAAGGGCACGGACGTGCGCGCGATGGAGCGCGAGGCCGAGCAGCTGGCCCGGGACAAGGACCAGGCGGTCGCGAGCGAGCAGTACGAGGAGGCGACCCGGCTGCGCGACCGGATCGTGGAGCTGAAGGAGCGCATCGCGGCCAGTGACGACGGCGAGGCGGACGAGGGCCAGAACCTGGAGGTCACGGCGGAGGCCATCGCCGAGGTGGTCTCGCGGCAGACCGGTGTCCCGGTGAGCCGGCTGACCCAGGAGGAGAAGGAACGGCTGCTGGGTCTGGAGGACCATCTGCACCAGCGGGTGGTCGGCCAGGACGAGGCGGTACGGGTGGTGGCCGACGCGGTGCTGCGTTCGCGCGCGGGGCTCGCCAGCCCGGACCGGCCGATCGGCAGCTTCCTGTTCCTCGGTCCGACCGGCGTCGGCAAGACCGAGCTGGCGCGGGCGCTGGCGGAGGACCTGTTCGGCAGCGAGGACCGGATGGTCCGCCTCGACATGAGCGAGTACCAGGAGCGGCACACCGTCTCCCGGCTGATCGGGGCGCCGCCCGGCTATGTGGGGCACGAGGAGGCGGGGCAGCTCACCGAGGTGGTGCGCAGGCATCCGTACTCGCTGCTGCTCCTGGACGAGGTGGAGAAGGCCCACCCGGACGTGTTCAACATCCTGCTCCAGGTGCTGGACGACGGGCGCCTGACGGATGCTCAGGGGCGTACGGTCGACTTCACCAACACGGTGATCGTGATGACCAGCAACCTCGGTTCCGACGTCATCACCCGGCGCGGTGCCTCGATCGGCTTCGGGCCCGGCGGGCAGGACGCCGACGAGGAGGCGCGGCGCGAGCAGATCCTGCGGCCGCTGCGCGAGCACTTCCGGCCGGAGTTCCTCAACCGCATCGACGAGATCGTGGTCTTCCGGCAGCTCACCGGTGAGCAACTGCGGCGCATCACCGACCTGTTGCTGGAGAGCACCCGCGAACTGGCCCGCGCCCGGGACGTCACGGTCGACTTCACCGACGCGGCCGTGGACTGGCTGGCCGAACGCGGCTACCAGCCCGAGTACGGCGCCCGTCCGCTGCGCCGCACCATCCAGCGCGAGGTCGACAACCAGCTGTCCCGGCTGCTGCTCAGGGGCACGGTGGCCGAGGGCGGCCGGGTGACGGTGGACACGAACGCCGACGGGCTGGACTTCCGCGTCGAGGAGATCCCGGAGGCAGAGCAGGTCCGGCCCGCCGCGTCGTAAGGGGCGGGCCGGACCTGGCGTCAGGGCGCCGGATGCACCACCATCGCCGAGCCGCCACCGCGCCGTACCTTCTCGGCGGCGGCCAGCCAGCGTCCGTCCGGCAGCCGTTGCACGCCGGTGGCCGCGCCGATCTCCGGGTTGAGCTTGAAGCTGTGCCCGATGTCTTCGAGCCGGGCCTTCAACGGGCTGTTGTAGAGGGCCGGTTCGAGTTCGGTCTGGGCGGCGTTGCGCTGGCTGGCGCGTGGGGCGGCGATGGCGTCGACCAGGGGGAGGCCCCGGTCCACGAACTCGGTGAGGGTCTGGAGCACGGTGGTGATGATGGTGGCGCCGCCGGGCGAGCCGAGGGCGACCACGGGACGGTCGTGCCGGTCGAGCACGATCGTCGGGGAGATGGAGGAGCGCGGCCGCTTGCCGGGGCCGGGCAGGTTGGGGTCGTGGACGGCCGGGTCGGCGGGGGCGAAGGAGAAGTCGGTCAGCTCGTTGTTGAGCAGGAAGCCCCGGCCGGGCACGGTGATGCCGCTGCCGCCGGTCTGCTCGATGGTGAGCGTGTAGGAGACGACGTTGCCCCACTTGTCGGCGGTGGTGAGGTGGGTGGTGTTCTCGCCCTCGTAGGTCGTCGGCGCGGCCTTGCCGCCCTTGCCGCAGGCGGCGGGGTGGCGCGGGTCGCCGGGGGCGAGCGGGCTGGTGAGGACCGACGTGTCCTTGATCAGGCAGGCGCGCGAGTCGGCGTACCGCTGGGAGAGCAGCTCCTTGGTGGGCACGTTCTCGAAGCTCGGGTCGCCCACCCAGCGCCCCCGGTCGGCGAACGCGATCCGGCTGGCCTCGATGAAGCGGTGGAGGTAGCGCACCTCACTCGCGCGCGAAAGGTCGGTGTTCTCCAGGATGTTGAGGGCTTCGCCGACGGTGGTGCCGCCGGAGGAGGAGGGTGCGATGGAGTACACCTTCAGGCCCCGGTACCCGGTCTCCGTCGGGCTCTGCGGCTTGGCACGGTAGGCGGCGAGGTCCTTCGCGGACAGCTTGCCCGGACGTGCCTTCCAGCCCGAAGCGGGGTCCACGGGCGGCTTGTTGACGGTCGAGACGATGTCCCGTCCGAGGTCGCCGTTGTAGACCGCGCCGACTCCCTTGCGCCCCAATTCCTGGTATGTGCGCGCCAGTTCGGGGTTCTTGAACGTCGAGCCCACGACCGGCAGTCGACCGCCGGGCAGGAACAGCCTGGCGGTGTCCGGGAAGTAGCGGAACCGCGTCTCGTTGTCGGAGGTCTGCGAGCGGAAGGTGGAGTCCACGGTGAAGCCGTCGCGGGCGATGCGCTCGGCGGGCCGGAGCACGTTCGACAGGGGCCGGGTGCCCCACTTGTCCAGCGCGGTGCTCCAGGTGGCGGGCGTGCCGGGCGTACCCACGCTCAGCCCGCTGCTGACGGCGTCCGCGAAGGCGAGCGGCTTGCCGTTCTCCTGGAAGAGGTCGCTCTTCGCGGTGAGCGGTGCGGTCTCGCGGCCGTCGATCGTGTGCACCGTACGGGACTTGGCGTCGTAGTAGACGAAGTAGCCGCCTCCGCCGATGCCCGCCGAGTAGGGCTCGGTGACGCCGAGCGCGGCGGCGGTGGCGACGGCCGCGTCCACCGCGTTGCCGCCCTTCCTCAGCACCTCGATGCCCGCGGCGGTGGCGTCGGCGTCCACACTGGCGACCGCGCCGCCGTAGCCGACGGCGACGGGGGTCTTGGCGGGCTGTCCTCCCGGGTGCGGCGGCCCCGCGGCCACCGTCGTCAGGACGGCGGCCGAGACGGCGGCCACCGCGAGCCCGCGCGTGCCAGGACGTGCCATGCGTACCTCCCGGGGGTGACGTCCGCGCAGCGTAACCGGATCGGGGATGTCTCGACAGTACGCCTCGGTCTCCTGTCACACGACCGCCACAGACCGAACGCCGGTACGAGGCGG
Organism: Streptomyces sp. NPDC005435; assembly: GCF_040703155.1. Taxonomy (NCBI): domain Bacteria; kingdom Bacillati; phylum Actinomycetota; class Actinomycetes; order Kitasatosporales; family Streptomycetaceae; genus Streptomyces; species Streptomyces sp. NPDC005435. The sequence goes on from NZ_JBEXEQ010000008.1 coordinate 114,362, forward strand.
GGACCGGGGCCCGATAGCATGCGCGCCCATGAACGACGACGTACGGAACATCGTCCTGGGTGTCATAGGCACCGGCGTCAGCGCGGCGCTCGGCTGGCTGGCCCGCACCTATCTGTGGCGGCGCAGGCTGCGGCGCAAGCAGGCGTTCTTCGGGCTGCCGGAGAACGCGGAGTCCCTGCTCGTCGTCAACCGCGACCCGGCGGCCACGGAGCCCGCGGTGCACCGCTTCGACGTGTTCGCCCTGCTCGAACTGTCCGCGCTGATCAAGGAGTGCGGGGCGAACTTCCAGGTGGTGACGCAGGACGCGACCCATCAGGGGTTCGGGGAGCGCACCGAGTTCTGTGTGGGCGGACCGGCGTCCAACCGGCGGATGCAGGCCCATATGACGGCCCTGCTGCCCGGCATCCGGGTCAACACGGAGAAGGAGAAGGGGCCCAACCGGGGGGCGTTCCGCATCGGTTCGGAGACCTACCGGATGGAGCCGGGCACGACCGAGTACGTGCTGCTCGCCAAGGTGACGGCGGGGCGCGAGACGCGTCCGGTGTTCCTGTTCTGCGGGCAGCGGGCCATCACCAACCAGGCCGCGACGCGCTATCTGGCCCGCAATCACCCGCGGTTGGCGCGCAAGCACGGCAACGGCCCGTTCGTGCTGCTGCTGAAGGTGGTCAACTCCCAGGCGTACGGCCCGGATCTGGTGGAGCTGGTCGCCGATGTGACACGGGCCGCGCAGGCGCCGTTCCCGGTGACGGAGGAAGAGGCGCGGCCGGCACCGCAGGCGTCGTAGCGCTCACCGCCGGTATTCAACAGTCACGCCCGACAACCTTTACCCGTACGTAACTTACCGACGGGTTACTTGAGTTGACAACCGCCCACTACCCTCGGGTCACTTTGCACTGGCACGCGTCAGGAGTGACCCATGCAATCCCCCCACCGCACCCTGCGCACCTGCGCCGTCGGCACCGTATCGGCGGCACTGGCCGCCGGGGCCCTCGTCGGACTGGCCCCGGCGGCCCAGGCGGCCGCTCCCTCCGTACGTTTCGTCGACATTCCCGGCGACGGCGGCACCGTCCTCAAGGCGAACGTCGTCACACCCCCCGGCGCCACCGCCACCGGCCGCCACCCGCTCCTCGTGCTCCCCACCAGCTGGGGCCTGCCCCAGGTGCAGTACCTCGCCCAGGCCCGCAAGCTCGCCGAGTCCGGCTATGTGGTCCTCACCTACAACGTGCGCGGCTTCTGGCAGTCCGGCGGCGAGATCGAGGTGGCCGGGCCGCCCGACCTCGCGGACGCCTCCAAGGTGATCGACTGGGCGCTGGCCAACACCCCCGCCGACCCCGGCCGCGTCGGCATGGCGGGCGTCTCCTACGGCGCCGGCATCAGCCTGCTCGCCGCCGCCCACGACCCCCGCGTCAAGGCCGTCGCGGCGCTCAGCGGCTGGGCCGACCTCATCGGCTCGATCTACTCCGGCCGCACCCAGCACGTCCAGGCGGGCGCGCTGCTGGACGGCGCGGGCCTGGTCACCGGCCGCGAGGGCCCCGAGCTGCGCGGGATCTTCGACAGCTTCTACGCCTCCGACCTCGCCAAGGAGGACGAGCTGACCGCGTGGGGCGACCGGCGCTCGGCCGCCTCCTACCTGGACCGGCTCAACAAGAGCAAGCCCGCCGTCCTCCTCGCGGGCGCCTGGAACGACTCGGTCTTCCCGGTCAACCAGTACGCCGGCTTCTACGAGAAGCTGACCGGCCCCAAGCGCCTGGAGCTGCGCCCCGGCGACCACGCCACCCCGGAGCTGACCGGCCTGTTCGGGCTGCCCAACGACGTGTGGACGGACACCGCGCGCTGGTTCGACCACTATCTGCGCGGTGTGGACAACGGCATCGACCGCGAGCAGCCCGTCCAGCTGGAGTCCCGCGACGCGGCCGGCTACGAGGGCTACCCGGACTGGAAGTCGGTCGCCGCCACCGAACGCAAGCTCGCCCTCACCGGCACCACGACCATCCACGCGAACGTCGACTCCGGCGCGGACGGCGGTGTCGTGCTGCTCTCCGGCGCCCTGGACCAGTTCGCCAAGCTGCCCCCGATGGCCTCCATCCCGCTGCTGCCGCGCCGCTGGGCGGCCGTGTGGCAGTCGGAGCGCTACGCGGCCCCACAGCGCGTACGCGGCACCGCCAGGCTGCACACCACGCTGACCCCGACCGCCGAGAGCGGCACCCTGGTGGCCTACCTGTACGACGTGGGCCCGCTCGGCATCGGCAAGCTGGTCACGCACGCCCCGCTGACCTGGCACGGGCAGACACCGGGCAAGCCGTTCGGCGTGGACCTGGAGCTGTTCTCGACGGCGTACGACGTGCCGTCCGGGCACCGGCTCGCGCTGGTCGTGGACACGGTCGACCCGCTCTACATCGAGCACAACCCGTCCGGCGCGCAGCTGACCTTCTCCTCGCCGGCGGCCGACCCGTCGTACGTGTCGGTGCCCCTGCGCGAGCAGTGATCTCCGGCTGCCGCCGGACGAGCATGGCCCGTTGTCCTGCCGCCCCCTTCACGGCTTCGGCGCCGTGGGTGGCTCCCCACCGGGCAGCAGTGTCCCAGGACCGGCCTCGGCGACCGCCACGGCCTCGGTCTTGGGACTGCGCTGCTCCCGGCGGGCCACCCAGCCGGCGAACCACGAGAGCAACATGCACATCCCGATGTAGATAGGCGAGATCACCATCACCACGGGGATGAACGGCAAATCGTAGTCGAGGTTCGAGGCGATGAGCTTCCCGGCGTGGAGGAACTCCTCGTAGGTGATGAGGAAGCCGAGCGAGGTGTCCTTCAGCGCGACCACCAACTGGCTGATGATCGCTGGCAACATGGCCCGCACCGCCTGCGGTACGAGGACGTAGGTCATGACCTGGGTTTTCCGCATGCCGAGCGCGAACGCGGCCTCGCGCTGGCCGCGTTCGACGGCGTTGACGCCGGAGCGGAAGACCTCGGCGAGCACCGAGCCGTTGTAGAGGGTCAGTCCGGCGACGAGCGCGGGCAGCGCCTGCACCTTGAGCGCCACGAAGATGAAGAAGATCATGACCAGGACGGGCATCGCGCGGAAGAACTCCACGACGAGCGTCGCCAGCCAGCGCACCGGGCGGTGATCGGAGAGCCGTCCGACGGCCAGCACCCCGCCGAGCGCGAGGGAGAGCACGGCCGCCATGGCGAACGCCTTGAGGGTGTTGCCGAGGCCGCGCAGCAGCAGTTCCTGGATGCCCTTGTACTCGAAGGGCATCCACTTGGTGTAGGTGAACTGGTCGGTGGCGAACAGGAGATACAGCACCCAGGCGACCAGGCCGAGCAGCACGGCCGTGGAGAGGACGGCGTAGAGGGCGTGGCGGCGCCGGGTGCCGGGGCCGGGGACGTCGTACAGGGCGGTGGTGCCGGTCATCGGGCGACCCCCCACTTGCGCTCCAGGAAGTGGAACAGGGCGCTGATCGCGAGGGTGATGATGAGATAGCCCACCGCGATCCAGACGAAGATCCAGACGATGTTGTAGCCCAGCTCGCTCAGTGTCTTGTAGGTGCCGAGGAGTTCGGTGACGCTGAAGGCGCCCGCGATGGCCGAGTTCTTGGCGAGCGCGATCAGGGTCGAGCCGACGGGCGGGATCACCGAGCGGAAGGCCTGCGGCAGCACGACCACGCTCAGGGTCTGCGAGAACGTCATGCCGAGGCTGCGGGCGGCCTCCCCCTGCCCCCGGGGCACGGTGTTGATGCCGGAGCGCAGCGCCTCGCAGATGAACGCCGAGGTGTAGCAGCCGAGCGCGATGACCGCGAACGCCTGGAAGGGCAGCACGAGTCCGAAGCGGGGCAGTCCGAGCAGCACCGCGAAGAACAGCAGGGTGAGCGGGGTGTTGCGCAGCACGGTAACCCACGCGGTGCCGAAGACCCGCAGCGAGGCCACCGGCGCGACCCGGAAGGACGCCATCAGGAAGCCCAGCGCGAGCGCCAGCAAGGAGGCGTAGACGGTCAGTTCGACCGTGCCGAGGAAACCCTCGCCGTAGACGGCGAAGTTGTCTGTCAGTACGTTCATGCCGTCCTCGGTCAGCTCGCCGGATAGCGGTCGATCGGCGGAGGTTTCGGTGCGGGCACGCCGGACAGGCCGAGTGTCGCGTCGTACGCCCTCTTCCAGTCGCCGTTCTTCTCCCGGGCGGCGAGGGCGTCGTCGAGGGCGAAGCGCAGGGCGTTGTCGCCGTGCGGGACGCCGATGCCGTAGGGCTCCTTGGAGAACGGCCTTCCCACGACCTTGAGTTCATCGGGGGCCTTGGCCGCGTACCCGATGAGGATCGCGTCGTCGGTGGTGACCGCGTCGACCTGATAGGTGAGCAGGTTGTCGACGCACACCGAGTAGGTGTCGTAGGCGACGAGGATCGCCTTCGGGTAGTCGTCCTTGATGCGCTGGTACGGCGTCGAACCGGCCGCCGAGCACACGCGTTTGCCGTCGAGGTCCTGCGGCCCGTGGATGTCGTCGGTGTCCTTGCGGACCAGCAGGGACTGGCCCGCCATGTAGTACGGGCCCGCGAAGCCCACCAGCTTCTTGCGGTTGGCGTTGATGGTGTAGGTGCCGACGTAGAAATCGATCTGGCCGTTCTGCAGGGCCGTCTCGCGGTTGGCGGAGGCGATGGTGCGGAAGCGGACGCTGTCGCCGGGGAAGCCCAGGGAGGCGGAGAGCATCTTGGCGATCTCGATGTCGAAGCCCGAGTAGACGCCGGTGGCCGGGTCCTTCTCGCCGAGGTAGGGCTGGTCCTCCTTGGCGCCGACGACGAAGTGGCCGCGCTTCTTGGCCCGCCGCCAGGTCGGGGAGCCGGGCAGGGTGAAGTTGTGGTCGACCGCGTAGTGCGGGAGCCGCTCGGGGGCGGGGCCCTTGGCCGGCGGGCTGCCGTCCTTGCCGCAGCCGGCGAGCGGGGCCAGCAGGGCGAGCAGCGCGGGCAGGACGGACAGCAGCCGGGCGCGGGGCGCGCGGGCGGCACGGGTGGCGCGGGACATGGGACGCACTCCCCCGGTCAGTGTTTGAGGATCTTGGACAGGAAGTCCTTGGCGCGCTCGCTGCGCGGGGCGGTGAAGAACTCCTCCGGGGTGCGGTCCTCCACGATCCGGCCGTCGGCCATGAAGACGACCCGGTTGGCGGCGGAGCGGGCGAAGCCCATCTCGTGGGTGACGACGATCATGGTCATGCCCTCGCGGGCCAGCTGCTGCATGACCTCCAGCACCTCGTTGATCATCTCGGGGTCGAGGGCGGAGGTGGGCTCGTCGAAGAGCAGGGCCTTGGGGTCCATGGCGAGGGCGCGGGCGATGGCCACGCGCTGCTGCTGGCCGCCGGAGAGCTGCGCCGGGAACTTGTCGGCGTGGGCCAGCAGGCCGACCCGGTCCAGGAGTTCGCGCGAGCGGCGCTCGGCGTCACCCTTCTTGCGGCCGCGCACCTTGATCTGCGCGAGGGAGACGTTCTCCAGGACGGTCTTGTGCGCGAAGAGGTTGAACGACTGGAAGACCATGCCGACCTCGGCCCGCAGCCGGGCCAGCGCCCGGCCCTCCTGCGGCAGCGGCTCACCGTCCAGGGTGATGGTCCCGGACTCGACGGTCTCCAGCCGGTTGATCGTGCGGCACAGCGTCGACTTGCCCGACCCCGAGGGGCCGATGACCACGACCACCTCCCCCTTGCCCACCGTGAGGTCGATGTCCTGGAGGACGTGCAGATCCCCGTAGTACTTGTTGACGTCGCGCAGTTCGATCAACGGATCGACGGCCATCCGCAGCCCTACTCACTCTCAGCCGTGTCGTACTCAGCCGTGGTCGTGCTGGCCGCAAACTATCCAGCTAGCCGCTACACGGATGGACGACACGCGCCTTTCGGGCATTAGCCGTATTTACTCCCCCGGCTGAGGGGTGCTTCGCGGCCGGCGGCCGGGGCGGGGTTCAGGTCTCCGACAGCTCCGCGTACAGCTGGGACAGCTCGGGGACGCCGCCGGCGGCCCACTCGCGGCCGCACTCCACGACCTCCGCCTCCCGTCCGGAGGCGAGCCGCAGCACGGGCTCGCCGTCCTCACGGAGGTGCCAGGCCGCGCCGGGTACGGTGCGCAGGACGACGGTGCCCAGATAGAGCCCGGCGTCGTTGCCCAGCCAGGGCAGCAGCTCGGCGTCGTCGCGCCAGCGCGGGAGCAGCTGGTCCAGGGCCTCCAGGGAGGCCGGGGTGTCGTCGAGGCGGACGCCCGCCTCCTCCGCCTGGGAGCGCAGCAGCTCGCACTCGGAGAGCAGCGCGGCGATGGCCTCGGGGTCGGCCGGCGGCGCCACGTCACCGCTGCCGCGGTGCCGGGCCCCCAGGAACGGAATGTTCATCTCCCCAGCGTGGCATCACACGTCGAGGTCGACCACCACGGGCGCGTGATCCGACGCGCCCTTTCCCTTGCGCTCCTCGCGGTCCACGTAGGCGTCCTTGACGGCTCCGGCGAAGGGTTCGTTGCCGTAGACCAGGTCGATGCGCATGCCGCGGTTCTTCGGGAAGCAGAGCTGGCGGTAGTCCCAGTACGTGAAGGGCTTGTCGTACTTCAGCGGGCGCGGGACCACGTCCGTCAGGCCGGTCTCGCGCAGGGAGGCGAGGGCGGCGCGCTCGGCGGGGGTGACATGGGTGGCGCCCTCGAAGGCGGCGCGGTCGTAGACGTCGTCGTCCGTCGGCGCCACGTTGTAGTCCCCGAGGACCGCGAAGGGGCGGCCGCCCGCCGCGTCCCCGGCGACGGCCGCCTTCAGGGCCTCGAACCACTGGAGCTTGTACGCGTAGTGCGGGTGGTCCACCTCGCGGCCGTTGGGCACGTACACCGACCAGACGCGGACCGGGCCGCAGGTGGCCGACAGGGCGCGGGGCTCCACCGCGCCGTCGTACCCCGGGTCGCCGGGCAGGCCCTTGACCACGTCCTCGATGCCGACGCGGGAGAGCACCGCCACGCCGTTCCACCGGCCTGTGGCGTGCACCGCCGCCTCGTAGCCCAGCTCGCGCAACGCCTCGAACGGGAACTGCTCCTCGGCGATCTTGGCCTCCTGGAGGCAGAGCACGTCGGTGCCGCTGCTCTCCAGCCAGGCCAGCAGCCGGGGCAGACGGGCGGTGATCGAGTTCACGTTCCAGGTGGCGATGCGCATGTTCCACAACCTACCCGCCGGGTGTGACAACGGGCCTTCGGGCGAGGGGCGCGGGCGAGCGTGGGCGAGCGGACGCGGGCGGACGTGGGCGAGCGGGCGTGGGCGGGCGTGGGCGGACTTCAGAGGCGGGTGTCGTCCCCGGGGGCCAGGCGCAGGTGCTCGGCACCGGCGAGGGAGCCGATCTGGCGGTCGTAGATCGGGCGGGCGAGGTCGGTGAGCAGGGCGTCGTGGATGTCGTAGGCGCGCCGGGGCTTGACCTCGCGGACGTAGTCGATGACTTCGGCGATCTTGTTCCAGGGGGCCATGACCGGCACCAGCAGGGTCTCCACCGGCTGCTCGGGGACGGCCAGGGCGTCGCCGGGGTGGAAGATCTTGCCGTCGTCGATCAGATAGCCGACGTTGGTGATGCGCGGGATGTCCGGGTGGATGACCGCGTGGAGTTCGCCGTGGACCTGGACGTCGAAGCCCTCGGCCGTGAAGGTGTCGCCGTGGCCGACTGTGTGGACGCGGCCGGGGAAGGCGGCGGCGATCTGGTCCGCCACGGACTTCAGCGTCCAGATCTCGGCCTGCGGGTTGGCCTCCATGGCGGTGCGCAGGCGGCCCTCGTCGAAGTGGTCCGGGTGCTCGTGCGTGATCAGGATCGCGTCGGCGCCGAGCGCGGCGTCGCTCTCGCTGAAGCCGCCGGGGTCGATGACGAGCGTCCGCCCGTCCTTCTCCAGGCGTACGCACGCGTGGGACTTCTTGGTGAACCTCATGGTGTCCATCCTGTCGTCTCGGGCCGCCCCGCTCACTCGGCGGGCGTGGTCTCCTCGCGGATGACGCGCTGGGCCACCCGGAAGGCGCCGGCGGCGGCAGGGACACCGCAGTACACGGCCGCCTGGAGCAGCACCTCCCGGATCTCGGCCGGGGTCAGGCCGTTGCGCAGCGCCGCGCGGGTGTGGACGGCCAGCTCGTCCAGGTGGCCGCCCGCGACCAGCGCGGTGAGCGTGACACAGCTGCGGGACCTGCGGTCGAGGCCGGGGCGGTCCCAGATCTCGCCCCAGGCGTAGCGGGTGACGAACTCCTGGAAGTCCCCGGAGAAGGCGTCGGCCTCCGCGAGCACCCCCTCCACGTGCGCGTCGCCCAGCACCTCGCGGCGGATCTTGAGCCCGGTCTCGTACCGGTCGGCGACGCCGGACGCCTCCTGCGGTACGGCGACGGGCGCGGGGGCGATCTCGGCGAGCGGCGCGACCGGCACGGGCTGCGGCGGGGCGAGCGCCGGAATGGCGGGCGCGGCCGGCAGCGCCGTCTGGCCGGTCTCGTACGGCTGCTGCCAGGCGGTGGAGAAGTGGCGTACGAGCAGGTCGGTGACGGCGGCGGGCTGCTCGACCGGCACCAGGTGGGAGGCGCCGGGGACGACCGCGAGCCGGGCGTCCGGGACCCCGGCCACCAGCGTGCGCGCCTCGGCGGGGCCGGTCACCTGGTCCTCGGAGCCGACCAGGACGAGGGTCGGCACGCCGACCCGGCCCAGTTCGGGGCGTACGTCGAAAGCGGCCAGCGCCTCGCAGGCGGCGATGTAGCAGCCGGGGTCGGTGGTGCGCACCATCTGCACGGCCCACTCGGTGATGGCGGGCTGCGCGGCGGCGAACCCGCCGGTGAACCAGCGCTCGGGCGCGCTGCGGGCGATCGGGTCGAGCCCGTTGGTCCGTACGATCACCCCGCGCTGGCGGAACTCGTCGGGGGTGCCGAAGCGGGGCGAGGCGGCGATCAGCGCGAGCGAGGCGAGCCGTTCGGGGCGGCGCAGGGCCAGTTCGAGGCCGACGGCACCGCCGAGCGCGCAGCCCGCGTAGCCGAAGCGCTGGACGCCGAGCGCGTCGAGCGTGGCCAGCAGCCGGTCGGCCAACTCGCCGACGGAACCGGCCGGGTGGGCGGGGGCGCCGCCGTGTCCGGGCAGGTCGAACCGGAAGACCCGCCACTGCTTGACCAGTTCCGGCACCTGACGGTCGAACATGTGCCAGGTCGTCCCGAGGGACGGCCCGAGCACGAGCACGGGGGCGTCTTCGGGGCCGTCGAACCGGTACTGGAGGGCAGGGGTCTTCTTCTCACTCACCGCACCACGCTAACCGCCGGCCGGGTGTGCCCGTTTCGTGGGGGGCGGTGCGGGGGGCGCGTCCCCTGGGATCGGCGGGGAATCCTCACACGGTCTTCACGGGAGGGGCGCCCGGCGGGGGTCCACGGTCCAGTGGTTGACGCGCAGGGTCCGTCCGGCGAAGTCCACCTCGGTCTCCGCGACGAACCGGAAGCCGAGGGAGCGGCAGATGCCGTTGGACGGCGCGTTCGCCGTCGCGGGGAAGGCGTGTACGGTGCCCCAGCGGTCCTGCTCGCGGGCCTGTGCGAGCAGGGCGCGGACCGCGCGTTTGGCCAGTCCCTGCCCCTGGAACTCGGGCAGCACCATCCACCCGATCTCGGACATCGGTCCGTGGGGGGTGTCGTGCGACCAGAGGGTGACGGTGCCGGCGACGGTTCCGGGGTGGGCGGGGTCGGTGGGGTGGGGGGCGCCGGCCCGGCGGGCGGGGCCTGTGGGGTCGTTGGGGTCAGCGGGGTCGGTGGGGTTGTCGGGGTCCGGGACGATCATCTTTATCCAGGCACGGTCGGCGGCGGCCTGCTCGACGTCCCGGCGGACCTTGTCGGCCATGCCCTCGCGGGGCAGCGGGCCGCCGAGGTGGGCCATCATGACGGGGTCGCAGCGCATCCGCAGATAGGCGTCGAGGTCGTGCGGGGTGACATCGCGCAGGTGCAACGGGGGCCTCCTGTAGGGGCGTTCGCCGTGTGCCGGCCGGCCGGGTCAGAGGCCGGCCAGGGCGTCCAGGCCGGTGAGGGCGTCCACCGGGTCGAGGGCGGGGGTGCCCCGGGGCCACCAGTCGGCGCGGTCCGGCTCGGACTCGTAGGCGTACCAGAGGCCGTCCTGGCCGAAGCGGAGCTGGACATGGCCGAGCGGGTGCGTGAGGTGGTTGTGCCAGGGGCGGAACGGGGGCAGTCCGGCGGCGATCAGCAGCGGGCGCGCGCGGTCGAAGCGGCCCGCCGGCGGGTTCCACGGCTCCTCCAGGACGTCCAGTCCCGCGAGGCCGCCCTGCCGCCAGGCGGCCACCGCACGGGCCAGGTCGGCGGGGGTACGGCCGGCCGCCGAGGCCAGCGTGGCGTACAGCGCGCGGGTCGCGGCGGTCAGACCGGAGCCGGGGCGGGCGGCGGCGAGGCGCACCGCGTCCTGCCACAGGGTCAGACCGCCCACCGGGTCGCGGCCGGTGGTGAGCAGGGCGTGCGCGCGGGCGGCGGCGTCGGTGGCCAGCTGGTCCAGCGCGAAGGGGTCGGGGCCGCCGGGGGCCGCCGGGTACACCGGGGGCTGCTCCGGGTGCGCGGGCGCGGGCAACGGCGGGGGCGGGGGCGGCAGTCGCCGCTCGGCGAGCGCCTCCGTGGCCCGTACGCCGGGCAGGTCCGTGGCCCGGCCCTCCCGGGCGGTGCGGGCCGCGTGGGCGGCGCTGCGGCGGGACAGCGTGTCCAGCAGCTCGCGCTCACCCCGGCCGCGCAGCAGGAGCAGTACGAAGGGGTCGGCGTCCAGCAGACGTGCCGTCTGGTAGCAGAGCGCGGCCGCGTGCTTGCAGGGGTGGCCCGAGTCGGGGCAGTTGCACCGGGGCCTCAGCTCGGCGGGGCCCGGCAGCAGGGGTGCGCCGCAGTCCGCCAGGGTGTGGGGCAGCTCCTTGTCGAGCAGCGCGGCGATGTGGCCCGGGCTCTCCACGGCGGCGTTCAGGAACCGCTCCCAGTCCGCGTCCTGGAGCGTGGGCAGGGTGATGTGCACGCGGTAGGGCCGGGGGCGGCTTCCCCTCACGTACGCCAGCACCTGACCCGGTGTCACGGTGATCGCGTCCACGTGGCCCGCGTCCGCGTAACCCCGGCCGCGCGCCAGCCGCTTGGCGTCCAGCGCGCCCCGCTCCAGCGCCTCCACCCAGGCGTTGCCCCACCAGGTGTCGGCGAACCCGTCGGTCTCCCCGCGAGGCGCGAACGCGGGGAAGGTGCGGCGGAGTTCGTTGTCGCGGTGGGGGGTCGCCATGGTGGCGGGGACATGCGGGGTCGCGTGCGCGGGCTCCGGCCGGACGGGCTCGGGGCGCGCGAACTCCGGCTCCGGGGCGGGGGTTTCGGCCTCCGTGGCCTCCTCGGCCTCTTCCGGGGTGTCCTCCCAAGTGGGCATGCGGAAGGCGGTCGCGAGGAAGTCCCTTACCTCACGGACCACTTGAGCCCGAGCGGCTGCGGGCGTCCCCTCGGCGGGAGCGACCGGCGCCTTGCGCACCGGCTTCCGCGCCGGCCGCCGCTTCTCCTCCTCCACCTGAACACGAAGCGCCTCCGCCCGCGCGGCACGCAACGCCTCGCGGGCTGCGTCGCCGGGGCGGCGGGTGGTGGAGAGCGGGGTGGTGGTTGGGTGGGCTGCGGGAGCAGGGGCTTCCCCGGCGGGGTCGCCTTCGGCGGTCGGCTGGGCGGTGGTGGCGTGCCCGGCCTCCGAGTCCGTCGCTCCATCAGCCCCTCGGCCGGTGGGTACGGCGTCCGCCGGCGGACGGGAGGTGGGGTCGGGGCCTTCCGGCACCGGTCCAGGTACGGGGTCGGCCGTACGCGGGCCGGGGGCAGCCCCATCAGCGCCGGGTACGCGGGCAGCGCCTTCGCCCCCCGAAGTGCCGGGTCCACCGACCACACGGCCGGTGCCGACGCTTTCAGCCCCTGCTACGGGGGCAGCATCTTCGGCCCCCGCACCAGGGGCGCCATCGACCACTCGACCGGGACCGACACCGTCCGGCCTCTGGCCAGGAGCAGCGCCAGCCACATCCGGACTGGAACCGATGCCTTCAGCCCCCAGCACGGGGGCTACGCCTTCAGACCCCGCACCAGCGGAGCCATCAACAGCTGGGCCGGGACCGACACCATCCGCCCTCAGCCCAGGAGCGGCACCGACCGCGCCCGAACTGGAACCGCCGCCTTCAGCCCCCGGCACGGGGGCAACATCTTCGGACCCCGCACCAGCGGAGCCATCGACCGCTCGGCCGGTGCCGACGCCGTCCGGCCTCGGGCCGGGGCCGGCGCCTTCGGGCTCGGGGCCAGCGGCCGCCCCGCCAGCCTCTGGGCCAGGGGCCGTACTCGCTGCCGAACCGACGGCAGCGTCCCCCGCTTCGGCCACCGGCCGCTCCGCCGCGCGGGCGTTCCCGCTCAGCCGCTGGGTGACGGCGGCACGGAGGGCCGCTCGCGCGATGTCCCCGGCCCGGACGGGCTCACCGCGCTCCCCCGCCGGAGACGGTTCACCAGACGGGGAGGACTCACCCGTCCGGACGGGCTCGTCGCCTCGGGTGGACTCACCGGTCCGGAACGACCCACCGGCTCGGGGCGACTCACCGGTCCGGAACGACCCACCACCTCGGGTCGACCCACCAGTCCGAGACGACCCACCGGCTCGGGAGGACTCACCGGTCCGGGACGACTCACCAGCCCGGGACGACCCACCGGGCTCCTCGGCGCGCGAAGGCTCCGAGGGCCGGGAAGCCGATGCCCGCGTGCCCTCCTCCCCCGCACCCGACGCCTTCTTCTCCCGGGCCTCCCGCAACGCCCTCCGCGCAGCCTCCGCAGGACTCTGTTCCGTCATGACGGCCTCCGCAGCGAGACCAGGTCGGACAGTTCGCGGTCGGTGAGTTCGGTGAGGGCGGCCTCGCCGGAGCCGAGGATGGCGTCGGCGAGGGCCCGCTTGGCGGTGAGCATCTCGGCGATGCGGTCCTCCACCGTGCCCTCGGTGACCAGGCGGTGGACCTGGACGGGCTGGGTCTGGCCGATGCGGTAGGCGCGGTCGGTGGCCTGGTCCTCGACGGCGGGGTTCCACCAGCGGTCGAAGTGGACGACATGGCCCGCGCGGGTGAGGTTGAGGCCGGTGCCGGCGGCCTTGAGGGAGAGGACCAGGACCGGGGTCTCGCCGGCCTGGAAGCGGTCGACCATGCGCTCGCGCTCGGGCACGGGGGTGCCGCCGTGCAGCAGGTCCACGGGGACCGCGCGGGCGCCGAGGTGGGCGGTGATCAGCTGGGCCATGCCGACGTACTGGGTGAAGACGAGCACCGAGCCGTCCTCGGCGAGCACGGTGTCGAGCAGTTCGTCGAGGAGGGCGAGTTTGCCGGAGCGGGCGGCGAGGCCGTCCGGGCGGGACGTGCCCTCCTTGAGGTACAGCGCGGGGTGGTCGCAGATCTGCTTCAGCGCGCCGAGCAGCTTGAGGACCAGTCCGCGCCGGGCGATGCCGTCGGCGGACTCGATGGCCGCCATGGACTCGCGGACCACCGCCTCGTACAGCGCGGCCTGTTCGCGGCCGAGCGGCACCGGGTGGTCGGTCTCGGTCTTGGGCGGCAGTTCGGGGACGATGCCGGGGTCGGACTTCTTGCGGCGCAGCAGGAACGGCCGCACCAGGCGGGCCAGGCGCTCGGCGGCCTCCTGGTCCTCGCCGTTCTCCACCGCGCGCGCGTGCCGGGCGCGGAACGACTGGAGGGGGCCGAGGAGTCCGGGGGTGGTCCAGTCGAGCAGGGCCCACAGCTCGGAGAGGTTGTTCTCGACGGGGGTGCCGGTGAGCGCCACGCGCGCGGGGGCGCCGATGGTGCGCAGCGCCTTGGCGGTCGCGGAGTACGGGTTCTTCACGTGCTGGGCCTCGTCGGCGACGACCATGCCCCAGGAGCGGTCCGCGAGCTGTTCGGCGGCCGAGCGCATCGTGCCGTAGGTGGTGAGGACGAAGCCGCCGGTCAGGCCCTCCAGCGTGCGGTCGGCGCCGTGGAAGCGGCGGACGGGGACGCCGGGGGCGAAGCGGTTGATCTCGCGCTGCCAGTTGCCGAGGAGGGAGGCGGGGCAGACCACGAGGGTGGGTTCCGGGCGGGCGCGCTTGAGGTGCAGGGCGATGAGGGTGACGGTCTTGCCGAGGCCCATGTCGTCGGCGAGGCAGCCGCCGAGGCCGAGCGAGGTCATGAGGTCGAGCCAGGCCAGCCCGCGCAGCTGGTAGTCGCGGAGGGTGGCGTCCAGGCCTGGCGGCGGCTCGGCGGGGGCGAGTCCGGCGGTGAGGCGGTCGCGCAGGGCGGCGAGGGCGCCGGTGGGGACGGCCTCCACGGTCTCGCCGTCCACCTCGGCGGTGCCGGTGAGGGCGACGGAGAGCGCGTCGACCGGGTCGAGCAGCCCGAGTTCGCGCTTGCGGGCCTTGCGGACCAGCGCGGGGTCGACCAGCACCCAGCGGTCCCGGAGCCGTACGACGGGACGGTGGGCCTCCGCGAGGGCGTCCATCTCGGCCTCGCTGAGCGGGTCGCCGCCGAGCGCGAGCTGCCAGCGGAACTGGAGCAGGTCCTCGCTGTCGAAGAAGCCGGTGCCGTCGGTGGCCGAGCCGGGCGCGGGGCGGACGACGGCGGAGGCGCTGAGGTCGTGGGCGAGGTCACGCGGCCAGTGCACGGCGACCCCGGCGGCGGAGAGCCGGCCGGCCGCGGTCCCGAGCAGGTCGCTCACCTCCTCCTCCGTCAGCGCGAGCACGTCAGGGGTGTCGCGCTCGGCCAGCCGTTCCAGGGGCGCCCACACGCGGGCCGCGCGCCGTACGGCGAGGGCGGCGTCCACACGCGCGCGGGGTCCGAAGGCATCGTCCGCCTCCCCCGCCCACAGGGCCGCCGCGTCCGCGACCAGGGTGGGGTCGGCCAGGCTGTGGACCTGGACGACGGCCGCGCCCGCCGCGCGCGATCCGTCGTCCCCGGCGTCGAAGACGGCGTACGCCGACAGGTCCAGGCGCAGCGAGATGCGGACGCCCGCGTCCATGCCCGCGGCGACCTCGGCCGCCCAGTCGTGGGCGCCGGGCAGGGGCTGGGGTTCGCGGGCGGCGAAGGGGCGGCCGCCGGTGTGCGGGGCGGCGGGGGTGCGGGGCAGGGTGTCGGCGACCGCGTCCAGGAAGGAGCGGACCAGGGCCTCGGGTGCGGGCAGCCGGAGCGGGCCCTCGCCGGGCAGCGGCACCGCGTGGCCCTCGGCGGGCAGCGCGGCGGCGATGGCGCGCAGGTGCGCGATGTCGTCGGGCTCCAGCGGGCCCGCGCGCCAGGCGTCGTACCCGCCCGGGGTGAGGCCGGGCAGCAGCCGGCCCCGGGCGGCCAGGCGCAGGGCGTGCAGCGCGGCGGCGCCCCAGCAGACGGTGGCGGGGTGGGCGGCGGTGTCATGCCGGGCGCCTGCCAGCAGGGGCAGGGCGTCCATGAGCGGCAGGGTCAGCGCGGGTACCTGGCGGCGCCGTACGGTCGCGCCCTGGCGGCGTACGACGGTCAGCTCGGTGACCGTGCCCCCGGAGCCCTCCGGCTCGGGCAGCGGGGTGCCGTCGGGCGACCAGAGGGCGATCCGGCCCTCGCGGGGCAGGGGTGCGGGCAGGTAGAGGGTGGCGAGGTACGCCGGAATCCGGCCCCCGATCGCCTCGGAGTACGCGCGCTCGCTCAGCACGGCCGTGCCGCCGTCCATACGTCCTGTCACCTCCCGCCCGTGTGTCGGACCAGTTGTCTCCGACTGTACGGGCGGGGTCTGACAATCGGCCCCGGAGGCCACAGAAGCCCAGGTCACCGTGCCGGCCGGGCCCGGGTCACGGCACCGTGCGCGAGACCGCGTAGACCATCGGGTACTGCGGGTTGGACATGTTCACGACCACGTCCCGGGTGGGGGCGGGGTTCTTCTGCGTGCGGGCCAGGCCGACCCAGGGGCCGGGGCCGGCGAAGTTCCAGCCGGAGACCTTGCGGTCGCGGGCGCCGATGGTGAGGGCGCCCTTCTTCAGCGCGTCGCGGCGTACGCCCATGGTGGCGAGGAAGGTGTCCAGGCCGGCTTCGTTGGTCTGGAACTGCACGTAGAGCCGGCTGGTCTTCCAGTTGTTGGTCTCGTAGTAGGCGATGTAGTCGGCGGGGCGCGGGACGGCCATCTGGTAGAGGCGGCGCTGCACCTTGGAGGGCCAGCCCGGGGTGAGGCCGGTGGCCGAGTACTTCGCCTCCTTGTCCTTGCCGCTGTCGCGGCTCTGGTTGGCGGAGATCACCAGATAGCCCGCCGGTACGCCGATGAGCAGCACGATGATCAGCAGCGTGAGGGCGCGGCGCCGGACGCGGTGGCCGGGGTCCTCGGCGGGGGCGTGCGCGGTGTCCGGGGACGCCGCCTGGTGCGGCAGCGAGGTGGTCATGCGGTGTCCCGGTCGCGGCGGCCCTGGACGTACCGCTCGTAGCGTTCGTGGCGCTCGACCCGGCGGCGCTTGGCGCGGCGGAAGCGGCGGGCGACCAGGCGGGCGAGGTCGGCGGCGCCGACCATGCCGGCCTCGGGGCCGAGCTGGGCGCGGGCGATGCGGGCCTCGGGGCGGTAGCCGCGCCCGGTGAGCTGGCGCTTGAAGGCGTCGCGGGCGGGGCCGATGAGCAGGTCGTCGGCGGCGCTGACGCCGCCGCCGATGACGAAGCAGGAGGGGTCGAGGGCGGCGGCGAGGTTGGCGATGCCGACGCCGAGCCACTGGCCGATGTCCTGGAGCAGCTCGATGCACATCGCGTCGCCCTCGCGGGCCAGCTCCGTGATCATGGGCCCGGAGATGTCGCCGATCTGGCCCTTGACGTGCTCGATGATGCCGTAGGCGACCGGCGAGTCGGCGGCGGCCAGCTCCTTGGCCTCGCGGACGAGCGCGTTGCCCGAGCTGTACTGCTCCCAGCAGCCGCGGTTGCCGCACGGGCAGCGGTGTCCGCCGGGCACGACCTGCATATGGCCGAACTCGCCCGCGACGCCGAACTTGCCCCGCTTGACCTGGCCGTCCTCCAGGATGGCGCCGCCGATGCCGGTGCCGAGGGTGATCATGACGAGGTGGTCCTCGCCGCGTCCGGCGCCGAAGCGCCACTCGGCCCAGGCGGCGGTGTTGGCGTCGTTGTCGACCAGGACCGGCACCGAGAGGCGGCCGGAGAGGCGGTCGCGCAGCGGTTCGTTGCGCCAGGACAGGTGGGGGGCGAAGAGCACCCGGTTGCGGTCGGCGTCGACCCAGCCGGCCGCGCCGATGCCGACGGCGTGCACGTCGTGCCGGTCGGAGAGGTCCAGGACCAGTTCGACGATGGTGTCCTCGACGACCTTGGGGCTCTTGGACTTGTCCGGGGTCTCCGTGCGGAGCTTCTCCAGGATGTTGCCGTCGGCGTCCACGACGCCCGCCATGACCTTGGTGCCGCCGATGTCGATGCCGACGGTGGGCACGCGGGGAGCCGTGAGATGCGAACGGCGTTCCCGGGTGCCGACGGTCCGCAGTACGGGCGCTCGGCGGGAACCGATGGGGGCCGTGAGGTCGCGGTAGGTGCTCATCGTCGTCGATTCTGCCTCAACGGGCGAGGTACGTGGTGTCAAGGCGGGATAAGGGAGCGCGCGCGACCATGGAGGCCGCGCGCGTGCTCCCCGCCCCCGTCAGTCGCGCTGGAGTTCGTGCACCAGGGCGTCGAGGTCGGCGCCGCCCGCCATCTGCTTGGTCAGCTCGTCCAGGGTGATCTCGTCGCGTGTGTGATTGCCCACCATGGTGCCGCGCCGCAGCAGCACGAACCGGTCGCCGACCAGGTACGCGTGGTGCGGGTTGTGGGTGATCAGCACGACGCCGAGGCCCTCGTCGCGTGCGGCGGCCACATATTTGAGGACCACACCGGACTGCTTGACGCCCAGTGCGGCGGTCGGCTCGTCCAGGACGAGGACCTTGGCGCCGAAGTGGACGGCACGGGCGATGGCGACGCACTGGCGCTCGCCGCCGGAGAGGGTGCCGATGGGCTGGTCCACGTCGCGCAGGTCGATGCCCATGCGGAGCAGTTCGGCGCGGGTGGTGCGGCGCATGTGCTCGATGTCCAGGCGGCGGAAGGGGCCCTTGCCCTTGTGCGGCTCGGAGCCGAGGAAGAAGTTCCGCCAGACCGGCATCAGGGAGACGACGGCGAGGTCCTGGTAGACGGTGGCGATGCCCCGGTCCAGGGCGTCGCGCGGGGAGGCGAGCCGGGTCTCCTCGCCCTCGACGCGCAGGGTGCCGCCGTCGTGGCGGTGCAGTCCCGCGATCATCTTGATGAGGGTGGACTTGCCCGCGCCGTTGTCGCCGAGGACGCAGGTGATCTCCCCGGCGTGGACCTCCAGGGAGACGCCCTCCAAGGCGCGGACGTTGCCGTAGTGCTTGCTGACGTCGGTCAGCTCGACGAGCGGCACGCGCTCTTCGGTCACGGTCATTTCGTGGCCTCCGCACGCTTGCGGACCCAGGTGTTGAGCAGGGTCGCGAGGAGGAGCATCGCTCCGAGGAAGAACTTGAACCAGTCGGGGTTCCACTCGGCGAAGACGATGCCCTTGCTGGTCATGCCGAACAGGAGCGCGCCGACCGCCGAGCCGACGGCGCTGCCGTAGCCGCCGGTGATCAGGCAGCCGCCGATGACGGCCGCGATGATGTAGATCAGCTCGTTGCCGACGCCCTCGCCGGACTGGACGGCGTCGAAGGAGAAGAGCAGGTGCTGGCCGGAGACCCAGGCGCCGAAGGCGACGCCCATGTACAGGCCGATCTTGGTCTTGGCGACGGGCACACCGACCGCGCGTGCCGCGTCCGCGTTGCCGCCGACGGCGAAGATCCAGTTGCCGACGCGGGTGCGCAGCAGCACCCAGGAGGCGACGGCGACGAGGGCGAGCCACCACAGGATGGTCACCTTGAAGTCGACGCCCCCGACGGTGAGCGTCGAGGCGAAGACGGCGCGGGCGCTGGGGAAGCCCTCCATGTCGGCGATGGTCTTGGTGGAGACCGTGCCGTCGATCAGCTTGGTGAAGCCGAGGTTCATGCCGGTCAGCATCAGGAAGGTGCCGAGCGTGACGATGAAGCTGGGCAGTTTGGTGCGGGTCAGCATGAAGCCGTTGAAGGCGCCGACCGCGAGCGTGACCAGCAGCGACACGCCCGCGCCGACCCAGACGTTCGCCGTCATCTGATAGCTGAACATCGAGGAGATCAGCGCGGAGGACGTCACCATGACGCCCGCCGACAGGTCGAACTCGCCGCCGATCATCAGCAGGGCCACGGGCACCGCCATGATGCCGATGGTCGAGGAGGCGTAGAGGACCGTGCTCAGGCTCGACGCGTGCAGGAAGCCGTCGGCGACGCATGCGAAGAACACGAAGACGGCGAGCGCGCCGACGACCGAGCCCAGCTCGGGCCGGGCGAGCAGCTTGCGCAGCGGGGAGGTCCGCAGCAGGCGTTCGTCGGCGGACGGGCCGTCGGGTCCGGCCGGAGCCGCGGCCTCGGTGTTCACGCTCATCGGGTGCCCCGCTGGGTGTACTCGGCGAGCGCGCCGGCCTGGTCCTTGGTGATGATCTGCGGACCGGTCAGGACGGGCTTGCCGCCGCCGAGCATGTCGCCGTTGTACTTGTACAGCCACAGCAGGTCGATCGCCTCGTAGCCCTGGAGGTAGGGCTGCTGGTCGACGGCGAAGCCGAGGGTGCCGTCCTTCAGCTCGGCGGCGACCTTGGCGTTGAGGTCGAAGGTGTCGATCTCGGCCTTGCTGCCCGCGTCCTGCCTGGCCTTGGCGGCGGTGTCGGCGTAGGGCGCGCCCAGGGTGACGACGGCGTCCACGGAGCGGTCGGCCTGGAGCTTGGCCTCGATCGCGGACTGCACGTCGGGCATGTTCGTGCCGTTGACGTAGAGCTTCCGCACGGTGCCGTGGAAGGTCTTGGCGACGCCGTCGCAGCGCTGTTCATGGCCGACGTTGCCCTGTTCGTGCAGGACGCACAGGGCCTTCTCGCGGCCGCGCTTGTTCAGCTCGTCGCCGACGGCCTCGCCGGCGATGGTCTCGTCCTGGCCGACGTGGGTGAGGGCGCCGAACTTCTTGGAGTCGGCGGACCCGGAGTTCACCGTGATCACCGGGATGCCGGCCTTCTCGGCGCGGGCGACCGCCGCCTTGAGCGCGTCGGGCTTGGCGAGGGTGACGATGATGCCGTCGACCTTCTTGTCCACGGCGGCGTCGACCAGCTGCGCCTGCTGCTGGGCCTCGTCGTCGTGCGAGTACAGGAAATTGACGTTGTCCTTGATCGCGGCCTGCTTGGCGCCGCTCTGCACGATGTCCCAGAAGGTGTCGCCGTCTCCGGAGTGGGTGATCATCGCGAAGGTCCAGCGGGGGGTGTTCACCGCCGACCTGCCCTGGGCCACCGCCGCCTTGCGGGCGTCCTCGGCCCGCTTGCCGCCGGTGCTGCTGCAAGCGGCGAGCGACAGACAGGCGATCACACCGAGTGCCCCTGCCATCGCCGTGCCCACCCGGGTCCGAAACCGTGCCACGAGGCCGTGCTCCTTCTTGCGTGCGTAACTGGACCGTGCTCCAACATGCGAGAGGGGCGGGCGAGCACTCCGTCGGTTCGTCCCGGCGGCGCCGTCACCTGCCCCAAACACTTCAGTATCGAACATACGGAACACTCGTTACATGCCCGGGGCACCCATTACGGTCACTTTGTCCGGACATCCAGACACATGCAAGGGCCGGAATCCGGGCCGGTCAGGACCGCACGAGGAGCTGGAATTCGAAGGAGTAGCGGGCCGGACGGTACACATGGTCGCCGTACTCGACGGCGCGTCCGGTGTCGTCGTACGTGGCGCGTCTCATGGTGAGCAGGGGGGCGCCCTCGGCCTCGGTGAGCCGTTCCGCCTCGCCCGGGGTGGCGCCGCGCGCGCCGATGGACTGGCGGGCGCTGTGCAGGGTGATCCCGGCCGCGCGCATCATCCGGTAGAGGCCGGTGGCCTCCAGGCGGGCGGTGTCGAGATCGAGGAGACCGGGCGGCAGATGGTTGACGAGGTACGCCATCGGCTCGCCGTGCGCGAGGCGCAGCCGCTCGACGCGGTGGACGTCGGTGCCCTCGGGCAGTCCGAGCGCGGCGGCGATCTCGGTGGACGCGGGCACCATGGTGTTGACGAGCACCTTGGTGGCGGGGCGCTGCCCGGCCGCCTCCAGGTCGTCGTAGAGGCTGCTCAGCTCCAGCGGGCGCTTGACCTGGCTGTGCACGACCTGGGTGCCGACGCCCCGGCGGCGCACCAGGAGCCCCTTGTCGACCAGGGACTGGATGGCCTGGCGGACGGTGGGGCGGGACAGGCCGAGCCGCGCGGCCAGCTCGATCTCGTTGCCCAGCAGGCTGCCCGGGGTGAGCGCGCCGCGCTCGATGGCGGCCTCCAGCTGCTGCGAGAGCTGGAAGTACAGCGGCACCGGGGAGCCGCGGTCCACACGGAGGTCGAGCGCGACGGTCGGGTCCACATCTGGTTTCGGCACGGGCTTGAGCGTAGTCCGGTGCCCGGTTGACGGGAAGTCGTGAAGTCAGATTGTCCGGACATACTGATTGACAAGTACAGGACGGCCCTCCACTTTGTTTCCATGCGCATCGGGGTCATCGGTACGGGCCGCATCGGCACCATCCACGCGAACACGCTCAGCCGCCACAGGGAGGTCGGATCGCTCATCCTGACGGACTCGAATCCGTTACGGGCACAGGAGTTGGCGCACCGTCTGGGCGAGACGGCGGCGCCCGGGGTGGACGAGGTCTTCCAGTGGGGCGTGGACGCGGTGGTGATCACCACGGCGACGTCCGCGCACGCGGAGCTGATCGGGCGGGCGGCCCGCTCGGGTCTTCCGGTGTTCTGCGAGAAGCCGATCGCGCTCGACCTGCCCGGCACCCTGAACGCCCTCGCGGAGGTCGAGGCCGCCGGCACGGTGCTCCAGATGGGCTTCCAGCGGCGCTTCGACGCCGGCTACGTGGGCGCGCGCGAGGCGGTGCGCTCCGGCAGACTCGGGCGCCTGCACACGGTGCGGGCGCTGACCTCGGACCAGTCCCCGCCCCCGCCGGAGTGGCTGCCGCTGTCCGGCGGACTGTTCCGGGACACCCTGATCCACGACTTCGACGTCCTGCGCTGGGTGACGGGGCGCGAGGTGACCGACGTCTACGCCAGCGGTTCGGACGCCGGGCCGCCGATGTTCCGCGCGGCTGGTGACGTGGACACCGGGGCGGCGGTCCTCACCCTGGACGACGGCACCCTCGCGACCGCGACCGCGACCCGGCTGAACGGCGCGGGCTACGACGTCCGCATGGAACTGGCCGGGGAACGGGACACCGTCGTGGTCGGCCTGGACGACCGCACCCCGGTCGCCTCCACCGAACCGACCGGACCTCCCCCCTGCGACAAGCCGTGGGGCGGCTTCTTCGAGCGCTTCGGCTCCGCCTACGAGGCCGAACTGCGCGCCTTCGTGGAGGTGGTCCGGGGCGAACTCCCCAACCCCTGCGACGGCCGCGAGGCCCTCCACGCCCTGCGCATCGCGGAGGCGTGCGAGACGTCGCGCCGCGAGCGGCGTGCGGTGGCCCTGGCGGAGGTCCCGGACCGGCTCGGGACGCCCTACGAAGGGGACGCGCTCAGGGTGTAGGGGCGGCCCCTTCCCGTCGTCGGCGCGGCGATTCCGGTCGCCGCACCGACGGCCGCGGGGCTCCCGCCACGCCCCCCTCACCACCCGGCGAGGAGCACACGCCAGACCGCCGGCAGCGACATCGACGCCACGACGGGAATGACCCACCGCCGGGCGATCGGGCGGTACGTGAGGTTCTCGCGGCTGCGCCTCGCCCTCACCGCGTCGGCCGCGGAGAGCAGGCAGAACGCGGGGAACACGGAGAGCGTGACGGCGAGTACGGCCGCGAACGAGACGCCGAAGAGGTGATCGAGGAACATCCCCGACACGATCCCGAGCGCCGCCAGGAAGGCCCAGTGGGCAGCCGCGAGGGAGAACATGTCGTACGCCTCCCCGGCAGCACACTCACCCCGCTGGGACCGCCGCAGCCAGGACGTCAGATCCGCCTGGAAGTCCGCCGACCGCCTCCCCTTGGCGGAGTTCCTGAGAACGAACCGGTACAGCACCTGGCCGAGGGCGACGGGTGCGGCTTCCACCGCTCCGGCACATCGGTCGAACACGCCTCTGGCGTCCTTGTCGGGCATCGGCCGGCTCTCCTCTCGCGGCGAGGTTCCCTACGGCAGGCGAGCGGCCACGGACCCGCCCGGCGACCCCTGGTGTGGGGGGAAGGGTCGCCGGGCGGGTCGTGTGGGGGTGGGTCAGCAGCCGAAGTCGATCAGGTCGAACGTGGCGTAGTGGTCGGAGGTGTAGTAGTCCTCCTCGTACGCCTTGCCGGTGACGATGCGCCGGGCGCCGCGCGTGGACTCGCCCGGCGTCTTGACGGTGTATTCGTGGTAGTAGCCGGACGACTGGCCGGGCAGGACGCCTTCCCGGTTCTGGAAGACGACGCCGTCCTGCGAGTACGGGAACGGGCCGCCCTGGTCGATGAGTTCCAGGGTGTCGTAGGCCTGCGAGGGCAGGTCGCCGTAGCAGATGCTGCCGGTGGACGCGGTGGCCGCTTCCGCCGTGCCGGTGGCGACCGTACCGCCGACGAGGAGTGCCGAGAGCAGCGCGGCGGCGGCGCCGAGGCGAGACGTTCGTGGGGGGAATCTCATGCCCTCATGATGACGCGCGTAGACGTGGGCATGTCAATGACAAAGATGTGGATTTTCCCGTCAGGTCCCATGAGTTCTCGGGAAGTTAACCTCCCCCGAGGGGACCTTCCGGCCCCCTCTCGCACGGCGCGGGGCAGCGCCTCACGCCTCGTCGGACAGCTCGAAACTCCCGTACTCGGGGTCGCCCGCCAGGTCGTACGTCTGGAGGGAGACGCCCGTACTCGTGACGCGCCCCGCGGTGTGGCGGAAGCGGGTGGGTACGGCGCCCTCCGCGAAGAGGCGGCGGCCCGCGCCGAGGACGACGGGGAAGGTCGCGAGGTGGAGGGTGTCGAGCAGGCGGAGGTTGACCAGGGCGCGGACCAGGGCGCCGCTGCCGTGGATCTGGAGCTCCCCCTCGGTGCTCTCCTTCAGCGCGCGGACCTCCTTGGCCAGGTCGCCGGAGAGCACGGTGGTCCGGTTCCAGGCGGGGTCCCGGAGGGTGGCGGAGACGACGTACTTGGGGAGGCCGTTGAGCTTCGCCGCGATCAGGTGGTCGGGGTCGGTCACCTGCGGCCAGTACGCGGCGAAGATGTCGTAGGTGTGCCGGCCGAGCAGGAAGGCGCCGGGGTTCTCGAAGACCCCGGTGATGAACTCGCCGAAGTCCGGGTCGGAGAACGGGACGGTCCAGCCGCCCTGGCCGAAGCCGCCGCTGGTGTCCTCCTGCGGGCCGCCGGGCCCCTGGTACACGCCGTCCAGGCTGACGAAGACGGTGGAGACGAGCTGGGCCATGAGGTGCCTTCTTCCGGTGCCGGGTCCGCCGGCGGCGAGGGGCCGCCGTTGTCAACGGTGCAGACCGCCGCCCGGCCCGCAACTCATCGGTCCGGAACGGAAGGTCCGGAAATCGCTGACTTCTATTCCACGGTCCGGGAATTCCGTGGCATCATGAACGGAAACTCGTCCGGCGGCCCAGAAAGGACCGACATGGCCTCCACGAACGACGATCTTCTCGCCACCATCGCGGCGGAGCGGGAAATCTACCGGACCTTTTATAAATTCTTCCGGCTGGTGGACACGGGCCGGTACGGACAGCTCGTCGACTGCTTCACCAAGGACGCCCTGATCGAGTACGACGTGATGCCGGGGCCCACCCAGCGCTTCCACGGCCGCGACGAATTCACCGCCTTCATGTCGGCGGGCAGCCGTTGGCGGCGCGAGCCCACGGTCGCCCACGTCCTCGGCCAGACCCTCATCGAATGGCCCGACGGCCGCCCCCACCTGCAGGCCTACGCCACGGTCTGGCACTGGAGCACCACCCGCACCCCCGACGGCCGCCCCCGCCCCGCCGACTGGACCGTGGTCGGCCTCGTGGAGGACGACTTCGAACAGGAGGACGGCCGCTGGCTCATCAGCCGCCGTCATGTGGCACCGGTGGCGGGGCTGGTCGCGGCAGGGACGGGGCCGGTGTAGGGCTTTTTCCGGGCACCGCGTTTTCCCGGAGACGGTGACATTCGAAAACCGTCACCGAGGTATCCGAATTTCCTTCTCCGATGTTTCCGAACAATTGTCACCGGTGGTCCGGAACGAATATCTGCTCCCAGAGGTCCAGCCCCGCACGGAGAGGTTCACGCACGGCCGCAGTCTCTTTATCCGAGGCGATCTGTTTCCACCGGCCGCGCGCCCCCACCGCTGACGTTCTCCTGGTGTCCGGCAGGCGCCCGCTCGGGTGCCGCCACCGCGCGTCCCGGGATGAAGAGGGCGGCGGCGATCATCACGGCCAGCGCCGACCCGACCGCCAGGTACGCGTGGTGGAACCCGGACCGGGGATCGTCCGCGCCCGCGTCCTGCATGAGCAGCGCGACCACGGCGATGCCGATCGAGGCGCCGAGCTGATTGAGCATGTAGAGCACGGAACTGCCCTGCGGAACGAGCCTCGGCGGCAGGGTCCGGTACACCGAGCCGATCACCGGGGCGCCCGCCGAACCCGTGCCGATGCCGAGGGTGAACGCGGCCAGGAGCGGCCACAGTTGGGCGGTGTGCGCGTCGAACCGGCTGAACGCCAGCGAGCTGAGCAGGGCGACCGCCGCGCCGGCCAGGGCGAGGTTGCGCGAGCCCCAGCGGTCGGACAGCCGTCCCGCGAGCGGCATCACCAGCGCGGAGCCGGCACCGAAGGGCGCCAGCCGCAGCCCGGACTCGAACACGCCGTATCCGCGCACCTGTTGGTAGTACAGCGGGATCACGAAGATGCTCGCGAACGTGGCGAGCCCCAGCACGCCGGCCGCGACGACGCTCGCGGTGAAGCCGCCCCGGGTGAAGAGCCGGAGGTCGATCAGCGGTGGCGCCGTACGGGCGGTCAGCGCGTGGACCGCGTACCCGGCGAGCAGTACGACGGCGACGGCCAGCGGGAGCAGCACCTGCCAGGTGGTGAACGAGCCGCGCCGGGCGAGCTCCGACAGCGCGAGCACGCCGGTCGCGACGCCGGGGCCGATCAGGGCCACGCCCAGGACGTCCAGGCGTCCGGCCGCCGCGTGCCCCTCGGGCGGGTCGGCGGGCAGGGTGCGCCGCGCCAGGGCGAAGGCGACGATCACGATCGGCACGTTGACGAAGAACATCCAGCGCCAGTCGAGGCCTTGCAGGATGACCCCGCCGACGATCGGCCCGAGCACCGGTCCGGTCGAGCCGACGATCCCCATCACGCCCATCACCCGGCCGACCCGGGCGGGTCCGGCGGCGCGGGCCAGCAGGGTGAGCATCAGCGGGTCGAGAATCCCGGCGCCTACGCCCTGCACCACCCGGAAGACGATGAGGCTGCCGATGTTCCAGGCGAGGCCCGAGGCGACCGATCCGGCCATGAACAGCACGAGGCCGGACAGCCACAGGCGTCTGCCGCCGACCCGGTCCACCGCCCACGCGGTGACGGGGATGGTCACGGTCAGCGCCAGGAGGTAGCCGGTCGACACCCAGCCGGTCGTGCTGAGCGAGGCGCCGAAGCGGGTGGACAGGGTGTCCACGGCCACGGCGGTCATCGACCCGTCGAGGATGCCCATGATCCCGCCGATGAGGATGACACCGATCATCCGCCGTAAGGCCGGGTCGAGCCTGTCGTCCAAGGGGGTGGTCATCGTCGTCTCCCGACTCGGTCGCCTGTGAAAATGAACCTGCGGGTTCAATTTACCAACCTCGCGAGTAGGAAAACACGTGAGTTCGGAAGACTGCACCGACGGGTAGGGCCCGAGCCGTCGGCGGCTACCCTGGACCCATGGCATCAGCAGCGGCGACGCAAGCGCGGACGGCCCCACGCGGCCGCATCGACAAGCGGCGGGCGATCCTCGGCGCGGCCTTCGACGTCTTCGCGGAACACGGGTACGCGAACGCGCTGGTGCAGGAGATCGCCGAGCGGGCGAAGGTCGCCAAGCCGACCGTGTACAACCACTTCGCGGACAAGGAGACCCTGTTCCGGGAGACCCTCACGGACGCGGCGCGGACGGTGATGGAGCGCAACATCGCGGTGCTCGACCGGATGCGCTCCCCGGGCGACGACCTGCGCGCGACGCTGAACGAGGTCGCGTACCAGCTGGTGCGCTCCTGCTGCGACGCCCGCTCCCGCTCCCTGCGCCGGCTGACCTACGCGCAGGTGACCCGCTTCCCCGACCTGATCGAGGCCGTCCAGGACCTCACCTCGGTGCGCATCGCCGAGGCCATGGCGGACCGGCTCGCCCGGCTCACCCTCTCCGGACGGCTGCGGCCCTGCGAACCCGCCCTGGCCGCCGAGCAGTTGCTCGCCCTGATCACCGGACCGCTGGAGACCCGCTCCCGCCTCGGCACGCGCAAGCCGGGCACGGCGGAGATGCGGGCGCTGGCGGAGGCGGCCGTGGACACGTTCCTGCGGGCCTACGCGGCGGAGTGACGCGCCCAGCCGTTACGGCTGGGCGGCTCAGCCACCCAGCTCCCGGTACCGCGCGGCGAGTTGGGCGGCCCCCGCCTCCGTGAGCGAGCCGTGGAGGCGCAGCCGGGAGATCCCGCCGTCCGGATAGATGTCCACCCGCGCGTGCGTCCCGACCGCCGGGGCCGGCAGGACGAAGCGGTGGAGGGTGTCCGGCTGGAGCCGTATACGGGGCAGGAGTTCGGCCCAGTCGGCGTCCTCGCCGTCCCGCACCGAAACCGACGCCCACCCCGCGCTGTTGCCCTTCAGATACGCCGTGTCGATCTCCACCGCGCGGATCTCCGCCTGGGCGGCGAGGCGGTAGGTGATCCAGTCGTGGCCCCGGTCGCGGCGGCGGCGGGTCTCCCAGCCCTCGTCCATCCGGCGGGAGCGGCCCGGCAGGACGGTGTGGGCGGCCGGGGAGTAGAAGAGGTCGGAGGCGTCCTCGACGCGCCCGCCGTTCTCCAGAGCGACCACGTCGAAGGTGCCGAGCGCCGCGAGCCAGGACGGGTCCGGTACGACCTCGCCGTACACGCGCAGCCGGGCGATTCCGCCGTCGGGGTGCTGGTTGAGGCGCAGATGGGTGAAGCACTGCCGTGCGGACACCGCGAAACCGTTGGCCGCGTGGCCGCCGACGGGGGTGCGCGGGACGAGCGTCGTCCACTTCACGTCGTCGCCGAGGAGCTGCTCCGGCGACGGAGTGCCGGGCACGGAGGCGGCCTCGACGGAGACGGCCTCGGGGTGGTTGCCCCGGAAGTGGGCGGTGTCGACGACGACTCCCCGGATCACCCCGGGCGCGCCGAGGCGGATCAGCGCCCAGTCGTGGTCCTCGGCGGCGGGCCAGGGGTGCCCGGCGTCCGTGCCGCGCCGCCGCCGGGTCTCCCAGCCGTCCATGACCTTGCCCTTGTGGCCGAACCGCTCGGGGTCGAAGGCGGCCCGGCCGGGCGTGAGCAGGTTCTCCCGATCGGCGAAGAACTCGTCGTTCGCCGCGACGACCCCCGCGCCGAGCCGCCGGTCGGCGAGGTCGGTGTACGCCGTGAAGGGGAAGTCGGCGGTGCGGTAGTCGGCGTAGGGGTCGCCGCCGCCGAACGGGGCCGCGGGGCCGGTGAATCGGGGCGCCGTCACTGGATTCCTTTCGCTGACACGGGAGTTCATCGGGTACGGGTGAGCAGGCGGCCGCTCGGCTCGGTGAACTCCCCTTCCGCGTAAACCCGTTCACCGCGCAGCCAGGTCGACCTGACCACGCCGTGCAGCGTCCGGCCCGCGTACGCGGTGACCGGGTTGCGGTGCTGGAGCCGGGCCGGGTCCACGGTGAAGGTCTCCTCGGGGGCGAGGACGGTGAAGTCGGCGTCGCGGCCGGGCGCGATGGCGCCCTTGCGGTCGAGGCCAGCCAGGGCGGCGGTGCGCGCGGACATCCAGCGGACCACGTCGGCGAGGCCGTGGCCCCGGCGGCGCGCCTCGGTCCACACCGCCGGAAGGCTCAGCTGGAGGCCGGAGATGCCGCCCCAGGCGGTGGCGAAGTCCGTCGTCTTGAGGTCGGCGGTGGACGGGGAGTGGTCGGTGACCACGCAGTCGATCGTGCCGTCCGCGAGCGCCTGCCAGAGCAGGTCCTGGTTGGCGGCCTCGCGGATGGGCGGGCAGCACTTGAACTCGCTGGCGCCGTCCGGGACTTCCTCGGCGGTGAGGGTGAGGTAGTGCGGGCAGGTCTCCACGGTGAGCCGGACGCCCTCGGCCCTGGCTGCGGTGATCAGCGGGAGCGCGGCGGCGGAGGAGAGGTGGAGGACGTGGACGCGGGCGTTCAACCGTCGTGCCTGCTCGATCAGTCGGGCGATGGCCTCGGTCTCGGCGGCGTGCGGACGGGAGGCGAGGAAGCCCGCGTAGGCCGTCCCGGCTGGGGTGTCGGCGAGCCGGGCCGGGTCCTCGGCGTGCACGATCAGCAGACCGTCGAATCCGGCGATCTCCGCGAGCGTACGGGCCAGTTGCTCCTTGTCCAGGTGCGGGAACTCCTCCACGCCGGACGGTGACAGGAACGCCTTGAAGCCGAACACCCCCGCCTCGTGCAGCGGACGCAGATCCTTGACGTTGCCGGGCAGCGCGCCGCCCCAGAAGCCGACGTCGATGTGTGTACGGCCCTGTGCGGCCGCCCTCTTGGTGTCCAGGTGGGCCGTAGTGGTGGTCGGCGGAAGGGAGTTGAGCGGCATGTCCACGAGGGTGGTGATCCCCCCGGCCGCCGCCGCCCGGGTGGCGGTGCGGAAACCTTCCCACTCCGCCCGGCCGGGGTCGTTGACGTGCACATGGGTGTCGACCAGGCCGGGGAGCAGCGCGTGGTCGCCCAGCTCCTCCAGCCGGGTCGCGCCCGGGAGCCGTGCGTCGTAGGGCAGCACGGCGGTGACGGTCCCGGCGGCGACGGTGACCGTGGCGGCCCGTGTCCCCTCCGGCGTGACGACGCGCGTCGAACGCAGCGCCAGCTCGGCGTCGGACACCCGGACCCCTCTCGGTCGTCGACCAGGCGGTTCACATTCCGGAAACGGGATGTACGCCCATGTAACGGAATTCAACGTTCTGTTGAAGGAGTCTTCATGGCGGGCGGTGCGGCGTCAAGGGTGCGGGGGTGTGGCGGCCGCGCGTCGGTCGCGGGGCGGTGTTCGGGCGCGAGGTGGTGTTCGGGCGCGGGACGGTGTTCGGCCGCGCGGCGGCCCCAGGTCGTTCCGGCGAGTACAAGGACGGCGCCCAGATAGCCGAGGGCGCCGGGGTGGTCGCCGCCGAGCGCGACGCCGATGACGGCGGCCCACAGGGGTTCGGTGCCCTGGAGGAGGCTCACGCGGGAGGGGGAGCTTCGCCGTACGGCCCACAGCTGGACGAAGAAGGCGAACAGGGTGCACATGACGGACAGGTAGAGCAGGTTGACCCACTGGGCGCCGGTGAAGGACGCCGCCAGCTGCCACGGCCCGGTTCCGCCCATCGGGGTCAGGAGCGCGAACACGGCGACGGCGGTGGCCAGTTGGACGAACGTGAGCGCCGCGTCGTCGGTGTTCCGTACGGCGGGGAGCCGGTGGATCAGCAGAACGTTGACCGTACGGGTGACGGCCGCCAGCAGCATGAGCAGGTCGCCGAGGGAGGGCGCGGTGAAGCCGGTGCCCTGGGTGAGCAGGGCGACGCCGAGCAGGGAGAGCGCGGCCGCGGCCAGGAAGGACCGGCTGGGCGGGGTGCGGTTGAGGGCGGCCTCGGCGAGCGGGGTGAAGACCATGGTCAGGCTGATGATCAGCCCGGCGTTGGTCGCCGAGGTGTGGACGACGCCGTAGGTCTCCAGCAGGAAGACGGCGGCGAGGATCAGCCCCAGGGCGCCTCCGCCGCCCAGCTCACGCGCCGTCAGCCGCCGCAGCGCGCGCCGCGCCACGAGGCCGAGGAGCGGGACGGCGATGAGGAAGCGCAGCAGGAGCAGGGTGATGACGGTGTCTTCACGCGTGATGTTCTTGGTGGCCAGATAGCTGGAGCCCCAGACGACGGCGACCAGCAGTACGGGACCGTCGGTCAGCCAGGCTCTGCGGGAGCCGGGGGCGGCGGGGGCGGTGGGCATGAGCTTCTCCGGGGTGTGGGCGGCCCATAAAGATCGACTTCGGAAGGGCGGCGCCACAAGGAGCCGGCGGCGCGCGCCCCGGTGACAAAGATCACTCGGCGGACGCGGGGGCGGTGACCTGAGGGGACATCCGCTCCCCGGGCGGGACATGGGCTCCGTTCGCCGGGTATGCAGGACGCATGACCCCGACCCCGCAGGCCCCCCACCCCGGCATCGCCGGTCTGCTCCTCGCCGCCGGCGGGGGCAGCCGGCTCGGCGGCCGCCCCAAGGCGCTGCTGCCGTACCGGGGGCGCCCCCTGGTCGAGCACGCGGCCGGGGCGCTGCGCGCGGCCGGATGCGCACGGGTCCACGTGGTGCTGGGCGCGCGGGCGGCCGAGGTCCGCGAGCGTGCCCGTCTCGACGGCTGCGTCCTCGTGGAGAACCCCGACTGGCCCGAGGGCATGGGCTCCTCCCTGCGCGCCGGCCTCCGCTCCCTCGCGGGAACGGGGGCGCGCGGGGCTCTGGTGGGCCTGGTCGACCAGCCGGGCATCGGCCCGGCGGCGGCCGCCCGGGTGCTGGCCGCCTTCGAGGACGAGCACTCCCTCGCGTCGGCGGCCTACGACGGTCTGCGCGGCCACCCGGTGCTCCTCGGCGCCGCCCACTGGCCGGGCGTCGCGGCGACCGCCACCGGCGACCGGGGCGCGCGGGCCTATCTGCGGGAGCACGCGGCGGAAATCCGGCTCGTGGAGTGCGGGGACGTGGCGGAGGCGTACGACATCGACACCGAGGCGGACCTGGACCGGCTGCGGTGATCAGCGATCGGAGACCCGGTGCGCGCCCGGGGGCCACGTCCCGTGGCGGACGATGTGCTCCACGATGTCCAACGCCTCCCCGAGGGGCACGGTGTCCTCGTCCGGGTACGTGTCGTGCTGCCCGTTGGCCGACACGAACCCGGCACTCGACCCCGGGGCTTCCGGGTCCACGGCGTGCTCGCCGGGGTCACCCTCCTCCGCGAGCAGCATGACCATGGCCCGCTCGGTGTTCGTCAGCACCGCCAAGAAGCGGCCGGACGAAGCGACCAGCCATGTCTCAAGCCGCCCGCGGCCGATCCGCGCCCGGAGAGCCTCCCGAACCGTCTCGGCCGCCACCGGAGCGGTGCCGTCGTCGGCGATCACCCAGGACTCGATCATGGTCACGACGATCTCACGCCCCGCCGAGAATCCCCCACCCGTTGAGGTTCCCCCGGGAAAAACCTACGATCCGCATCTCAGAAGCGACCGTCCGTGAGTTGAGGAAGTGACCGCTCATGTCCGCACCCGCGTCGTCCCCGCCCACGGTCGTGGACGCTCCGCCGCTGCCCCGGCAGGAGGAGGTGCTGACCGGGGAGGCGCTGGCGTTTCTCGGGGAGCTGCACCGGCGCTTCACTCCCCGGCGGGACGAGCTGCTGGCGCGGCGGGCCCGGCGGCGGGAGGAGATCGCGCGGACCGGCACGCTGGACTTCCCGCCGGAGACGGCGGACGTGCGCGCGGACGAGTCCTGGCGGGTGGCCCCGGCGCCGCCCGCGCTGGAGGACCGCCGGGTGGAGATCACCGGCCCCACCGACCGCCGGATGACGGTGAACGCGCTGAACTCCGGCGCCCGGATCTGGCTGGCCGACTTCGAGGACGCCTCGGCGCCCACCTGGGAGAACGTGGTCCTCGGCCAGCTCAACCTGAAGGACGCCTACGCCCGCCGCGTGGACTTCACGGACGAGCGCACCGGCAAGTCGTACGCGCTGCGCCCCGACGGGGAGTTGGCGACCGTCGTGATGCGGCCGCGCGGCTGGCATCTGGACGAGCGGCATCTCGTCGGCGCCGACGGCACCCCGCTGCCCGGCGCGCTCGTGGACTTCGGGCTGTACTTCTTCCACAACACACGGCGGCTGCTCGACCTCGGCAAGGGGCCGTACTTCTACCTGCCGAAGACCGAGTCGCACCTCGAAGCCCGGCTGTGGAACGACGTGTTCGTGTGCGCGCAGGAGTATCTGGGCGTGCCGCGCGGCACCGTACGCGCCACCGTGCTGATCGAGACCATCACCGCGGCCTTCGAGATGGAGGAGATCCTCTACGAACTCCGCGAGCACGCCTCGGGGTTGAACGCGGGCCGCTGGGACTACCTCTTCTCGATCATCAAGAACTTCCGTGACGCGGGGCCCGAGTTCGTGCTCCCGGACCGCAACGCCGTCACGATGACCGCGCCGTTCATGCGGGCGTACACCGAACTCCTCGTCCGCACCTGCCACAAGCGGGGCGCGCACGCGATCGGCGGCATGGCGGCGTTCATCCCGTCCCGCAAGGACGCGGAGGTCAACCGGGTCGCCTTCGAGAAGGTGCGCGCGGACAAGGACCGTGAGGCGGGGGACGGTTTCGACGGTTCGTGGGTGGCGCATCCGGACCTGGTGCCGATCGCCCTGGAGTCCTTCGACAAGGTGCTCGGGGAGCGCCCGCACCAGAAGGACCGGCTGCGTGAGGATGTCCGGGTGACGGGGGCCGATCTGCTGGCGGTCGGGACGCTGGAGGCGCGGCCGACGTACGGCGGGCTCGTCAACGCCGTTCAGGTGGGCGTCCGTTACATCGAGGCGTGGCTGCGGGGGCTCGGCGCGGTGGCCATCTTCCACCTGATGGAGGACGCGGCCACGGCGGAGATCTCGCGCTCGCAGATCTGGCAGTGGATCAACGCGGGCGTGGAGTTCGAGAACGGCGAGCGGGCGACGGCCGAGCTGGTGCGCTCGGTCGCGGCCGGTGAACTGAACGCCATCCGGGAGGAGTTGGGCGAGGAGACCTTCGCTGCGGGACGCTGGCAGGAGGCGCACGATCTCTTCCTCCAGGTGGCCCTGGACGCGGAGTACGCCGACTTTCTGACGCTGCCGGCCTATCGGCACCTCAGGGGCTGAAATCAGGGGCTGAGCTCAGGAACTGGCCTCGGGGGCCGGATCGCCGCCCTTGTCCGAGTGGCCGAGGGAGCGCCCCGGGGCCACCCGGTCGCGGACCAGCCGCTTGACCGCCGTGGGTTCGGGGAAGCCCTGCTCGCGGCGGTCCCAGACCACCTCGTCGTCCACCCGGACGACGAAGACGCCGCCGGTGCCGGGCTTGAGCGAGAGCTCGGTCAGCTCGCTCTCGAAGGTGGTGAGCAGCTCCTGTGCCAGCCAGGCCGCGCGGGGCAGCCAGCGGCACTGGGTGCAGTACTCGATCACGACACGATGGCTCATCGCGGTCCCTTCATCGCGCATACGCCGGACACTGCGGACGCGCCGATCACCGTAAACGCGCCGGTCATTGGAGATGCACCGACCAATCCTGTTCCGCCGCCGGTCTGCCGTGCAGATCGGGCACCGCCTTGAGCCAGTCCGGACGCCCCCGCTGGGTGCGCTCCGCGCGGGCGGCGTTCTCGGCCGCGATCTCCTCGCGGCTGGGGAACTCGGTGGGGAGCCACTGCGCGGACAGCCGGACCCGGTCGAGCAGGTAGTCGACATAGGCGGCGCGCACGTCGTCCGGCGTCGCGAAGCCCGCGTCCTCGGCGAGCCAGGCGTCCGGCACCTCGGCGACGACGCGGCGCAGCAGCTCCTCGGTCACCAGCGGGGCCAGTTCGGCGTCGGCGGCCCGTACGTCGGGGCCGTAGACGCCGAGGGCGTGGTGGCGGAAGTCGTACTTCTTGCCGGGTGCGGTGGTGTCCCAGCGGTGGTGGAAGACGAGGGCGGCGCCGTGGTCGATGAGCCACAGGCGCGGGGGCACGGTGCCGCGCGTGGGCCAGAGCATCAGGTTGGAGCTGTGGACGGTGCGGTCCACGTTGGCGGTGAGCGCGTCCAGCCAGACGATCCGGCCCGCCTCCAGCGGGTCCACGGGGAAGTCCCGGGCCAGCTCGGGGGTGAGGTCGACGGCGCCGGAGAGATAGTCCATGCCGAGGTTCACACCCGCGCTGGCGCCGTGCAGCTCGCGTACCTCCTGGTGCGGCTCGTCGGCGGCGATCGCCGGGTCGAAGTGCACCAGGACCAGTTCGGGGAAGCGCAGCCCGAGCGCGCGGGCCAGCTCCCCGACGATCACCTCGGCGACCAGGGCCTTGTGTCCCTGGGCGGAGCCGGTGAATTTCACGACATAGGTACCCAGGTCGTCGGCCTCGACGACTCCGGGTACGGAGCCGCCGGACCGCAACGGGGTCACGTATCG
This sequence comes from Streptomyces sp. NPDC005435, assembly GCF_040703155.1. Taxonomy (NCBI): domain Bacteria; kingdom Bacillati; phylum Actinomycetota; class Actinomycetes; order Kitasatosporales; family Streptomycetaceae; genus Streptomyces; species Streptomyces sp. NPDC005435. The sequence continues at coordinate 149,679 of NZ_JBEXEQ010000008.1, forward strand.
GACGGCGGTCACCTCGCGCAGCACACCGGCCAGCCTAGATCAAGCGTCCGGGTGCCCGTCGGCCGGTGGCGTGTGACCTTCGGCCGGTGGCGTGTGCCCGTCGGCCAGTGGGTTGGGCAGCGGCAGATAGCGGGCGTCCGCGCCGTCCGCGCCGGTCCAGCGCAGCAGCAGGTTGGTCTTGCCCGGCAGGCTGGGCGCGGTGAGCAGGGCCGGGATCTCAGGCAGGCCGTCCGGCAGCCCGTGGCGGGCCAGTTCGCGGCGGGCGGCGGGCCAGGGGTCGAAGCCGGGGTGGTGTTCGGCGATGGCGGCGGCGATCTCGGTGAGGTGGTTGACGACCAGGCAGTACACCAGCCGCTCCCAGCCCGCCTCGCGCGAGACCTCCGGCAGGAGCTTGGCCCCCTCGGCGTCGCGGAACAGCGCCTGGACGGGGATGCCGGTGCCGTCCACGGCGACCAGGGTGTTCTGGAGGTGGGCCTCCAGGACGACGCCGTGGGTGCCGAACGCGGTGAGCGCGGGCGGGACGACCGCGCGCAGATACGCCGACCACCAGGCGTCGGGGTCGGGCGCGGCGGTCAGCGGGCTGCCGTCGAAGCCCTCGGCGAGTCCGGCGGCGAGCAGCGGGGTGGCGCCGGGCAGCAGGTGCGCGCGCAGGCCGTCGCGGACGAGGACGGCCAGCTCCTCGAAGGCGAAGGCGGCGGTGCGGTAGCCCCGGTCGCTCAGCCAGGCGGCGGGGCCGCCCATGGCGGCGAAGGCGTCGGTGGCGGCCGCGTCGGTACGGCGGAGTTTGGCCAGGTCGTGGCGCCACAGACGGCGGATGTCGTTGGTGATGCGGACGTCGAGGCTGAACTTCAGGAAGAGGTCGCGCCCGGGCTCGTACACCGTGCGCACGGCGGCCGTCGGCCACACCGCGAACGGCGTCTCGCCGAGCCGGACCAGCCGCCCGTCCTCGAAGGCGGGGGCCAGTTCACGGGCGAGGAGGTCGAGCTGCCAGGGGTGGGCGGGCAGCAGCCGGTAGCCGGGCGGGGCGGTGCCGAGGGCGTCCAGGGCACTGGTGTCGCCCTCCTCGGCCACCTGGTCCTCGCGCACGCCGAGCAGCGTCAGCGGGAAGCGGCCGTGGGCCTCGGGGGCGTACCGCAGCCAGGCGGCGGCCGGACCGCCGCCACGCGCCTTGGGGGCGGGGTGGTGCGGATGGCCGGTGATCAGGGACTGCTCGGAGCGCAGATACGGGTCCTCGGGCGCGACGGTACGGGCGCGGGCGGCCAGCAGCGCGGCGACCGTGTCCCGGCTGTCGATCATCTCGGCGGGCAGGTCGCCGCCGGTCAGGCCGGTGTGCCGGCGCAGCTCCTCCGCGACGAGTTTCACCAGTTCGGTGTGGCCGATGCGCTGCCACCCCTCTGCGGTGCGCACCTCGGGCTCCGCCGGGCGGCGGCCGGGGCGCACACGCAGCAGCCGGCCGGTGCCGGGCAGCCGGTGGACGGGCCGCTCGCCGGGGTCCGGGAGCGGCGTGGCGACCTCGCGCAGCAGGCAGTTGAGCAGGGGCGCCGCCGCGTAGGCGTCGGCGCGCCGGCCGGCGTCGTCGGTGTGAGGCTGGAGGTCCACGCGATCCATTCGTTCGTGCTCGTCGGGCGCTACGACCGTACGCGCCGGGCTCGTCGACCGTACTCGTCCGTACTCGCCGGGCTTTTCGGCACCGGTGCCCTCGCCGGGGCGGACCGCGCCGTCCGCCGGTTCGCGTGCGGGGGCCGGTCGCGTTCAGTATGGCTCGCGTAGCCGACAATCGTGCTCTGAGCTGCCCGTCCCCGAGGAGCCGACGTGTACCACTCTCCCACTGCCGAGGCCGAGATCGCCGAGGAGCTGGCCGCCGTACGGCCCGCAATGCTCGGGCGGTACGCGGCCGCGCTGCCGGGAGCCCGGGCGGCGGTGCTGACCCGGCTGTGGCGGGCGCTGGTCCACGAACCGCTGCCCTGGATCACCGGCCGCGCCACGGACACCGAGGGGCACACCCTGCGCCTGGCCGACGGCCGGACGCTGCGCGGCCCCCGGTCCGACCCGTACGCGACCGGCGACCACGTCCGCGCGATACGGCTGGACCGCGAGCGCTACGACGACCCCGCGCGCCTGATGACCGACCTCGCGGTGCCGCACGCGGCCGCCTTCGCCGGTGAACTCGCGGGCAGCGTGGCCTCGCTGGCGCTCTCGCGGGCGAACGCCGAGGTGTCCGACGGAAAGTGGCCCGCGCACGACTGGGAGTGGGAGCAGCGCGTGGTGGACGGGCACCCGTACCACCCCAACTGCCGTTCCCGGCCCGGTTTCTCGGTGGCGGACCAGCTGGCGTACGGCCCGGAGCACCGGCCGTTGGTGTGGCTGGGCACGGTGGCCGTACCGGCGCCGGAGTGCCTGGTGTCGGGCGAGTGGCCCGAGGAACTGCGGGCCGGGAGCGATCTGTTGCTGCCTGTGCACCCCTGGCAGGCGGCGCATGTGCTGAAGCGGGCGGCCGAACCCTGGCGCGCGGCGCACCCGTTGATGGCGCTGCGCACCCTGGCCATACCCGGCGGCCCGCAGGTGAAGACCGCGCTCAGCGCCCGGCTGACCTCCTCGGTGCGGGACATCTCGGTGTACTCGGTGCGGGCGTCGGCCACGCTCTCCTCGTTCGCGGCGGAACTGGCCGGGCACACCGACGGTCTGCTGCACGTCACCCGCGCGCTGGGCGCGGCCACCGCCCACTCTCCCGATCTGGCCGCGCAGTTGCGGGAGTCGCCGGAGGTGTACGCGGGTCCGGGCGAGCGGGTGGTGCCGGTGGCGGCGCTGGCCTCGACGGAACTGCCCGGCTCCGCCGAGTGGATGACCGCGTTCACCCGGCTCGCGCTGACCACCGGGCTGCGGCTGCTGGACCTCGGCGTCGCGCTGGAGGCGCACGGGCAGAACCTGCTCGTGGTGCTCGGGGCGGACGGCGCCCCGCTGCGGCTCGTCTACCGGGATCTGGCGGACATCCGGATCAGCCCCGAGCGGCTGGCCCGGCACGGGATCACACCGCCCGCGCTGACCGGGCGTCTGATTTCGGACGATGTCACGGTGTTGCGGCGCAAGCTGTTCGGCTCGCTGGTGGCGGGGGCGCTGGCCGCGACGGCCGGTTCGGGGCCCGCGCTGGCCGCCGCGCTGCGGTCCGCGCTGCCCGGACTGCCCCGTACGCCGGATCTGGCGGCGCTGTGCGACGAGCCGCTGCCTGCCAAGGCGTTGACGCTGATGCGGCTCTCGCCCGAGACGCCGGGTGACCAATGGGCGGCCCTGCCGCACCCGTTCGTTTTGGAGCGCGGCGCATAGGGTCAATAGGATCCGCCGATGATCAGAAGACATCGGCTGGCGACGGGCGTCTGTGCCCTGCTCGCGGCCCTGGGAGCCGGGATCGCGTTTCCCGGCGGAGCTGTGGCGGACGAGACGGAGCCGCGGGCGGCGGCCCCGAAGGTCGAACTCGTCCTGGACGTCAGCGGGTCCATGCGGGCCCGGGACATCGACGGCGGCTCCCGGATGGCGGCGGCGAAGCAGGCGTTCAACGAGGTTCTCGACGCGACGCCCAAGGAGGTGGAACTCGGCATCCGCACCCTGGGCGCCAACTACCCGGGCGACGACCGCAAGACCGGCTGCAAGGACACCGCGCAGCTCTACCCCGTGGGCCCGCTCGACCGGACCGACGCCAAGACCGCGGTGGCGACGCTCTCGCCGACCGGCTGGACCCCGATCGGCCCCGCCCTGCTGAAGGCCGCCGACGACCTCCAGGGCGGCGACGGCACCCGCCGCATCGTCCTGATCAGCGACGGCGAGGACACCTGCCAGCCGCTCGACCCGTGCGAGGTGGCCCGCGAGATAGCCGCCAAGGGCATCGGGCTCACCATCGACACCCTGGGCCTGGTGCCGGACGCCAAGACCCGTGACCAGCTCAGCTGCATCGCGGACGCCACCGGCGGCACCTACACCTCCATCCGGCACAAGGAAGAACTGACCGACCGTGTCGGCCAGTTGGTGGACCGGGCGGCCGACCCGGTGGTGACCCCGGTGGCCACCGCCGGCGCCGGCTCCTGCTCCGCCGCCCCGACGCTGAAGTCCGGACTCTTCACCGACCGCGAGGAGTTCGGCCGGCAGCGCTGGTACAAGGTCGACGTGCGGCCCGGTCAGGAGCTGCGCGCCTCGGTGAGCGTCGCGGACGACCGCGCCGTCTCCCCCGACTACGGCGTGCTGCTGCGCGCGGTGACCGCGAGCGGCCGCGAGATCGTGCGCGGCGAGGCGGCCGGCACCGGCCGCACGGACGTGATCTCCACGGGCCTTCGCTACCCCAAGCCGGAGAGCGACGACGACGACACCGCGAGCACGGAGTCGGTGTGCCTCCAGGTCACCAACTCCTTCTCGGCGGCGCCGGGTGTGAAGACCACGCCGGGTCTGCCGCTGGAGCTGACGGTGGACGTGGTGGACGGTCCGTCCGCGGCGCACGATGTCGCCGCCTTCGGTCTCGGGCGCGGCTGGTGGCTGCTGGGCGCGCTGGTGCTGACCGGTTTCGTGGCCGGTCTGCTGTGGGGCTGGCTGTCGCGCTGGCGGGTCGCGGTCTGGAGGACCAACTGATGCGTTTCACCCAAGTGTTGAGTGTCGCCGCGCTGGCGCTCGGACTCGCCGCCGCCCCGGCCGCAGCCGACTCCTCCCCCTCGCCGAGCGCGTCGTCCGACGCCAAGGCGCCCACCCAGGCGGGTACGTCGTTCCGTACGGCGGCGGAGATGGACCAGGGGCAGACGGCCACCGCGTCCGGCTCCACCGGCGACTACTTCTACTGGTCGTTCGCGGCGGACGCGGGGCAGCGCCCCACCGTGCGGGCGACGGTGAAGCTGCCGCAGGCCCATGACTCCCAGGCCTGGCAGATCGACGTCTACGACGGCCTGCGCCGCCGCCAGGCGTGCCAGTACGGCACCGCGTCGCACACCGCGGCGCAGGGCGAGTCCAAGGTCGAACTGGCCTGTGTGCTGCGCACGGTGCGGGCCTGGTCCGAGCCGTGGGCCAACGACCCGCTGCCGGGCACGTACTATGTCCGGCTGACGGTGCTGAACCTCTCCTCCGCCGACCTCGGCAAGCCGGTGAGCACCGAAGTGCGCGTCGGCTCCAAGGACATCGGCGGGGCGGCGGCGGTCGACGGTTCGCTGGCGAAGCCGCTCGTGCCGGGCATCGCGGTCACATCGCAGGCGGAGGACGACGATTCGAAGTCCGCCGTGCTCTCCGGCATCGAGCCGGACGACGGCTGGTCCTCCAACTGGTGGTCCGACCGCTGGGTGTGGACGGCGATCGGCGGCGTGCTGGCCGCGCTCGCCGGCATCGGCGGGTACGCGCTGACGCGCGGCTCGGGACGGCCGTACCGGGTGCCGCCGGGCGCCTGAAGTCAGCAGTAGCAACCCGTTGTTGGAGCCGAAGGCCCGCCCCCGTGGCGGGCCTTCGGTCGTTTCCGGGGCTCACTCCTGCCGGAGCGCCTTGCCCAGCGGGCTGTCGCCGGTCACGGTGATCCGGCCGGCCCGTATCCCCTCGGGAACCGTCAACTCCCCCCGGACGACGGCCGTGCACGTCCCCTCGTCCATCACGAGCCGTGCGCCGCCGCCGGCGGGCGCGGGCCCGTCGCCGTACACCGGGCCGTCCTCGGTACCGAGGTACAGATGGAACTCGCCTTCCTCCAGGCCGACTTCCAGGACGCCGGGCCCGGTGTCGGTGTCCACCCCGCGCAGCGCGGTCAGCAGGGGCAGCGCGAACCAGTGCGCGCGGACGGCGTCGGTGGGGCGCCGTTCCTCCAGCCCGTCCCGGCCCCACTCCCCCAGCGCCTGGAGTACGGGCAGCAACCCCCGTCCGCGCGGGGTGAGTTCGTAGACGTAGGCCGCGCCGGGCGGCGGGAGGCGGCGGCGGGTGGTGAGGCCGTCGCGCTCCATGTCCTTGAGCCGGGAGGCGAGTACGTCGGTGCTCACCCCGGGGAGGTCGGCGTGCAGATCGGTGTAGCGGCGCGGACCGGCCAGCAGTTCCCGGACGATCAGCAGGGCCCAGCGGTCCCCGACGAGGTCGAGGGCGCGGGCCGCGGAGCAGTACTGGTCGTAGCGTCGGCGAGGTGGCATGGGACGCAGTCTAGACAGTTCGTTGGACTTTCCAAGCTGCTACTTGGTAAAACCAAGTGTCACCAGACGGCGAAGGGGTGCGGCGCATGGAGTTCCGGCAGTCGAACAAGCTCAGTGAGGTCTGCTACGAGATCCGCGGCCCGGTGATAGAGCACGCCGACGCGCTGGAGGAGGCGGGGCACAGCGTGCTGCGCCTGAACACCGGCAACCCGGCCGTGTTCGGGTTCGAGGCGCCGGAGGAGATCCTCCAGGACATGATCCGGATGCTCCCCCAGGCGCACGGCTACACGGACTCGCGCGGCATCCTCTCCGCCCGCCGCGCGGTCGCCCAGCGCTACCAGGCCCTCGGTCTGGAGGTGGACGTGGACGACGTGTTCCTCGGCAACGGCGTCTCGGAACTGGTCTCCATGGCCGTCCAGGCCCTGGTCGAGGACGGCGACGAGATCCTGATCCCGGCCCCGGACTTCCCGCTGTGGACGGCGGTGACGACGCTGGCCGGCGGCAAGGCGGTCCACTACCTCTGCGACGAGCAGGCCGACTGGACCCCCGACCTGGCCGACATGGAGTCCAAGATCACGGACCGCACCAAGGCCGTGGTCCTCATCAACCCGAACAACCCGACCGGCGCGGTGTACCCCAAGGAGATCGTCGAGGGCATCCTCGACGTCGCCCGCCGCCACGGCCTGATGGTCTTCGCCGACGAGATCTACGACCAGATCCTCTACGACGACGCCGTGCACCACTCGGCCGCCGCCCTCGCCCCCGACCTGGTCGTCCTCACCTTCTGCGGCCTCTCCAAGACCTACCGGGTGGCGGGCTTCCGCTCCGGCTGGCTGGTGGTCACCGGACCCAGGCAGCACGCGAAGAACTATCTGGAGGGCCTGACCATGCTGGCCTCCATGCGGCTGTGCGCCAACGCGCCCGCGCAGTACGCCATCCAGGCCGCGCTCGGCGGCCGCCAGTCCATCCGCGACCTCACCGCCCCCGGCGGGCGCCTCCACGAACAGCGCAACGTCGCCTGGGAGAAGCTGAACGAGATCCCGGGCGTCTCCTGCGTCAAGCCCAAGGGCGCCCTGTACGCCTTCCCGCGCCTGGACCCCAAGGTCCACAAGATCCACGACGACGAACGCTTCGTCCTCGACCTCCTCCTCCGCGAGAAGATCCAGGTCGTCCAGGGCACCGGCTTCAACTGGCCCACCCCCGACCACTTCCGCATCCTCACCCTCCCCCACGCGGACGACCTGGAGGCGGCCATCGGAAGGATCGGCCGGTTCCTGAGCGGGTACCGGCAGTAGCCCCGTCACGCATGGGCGCCCGCTCCCGGGCCGAGCCTCTCGACGACCTCCCGCATCTCCTTCTCGTCGGCCTCGTAGACCGTCTCGCCCATGCGCGGGTCCCGTGCGTGGAGCGTGTGGATGAGCGGTCCGTGGGGCACTCCGAGATGGACGAGGGAGGCCGACGGGCCGTGCACGGCGCGTTCGGTGCCGGGGCGGGCGGTCAGGTCGACACGGCTGACCACCCCGGGCGTGACCCAGACGGCCGCCTGCTCCAGGCGCCCCAGGAGTTGCAGGTGGAAGTGCCCGCACAGGATGAGCCGGACGTCGGTCCCACGGATGGCCCCGGCAAGCTCCGCGCTGTTCTGGAGTCCGAGCGCCCGCTGCACGTCGACGTCCAGGGCGACCGGCGGATGATGGAAGGCCAGGACGGTTCCCGACGGCGCCGGGGCGGCCAACACCTCGCGGAGCCAGTCGAGTTGGCCCCCGTCGATGCGGCCGTAGCCCTTGCCGGGCACGAGTGAGTCCAGCGTGACCAGTCTCCATCCGCCGACGGTGGTCGCGGCCGCACGCTCATCCGAGGCCCCCTCGTACACCGCGTCGGGCCGGGCGTGTCCGCTGCCGAGCACATGGGCGAACGCGGCGCGGTCGTCGTGGTTGCCGGTCGCGTAGAAGACCTTCGCCCCTCGCGCGCCGCCGTAGCCGGACAGCAGCGCGTGTGCCCGCGTGTACGCCTCCTGCGAGCCGTCGTCCGCGATGTCCCCGGTGACGACCACCGCGTCGATGTCGTCCAGCTGCTCCAGTCCGGCCAGCAGGAGACCGAGGGCCGCGGTGCCGTCGGCTCCGTCGGCGTCGGGCCCGCCGGCGCGGTCGAGGTGGGTGTCCGAGAGATGCAGAATCCGCATGGCCCGGAAACTAGCCCCCGGCACCCGCGTCCGGCCATACCCCGTCGCCGGAGATCCCCCGGGTGCGGAACGGCGGTGTGGTGGCGGAGCAGTGGAACCGGGCCCCGGGCGATCCCGCCCGCGTCCGCACTGTCAGACCCCCGCCGTACGCTTCGGAAATGGGTCCGCCGTGCGGGCGGATTCTGTACGGGGTGGGTCCTGTACGGGTGCGGAGCGGAGGGAGCCGGTTGTGGGAGGACCGCCGAGTGCCGCGCAGCGGCGGGTCGTCGAGGGGGCCGATCCGGAGACGGGGCGGCTGCGGGGTACGGAGGCGCAGCTCGCGGCGCTGGTGAAGCGGGGGCTGGCCTTCCGGCATCCGAGGCCGCCGCACGATCACTTCCTGACTCCGGCGGGGCAGCGGATACGGGAGGGGGAGCCGGACGCACCGGCCGCCGCGCCCCAGCCCGCTCCCGGCGGGGTCTTCGCGGCCCGGGTCGGGGGCGGGGAGGAGTCGGGGACCTCCGGTCCCGCGCGGCTGCGCGAAGTGCGCGGGGCCTGGCAGGGGCTCCTGGAGATGCGCCGGATGACCAACCGGGACGGCGCCACGGACCGTCCCTGCGACTGGGAGCGGAGCCATCTCGTACGGGCCGCCGCGCTCGCCCTGGAGGCGGCCGGGCACGAGCCGGAGGGCCCGGGGATACCGGGTTACCGGGTGCGCGCCACCCCGCAGCCGGAGGCGGTCGCCGTGTACGCCCCGGACGAGGCGACCCTGCGCGCCTGCGCGGCCACCCTGGAAGGGGCGGGCTGGCAGCCCGGCGTGTGCACCGAGCCCCGTACCCGCGTGCGCTATCTGCTGGCATCCCCGCGCCGGGTGTGAGCGGCGTGCCAAGATCGGGTGACCGGAGAAGTCCGACGTGAGAAGGGGAAGCAGTGCCCGAACCGTTTTCCGTCCGTGTGACCGTCCGCGGCTACGAGACCGACACCCAGGGCCACCTCAACCAGGCGGTCTACCTCAACTACGCCGAGCACGCCCGCTGGTCCCTGCTCCACGCCGCCGGCATCAGCCAGGCGCGCCTGGTCGGCCGGGGCGTGGGACCGGTCGCCCTGGAGACCACGATCCGTTTCCGGCGCGAACTGCTCGCCGGTGAGGAGGTGGACGTGACCTGCGCGTTCGAGTGGACCGACGGCAAGACCTTCCGCATCCGCCAGGAGATACGCAAGGCCGACGGCACCCTCGCCGCCGAAGTCACCGCCGTGGGCGGCCTGCTGGACCTGGAGCAGCGGAAGCTGGTCCCGGACCCGCGCGAGGTGTTCAAGGAACTGGCGGCGGACCCGGTCCTGTTCGGGCTCTAGCCGGGCGGACCGGCCGGCGCCCGCACCTCACGCATGCCCGGCGCCCCCGCCTGCCCGGCGCCTCCGCCTCACCCCTGCCCGGCGATCCGCGCCAGCCGCTGTGCCTCGGCCCGGGTCGCGCGGGCGATCTTCTCCTCGTCCACGTGGAGCAGCCGTCCGTCCGCCACGATCTGCCGGCCGCCCACGAACGACGCCGTGACCGGGGCCGCCGCGCCGAGGACCAGGGCGGCGACCGGGTCGGCGATGGAGGCGTGGGCCAGGGTGTCCATGCGCCACAGCACCAGGTCGGCGAGCTTGCCGGGCTCCAGGGAGCCGGTCTCCCGGGCGCGGCCCAGGACCTGGGCGCCGCCGTAGGTGCCCAGGCGCAGGGCCTGGCGGGCGGTGAGGGCGTGCTCGCGGTGGGGGCCGAGGCGGTTGACGAGGAGGGCGTTGCGCAGTTCGGTGTGGAGTTCGCCGGACTCGTTCGACGCCGTGCCGTCCACCCCGAGGCCGACCGGGACGCCCGAGCGGAGCAGGTCGGGGACGCGCGCGATACCGGCCGCGAGACGGGCGTTGGAGGAGGGACAGTGGGCGACGCCCGTGCCGGTGCGGGCGAAGGCGGCGATGTCGGAGTCGTTCATGTGGACGCAGTGCGCCATCCACACGTCCTCGCCGAGCCAGCCGGTGGACTCGAAGTAGTCGGTCGGGCCCATGCCGAACAGCTCGTGGCAGAACTTCTCCTCCTCCACCGTCTCCGAGCCGTGGGTGTGCAGCCGCACCCCGAGAGAGCGGGCCAACTCCGCGCCCTGACGCATCAGTTCGGTGGATACGGAGAAGGGTGAGCAGGGGGCGACCGCGATCTGGGTCATGGCGCCGGAGGAGGAGTCGTGGTGCTCGCGTACCGTCGCCTCCGTGGCGGCCAGCGCGTCGTCCAGGGACTCCACCGCGAAGTCCGGGGGCAGCCCGCCGTCCGACTCGCCCCGGTCCATCGAACCCCGGGCCAGGGTGAAGCGCACGCCGGTCTCCCGGGCGGCGCGGATGATCGCCCCGGAGAGGTCGCCGGTGCCGCGCGGGTACACGTAGTGGTGGTCCATCGCGGTGGTGACACCCCCGCGCGCCATCATCGCGAGGGAGCCCCGCGCGGCCGCGCTGACCATGTCCTCGTCCAGGCGGGCCCAGGTCGGGTAGAGCGCGACCAGCCAGTCGAAGAGGTTGTGGTCGGTGGCCAGGCCCCGGGTGAGCCACTGGTAGAAGTGGTGGTGGGTGTTGACCAGGCCGGGGGTGGCTAGGTGCCCGGTGGCGTCGATGCGGCGCGTGACGTCCGTCAGCCCCTCGGGCGCCGGGCCCGCGCCGAGCGACTCGATCCGGTCGCCCGCGAGGACCAGGTGACCCGAGGCGTACTCGGTGCCGTCCGCGTCGACGGTCGCGATCGCGCAGTTCTCGATGACGATGCGCTCGGTTGCTGCCACGGTGCGTCCTTTGCGCTCGGAGAGCTTGAAGAGCGGGGAGTGGGGCTCGGAGGTTTCGGTGCGGGCTCAGAGGTTGGTGAGGTCCACCGGGATCGCGGCCTCGCGCCCCTCCCGCAGGACGGTCGCCTCGATGAGCCCGTAGGGCCGGTCGGCGGCGAGGTACACCTCGTTGTCGTTGGTCAGCCCGAAGGGGGCGAGGTCGACCAGGAAGTGGTGCTTGTTCGGCAGGGAGAGCCGGATCTCGTCCACCTCGTCGCGCGCCTCCAGCACCCGGGAGCCCATCGCGTACAGGGTCTGCTGGAGGGAGTACGAGTACGTCCCGGCGAAGGCCTCCAGCAGCCGGCGCCTGGACTCCTCGTACGACACGTCCCAGTCGGGGGCCTTGCCCTCGCCGGTCCAGCCGTACCGCCAGCGGGCGGTGACCTCGGTGGCCAGCACGCGGTCGTGGGCCTCGGGCAGGGTGGTGTACTCGTCCTTGGCGTACCCCCAGAACTCGGAGTCGGTCGAGTTCAGCACCACCAGGTCCGCCAGGCCCGAGACGACCTCCCACGCCGAGCCGTCGTACGTGATCTGGGCGAGCCGGGTCTCCTGCCCCTTGCGGACGAAGGAGTGGCCGCCCTCGGGGGCGCCGGGCAGCGCGATCCGCTCCCAGGCGTACTCCTCGATACGGATACGGGCGCGCGCGATCGCCTCCTGCGAGGTGACGAAGTGCCGGGCGAGGAGGATGCCGAACGCCTCGGCGGACTCGATGCCGTGCTGCTGGGCGAAGGCGTACACCGTGTTCTTGGTGGTGTCGGTCGGCAGGACGTTCGCGTTGGAGCCGGAGTAGTGGACCTCGTCCATCGCGCCGCTGAGCGTGACGGAGACGTTGAGGTCCTTGATGTGGTGGGTGTCGCCGTCGCGGGTGATCCGTACGACCCGGTTCTCGGCCTTGCCGTACTGGTTCTGGCCCAGCAGCGCGGGGCCGGCGGGGCGGGACGTGTCTGCCATGGTGCTAACTCCCTCGGTATACGGAGTAGCCGAACGGGCTGAGCAGCAGCGGTACGTGGTAGTGCTCGCCGGGGCGTACGGCGAAGGTGACGGTGACCTCGGGGAAGAAGGCGGACACGCCGGATGCGGCGAGGTAGGGCTCCACGGCGAAGTCCAGCCGCACCGCGGTCGTGCCCTCCGGCGGGTCGGTCAGGTCGCGGCAGCGGCCGTCGGCGTCGGTGGTCCCGGTGCCGGCCTCCCGCCAGTCGGTGCCGGGCGCGGCGCGGGCGAGGAGCCGTACGGCGATGCCCTCGGCGGGACGGCCCGCGGCGGTGTCGAGGACGTGGGTGGAGACGGAGGTGGTGGGCATGGGTCACGCGTCCTTGGCGACGAGGCGGGTCAGCCGGATGCGGTTGATCCTGCCCAGTTCGGCGCGGGCGGTCTCCCTCTCGCGCTCCGGCGTGTCGCCGAGCCGCTCCTTGAGGGCGTCGCGCATCCGCTCGGCGGTCAGTCCGGTGGCGCAGATGAGGAAGACGTGGCCGAACCGTTCCTGGTAGGCGAGGTTCAGCTCCAGCATCTCCGCGCGCAGGGCGTCGGAGGCGTCCGTCATGCCGCGCTGTTCGCGGGCGGAGGCGGGGTCGCCGGGCTTGGGGCGGCCGATGGGCGGGTGGCCCGCGATCGCCTCCGTGAGGCCGGGCTCGTCCAGCTCCGCGAGGGCGGTGTCGGCGGCGGCGTACAGGTCGTCGGGCGTGGCGTACGGCCGGGCGGCGAGCAGGCGGTCGGCCCAGGCGGTGGCGGCGCAGACCTCGTGGAGGGCGGCGCGGGCAGCGGGTTCCTCCAGGGCGTTGAACCGGGCCAGACCCGGGGGTGTCGCTGGCGAAGTCACGGGCGCCTCCGTGGCCGCGGGGGCCGTCGTGCCGGACGGGGTGCGGTCAGCTAACGCCTGACGGCGACGATGCGTCAACACTTTGTTGAAAATTCCGGGTTAACAGGCCCCGGAAGGCCGCCCGGGCCCCTCGGCCGAGCCCCTCAGTCGATCCCCTCGGCCAAACCCTCAGCGGCCCTTCTCCCGGTTGAGGTAGTTGTAGATGGTGAAGCGGCTGACGCCGAGCGCCCCGGCGACGGTCTCCACCCCGTGCCGTACGGCGAAGGCGCCCCGCGCCTCCAGGGTGCGTACGACCTCCTGCTTGGCCTTGCGGTCCAGGTCGGCCAGCGGGCGGCCCTGTGCGCGCTCCATGGCGGCGAGGATGTGGTCCAGGGAGTCCGCGAGCTGGGGCAGCCGTACGGCGACGGCGTCGGCGCCCGCCCAGGCGAGGACCACGTCGTCGGGGCCCGCCTCGTCCGGCGGGAGGAGCCGGCCGCCCATGGCGTCGACCAGCGGTTTCACGGCCGCGATGAAGGATTCGTCCGGGGCGGAGGTCATCTGCCCTCCTCCTCGGCGCCGATCACGTTGACCTGGAGGGATATCCGGGTGGCGCCCGCGCCGAGGGTGCGGCGCAGCACCTGGTCCAGGGCGGCGAGCACGCTGTCGGCGCCGCCCTCGACCGTGTTGCCGAACGGCCCCACGTCCACGGCGTCGAGTCCGGCGCCCTCGATGACCTCGCGGGCCACCACGGCGTGCGCGGGGGCCTCGTCCAGGTCGAAGGGTTCGGTGGTGAACTCCGCTCTCAGTCGCACGAATGCCCCCTGACGTCGTGGATCGCGCGGCGCGCCCCGGCCGGCGTGGCGTGCCCCTGCCGTTCGGACCCGACCTTAACGGAGGGCGCGGGAGCGAGGGTCGGCGGAGGCGGCTGGACCGCCGGCCCCGCGGAGTGCGGTCCGCGGGGCCGGTACGTCACTTGGGCAGCTCGCTCTCGTCGGTCGCCCAGGTGGTGTTGGCCGTCGCGGCCAGCCGGAAGTCCAGTCTGCCGCCGGAGCGGAGGACGTCCGGGCCGAGCCAGGAGCGGGTGAGCGGGTGGCCGTTTCGGCGTACGGCGTCGATGTAGAGGTGGGTCTCGTCGGCGTCGGGGGCGGTGATGACGAGGTCGCGGTGGTGCGGGCGGGCGACGGTCGCCTTCGGGAAGACGGGGGCGCCGAGCAGGAGGGTGGCGCGGCCCGGGGTCTCGGGGTAGACGCCGAGGGCGGAGAAGACGTACCAGGCGGACATGGTGCCGAGGTCGTCGTTGCCGGGGAGGCCGCCGGGGCCCGTGGTGTAGACGGTGTCGAGGATCTGGCGGACGGTGGCCTGGGTCTTCCAGGGGGCGCCGAGGGCGTTGTAGAGCCAAGGGGCGTGGATGCCGGGCTCGTTGGTGGGGTCGTAGCGCAGGGCGTCGCCGCCGCGCACCGACCAGGAGCCGTCCGGCTTGTGGAAGAAGCCGTCGAGCCGGGCCTCGGCCTGGCTCCGGCCGCCCATCGCCCCGGCGAGCCCCTGGACGTCCTGCGGGACCATCCAGGTGTACGTGGCGCTGGTGCCCTGCGCGAACCCGAGGTCGCTGCCCGGGCTGAACGGTGTGACCCAGGAGCCGTCGAGGCGGCGGGCCTGGATGTAGCCGGTGTCCGGGTTGAAGACGTTGCGCCAGTAACCGGCGCGCCCCGTGAAGGACTTGGCGTCCTCGGTGCGGCCGAGCAGCTTCGCCCACTGGGCGAGCCCGAAGTCCGCGACGGCGTCCTCCAGGGTCTCGGCGGCGCCGCCCCAGCAGTGGCACACGTCCTGGGCCGCGTAGTGCGAGGTCAAGTACTGGGCCAGATTGGGACGTTGGCCCTCGCACTGGCCGGGGCAGCCCGCGTCCGAGAGGTCGGCCGGGGTGGGAACGGTGGCCTGACGGACGAGGGAGGCGTAGGCACCCTGGTAGTCGAAGTTGCGCACTCCCATGGCGTAGAAGGTCGCCAGGGTCGCGGCGGAGGGGTCGCCGGTCATGACGTGGGTGGCGCCGCTGATGTGGACCCAGCGGTCCCACACTCCCCCGTTCTGCCGGGCGAAGTTGTACAGCGACTGCGCGAAGTCGCCCGCGACGGTGGGCCGTAGCAGCGCGAGCAACTGGATCTGGGCGCGGTACTGGTCCCAGCCGGAGAAGTTGCTGTACTGCGCCCGTTGTCCGCGCGCGAGCCGGTGCACCGCCTGGTCCATGCCCCGGTAGCGGCCGTCGGTGTCGCTGATCAGGTTGGGCTGCATGAGGGAGTGGTAGAGCGCGGTGTAGAAGGCGGTACGGCGGGCCGCGCTGCCACCCTCGACGCGTACGGTGCTCAGCTCGCGGTCCCAGGCGCGTGCCCCGGCGGCGGCCACGTCGGCGACGCTCGCGTGCGGGGCGATCTCGTGGCGGAGGTTGGCCTCGGCGCCCGCGAGGCTGACGTAGGAGATGCCGATCCGCATGTGGACATCGTTGTCAGCACGGGTGTCGAAGCCGACCCAGCCGCCGGAGCCGCGTCCGGCCCGGTCGTTGCCGGTGGCGTACCCCTCGCCGCCGTCCGCCGAGGTGCCGCCCGGGGTGAGGGTGCCGTCGTGCCAGGTGCCGGTGGTGGCGAAGTCGCGGTCGAAGGTGGCGCTGAAGTGGAGGCGGTAGTAGCTCTTGCGGTTGTTGGTCCCGCCGTTGGCCCGCCGTCCGCAGAACGCGCCGGTCAGCACCCAGCCGGTCACCTTGCGGTGGGCGGCGTCGATGTCGACGTGCGCGTCCTCGCTGCCGTTGAGGGAGTTGGAGACGCGGAACAGCAGGCTGGCCGGGCGGTCCGCCGGGAAGCGGAAGTCGGCGACGCCGGCGCGCTCGCTCACCGCCAGGTCCGCGGAGGCGCCGGAGGCGAGGCCGAGGGTGTAGCGCCCCGGCACGGCCTTCTCGTCGGCGTGGGAGAAGTCGGCGGCGTACACCGCGTCCCTGGTGTCGGCGCTCGGCGAGGAGGTCACGTCCCCGGTGAACGGCATGATCGGCACGTCCCCCGCCGCGCCGGGGTGGCATCCGGCGCCGTTGACGTGGGTGAGGCTCAGTCCGCGTATCCGGGTGGTGTTGTAGGAGTAGCCGTTCGCCGCCGCGGTGTTGGTCTGGTCGCCGGTGGTGCTGGTGGGCGACCAGGCGATCATGCCCTGGGGCAGGGTGGCGCCGGGGAAGGTGTTCCCGCCGTTCGCGGAGCCGAGGAGCGGGTCCACGAGCCGGGACAGCGGTTCGTGGCCGGTCGCCGCCATCGCCGGGAAGGGGGCCGCCGCGGCGAGGGCGGTGGTGACCGCCGCGACGGCCGTGCGCGTACCGAGCCGTCTCGCTGCGCGCGCTAACAGGTGACGCATCGTCAAGTCGCCTTTCCGGAAGGGACAGTGGGCGACGTGAGGCTAGAGGGGCGACGGGTGCGGGGGAAGGGGCCGGGGGCTGCGGATGATGAAGCCTGGGCGAACTCTCGCGGTGGCCGTGGCATGGGGTGCCCGGCAGGGGGTACTCCGAGGTGCGCGGTACGGACCGCTCCGACGTGCGCGCCCCCGCCGTCCGCAGGAGGCTGGACCCATGGCCGCACCGCACCACCCCCACATCGTCGTCCACGCCCCCGCGCTCGACGGCTCCCGCCGGGTCACCGAGGGCGACGTCACCCTCGGCCTCGCCTCCCACCTCGACGACGTGATCGAGATCCTCCGCCTGGCCGACCTGGACCGCGTCGAGGTCGAGGAGAGCGACCTGATCGACTGGCAGGGAGGCGGCCCGGACGACTGGCCGGGGCTGACGGAACCGGAGCCGTAGCCCTGGCGGGCGGCCTGGAGCGGCGGGGTGGCTTCGGGGAGCGACCGCGAGTGGAGGGGTGGCTTCGGGCGGGCGACGGCGCGTGGGGGCCCTGACCTGGCGGCCGGCGACGGGCCGCACGGTTCGTGGCGGAGGTCTGCGCCGGCCTGCGAGCGGGGCCGCCCTCCTACGGGCTGCCGCCCTTCGCGCACACGTCCTCGGACTGGGGCTCCGGCCGTCCCGAGCGTCTGCTAGCCGAGCCGTTTCCCCTCGCGGCGACGTGGATGTGGGAAAACGACGAGGGGGACGAGGAGGCACTGTCGGAGCAGGAGCTCGAAGCCCGGATGGACGCCGCGTTCGACCACCGCTCACTGCTGCTGGCACCGACGGCTGCGGCATCCCCGGCTTCACGGGCTGGGTGACCCATTGGGCCCAGGGCCGCTCCTGGTTCCCGGACGCGTAGGGGGACGCTCCACGGGAGGCGGCGCGGCGGCGGAATCCCGGGCCGACACGGCACCCGCCCAGCCGTCTCGGCCACCTCGTGCGGCAGGACCGGATCATCGAGGAATCCCGTGCGCGGAGCGGGCACAGGCCACCGGCCACGCCCGGCGCGACGACCGAGCCGGCCAACCTCAAATCAACCTCTGAACCCGCCCGGGAATGCTTCAACCGCCCTTCCCGCCGGGCAGATTACGACCACGCGGGGCCCGCCGGGACGGGGGCGGCGAGGTCCCGTACGGGGGACTCGTGGGGCGTGGCCCGGCCGGTCGGGCCACGGGGGTGGCCGCGCCCCACGGGATGCCGGGCCCACGGGATACCGCGCTTCACGGGACGCCGGGCCCCTATCGGCCCCGGCCGGGAAAACCCCCGTTCAGTCCTCGCGGAGCGCCCCGTACGTCTCCCGCAGCTCCACCTTCCGCACCTTGCCCGACACGGTCATCGGAAACGCCGCGAGGATCTGGAGCCGGCTCGGGATCTTGTAGTGGGCGAGCCGGTCGCGGCAGTACGTGTGCAGCTCCTCCAGGGTGAGCGGGTCGGCCGGGTCGTGCGGGACGACGCAGGCGAGGACCTCCTCGCCGTAGCGCTCGTGGGGGACGCCGACCACCTGGACGTCGCGGATCTTGGGGTGCCCGTAGAGGAACTCCTCGATCTCGCGCGGGTAGACGTTCTCCCCGCCCCGGATGATCATGTCCTTGATGCGGCCCACGATCTCGACGTACCCGTCCTCGCGCATGACCGCGAGGTCCCCGGTGTGCATCCAGCGCCCCGCGTCGATCGCCTCGGCGGTGCGCTCGGGCTCGTCCCAGTAGCCGAGCATCACGCTGTAGCCCCGGGTGCACAACTCGCCGGCCGCGCCCCGGGGTTGGGTGACGCCGGTGGCGGGGTCGACGACCTTGACCTCCAGGTGGGGCAGGACGCGGCCGACGGTGCCGCAGCGGTGCTCCAGGTCGTCGTCCACGCGGGTCTGGAGGGAGACGGGCGAGGTCTCGGTCATGCCGTAGCAGATGGAGACCTCGGCCATGTGCATCTCGGCGACGACCCGCTTCATCACCTCGACCGGGCAGGGGGAGCCCGCCATGATGCCGGTGCGCAGGGTGGAGAGGTCGTACTCCGCGAAGCCGGGGAGGTTCAACTCCGCGATGAACATGGTGGGTACGCCGTACAGCGAGGTGCAGCGCTCCCGCTGGACCGCCTCCAGGGTGGCCGTCGGCTCGAAGGAGGGGGCCGGGATCACGATGCAGGCGCCGTGCGAGGTGGCCGCCAGATTTCCCATCACCATGCCGAAACAGTGATAGAAGGGCACCGGCACACAGACCCGGTCCTGCTCCGTGTAGGAGACCAACTCCCCCACGAAGAAGCCGTTGTTGAGGATGTTGTGGTGGGAGAGCGTGGCCCCCTTCGGGAAGCCGGTCGTGCCCGAGGTGTACTGGATGTTGATCGGGTCGTCGCAGGACAACTCGGCGTCACGGGCGTCCAGTTCGGCCGCACCCAGCCGCTTGCCCCGGGTGGTGAACTCCTCCCAGCCCGCCGACCCGAAGTACACCGCCTCCCGCAACTCCGGGCACCTGCCGCGCACTTCCTCCACCATGGCGCGGTAGTCGCTGCTCTTGTGGGCCGGGGTCGCGAACAGCAGGGAGATGCCTGCCTGGTTGAGCACGTACTCGACCTCGTGGGTGCGGTACGCCGGGTTGATGTTGACCATCACGGCGCCGACGCGGGCGGTGGCGTACTGCACGAGCATCCACTCGGGGCAGTTGACCGCCCAGACGCCGACACGGTCGCCCTTGGCCACCCCGCTCGCGAGCAGCGCGCACGCCAGCCGGTCGACGTCGGCGGTGAACGCGCCGTAGGTCCAGCGCCGCCCGGAGGGCACGTCGACCAGGGCCTCACGCTCCGGCCAAGTGGCCGCAGTACGGCGGAGGTTCGCGCCGATGGTCTCGCCGAGCAGGGCGGTGTCGCCCGTGCCGTGCGTGTACGACAGGGCAGGGGTCACCGGAAGTCCTCCTCGCGGTACTCGTTCTCCGAGCCCTCGGCCGTGGCCTCGCGCAGCTCGATGCGGCGGATCTTGCCGGAGATGGTCTTGGGCAGCGGGCCGAACTCCAGCCTGCGCAGCCGCTTGTAGGGCGCGAGCACCTCACGGGAGTGCGCGAAGAGGGCCTTCGCGGTGCCGGGTCCGGGCTCCCAGCCGTCGGCGAGCACGATGTACGCCTTCGGTACGGCGAGCCGGAGTTCGTCCGGCGCGGGCACCACGGCGGCCTCGGCCACCGCCTCGTGCTCCAGGAGCGCGCTCTCCAGCTCGAAGGGGCTGATCTTGTAGTCGGAGCCCTTGAAGACATCGTCAGCCCTCCCGACATAGGTGAGATATCCGCTTTCGTCCCGCGAGCCGATGTCCCCCGTGCGGTAGTAGCCGCCGGCCATCGCCTCCTCCGTGCGCTCCGGGTCGCCGTGGTAGCCGGTCATCAGGCCCACCGGGCGCTCGGACAGGTCGAGCGCGATCTCGCCCTCGGCGGCGCCGGGCGCGCCGGTCACCGGGTCGAGGAGTTCGATGCGGTAACCGGGTCCCGGTCGGCCCATGGAGCCCGAACGCAGCTCCTGGCCGGGGCTGTTGGCGATCTGGACGGCGGTCTCGGTCTGGCCGAAGCCGTCCCGGACGGTGACGCCCCAGGCGCGGCGGACCTGCTCGATGACCTCGGGGTTGAGCGGTTCCCCGGCGGCGACCGCCTCCCGGGGCTTCGTGGCGAGCTGGGTCAGGTCGGCCTGGATGAGCATCCGCCACACGGTGGGCGGCGCGCAGAAGGTGGTGACCTGGGCCCGGTCCATCTCGGTCATCAGCCGAGCGGCGTCGAAGCGACTGTAGTTGACGACGAAGACGGTCGCCTCGGCGTTCCACGGCGCGAACAGGTTGGACCAGGCGTGCTTGGCCCAGCCGGGCGAGGAGATGTTGAGGTGCACGTCCCCGGGCTTCAGGCCGATCCAGTACATGGTCGCGAGGTGGCCGACCGGGTACGAGGTGTGGGTGTGCTCGACCAGCTTGGGCTGGGCGGTGGTGCCGGAGGTGAAGTAGAGCATCAGCGGGTCGCCGGCGAGGGTCGGCCCGTCCGGCACGAACTCGGGCGGGGCCGCGTACGCGTCCTCGTACGGCTCCCAGCCCTCCTCCGGCAGGCCGCCGACCGAGATCCGGGTGTAAGTCCCGGGCACCTCCTCGAACTTGGCGGTGTCGGCGGCGCGTACGACCACGTGCTTGACGTCGCCGCGTCCGACCCGGTCGCGCAGGTCGGCGGGGCCGAGCAGCGGGGTGGCCGGGATGACGACGGCGCGCAGCTTCATCGCGGCGAGCATGGTCTCCCACAGCTCCGCCTGGTTGCCGAGCATGACGAGAACGCGGTCGCCGGCGGCCACGCCCCGGGCGCGCAGGTGGTTCGCGACCCGGGACGAGCGGGTGGCCAGGTCCGCGAAGGAGAGCCGCGTCTCGCCGCCGTCCTCCTCGACGATGTGCAGGGCGGTGCGGTCGTTGCCGTCCGCGATCACGTCGAACCAGTCCAGGGCCCAGTTGAAGTGCTCGGGCCGGGGCCAGCGGAAGCCCTCGTAGGCGGCCTGGTAGTCCTCCCGGTTCTCCAGCAGGAAATCGCGGGCGCTGCGGAACAGCTCCGTCGGCGTCGTCATCCGTGTCCTCCTCGCGGCTGCGGTCGCCCGCCGAATCGGGCGGAACTCCCGCGTCCCGGGCCATTGCCGGGCGGCTCGTTGCCATCGTCTAATCCGTGATGCGGGTCCCGATACCCCCGAACGGGGGTGGACGGACGCGGAAGGCCGGGCCGGAAGGGCGGAGAAGTGGCGGCAGAGGCGGTGGCGACGGCGGAGATCAGGGCTGCGCTGAACCGGCTGCGGCACACCACGGGGCTGCCCGTCGCGTTCGGCGGGCTGGTGGAGCCGGGCGGCTCGCGCATCCGGATCAGCGAGCTGAGCGGGACGGAGACCGCCGCGCTGCGCTCGCTGGCGGTGACCTCCGGGACCGGGCTCGGCGGCAAGGCGGTCGCGCTCGGCCGGGTGTGCGCCGTGACCGACTATTCCGTCTCGCGCCGTATCAGCCACGAGTACGACGCGCCGGTGGCCGCCGAGGGCCTGCGCTCGGTGCTCGCGGTGCCGGTGGTGGTGCGGCGCCGGGTGCGCGGGGTGCTCTACGGCGCGCTGCGCACCGCCCAGCCGCTGGGCGACCGGGTGCTCGGCGGGGCGGTGGCGGCGGCGCGGGAGGTCGAGCGGGCGCTGGCGGTACGGGAGGCGACGGCCGCGCCGAGCCGGGAGGCGCGGGGGCTGCCGGGTGCCGTGCGGCCGGAGGCGGGGCCGGGGTGGGAGCAGGTCCGCGAGGCGCACGCGGCCCTGCGCGCGCTGGCGCCGCGCATGGCCGATCCGGACCTGCGCGCGGAGCTCCTCGCGGCCTGTGACCTGCTGTCCGCTCCCGGTTCCGGGCCCGGTTCCGGCCCTGGTCCGGCGGCCGGTCCGCTCCTCGCGCCCCGCGAACTGGATGTGCTGGCCTGGGTCGCCACGGGTGCGACGAACGCGGCCGTGGCGGAGCGGCTGGGGCTGACCACGGAGACGGTGAAGGGTTATCTGCGCTCGGCCATGAGAAAGCTCGGCGCGCACACGAGAGGCGAGGCGGTGACGGCGGCCCGGCGGGCGGGGGTGCTGCCGTAGGGGCTCTCCCCTGGGGGAAGGCCCCTGGGGGGCATCCCCTGGGGGGCATCCCCTGGGGGAGTTACCGGACCCGATTGAATTCCGGGCCGACGGACCGGTTGTAATTTCCCTCACCTCCACTTCCGGCCGAATTCCGGGCTCTGTTGCCTAGAATTTGGCCAGGACACGACACGAGGGGAGCGGCGACCGTGCGACGGGACTTCCAGGAGCCTGCCCGATGCCGCTCCGACCTGGTCATCGGCCACGAGGAACTGTTCGCTGCCGCGAAGGACCATCTCGGCGCCGGAGGCAGTGTGCTGCTGCACGGTCCCGCCGGAATAGGGAAATCGACCGTGCTGCGGGCATTGGCCGAGGAATACGGGGCCCACGCGCGCACCGTGTTGCGCTGCTCGGCGACGGAGTCGGAATCGCATCTGCCCTTCCTCGCGCTCGCCGACCTCTTCGGACTGGTGCTCGACGAGATCGCGCCCCGGCTGCCCGCGGCCCAGCTGACCGCCCTGGAGTCGGCGCTGACCGGGCGCGGCGAGTCCAGCCTCCAGCGCGACGGGCTCGCCCTGCGGCTCGCGGTGCTCTCCGCGCTGCGCGCGCTCGCCGCCCAGGGCCCGGTCCTGGTGGTCGCCGACGACCTCCAGTGGCTCGACCCGGCCAGCGCGGAACTGCTCGGCTTCGCCGCCCGCCGGCTTGAGGGCACCCCCGTACAGATGCTGTGCGCGGTCCGTACCGAGGGCCCGGACTGCCAGGAGTACGACCGTCATCTGCGCGCCTGCCCGCCGGGCACCGCCGCGCTCCGCCTCGGCCCGCTCGGGCGCGCCCAGGTGGCGCGGCTGCTCGACCACCGGGGCCACGGCGCGCTCCCCCGCTCCACCGTGCGCGAGATCCACCGCACCAGCGGCGGCAACCCGCTGTTCGCCCTGGAGCTGGGCCGCGCCCTCGCCGACAGCCCGACCCCGCCGCGCCCCGGCGAGCCGCTGCCGGTGCCGACCTCGCTGCGCGCGCTGGTGCTCTCCCGTCTGGACATGCTCTCGGTGGAGGCGCGCCGCACCCTGCTCGTGGCGAGCGCGGGCGCCCGTCCCACCACGGCCCTGCTGCACGCGGCCGGGCGGGAGAACGCCGAGGCCGAGTGCGCCCAGGCG
The DNA here is from genome assembly GCF_040703155.1 of Streptomyces sp. NPDC005435. NCBI lineage: Bacteria > Bacillati > Actinomycetota > Actinomycetes > Kitasatosporales > Streptomycetaceae > Streptomyces > Streptomyces sp. NPDC005435. The sequence continues at coordinate 172,728 of NZ_JBEXEQ010000008.1, forward strand.
GCCGAGCTGGGGCTGCTGGCCACCGAGCCGGAGGCCCCGGCCGTACGGTTCGCCCACCCGCTGATCTCCGCCGCGCTGTACGCGGAGGCCCCGGCGCCCGAGCGGCGGGCCGCGCACGCCGCGCTGTCCACGGCCGCCTCGGACCCGATCGAGCGGGCCCGTCATCTGGCCCTCGCCACCACGGGCGCCGACCCCGAGGTGGCCGCCCGGCTGGCGGAGGCGGCGGCGCTCGCCCGCGACCGGGGTGCCCCGTCCGTCGCCGCGCAGCTCGGACTCCTGGCCGCCCGGCGCACCCCCGCCGACGGCACGCCGGGCCCGGACGAGCGGCGGCTGCAGGCGGCCGAGGACGCGATCACGGCGGGCGAGGTCGATCTGGCGCGGGACATCGCCCGCGAGGTGCTGACCCGGGCGACCGTGGCCGCCCACCGGGTGCGGGCCTGGATTGTGGTGATCGACACCGCCGGGCACACCATGGCCGAGGTGGAGGCCGTCTTCCCGCAGGCGCTGGCCGACGCGGGCGAGGACCCCCGGCTGCTGGCCCTGGTCCACTACCAGCTGGCCTGGCGGGCGCTCATCGTGGAGGGCGACTTCACCGACGCGCGCACCGGCGCCGCGCACGCCGCCGAGCTGGCCGCGCGCGGCGGCGACCGGCGCACCGAGCTGCTGGCCCTGTCCTTCCAGGCGCAGACCGAGACCCTGATGGGCCATCCGGAGGCGCCCCGCACCATCAAGCGGGCCCTGACCGAGCCCCAGGACCCGGAGGTGGCCTGCCATCACAACGGCGCGGGCAGCGCCCGGTTCCGCTGGCTGGTCATGGGCGACCGCCTCGCCGAGGCCCGTACGACGGTGACGGCGCTGCTGCGCGAGGTGCGCCGGCGCGGCTCGGTGGAGAGCGAGGTGCACTTCCTGCGCGGTCTGGCCGAGACCGAGCTGCGCGCGGGGCACTGCGGGCGCGCCCTCGAAGTGGCCCGGGACGCGCTGCGCCTGGCCCGCGACTCCGGGATCGGCGAGACCGCCTCGGCGATGCTCACCTCACTGGCGGAGGCGTCCGGCGGCGACGTGGGGCGGGCGGTGGCGCTCGCGCGGGAGGCGGCGGAGCAGGCCGAGCGGGACGGCGACCAGATGTACCTGTCCCGGGCGCTCGGCGCGCTGGGATACGCCCAGTTGGTCGCGGGCGACGCGGCGGGCACCGTGCGCTCGCTGCGCCGGGTGCGCGCGCTGGAGCGGGACCTCGGCATCACCGACCCGGCGCGCGGCCGCTGGCAGGGCGACCTCGCGGAGGCGCTGGTCCGCGTCGGTGAACCCGACGAGGCGCAGGACGTCATCGACGCGAGCCGCGAACACGCGCTGCGGCTCGGCCGGGAGAGCGTCCTCGCGGTCCTGGACCGGGCGGAGGCCCAGGTCAGGGCGGCGCGCGGGGACCACGAGGGCGCGGTGGCCCGGCTGACGTCGGCTCAGGACCGGCTGGCCAAGCTGGGCTACGGCCTGGAGGAGGCGCGGGCCGCGTTCGCACTGGCCCGGCTGCGCGCCCGGCGCCCGGAGGGCGGGCGCAGACGGCCGCAGGCGGCGTACGACGAGGCGACCCGGCTGTTCAGACGCTGCCGGGCGCTGCCCTGGCTGCGCCAGGTGGAGGAGGCGCGCACCGCGCCGGAGCCGGAGCCCGCGCCCGCCGCGCCGGAGGCGCTGGACGCGCTGGCGGGGCTGGCGTCGATGGAGCGTCAGGTGGCCGCGCTGGTCATGGAGGGCGCGACCAACCGGGAGATCGCGGCACGGCTGTTCGTGAGTGTGAAGACGGTGGAGGCGACCCTGACCCGGGTCTACCGAAAGCTGGGCATCAGGTCCCGGGTGGACATCGTCCGATTGGCCGCAGGTCGCCGCGCGAAGTGACGGCACGCCCGGTTAACTGAGCCGGACCGAGGGTTTTCCCTTCCCTGTCCCCCTAGGGGGTTCCCTCATTGGGAGGCGGGAGTTCCGGGTCCTAGCGTAAAGGGCGTGCCGCTCGCCCGGGCACACGGGGTCGGTCCCTCCCGCTCTCGGCTCCGCTGGAGCAGGGGGCACCCCAGCCCCGTGCCACACCCCCACACCCGCGCGACCCCCACCGGCAACCCCCACTGAGGAGACTCATGTTCGGGCTCACTCGTGCCAGAAAGACCGCCGCGACCCTGGTGGCCACGGCCGCCGCGGCGGCCACCGCGCTGATCGCCTCCCCCGCGGCGAGTGCCGCGCCCCAGCCCATCGTGGGCGGCACGACCACCACCGCGTCGGCGTACCCGTACGTCATGCAGATCACGGACGCGTCGGGCAGTCAGTTCTGCGGCGGCACCCTGGTCGCGGCGAAGAAGGTCGTGACGGCGGCGCACTGCATGGCCGGCGAGTCGACGAGCAGCGTGCGGGTGGTGGGCGGCCGGACCTATCTGAACGGCACCGACGGCACGGTGAGCCGCGTCAGCAAGATCTGGGTCGACCCGGACTACACCGACGCCACCAACGGCGACGACGTGGCCGTGCTGACCCTGTCGACGTCGATGCCGTACAGCCCGGTGTCGTACGTCTCCTCCTCCCAGACCAGCGTCTACGCGGCCGGCACCACGGCGCGGATTCTGGGCTGGGGTACCACCCGGGAGAACGGCAGCTCCTCCAATCAGCTGCGGACCGCGACCGTTCCCGTCGTGTCCGACTCCAGCTGCCGTACCTCCTACGGCTCGGACTACGTGCAGTCCGACATGGTCTGCGCCGGACTCAGTTCCGGTGGCGTGGACACCTGCCAGGGCGACAGCGGCGGTCCCCTGATCATCGGGGGCGTCCTGGCAGGGATCACTTCCTGGGGAGAGGGGTGCGCGGAGGCGGGTTACCCGGGTGTCTACACCCGGCTGACCACCTTCTCGAACCTGGTGGCCGCTCAGGTCAACTCTTGACCCGGAAACTTCCCGGGGTTTTCCCCGGGTGAGAGACCAGGGGGACGCTGCGAGCGACCACGAGCGGCCCGCAGCGTCCCCCTGTCCAACTACGGGCGATCCCCTGGGGGACGACCAGTAGGGGGCGCCCCGGAGCGTGCGCCGGACGCAGTCACGTGTACGGCCCACCGAAGGTGGTGACCGGTGACACGTGGCCACCCGGCCCGCGCGCCGGGGCGCCGTCGTACGCCCGGACGCTGCGCCGGGCAGGTGAGCGCGGGAGCGAACGGGCCGGTGGGCGCCGGTGATTCCCTACGATCGTGGCGTGCCTCTCTTCACGCTCGAACGCACGGTCCCCCTTCCCCTCCCGGAGGCGTGGCGCCGGCTCACCGACTGGCCCCGCCACGCCGACGTGGTGCCGCTGACCCGCGTCGAGGTGGTCACGCCCCCGCCGACCGGGGTGGGCACCCGCTTCGTCGCCCGTACGGGTGTCGGTCCGCTGACCTTCGACGACCCGATGGACGTCACCGTCTGGCGGCCCCCGGTGGACGACGAACCGGGGCTGTGCCGGCTGGAGAAGCGCGGCCGTGTGGTGCTGGGCTGGGCCGAGATCGAGGTGCGGCCGGGGCCCGGCGGGCGGACCCGGGTGGTGTGGCGGGAGGAGCTGCGCGTGGGTTTCCTGCCCCGCTCCTTCGACGGGGTGACGACGAGCGTGGCCCAGTCGATGTTCGGGCGCGCGGTGAACGGGCTGCTGCGGCGGGAGTGAGACACCCGCCCCGGCCGGAACGGCCCGCCCGGCCGACGCCGGGTTCAGTCCTTGCGGCCGGCCACCGCGACGGTCACACCCAGCCCGATCACCGCGAGCCCGCCCGCCCGCCGACGGCCGCGAGCCGCCGGGGCGACCGGGCGAACCAGTCCCGGGCGCCCGGGGCGACCGGCGAGCGCTCGACGACCGAGCCGACGCCCACGGCTGCGGCAGCGGCAGCGGCAGCGGCAGCGGCAGCGGCAGCTCGAAGGAAGGCGCGCGGGGCACCCTGACCGCCTGGATGACGGGACCGGCCTTCTCGTTGCTCACGTGCGGACGCGACGGTCACAAGTAGCCGTGGATTTCACGCAGATGGGGCCCCGCCGCTCAGGCCACCGACCCGATGCGCCGCGCGGCCCGGTCCGGCGTGTCGGGGTGGATCGGGGTGTGCGCCCCGGTGAGCGGCACCCCGCTGCCGCCGCGCCCGGCGGCGACGATCTCGGCGGCGATGGACAGCGCGGTCTCCTCGGGAGTGCGGGCGCCGAGGTCGAGCCCGATCGGGGAGTGCAGTCGGGCGAGTTCCAGCTCGGTGACGCCGGCCTCGCGCAGCAGCTCCAGGCGGTCGAGGTGGGTGCGCCGGGAGCCCATCGCGCCGACGTAGGCGACCGGCAGACGCAGGGCGTGGCACAGCAGCGGCACGTCGAACTTGGGGTCGTGGGTGAGGACGCAGAGCACGGTACGGGGATCGGTCGCGGTGCGCTCCAGATAGCGGTGCGGCCAGTCGACCACGACCTCGTCGGCCTCCGGGAAGCGGGCCCGGGTGGTGAACACGGGGCGCGCGTCGCACACGGTGACGCGGTAGCCGAGGAAGGCGCCGACCCGGACCAGCGCGGCCGCGAAGTCGACGGCGCCGAAGACGATCATCCGGGGCGGCGGCACCGAGGACTCCACGAGGACGGTCACCGGGGCGCCGCAGCGCTCGCCCAGCTCGCCGGTCTCCACGGTGCCGGTGCGGCCGGCGTCCAGGAAGGCGGCCGCCTCGGCGGCGACGGTGCGGTCCAGTTCGGGGTGGGCGCCGAAGCCGCCGAGCGGGGTGCCGTCGGGGCGGACGAGCAGGGCCCGGCCGAGGAGTTCCGCCGGTCCGGCCACGATCCGGGCGAGGGCCGCCGTACGGCCCCGGGCGGCGGCGGCCAGCGCGGCGGCGAACACGGGCCGGCCGGGGCTGTCGGCGCGCACCGGGGTCACCAGGACGTCGAGGGTTCCGCCGCAGGTCAGCCCGGCGGCGAAGGCGTCCGCGTCGTCGTACCCGAAGCGTTCGAGCACGGTCTCGCCGTCCACGAGCGCCTGTTGGCACAGCTCGTACACCGCGCCCTCGACGCAGCCGCCCGAGACCGAGCCGACGACCGTGCCGTCGCCGTCCACCGCGAGGGCCGCGCCCTGGGGGCGGGGGGCGCTGCCGCCGACGCCCACCACGGTGGCCACGGCGAAGTCGCGGCCCTGTGTCATCCACCGGTCCAGTTCCTCGGCGATGTCGAGCATCAGTGGGCCTCCTGACCACGCGCCGGTCTCATGCCGTTCCCGTCACATGCTCGGGGCGCACCGGGACACGCGCCAGATCGAGTCCGGTGGCGTCCCTGATCGCGGCCAGGACGGCCGGAGTCGAGGAGAGGGTCGGCGCCTCGCCCACCCCGCGCAGCCCGTACGGGGCGTTGCCGTCGGCGAGTTCGAGGATGTCGACGGGGATGGTGGGGGTGTCGAGGATGGTCGGGATGAGGTAGTCGGTGAAGGAGGGGTTGCGGACCTTGGCGGTGACGGGGTCCACCTGGATCTCCTCCATGACCGCGATGCCGAGGCCCTGGACGGTGCCGCCCTGGATCTGGCCGGTGACCGAGAGCGGGTTGAGCGCCTTGCCGACGTCCTGGGCGCAGGCCAGCTCGATCACCTTGACCAGGCCGAGTTCGGTGTCGACCTCGACGACGGCGCGGTGCGCGGCGAAGGAGTACTGGACGTGTCCGTCGCCCTGTCCGGTGTGCCGGTCGAAGGGCTGGGTGGGCCGGTGCCGCCACTCCGCCTCGACCTCGACGCTCTCGCCCTCCAGCACGTCGGCCAGCGCGGCGAGCACCTCCCCGCCGTCGGTGACCACCTTGCCGTCCTCAAGGAGGAGTTCGGCCGTGGCCCACGCCGGGTGATAACTGCCGTACTTGCGGCGCCCGATGGCGAGGACCTTCTCGCGCACCAGGGCGCAGGCGTGGCGTACGGCGCCTCCGGTGACGTACGTCTGCCGGGAGGCGGAGGTCGAACCGGCGCTGCCCACACGGGTGTCGGCCGGTTTGATGGTCACCTGGCTCACGCCCAGCTCGGTGCGGGCGATCTGCGCGTGCACGGTGACACCGCCCTGGCCGACCTCCGCCATCGCGGTGTGCACGGTGGCGACGGGCACTCCCGCGGTGACGTCCATGCAGACCTTGGCGGTGGAGTAGTCGTCGAACCCCTCGGAGAAACCCACGTTCTTGATGCCGACCGCGTAGCCGACGCCGCGTACGACGCCTTCGCCGTGGGTGGTGTTGGAGAGTCCGCCGGGCAGCTGGCGTACGTCGGCGCCCTCGCTGGACTCCCACTGGCGCTCGGGCGGCAGGGGCAACGCCTTGACGCGGCGCAGGAGTTCGGCGACCGGCGCGGGCGAGTCGACGATCTGTCCGGTGGGCATCACGCTGCCCTGCTCCATCGCGTTCAGCTGCCGCAGCTCCACCGGGTCCATGCCGAGTGCCTTGGCGAGCTTGTCCATCTGGGCCTCGTAGGCGAAGCACGCCTGGACCGCGCCGAAGCCGCGCATGGCGCCGCAGGGCGGGTTGTTGGTGTAGAGGGCGATGGCCTCCACGTCGACGTCGGCCACCTGGTACGGCCCGACGCCGAGGGAGGCGGCGTTGCCGACGACGGCCGGGGAGGAGGAGGCGTAGGCGCCGCCGTCGAGGACGATACGGGCCTTGACGTGGGTGAGCCTGCCGTCGCGGGTCGCGCCGTGCTCGTAGTAGAGCTTGGCGGGGTGGCGGTGGACGTGTCCGAAGAAGGACTCGAACCGGTTGTAGACGATCTTCACCGGGCGTCCGGTGCGCAGGGCGAGCAGACAGGCGTGGATCTGCATCGACAGGTCCTCGCGCCCGCCGAACGCGCCGCCGACCCCGGCCAGGGTCATCCGCACCTTGTCCTCGGGCAGCCCGAGGACGGGGGCGATCTGGTGGAGGTCGGAGTGGAGCCACTGGGTGGCGATGTAGAGGTGGACGCCGCCGTCCTCCTCGGGAACGGCGAGCCCGGACTCGGGGCCGAGGAACGCCTGGTCCTGCATGCCGAAGGTGTACTCGCCGGTGACGACCACATCGGCGCGCTCGGCGGCCAGTTGGGCGTCGCCGCGCACGATGGGCTGCCGGTGGACGATGTTGGGGTGCGGGACATACGGGAAGTGGTGGTCGTCGCGGTGCTCGTGAACGAGGGGCGCGTCGGGGGCTGTTGCCGAGGCGTGGTCGGTGACGACGGGCAACTCCCGGTATTCCACGCGGATCTTGGCGGCGGCGCGGCGGGCGGTCTCGGGGTGGTCGGCGGCGACGACGGCGACGGGCTCGCCGTGGTGGCGGACCTTGCCGTGGGCGAGGACGGGGGTGTCCTGGATCTCCAGACCGTAGTGGCGCGCCTCGGCGGGCAGGTCGTCGTAGGTGAGGACGGCGTGGACGCCGGGCAGGGCGAGGGCCTCGGCGGTGTCGATGGAGACGATCTCGGCGTGGGCGAGCGGAGAGCGCAGGATCTGCCCCCACAGCATGTCCTCGTGCCAGAGGTCGGAGGAGTAGGCGAACTCGCCGGTGACCTTGAGGATTCCGTCCGGGCGGAGCGTGGACTCGCCGATGCCGCCCCGGGCGCCGGAGCCCTGGGTGATCTTCGTGGGGGCGCCCGACGGGCGGGTGGTGGTGGGGAGTTCGGGTGGTGTCATCTCACGCCCCCTCGGTCTGGCGGGCGGCGGCAAGGCGGACCGCGTCCATGATCTTCTCGTAGCCGGTGCAGCGGCACAGGTTGCCCGACAGGGCCTCGCGGATGTCGGCGTCGGACGGGTCGGGGTTCTGCTCCAGCAACTCGTCGGCGGCGACCAGGAGTCCGGGGGTGCAGAAGCCGCACTGCACGGCGCCCGCGTCGATGAACGCCTGCTGGATCGGGGCGAGTTCACCACCAGTGCCGGGCTGCCACCGCCGGGCCTCCTCCAGGGACGTACCCGGCGCACCGGATGCGGCCGTCGTACCGCACGCATCCGCCGTACCGGACGTACCCGCCGTACCACACGCACCCCCCGCGGAGTTGCAGTCCACGCGCTGCCGGGCGTGCTCCGCGAGCCCCTCGACGGTGACCACGTCCCGCCCCTCGGCCTGGCCCGCCGCGACCAGGCAGGAGCAGACCGGGACGCCGTCGAGGCGGACCGTGCAGGAGCCGCACTCGCCCTGTTCGCAGGCGTTCTTGGAGCCGGGCAGCCCGAGCCGTTCACGCAGGACGTAGAGCAGGGACTCGCCCTCCCAGACGTCGTCGGCCTGCTGGGGGCGTCCGTTGACGGTGAAGCTGACGCGCATCAGGCGGCTCCCTCGGTGGCGCGGCGGCCGCCGCAGTAGGACTCCCAGGTCCAGGTGAGCGTCCGGCGGGCGAGGACGCCGACCGCGTGACGGCGGTACCCGGCGGTGCCCCGGACGTCGTCGATCGGGTTGCAGGCGCCCGCGCACAGGTCCGCGAACCGCTGGACGAGGGAGGCGGGCAGCGGCTTGCCGGTGTCCCAGTGCCGGCCCTCGTCCAGGGCCGCGTTCGCGAACTCCTCGGCGACCAGGGCCCGTACGGGCGTCGGGGCGGCGGAGCCGATGCCGGTGCGCACGGTCCGGGTCTCGGGGTGCAGGGCGACGCCGAAGGCGCAGACGGCGATGACCATGGCGTTGCGGGTGCCGACCTTGGCGTACTGCTGGGGGCCTTCGGCCTTCTTGATGTGCACCGCGCGGATCAGTTCGTCGGCTTTGAGGGCGTTGCGCTTGACCCCGGTGTAGAAGGCGTCGATGGGGATCATCCGGGTGCCCCGGGCCGCCGACTCGGCCTCGACCTCGGCCCCTGCGGCGAGCAGCGCGGGGTGGGCGTCCCCGGCCGGGGAGGCGGTGCCGAGGTTGCCGCCGACGCCTCCCCGGTTGCGGATCTGCGGGGAGGCCACGGTGTGCGCGGCGAGGGCGAGTCCGGGCAGTTCGGCGCGCAGGTGCCGCATGATCGCCGCGTAGGGGACGCTCGCGCCGAGCCGTACGGTGTCCTCGCCGGTCTCCCATTCGTAGAGATCTCCGACCCGGTTGAGGTCGAGGAGGTGCTCCGGCCGGCGGTGGTCGAAGTTGATCTCGACCATCACGTCGGTGCCGCCCGCGATCGGCACGGCGCTGGGGTGCTCGGCCTTGGCGGCGAGCGCCTCCTCCCAGCTGGCGGGGCGAAGGAAGTCCATGACCGGTTCTCTTCCTCGTCTCTGGGTCGGCGAAGCCGATTCATTCGAGTGTTTTTGGCGGGGAGTGCTCCCAGTACACCGCCGCGCGCGCCGCCCCGGTCAGTCACGGAAACCATGAAGGAGTTGGCTGGCCAGGGCGGGCATCTTGTAGATTCGTATGAACGGAGGTCATCGGCAATCTCTCCGTTTCCCCCCGGAAACGTTTCCTCCCTTCCCGGAAACGTTTCCCCCGGGAGACACGGAGACGGTCCGGCGGCACGGACCATGTGTTTCGAGACAAAGAATGGCGGCGACGAGATGCGGCTGCGCGCACTGCTGGACACCGACGCGCTGGGCCTGCGGCTGCTCGGCGGCGAGGACGAGCTGGACCGTACGGTGCGAGGGGTCATGACGACCGACCTGCGCGACCCGAGCCGCTATCTCTCCGGCGGCGAGCTGGTCCTGACGGGCCTGGCCTGGCGCCGGGACGCGGAGGACTCGGAGGCGTTCGTACGCCTGCTGGTGCAGGCCCAGGTCGCGGCGCTCGCGGCGGGCGAGGCCGAGCTCCGCGACATACCCGAGGACCTGGTGCTGGCCTGCGCCCGGCACAGGCTGCCGCTGTTCGCGGTGGACGAGTCGGTGGCGTTCGCGACGATCACGGAACACGTCGTACGGCAGGTGTCCGGCGAGCGGGCCGGCGACCTGGCCGCCGTGGTGGACCGGCACCGGCGGATGATGACCTCCGGCCCGGCGGGCGGCGGCCCGGACGTGGTCCTCGACCTGCTCGGCAGCGACCTGGACCTGCGCGCCTGGGTGCTCTCGCCGACCGGTCGCGCGATAGCGGCCCCCAAGGCGTCGGGCCCGGCGCCCGACGCGCAGACTTTCGTACAGCTCGCCGCCGAGCATCTGGCGGCCACCCGCGCCGGGCGGCCCGGACCGCACCGGGTCGTGGTCGACGGCACGACGTACTCCCTCTTCCCGGTCCGCTCCTCCGGGCGTACCCCGCAGGACGCGCCGGACGTGCGCGAGACCGTGCTCACCGACTGGCTGCTTGCGGTGGCGGCGGACGCGGCGGACTGGCCCGAGGAGCGCCTCGACCTGCTGCGGGGCGTCACCCAGCTGATAGCCGTGGAGCGCGACCGGCGCGAGGCGTCCCGGACCGTGCGCCGCCGGCTCGCGCAGGAGGTGCTGGAGCTGGTGCAGTCCGGCGCCGCGCCCGCCGAGATCGCGGCCCGGCTGCGGGTCGCCGCGCCGGTGCTGCTGCCCGGTCTCGGGGCGGCCCCGCACTGGCAGGTGGTCGTGGCCCGGGTCGAGTGGGAGGACGGCGCGGTCGCGGGCGGCCCGGTCGCCCAGTCGTTGCTGGAAGAGGTCCTGGCCGATCCGCTGGCCACCGGTCCGGACGCCGCCGACCGGGTCGCGGTCGCGCACACCGGCGACGAGGCCGTGGCGCTGGTGCCGCTGCCCGCCGTCTCCGCCGAGCACGACGGCTCCGAGACCGGGCTTCTCGCGGACGCCCTCCTCCGCTCGGTACGGGAGGCCCTGACGGCGGGCCTGGACGGCGACGGCCGCCTCACCCTCGGCGTCAGCGCCGCCGTGCACTCCGCGGAGGGGCTGCGCGGCGCCCTGGAGGAGGCCCGGCACGCCCGTGGCGTCGCGGCCGCCCGCCCCGGCCGCGTCTGCGCCGCCGGCCACCACGAGCTGGCCTCCCACGTCCTGCTCCTCCCGTTCGTCCCCGACGACGTACGACGCGCCTTCACGGCCCGCCTCCTGGACCCCCTCAAGGAGTACGACCGCCGCCACCGCGCCGAGCTGATCCCCACCCTGGAAGCCTTCCTGGAGTCCGACGGCTCCTGGACCCGCTGCGCCGCCCGCCTGCACCTCCACGTCAACACCCTGCGCTACCGCGTGGGCCGCATCGAACAGCTGACGGGCCGCGACCTGTCCCGCCTGGAGGACAAGCTGGACTTCTTCCTGGCGCTGCGCATGAACTGACCCCTCCGGAGGTTGGGCGGAGGGGTTCCCTGTCGGCCCGGGGCCGGTCAGGGGCACGCGCACGCCTCCCCCGGGCGCCGTTCCGGCGGCGTCCTCCCGCCTCGGACACCAGGTCGAGCGCCCCCGGCGCATCCGTGCGCCGGGAACTTTGTGAAAAAATTCACCCATCCTCTTGGCCTCGCGCGGAGATCGGTGCTGGAATGCCGCCACCACTCATCGGCTCGACGGCGTGCTGGAGGAGGCAACGTGGCGTACACCGCCATGTCTGGTTACGGAACGACCCCCGGTGACGATCCACTCCAGACCGCGGTGTGGCGGCTGCGCTCCCGGGCCTGCTGGGCGGACGCGGCGGCACTGCTGCCGGCGGACACCCCCGGCACGGCCCTGCAGCGGGCCGCCCTGCTCGTGGAGCGCTGTCTGTACACCGAACGGGGCTGGGAGGCGGCGGAGGACGCGCTGCGTACGGCGGAGGCGCGGGCGCACACCGACGACGAGCGGGGCGCGGCCGCCTGCGAGCGCGGCCAGCTCGCCTACGCGTCCACGCTGCACGGGGTACGGGACCGCGCCGACGAGGCACGCGCCGCGCTCGGCCGGGCGGCGGCCCTGATCGCGCCGGGGTCCCCCGGGCGGGCCCTGCTGGACTTCCGGCGCGGACTGCTCGCCGAGAACCTGAGCAGCTCCCCGCAGGCGGCCCGCGCCGCCTACCGCCGGGCCCACGCGGGCGCCACCGCGCACTCCGCCCCGCTGCTGCTGTCCTTCACCTGGCGTCACCTCGCCGGACTCGCCCTGCGCGAGGGCGAGTTGGCCGAGGCCAGGCACGGCTTCGCCGAATCCCTGCGCATCCGCGAGGAGTTGGGCTACCTGGTGGGTACGGCCCCCGCGCTGGCCTCCCTGGCCGACACCGAGACGGAACCGGAGGCCTCCCGTCTGCGCGAGGAGGCCCGCCGGCTGTTCCGCCTCCTGGGCGGCGTACCGACGTGGCTGGCCGGGCAGTTGAACCCGCCCGCGCCGGGAGCGGCCACGGCGTAGCCCCGCGGTGCTTCAGCGTGCGGGGCGCGTCACGTTTCGGCGTGCGGGGCGCGTCACGCCGGGCGCCCCGCGCCGAAGTGCTCCCCCACCAGCCGCGCCGCCTCCTCGGACTCCCCGGAGATCAACGCGTCGAGCAGGGCGAGGTGTTCCGTCGCGTCCGCCAGCAGTGCCGTACGGCCGCGGCGGGCCTGGGGGCCCACCAGGGGCCACTGGGAGCGGCGGTGGAGGTCCTCCGCGATGCCGACCAGCTGCTCGTTGCCCGCCAGCGACAGCACCGCCCGGTGGAAGGCGCGGTCGGACTCGGCGTAGACGGCGGGGCACCCGGAACCGGCGGCGCGGACCGTGTCCTCGGCGAGGGGGCGGAGTTCGGCCCAGCGGCCAGGCGGGACGGTACGGGCCAGCCGCAGCAGCACCGGCACCTCCAACAGGGCCCGCACCTCGGCCAGTTCGGCCAGCTCGCGGGCCCCTCGGCGGACGACGCGGAAGCCCCGGTTGGGGACGACCTCGACGGCGCCCTCCAGGGCGAGTTGCTGCATGGCCTCGCGGACAGGGGTCGCGGAGACGCCGAAGCGTTCGCCGAGGACCGGCGCCGAGTAGACCTCGCCGGGCTCCAGTTCGCCGGTGACCAGCGCGGTGCGCAGCGCGTCGAGGATCTGCCCGCGCACCGAGGAGCGCTGGACGGCGGCGCGCGGTACGCGGATCGGCGTCTCGCTGTGCGTGTGTTCGCCGCGTACGCCCGTCGGGCCGGCGGCCCGTTCGCGGGGCGCGGCTCCGGGTTCGGCGGGTCCGGGCTGGGGCGGTACCCGGGGTGTCGTGGGCCGCGCCGCGCCCCATGGCAGTCCCGCTCCGGCGAGGTCGTGCAGTCCCTGCTTCACGGGGTCCTCCTCCGGCTGTCGGCGGTCGGGTCCTGAGGTCCTGGTGAGTTCCCGGGACCGAGGGGGACATCGACGGCGGTCTGTCATATGTCCGTCAAGAACCTTAGGCGCCCGGGGCGGCAGTTCAAATTCCCCGGAGGACGGGTAAGGTTAGCCTTACCTGCACGTCAGCGCCCGTACTCAAGGATCGGTGGTCCCGCCATGCCCGCTGCGGCCTCGCCGCTCACCGCCGCGTACGCCCGTCTCGCCGAGGTCTATCCGTACCTCACCGTGACGCTGCTGAACGGTCCGGCGGAGCCGCTGCCCGACGGCGAGGGCTGGGTCACCGGCGACGGGCTCGCGGCCGACGGCGAGCAGCTCGACTCGTTCCTGGCCTGGGACGACGAGCAGGTGCTGCGCGACTACGGGCAGCGCGGACGCCCGGACGTCATCGCGAGCTTCGGACTGCACCGCTATGCCTGGCCGGTCTGTCTGATGATCACCCTGCCGTGGTTCCTGCACCGCCGCGTGCCCCGGCTGCCCGCCGCGCACGTCGCCTACCACCGCACCACCTCGCACATGACCCTGCGTCCGGGCGCCTTCGCCTGTCTGCCCGACGACCCGGCGGCGGACCTGCCCGGCGCGGTCGTCGTGGCCGACGAGGAGGCCCTGCGCGCCGAGGTGCGCGCGGCCGTCGCGGAGCACCTGGAGCCGGTGCTCGGCGCCTTCGGCCCCCGGATGCGCCGCCGCGGGCGCGCGCTGTGGGGCATGGCGACGGACGAGATCGTGGAGGGGCTCTGGTACGTCGCCGGGCTGCTCGGCGAGGGCGAGGAGTCGCGCGCGATGCGCGAGCTGGAGCGGCTGCTGCCGGGCGCCACGAAGCCGTACGCCGGTTCGGCCGCCTTCCGCGAGCTGCCCGGCCCGGACGGGGCGCCGGTGTCCACCCGGGACCGCGTCAGCTGCTGCATGTTCTACACCCTGCGCCCGGCGGAGGCCTGCGACACCTGCCCGCGCACCTGCGACAGCGAGCGGATCTCCCGGCTGGCCGCCACCACCGCGGCCGCCTGAGCGTCGTCGCCTACCACCGGAACCCCGTTACGGAACCGTCCGTACGAGGAGTCTTTATTCGAACTCGACTCCCGCCCCTCAAGCGGCAGTTCGAACGATTTGCCACTCCGGTCACCCCAGGGCACTTCCTTGGCGGTCTCTTGCCCCGAAATCCCCGGAGTCACGCCGGGTATGGGCCACTATGGCGGGCGTTACACCCCATCCCAATGCGAGGGACCGCTGATGCGACTGACCGACATATCGCTCAACTGGCTGCTGCCGGGCGCCGTACTGCTCCTCGGGATGCTGGTGGCGGTGGCGGTACTCGCGCGCGGCAAACGTGCCTCCGCGGAGAGCGCGAATGCGGACGACTCGTGGGAGCGCAGCGAGGAGCGCCGCAGGCGCAAGGAGGCCGTGTACGGCACGGCGTCCTACGTCCTGCTCTTCTGCTGTGCGGCGGTGGCGGCCGCCCTGTCCTTCCACGGACTGGTCGGCTTCGGCGAGCAGAACCTCGGACTGACCGACGGCTGGCAGTACTTGGTGCCCTTCGGCCTCGACGGCGCGGCCATGTTCTGTTCCGTGCTCGCGGTGCGCGAGGCCAGTCACGGCGACGCCGCGCTGGGGTCGCGCATCCTGGTGTGGATGTTCGCCGCGGCGGCGGCCTGGTTCAACTGGGTGCACGCGCCCCGTGGCGTGGGCCACGACGGCGCACCGCAGTTCTTCTCGGGCATGTCGCTCTCGGCTGCCGTGCTGTTCGACCGGGCGCTGAAGCAGACCCGGCGGGCGGCACTGCGCGAACAGGGCCTGGTGCCACGTCCGTTGCCGCAGATTCGTATCGTCCGCTGGGTACGGGCCCCTCGTGAGACCTTCCGCGCCTGGTCGCTGATGCTCCTTGAGGGTGTCCGCAGCCTGGACGAGGCGGTCGAGGAGGCCCGCGACGACAAGCGGCAGAAGGAGGAGACCCGGCAGCGCCGCCGCGACCAGAAGCGGGTGGAGCGCGCCCAGTTGAAGGCGCTGAGCCGGGGTGCGAGCGGAGTCGTCGGGCGCACGCAGGCCCGGCAGGTCGAGGTGCAGATGGACCGTGACGCGGCGACGGCGTCCGCGGAGCCTGCCATATCGGCACCGGACACCCTGCCCGGACGCTCACGGCCGTCCCTCCAGCCCGTAAGGAAGGCGACTGAACCGGTCACGGTCGACCTCACCGCCGAGGACGACACCATGGCCATCCCCCGCCTGGACTCACTGGAGCGCAAACTGAAGGATCTGGAGCAGCAGTTCGGCTGAGCACGCCGCACTGCGGTACGGGACGGGGCGCCACCCACGCGGAGGGCGCCCCGTCCCGTTGCCGTGTGCCGTGTGCCGTGTGCCGTCCGGTCTACCGCCCTGCCCCGGCGCCGAGTTCGAACCACACCGACTTGCCCACCCGGTGCGGCCGTACGCCCCAGGCGTCCGCGAGGGAACGCACCAGGACGAGTCCCCGGCCGTGGGTGTCGTCGGTGGGATCGGCCGCGCGGAGCAGTGGTCTGCGGGCCATGAAGTCCCGTACCTCCACGCGCAGTCCGCGCGGGGAGACGACGGCGGTCAGCACCGCGTCGTCGTCGGTGTGCACGAGTGCGTTGGTGACCAGTTCGCTGGTGAGCAGTTCGGCCGTCTCCGCGCCGCCGGGCCGTCCCCAGCCGCGCAGCAGCCGTCGCAGATCGCGGCGCGCCTCGGGCACCGCCGCGAGATCGGCGCGGGCCAGCCTGCGGCTGAGCCGTCGCCCCTCGTCGGTATGGTCGTCCGTCCCTTCCCCCGTGTCCGCGGATGACGCCCCGGTGTTCCCGGGTCCGCCTCCTCGTGTCCGTCTGGTGATGCCCCCCGCCCGCACGTTGCCTGACCTCCCCCTCCTGGTCGAGCGTCGAACGCGTACCCCGGGATGCTTGCCCAGCGGCCCCGGGGGCAGTCATGGGCGGCCGCCGACCGCCGCCTGTTCGGCCACGTACGGGCGCGGTCCCGCCGGCGCCGCCGAGGGTCGTCCGGAGGGGCCGGACACGCCCAGGAGGCCTTACGGCGCCCCGGGCGCCCCCGTGGCCGCGTGCGCGACCGTCCGGCACCGGAGGTCCACACTCCGTGAACGTGTTGTGAAAGTGGCCGAAACCGTACGCTCGGTGACGGGCGATCAGGGCCGGGGCACGTTCCGCAGGTTGGAACGGGCCATCTGGAGCATCCGGCCGACCCCGCCGTCCAGCACGATCTTCGAGGCGGACAGCGCGAAGCCGGTGACCATCTCGGCGCTGATCTTCGGCGGGATGGACAGCGCGTTGGGGTCGGTGACGACGTCCACCAGGGCGGGACCCTTGTGCCGGAAGGCGTCCCTCAGCGCCCCGGCCAGGTGCTTCGGCTTCTCCACCCGCACGCCGTACACCCCGCAGGCGCGGGCGACTTCGGCGAAGTCGGGGTTCACGTCCGTGGTGCCGTACGAGGGCAGACCCGCGACGAGCATCTCCAACTCGACCATGCCGAGGGAGGAGTTGTTGAACAGCACGACCTTCACCGGCAGATCCAGCTGCACCAGACTGAGGAAGTCGCCCATCAGCATGGTGAATCCGCCGTCGCCGGACATGGAGATGACCTGCCGGTCGCGGTCGGCGCACTGGGCGCCGATGGCCATGGGCAGCGCGTTCGCCATCGAGCCGTGCGTGAACGAACCGATGATCCTGCGGCGGCCGTTGGGCGAGATGTACCGGGCGGCCCACACGTTGTTCATGCCGGTGTCCACGGTGAACACCGCGTCGTCGTCGGCGAGTTCGTCGAGCACGGCGGCCACGTACTCGGGGTGGATCGGGACGTGCTTCTCCACCTTGCGGGTGTAGGCCTTGACCACGCCCTCCAGCGCGTCGGCGTGCTTCTTCAGCATCCGGTCGAGGAAGCGGCGGTTGGTCTTCTCCTTCACCCGGGGCGTCAGCGCGTGCAGCGTCTCGCGGACGTCTCCCCACACGGCGAGGTCGAGACGGGAGCGGCGGCCGATGACCTCGGGACGCACGTCGATCTGCACGATTTTCACGTCGTCGGGCAGGAACGCGTTGTACGGGAAGTCGGTGCCGAGCAGGATCAGCAGGTCGCACTCGTGCGTGGCCTCGTACGCGGCCCCGTAGCCGAGCAGACCGCTCATGCCGACGTCGTACGGATTGTCGTACTGGATCCACTCCTTGCCGCGCAGCGCGTGCCCCACCGGCGACTTGACGCGCCCGGCGAAGTCCATGACCTCGGCGTGGGCGCCCGCCGTGCCGCTGCCGCAGAACAGGGTGACCTTCTCGGCCTCGTCGATCATCCGCACCAGCTGCTCGATCTCGGCGTCGCCGGGGCGGATCGCGGGCCGGGAGGTGACCAGGGCGCTCTCGAAGGACTTGTCCGGGGCCGGCTCGTCGGCCACGTCGCCGGGCAGCGTGACGACGCTGACGCCGCTCTGCCCGATCGCGTGCTGGATGGCGGTCTGGAGCAGCCGGGGCATCTGCTGGGGGTTGGAGATCATCTCGCTGTAGTGGCTGCACTCCTGGAACAGCCGCTCGGGGTGCGTCTCCTGGAAGTAGCTCAGGCCGATCTCGCTGGAGGGGATGTGGGAGGCGAGGGCGAGCACGGGGGCCATGGAGCGGTGGGCGTCGTAGAGGCCGTTGATGAGGTGCAGATTGCCCGGGCCGCACGAGCCCGCGCACGCGGTCAGTCTGCCGGTGATCTGGGCCTCGGCCCCGGCCGCGAACGCGGCGGTCTCCTCGTGGCGCACATGGACCCAGTCGATGCCGGGGTGGCGGCGGATGGCGTCCACGACCGGGTTGAGGCTGTCGCCGACGACGCCGTACATACGGCGCACGCCGGCGCGGGCGAGGATGTCCACGAACTGCTCGGCGACGTTCTGCTTGGCCATGGTGGTCGACTGCCCCTTCGCGGTCCCGGAATACGCCTCTTTCCGGTTCCATGAAGTCACAGGGTCCGCCCTCACGCCTCCCACACGGCCGCCGCCGTACGGTCGTCGGCGTACCCCTTCACCCGCGTCTGCGTGTCCGCCAGGAACGCGGCGAGACCGGGCGCGGCGGCGCGGGACCAGCGGCGCGCGAGGAACGCGCCGAGCGCGGGCTCCCCGCGCAGGGGCTCCGCGAGACCGCCGGTGCACATCAGCAGCACATCACCCGGCCGGGCTACGGAGGCCCGGAACCGGAAGGCGGGCTGGGGGTCCGCGACGGGCGCCGGGGCGAACGGGCTCGGCGGGGCGGGCAGACCGAGGTCCAGGGTGAGCCGGTCGCCCTCGGGGCCGGCCGCGGGCAGGGCGCCGAAGGGGGCGCCCCCGCTCTCGGCTTCGGCGTCGGCGGTGGGCGGGCTCGGCTCGATGTCCTGCCACTCCCCGCGCCGCAGCCGGAACAGTCCGCCCTCCCCCGCGCCGAAGAACACGCGGTTGCGGCAGTCGGGGTCGGCGGACAGCAGCAGACAGCGCAGGCTCGCGGTGTACAGCTCCGGGTCCAGCTCCTGTTCCGCCGCGCTCGCGCGGAGCATCCCGAGGCTGCGGTCGGTCAGCCGGTGCAGCCCCGGCTTGAGGTCCCCCTTCCGGCCCGCCCGCACGTCCTCGGCCAGCCGCTCATGGCTCCGCCCGACCGCCCCCGCGATCCACCGGCACGCCTCGGCGGCCGCCCGGTGCGCCTTGGGCGCGGCACGCGCGCCGGTCGCCATGGCGACGAGCACGAGCGCGTGCTCCCCGCTCCCGAACCGTGCGGTGAGCATCGCATCCCTGCGCGGCTCCCCCCGGTACCGCGCCGAGTCCCCCCGCAGCGAGGCCGCCCGCAACGTGCACGTCCCGTACCGGGCACCGTCCAGCACGGTGTCGGAGACGAGATCCGCCAGGGCGTCGGGGTCGGCGGTGGGGAGCGCCACGGGCTCGGGGTCGTAGGTGGGGGGCCGGGTTCCCACGTAGGTGATGGTGGGGGTGGGGTGTTGCGGGAGGTCCTCCGGGGGTGCGGGGTCGGGGGTGGGGATGCCCAGGCGGACCGTTCCCGAGGCGGTGGGCGAGGGGTCGGAGGGGGGTGCTTGGGGGGTCTCCGGGTGGGAGGTGTCGGGGGCTGGGGCCGGGGTTTCGGGCGCGGGTGACGGGTCCGCGACCGGGGAGTCTTCGGGACGGCCTCGGTCGGCGTAGGGGGTTTCGGGCGCGGGTGACCGGCCGGGCGCCGGGGAGCCCTCGGGGCTGCCTCCGTCCACGGACGGGGTCACGGGCGCGGGTGAGTGGCCCGGCTCCGGGCGGCGCCCCTGGACTCCGAGGTGGACCGTGCCGGGGCCGGCCTCCGTGGGGTGCGGCGGATGTGTCCGGTCGGGCTTCGTGGGGTGCGCGGGGTATGCCAGGCGGACCGTACCCGGGTCGGTATCCGGAGGCTCCGAGCCGGGTGCCGGAGCGGGCTCGGAGGTGTGACCGGGAAGCCCCGTACGGGGCGTCGTACCCGGCCGGGGCGTCGTACCCGGCGCGGGCGGCTGGGCGTTCTCCGGGGAATGTCCGGGGCGTCCCGGATGGACCGTCCCCGGTTCCCCGGACGCGGTCGCGGGCCAGCCGGGCATCGGCGGGAAGGTGGGGCGCGGGCCGGTCTCGGGCTCGGGGGGCGTCCAGGGCGGGGCCGCGTCGGTCGGCGGGGCGGGGTCGGGGGCGACGTCAGGGTCGGTTCGCTGCCCGGGGACGGGGTCGAAACCGGCCTCGGAGTCCGGGTCGGGGCCGAGACCCCGACCCCCTTCAGGGACAGCGCGCCGATCGATGTCGGGGTCGGGCCCCCGGTCCACACCGGAACCCGCGCCCCGGGCCCCGTCCGAGTCTCCCCGCTGCCCCGGTAACGGAACCCGCACCTCCTCCCCCTCGCCCCCGGAGGGAACCGCGTCCCCCGGCGGAGCCGACACCGTGTCCTTCGCCGAGGCGAAACGGTCGTCCAGGGAATCGGGCGCGGCCGTGGGGCCGGCGTCGTCGGCCGATTCGTCGTACAGCTGCCCCCACCAGTCGTCGTCACGACGGGCGGGCCTTCCCCCCTGCTGGCTCATGCCCTTGATTCTCACCGCAGGGGCGGGACGAAAACGGGGCATCGGAGAAATCCGGCGCTCCCACCCATCTCGAACGTCCTATCGAGTGAACGTGTGGACGATAGTACGAAAATCTGCCCTCCCCCTTGGAGGACCCCGCCCAGCCGCCTCGGAGGGACCCCACCCGTCCACCGTGACCTGCGTTCCTCCCCCGCCTCCGGCACCCTGGGCAGATGGGAGCGTGGGAACTCCTGCTGGTCGGTCTGGTCCTCGCACTGGGCCTGTGCGGTGTGCTGGTGCCCGGCGTGCCGGGGTCGTGGCTGGTGTGGGCCGGGGTCCTGTGGTGGGCGCTGACCAGCCCCGGGACGCTCGCGTGGGCCGTACTGGTCGGCGCCACGGTCGTCCTGCTGCTCTCCCAGGTGGTGCGCTGGGTCCTGCCCCCGCGCCGTCTGCGCGAGAGCGGTGCCACCCCCCGTATGGCGGTGTACGCGGGGGTAGGCGGCGTGCTCGGTTTCGTCCTGCTCCCCGTGGTGGGCGCCGTACCCGGCTTCATGGGCGGCGTCTACCTCAGTGAGCGGCTCCGCCTCGGCCGCCACGGCGAGGCGATGGCGGCGCTCCGCACGGCGATGCGCTCGGGCGGCTCCAGCGTGCTGGCGGAGTTCTTCGCCTGCCTGCTGATCGCGGGCGCGTGGCTGGGCGCGGTGCTGGCCGGCTGACGGCGGACCACCCCCGGGCACGGTTCACCATCGCGGCGCACCGCGCACCGCGCACCGCACACCGCACACCCCTCACCGCCACCCCCACAGCGCGTCACCCACCACGTCGGCCACCGCCGCCATCCCCTCGTCGTCGAAGTGCAGATGGTCCCCGGGGTCGTACCGGGGCAGCAGCCGCTCCGCGTCGGCCGGATCCCGCAGCGCCGCGTCCGCGTCCGCCACCGCGTCGAAGACACCCCCGTCGCGGATGAACGCGTTCACCCGCTGCCGTACCCCCTCCCGCGCCGCCGTATACGCGGGGTGACCCCGATACGGCGTCAGGGTCACCCCGACGACCCGGATGCCCCGGGCGTGGGCGCGGGCGACGATCGTGCGGTAGGCCTCCTCGTAGGCGGCGGGGTCGATGGCCGCCGGGGTGCCGTTGAGGTCGTTGACGCCCTCGAAGAGGACGAGGTACCGCACCCCGGCGCGGTCGAGCGCGTCCGTGTCCAGGCGGGCGAGGGCGCTCGGACCCGTACCGTCGCGCAGCAGGCGGTTGCCGCCGATGCCCGCGTTGAGGACGCCGAGCCGGTGGCGGCGCAGCCGGTCGGCGAGCAGGTCGGGCCAACGGTGGTTGGTGTCGGGGGTGGACCCGGTGCCGTCCGTCAGGGAGTCCCCGAGGGCGACGACGCTCCCGCGGGCGGTGGCGCGTACGTCGACACCGGTGACGTAGTACCAGCGGCTGACGGCGGTCGCCGTGTACGCCGCGTCGTCCTCGTCGGCCGCGTGGCCCGCGCCCGCCCGGGCGACGTAGCTGGTCTGCAGGGCGGTGCGGTGCTCGGTGGCCGGTCCGCAGTCCTCGGGGACGAACACGGTGACCAGCAGATCGGCGGCGGCGCGCACGGTCAGCCGTACCGGGTCGCCGAGCAGGTCCCGACCGGTGGGTACGACGGCGGTACGGTCGCCCCGGAACGTCACGGTCCGCATGGTCCCCGGCACCGCTCCGGCGCCCGCGCCCCGCCGCACCGCGACGGTGACCGCCCCGATGCGCAGCGGCGCGGCCCCGAACCGGTTGCCGATCCTCACCCGCAGCGCGCTCCCGCCGGCACTGAGGTGGACGACGTTGCGCACGGCGGCTCCCGGCAGCCCCGCCGTCGTACCGGAGGGCGCGGCCTCCCAACTCCCCGTCCAGGCATGCCCCGTACGGCCGGGCTCGGCGGCCGAGGCCGTACCCGGCACCAGGGCGAGGAGTGCCGCCGCGAGCCCCCGCACGAACGTGCCCACCCCTGCCCGCCCTTCGCCGCCGTACCGTCACGGCCGACCGTCCCACACCCACGGCACACACCCCCGGCGACGGCACCAGCACCCCACCCGCTCGGCTCAACCCCCGTCCGTCCGGGCGGAGATGAGGGCGGGCGCGCTCAGGGCTCCCCGTCACCCACGCTCAGGGCTCGCCCGCCACCCGCGCTCAGGCCTCCCCCGCCACCCGCACATGCTGGACCGCGTACGTACGCCACGGCCGCCAGGCGGCGGGAGCCGTGATGCCGGGCGGGGCCACGTCGGGGTCGCCCAGCGCGCGGGCGCGCAGGGCGGTGACCACGGCCGGAGTCATGCCGGGGAGGGCGAGCAGGGTCCGCTCGGCGTGGGCGCGGTCGGCGCCGGGGCCGAGGCGGAGGGTGCCGTCGGCCAGGGCGGTGGCGAGGGCGCCGAGGGGACCGGGGAGGCCCGCGAGGGCGGCGGCGTCGGGGAAGAGGTGGGTCAGGGTGCCGCTGGGGGCGTCCAGTGTCTTGCCGTGGCGGCGCACCAGGCGCTCCAGGCGCTCCAGGCTCCCTGGGCGCTCCAGACTCTCCGAGCTCTCCGGGCGCTCCACGGCCTCCGGCGGTCCGGCGAGAACGCGGGCGGCCGCCTCCAGCGGGTCCACCGTGCCGGGTACGCGCAGGCCGGGGCGGGCGGCGACCAGCGGGGCGAGTCGGGGGTCGGCGGCGAGGCGTTCGTCGACGGCGTACGGGTCCGCGTCGAGGTCGAAGAGGCGGCGCAGCCGGTGCACGGCGGTGGTCAGGTCGCGGGGGTCGCTGAGGTGCACGCGCGCGTCGAGCCAGCCGCCGGGGTGCGTACCGCCGGCCGCCTCCTGCCTGCGGCCGCGCTCGCGCACGGCGGCGACACCGGTGCCGTACGGCAGCCGCAGGGTGCGCCGGTACACCCGGTCGCCCGGCCTGCCCTCGACCTCCTCGACGCCGGGTACGGCCTCGCGGGCGAGCTGGTCGAAGACGGGGCCGTGCTGGTACGGGCCCCGGTGGGCGAGGCGCAGCGGGATGCCGGTGCCGGGGGCGGCGCGACGGGCGGGGGCCGCGTCCCGTACCTGGGTCGGGGTGCGGGCGTAGACCTCGCGGACCGTGTCGTTGAACTGGCGCACGCTGCTGAAACCGGCCGCGAAGGCGATCTCGGTGACCGGCAGGGAGGTGGTCTGGAGCAGGACGCGCGCGGTGTGCGCCCGCTGGGCGCGGGCGAGGGCCACGGGTCCGGCGCCGAGTTCGGCGGTGAGCTGCCGCTGCACCTGGCGGGTGCTGTAGCCGAGCCGGGCCGCGAGGCCGGTGACGCCCTCGCGGTCCACGACTCCGTCGGCGATCAGCCGCATGGCCCGTCCCGCCACGTCCGCCCGCGCGTCCCACGCGGCCGACCCGGGTACGGCGTCGGGACGGCAGCGCCGGCAGGCCCGGAAGCCCGAGCCCTGCGCGGCGGCGGCCGTGGCGAAGAACCGCACGTTCTCCCGTTTCGGGGTCACGGCGGGGCAGCTCGGGCGGCAGTAGATGCCGGTGGTCCGCACGGCGAAGAAGAACACCCCGTCGAACCGCCCGTCCCGCCCGCGCACCGCCTCGTACCTGCTGTCCTCGTCCATCACGTTTCCAGTGTGGGGCGGGGGAAGGGGGCGCGGCCAGCGGGAATCGGACATGGGGTTGGCGGCCCCCTAGGGGGAGCAGTTCCCTAGGGGACGCCCCGCCAGGCATCCCCTAGGGAACGGGGCCTACGACCACCGCCCCCGCTTGGCCTGCGCGGCCGCGCGCCCCTCCGCGCCCTTCCGCTTCCAGTCCCGCTTGATCTCCGCGCGGAGCCTGGCGTCCGTCTTGGCGACGATCCGCTGGTTCTCGCGCATCAGCTTGCGGTAGCTGTCGAGCCTGCGGTGGGGCAGCTCGCCGCTGTCCACGGCGGAGCGCACCGCGCAGCCGGGTTCACTGTCGTGGGCGCAATCGGGGAAACGGCAGCCGCGGGCCAGTTCCTCGACGTCGGAGAAGACCTGGCCGACCCCGCTGCTCGCGTCGAAGAGGCCGACCCCCCGCAGGCCCGGGGTGTCGATGAGGACGCCACCGCCGGGCAGCGGCAGCAGGTTGCGGGTGGTCGTGGTGTGGCGGCCCTTGCCGTCCACGTCACGCGCGGCCCGTACGTCCATCACGTCCTCCCCGACAAGGACGTTGGCCAGGGTGGACTTCCCCGCGCCGGACTGACCGAGCAGCACGGCCGTACCGGAGCCGACGAGCGCCCGGAGCACGTCGAGCCCGTCGCCGTGCAGCGCGCTGACGGTGAGCACCGGCACCCCGGGCGCGGTCGTCTCCACGTCCTGCACGAGATGCGCGAGCGTCACCGGGTCCGCCACGAGGTCGGCCTTGGTGAGAACGGCCACGGGCCGCGCACCGGACTCCCACGCGAGCGCGAGGAAACGCTCGACGCGGCCGAGGTCGAGCTCGACGGCGAGGGACACGGCGATGACGGCATGGTCCACGTTGGCGGCGAGGATCTGCCCGTCGGACCGCTTGGAGGAGGTGGACCGGACGAAGGCGGTACGACGGGGCAGCAGAGTCCGCACATACCGCGGATCGCCCCCTTCAGGGTCCACGGCGGCCCAGTCCCCCGTGCACACGACCTTCATCGGGTCACGGGGGACGACGAACTCGGTGTCGGCACGGACGACCCCTTCCGGGGTGACGACATCGCACTGCCCACGGTCGACGCGTACGACCCGGCCGGGGACGAGCCCCTGCTCGGCGTACGGAACGAACTCCGACTCCCAGTCCTCGTCCCACCCGTAGGGGACGAGAGCAGCCGAAGTCGGGGAACCAAAGGGGAAATTCAAGGGAAACCCTTCACAGGGGTGACCCCGGCTGCGCGCTCACAGGCGCGGACGATACGGAAGGTCAGCCGGAGGCCACGGAGGTGATGTGGATGGCCTGCTGAGCGCGGACAGCGCTCGTCACGGAGACAGTCATCGGTCACACCTCCCGTTCCTCACCAAGTCGACAGCGGCAGCCGGCGGCCGCCTCGCGAAGTGGTTCTCACTCTAGAGCGGCGCATGCTCGGCCACCATCGATTTTTATCGCGGTGCGTCGCCCGGAGACGGGAGTCCGGACGTGCCCGAGAACTCTCCGGACCGCTCGCGCCCGGGAGACGTCGGGCGCCGGTACCCCATTTCGTCGGCTGCTACGGTCCGTCGCATGTCCCGCTCCGACACCCCGCGTCTCCTCGAACTGCTGCGGCAGAACCCCCGCGCTGCCGAACTGGCCGCCTTCCCCTTCGACTTCGATCTCGGCCGGGCCGAGCACGGGGAGGAGGTACGGCTGGCGTCGGGCGCGCCGCTGACGGGGATCGCGGGCGACGACACCGGCGGAACCTACTTCCTCAGCGGCGCCGACGGCGGCGTGCTGTACGCGGACTCGGACGGGCGGGCGGGGCTGATCGCCGAAAGCGTCGCCGACGCACTGGAGTTGGTGGCCGGCCTCCCCGGCTGGCGGGACCACGTGCGGCTCTCGCCCGGAACGGCGGCGGACGAGGTGATCGCGGCCGTCGGAGCGGCGGAGGCGGACATCCGCGCCTCCTACGCCCCCGAACTCGACGCCGGTCGCGGGGAACTCCTCGCCGCCCTGGGGCTGACACCGCCGCCGCCCGCCGAACTCTTCGCCCGCATGCACCGCGCCCTGCGCCGTACCGAGCCGGACCATGTGCTGTTGCTCGCCGACGAGGGCTGCGCCCACGAACTCCTTGACCCGCACCCTCGGCTGTCGCCGGCGGAGACCGTGCTTGCCGTCTGCCGGGCGGCCCTGGACCGTCTCCGAGCCAATCGGGGCGCCTGGCGGGAAGTCGCCTTCGCGCCGGTGGCCGGCGCGAGAGGGTCGGGGGAACATGACGCGCACGCGGGCCGCCGCGCCGGGGTCCTGCACGCGGCACGGTACGACCGGAGGGCCGCGCACCTGCCCCTCCTGCGTCATCTGCTGGAGCAGGAGACCCTCTGCCGCGGCAGGGCCGCCCTCGGCGGGATGGGCGAGGAACTGCACCTCGCCGTGTTCCTGGTGGCCCGCCTCCGCGCCGAGGAGGACCTCCACAGGCTGTACGCCGCCCGCTGCGCGAACTTCGACACCTGGTGTGCCTTGTCCGACCTGCCGCTGGGCCTGTCGGGCAAGGGCCGTGGCGAGGAACCGCGCTGGGAGCCCGAGGCTCTGGAGAAGTGGGTCGCGGCTCTCGACACCCCCGAGTGGTTCGGCGACGACCCGGGGCACGAGCCGATCGAGACGTGGATCGCGCTGGGCCGCCGCCAGGGCCACACGGAACTCGCTCGTACGGCCTTGATACGTGCCCTCGACGACATCGGTCCCGCTGACACTGCCGAACTTCCCTGGATCACGGACGAGTTCACGGCGCTCGGTGACTTCCGGCAGGCCGCGCGCGCCCAGCGCCTGTACACCCGGCTGCAGGACACCGATCCCGGCCGCAGGACCGCGTACGTCCGTCTGGCGGCCCTGGAGCGCCAGTCCGGCGACCTCGACGAGGCCGGTGCCTCACTGCGGCGCGCACTCGCCACCGTCGACAGCCCGCCGGGCCAGGACCAGCCCACGCTCTTCGACGTCGAAACGACTCCCGAGGACCAGAGTCCCGACTGGAGCGACACCGGCGTGGGCCTCGATGTCACCGAGGAACACCTCCGTCTCGCGCACGCAGCCGCCGACGCCGGACTCCCCGCCCTCGCTCACCGGTCCCTCACCACTGGCACGACTCTCCTCAACACCCTCCACCGCCCGCCCCCGACCTTGTTCCACGTGGCCCAGGGCGCGTCCCTGGCCTGCGGCGACACCGATTCGGCCGCCCGCTGCGCGGCACTGGGGAGCCGGGAGGAGCAGCGCATCGCCGAGTTTCCGTACGCCCTGGACGATGACGACGACCAGCCCCTCCTCTGCGGGCGTTCCAGCCACCGGTCCCGCGGGTGGTGCATGACTGGTCCGGTGATGGCTGCCTCACCCACCGCCGAACCTACTCATCCGTCGCGCAGGACGACCCGTTCAAACTGAAGTCGTCGGGCGCGTGGTTCCCGCCCCCGTGTGTGCCCACGAACCCGAAGGCGAAAGACCCGTGCGCCGCCACCGACTTGTTGTAGCTCTTCGCGCTTGCGGTGACCTGCGTGCCGGACTGGTGCGGGGTGGCGTCCCAGGTCTGGCCGATGCGCTGGCCGTCGTCGAAGGTCCAGGCCAGTTGCCAGTCGGTGAGGGCGTCGTCGGTGGTGACGGTGAGGGTCGCCTGGAAGCCGTCGCTCCACTCGTCGTCCAGGTGGTAGGCGACGTGACAGGTGGGGTCGGCGGCGTGGGAGGCCGTGGCGGTGGGGCCGGGGGCGGGCGCGGAGGCGCTGCCGCGGTGTTCCGGGCTCGGGGTGGCGCGGCGGGTGCGGCTCTTCGGGGCGCTCGGGGTCGGGGTGACCGGGAGCGTGCGGGTGGTGGCCGGGGCGGCCGAGCGGGAGGGGGCGTGGGTGGGGCGGGTGGTGCTGGGGGCGGCGACGGGGCGCTGGTCGTCGTGCGCGGCGGCGGCCTCGTCGCCGTCCGAGGTGCCGAACGGCATCAGCGAGGCGCCGAGTGCGACGACGGAGATCAGACCGGCGGCGGCGAGCAGGCCGCCGCGCACCGCGCGGGCGCGGGACGCGTCCCGGGCGGGGTCGCCGGGGTTCCGGGAGGAGCCGGCCGCGCCGAGGCGGACCTCGGCGGCCCGGCGGCGGCGCTCCAGATAGGCGAGGCCGCCCCAGCCGACGACGCCGCCGGCCAAGGCCGCGGGCAGGGCGCCACCCTGGAGACGCAGACAGGCGGCGGCCTCGGCGCAGGGCACGCAGGTGGCGAGGTGGCGGGAGAGGTCGTCGGGCTCCTCGGCGCCGGGCGAGCGGGTGACGGCGTCGAGCAGCCGGGCGTAGCTGCGGCACTCGGCGTCCAGCGGGGTGTCCCGGTGGGCGCGGTGGCAGCGCTCGCGGAACAGCACGCGTACCTGGTCGAGTTCGGTCTCCACGGTCTGTGGGTCGAGGCCCAGGCGGCGGGCGACGACGGTCAGCGGGAGCGCCTCGACCTCGGCGAGCCAGAGCAGCGTGGCGTCCGCCTCGGGCATGTCCCGCAGGCCGCGCAGTGCGATCGGCCGGGTGAGGGGCGGCCCGGAATAGCGCGCCGCGGTCTCGGAGTTGAGCCACAGCCGCAGATCGGGGTCCAGCCCCTGCCCCTTCCCCGCGCTCTCCCACTCGGCGGCCGTCTCCCGTACGGCGGTGAGGAGTTCGGGTACGACGGGCAGCCGGGCGGGGCGACGGCCCGGTCCGCGTACGGCCGTTCCCTCCGCACGCAGGCGTCGTACGCCCAGCGTGAAGGCCTCGTCGGCCAGCTGACGTGCCGTCATGGAGCCGGAGGTGCACAGGTCCGCGTACGACAGGACCGCGTCCCAGCATTCGGAGAACAGCGCGCTCTCGTCGGCGTCCTGAGGGGTCGGCAGGTCGGACAATCGGACTCCCGCGTCCACGAAGAGGTCAACTCACCACAGAGGCGATGGAGTTGGCGATACCCCGCGGCGGCAGGAGCTTTTCACGCCGCCGAGGCGGCTGACAAGCGGACCGTTCGAATCCGGTGAGCCTCCGGTCGCTCGGCGTGACCGCGCGCGCCCTTCCTCGGACTCGCCACTCCTCCCAGGGATACGGGAAAGGGCGCCCGCGCGTTCAGCACGGGCGCCCGCGCACCTCGACACCTCACCGCCGCACGGCGGTTGTCACGCCTCCACCGGCTCCTGGGCGGGCAGGCTGTCCATGAAGGAGCTGACGGAGAACACCGCGTTGCCGGGTCCGGGCGGGCCGTAGCCGGGCGGGGAGGAGAGGCCGAAGTCGTCCATGGTGGCGCGGTAGGCCTCCAGCAGCCGGATGTGGTACTCCAGCGGCGCACCCTGCGGGTTGGCCTTGCCGAGCGGGGTGGTGGGCTCGGGGCACCAGGTGGTGAAGCGGGGCGTGATGCCCTGCGACATGAAGAAGCGCAGGCCCTCGGTGGTGGAGGCGATGGCCTCGTCGACCGTCTTGAAGCCGAAGGGCTCGGCCATCTCCACGCCCGCCACGAAGTTGGGGATCACATTGCGCGCGCCGAACACGTCGGCGGAGTCCAGGATGCGCTTGTGCCACTCGTCCCGGCCGACGTACCGCTCCTTGCCGGGGCAGTACATCTTGAACAGATACTCGTCCCACACCTCGAAGTTGGGGTGGTAGATCTGCACGCCGTAGTCCTTGAAGCGCTGCACGTCCGCCTTGGGCAGCGCCTGGGCGACCACCTTGCCGATCCAGCGGCCGGGGAAGCGCTCCTCGATGGCCTTGGCGTAGTGGCCGTAGAAGTCGGCCTCGTCGCGCCCCGAGACCGTCTTGGTGATGGCGCCGCCGGTCAGGGTGTAGGCGGTGGACGCCTTCTGGGTGTCGTACCGGTCGATGATCTCCAGCGCCTCCAGGACCTCTTCCACGTCCTTGACGCCGGTGTACGGCCGCCCTGCCGCCTTGTGCTGGCGCCAGTTGTGGTTGATGTCGCAGTACTGGCACTCCTCCTTGGCGCCGAAGTACTGGCAGACCCGGAAGACGGTCAGATAGATCAGATAACCCCACTGGATGGTGGGGGCGACCTCCATGACGGACTTCCCGTTGGAGAGGGTGTGCCGGTAGTACTCCGGCATCGGGGGAACCCCGACGTCGGAGATGCGCTTGCCGTCCAGGTAGAGGCCGAGCTGCCCCTCCTCGTCGGCGGCGACCCGGTAGGGGGAGGCGGGGTTCACCCGTACGGAGACCACCGTACGGCGCAGCCCGTAGGGGCCGCCGGTGAGGATGATCTCCTCCGGGGGCCTGCGCAGTGCGGCCTCGCCCAGCTCGGGCAGGGTGCCGTGGTCGAAGGAGAAGATGAAGTACGACTTCGGCTTGACCTCGCCGTCCTCGTTGTCGCTCAGGGCGGAGGCGTCGAAGGCGACACCGCCCCGGAGCAGGTCCTCCTTGATGACGGCTTCCCGCGGCACATGCGGGAACCGTTCCATCAGATCCTCGACCAGCGCGGTACGGCTGCCCATCCGTATCTCCTCCCGGCTCAGGCGTTCACCCCTCACCGTATGCCCCCGCTCCCGGTGGAGGCGTCCCGGGGGCGGCTCCGCGCGTGGTGTCTTCGCCGGTACGGCGCCCCTGACGTGCGGTGCACCGTCCCCTGGGTGATCTTCCCCAGGGGACCGCGGGGTGAGAAGGTCGGGCCGAAGAGCACTCTCGGAGGGGACGACGACGATGACGGAGACGGCGCGCACGGCCGGCCGGCAGGCGGTCACCAACTGGGCCCGCAACATCACCTACACGGCCAAGGAGTTCCACCGGCCCGGGTCGGTGGCGGCGCTGCGGGACCTGGTGGCCGCCGCCGCGCGGGTACGGGTGCTGGGCAGCGGTCACTCGTTCAACACGGTCGCGGACCCCGGCGGCGAGGGCGTGCTCGTCTCGCTGGCCGCGCTGCCGCCGGTCATCGACGTGGACACCGAGGCCCGTACGGTCCGGGTCTCGGGCGGCGTCCGGTACGCCGAACTCGCCCGCGCCGTCCACGAGCGGGGGCTCGCGCTCGCCAACATGGCCTCGCTGCCGCACATTTCGGTGGCGGGCTCGGTGGCGACCGGCACGCACGGCTCGGGTATCGGCAACGCCC
The DNA here is from genome assembly GCF_040703155.1 of Streptomyces sp. NPDC005435. Classification (NCBI taxonomy): domain Bacteria; kingdom Bacillati; phylum Actinomycetota; class Actinomycetes; order Kitasatosporales; family Streptomycetaceae; genus Streptomyces; species Streptomyces sp. NPDC005435. The sequence goes on from NZ_JBEXEQ010000008.1 coordinate 203,452, forward strand.
CGCTGGCGTCGGCGGTCCGGGCGGTCGAGCTGCTCACGGCGGACGGCACGATGGTCGAACTCGCGCGCGGAGAGGCCGGGTTCGACGGCGCGGTGACCTCCCTCGGCGCGCTCGGCGTGGTCACCGCGCTCACCCTGGACCTGGAACCGGCCTACGGGGTCGAGCAGCACGTCTTCACCGAACTGCCGCTCGACGGGCTGGACTTCGAGGCGGTCGCCGGATCGGCGTACAGCGTCAGCCTGTTCACCGACTGGCGTGCACCGGGCTTCCGTACGGTGTGGGTGAAGCGGCGCACCGACCAGGCGCCGGTGGACTTCCCGTGGGCGGCGCCCGCGACCGAGGCGGCGCATCCGGTGCCGGGGATGCCGGCGGTCAACTGCACCGGGCAGTTCGGTGTGGCGGGGCCCTGGCACGAGCGACTTCCGCATTTCCGGGCCGAGTTCACGCCGAGCAGCGGAGCCGAGTACCAGTCCGAGTACCTGCTGCCGAGAGCCGCCGCGCCGGACGCGCTGCGCGCGCTGGAGGCCGTCCGCGCGGAATTCTCCGGCCCGCTGCTGACCTGCGAAGTCCGCACGATCGCCGCCGACACGCAGTGGCTGAGCCCCGCCTACGGCCGCGACTCGGCGGCGCTGCACTTCACCTGGGCGGACGACCTGCCGGCCGTACTGCCCGCCGTACACGCGGTGGAGGCGGCCCTGGACCGCTTCGCGCCGCGCCCGCACTGGGGGAAGGTGTTCCGGACGCCCCCTTCCGTGCTGCGCGAGCGGTATCCGCGCCTGGCCGACTTCCGGGTGCTGGCATGGGAGTTGGACCCGACGGGCAAGTTCACGAACGCGTTCGTGCGGGAGGCGCTGGAGCTGTCGTAGCGGCTTCCTAGATACCCTAGGATTCTGCCGAGAAATCCTAGGGAGGTGGGCCCATGGCCCGTGCGGGCATCACCGTGGACCGGCTGGTCGCGGCCGCCGCCGAACTCGCGGACGAGTCCGGCTTCGAGAACGTCACGCTGTCCGCGCTCGCGCGGCGCTTCGGCGTGAAGGACGCGAGCCTCTACTCGCACGTCCGCAACCTGCACGACCTGCGCACCCGGCTCGCGCTCTTCGCCGGCGGCGAGCTGATCGACCGCATCGCGGCGGTGGTGGCCGGGCGCGCGGGCCGCGACGCGCTGACCGCGTTCGCGGGCGCCTACCGCTCCTACGCCCTCGACCACCCCGGCCGCTACGCCGCCACCCAGATCCGCATTGCCCCGCCCCTGATCGCCGACTCCCCCGCCCTGCGCCGCACCGCCGAGATCACCTACGGGATGCTCCGCGCCTACGACCTGACGGAACCCGACCTCACCGACGCCGTCCGCCTGCTGCGCAGCACCTTCCACGGCTACTGCGTCCTGGAATCAGCGGGCGCCTTCGGCGCGGACCGGGACGTCTCGGCGTCCTGGGAGAAGGGGGTGGAGGCGCTGCATCGGGCGCTGACGCACTGGCCGAGGGAGACGGGCGCTGCGTGAGGAGCGGCTCGCCCGTACTACTGGTGGCACGGGGCATCCCAGCGGTTCGGGTCGCAAGTAGGATCGGCTTGAGACGAGGCCGAACCCCACGGCTTCGCGGTCCCTGCGTCATGTGGGGGTGGCCCCCGAGAACGCGATTGGCGAGGCCAACTCTGGTCCCCGCGCATGCGGGGGTGGTCCCTCGGTGTTCGACGCGCGCGCCGTCGGGGCGGGCTGCCGTATCGAGTCGCCGAGTTCCTGGCCTCCCGGTTCGGCAGTCGGTTGCTGGGGTTCCCTGGCGGGCATCTCGGCGCGCTGGAGTATCCGGTGGAGTTCGCGGAGCGGCTGACCGGGGTGCTGCTCGGGGGGCTAGCTTCGGGGGTATGAGGAGCGACCCTGGTACGAGCGGCGATTCCGGTACGAGCCGCGATTCCGGTACGAGCGGCACCGCCTCGCTGGCCGAGGCCCTCGCCGTCGGGACGGTCGTGCTGGACGGTGGTCTCTCCAACCAGCTGGCGGCGGCCGGGCACGATCTGTCGGACGCGTTGTGGTCGGCGCGGCTGCTGGACGAGCGGCCGGAGGCGGTGGCCGAGGCGCATCTGGCCTATTTCGCGGCGGGCGCGGACGTGGCGATCACCGCGAGCTACCAGGCCACCTTCGAGGGGTTCGCCAGGCGTGGGACCGGGCGGGAGGCGGCCGCGCGGCTGATGGCGTCGAGCGTGGAGCTGGCCCGGGAGGCGGCCCGGCGGGCGGACGTGGCGCGGCCGCTGTGGGTGGCGGCGTCGGCGGGGCCGTACGGGGCGATGCTCGCGGACGGCTCGGAGTACCGGGGGCGGTACGGGCTGAGCGTGACGGAGCTGGAGCGGTTCCACCGGCCGCGTCTGGAGGTGCTGGCCGGTGCTCGTCCCGACGTGCTGGCCCTGGAGACCGTGCCGGACACCGACGAGGCGGTGGCGCTGCTGCGCGCGGTGCGCGGGCTCGGGGTGCCGGTGTGGCTGTCGTACACCGTCGAGGGGCGGTACACACGGGCCGGGCAGCCGCTGGAAGAGGCGTTCGGGCTCGCGGCCGGCGTGGACGAGGTGATCGCCATCGGCGTCAACTGCTGCGCCCCCGAGGACGCGCTGTACGCCGTCGAGACGGCCCACCGGGTGACGGGCAAGCCGGTCGTGGTCTATCCGAACAGCGGGGAGTCCTGGGACGCGCAGGCCCGGGGGTGGGACGGGCGGGCAAGCTTCGACGCCGGTCTGGTGGATGAATGGCGGGCGGCCGGCGCCCGCCTGATCGGAGGGTGCTGCCGGGTGGGGCCGGAGATGATCAGGGGGGTGGCGGAGCGGCTGGCAGGGGTACGGCGCCTTCGCTGAGGGGACGGGGCCGACCTCGCCGAGCGGCCGGCGCCGACGGGGCCGACCTCACTGAGCGGCGGGGCCGACGGGGCCGTACGCGCCGGCCGGCCCCTCACTCGTACCGGTACTTCAGCGATTCCGCCTCGTCCCGCTCGATGTCGGCGATGCTCAGCTCCGGCATCCGCAGCTGGGCGAGGGTCACCTCGGCCGAGGTCGGCTGGGCGTCCGCCGGAAGCCACTGCTCCGGCTTCCAGGCCCCGCTGCGCAGGAGCGACTTGGGGCAGTGCGGGTAGACCTCCTCGATGCCCACCACCAGGGCGCTGGCCGGCGGCTTGCCCACGGCGGTCAGCCGCGACAGCAACTCCGGGCGGGTGGAGACGCAGGCGCGGCCGTTCACCCTGAGCGTCGTGGTGCGCCCCGGGATGGCGAAGAGCAGCCCGGCCCGTCCGGTGGCGATGACGTTCTGCAGGGTGTCCAGACGCTTGTTGCCGGTCGCGTCCGGGATCGCTACCGTCCGTGCGTCCAGGACGGCGACGAATCCGGCGGGGCCGCCGCGCGGGGAGACGTCGCAGTTGCCCTCGGCGTCCGCGCTGGCGACCAGGACCAGCGATGAGCAGCCGATCAACCGCCGGGTCTCGTCGGTGAGTTCGGTCATCTGCTTGCGTACGGCCGCGTCGCTGGGGAGCGCGTAGGCCTGGCGGAGCGTCTCCGGGTCGGGCACGGCGTCGAGGCGGAGCGAGTCGAAGGCACTGCCGGCCAGGGTGGGTGACATGGCCCCAACAGTAAGCGCCGATCTGTTCTTGATCCAGATCGGCCGATCCGGATCGGCGGACCCGGGCCGACGGACCCGGGCCCGTGGAACCCGCCGCCTCAGTCCCTCCGCGTCGCCGACACCCGCCGCAGCCGGCGTACCGCTGCGGACAGGTCGGCACGGGGAATGCGGACGATGGACGGGGTGGGGGTGGGGGTGGGATCCCCTAGGGCCCGTAGGGGTGGGGCCGTGGCCCATAGGGCGATCTCGGGGTCGCGGGGGCCGTGGACGACGTCGGGGCCGTCACCGTCGTCGAAGACCCTTACGGGGTGGGTGGCGTCCCATGCGGGCCAGCCGGGGTCGCCGGTGGTGGCGAAGCGGACCCAGGCGGCGTGCATGGTGTCGGCGAGGTGCTGTGGTCCCCCGTGCCCGGCCAGCTTGACGGCATCCGGGACCTCGCCGGTGTCGAAGACGAAGCCCAGCTCCAGGGCATGGCAGGCGCCGAGGCCGGGGCGCCGGGACGGCCAGGCGAACTCGTAGAGGTGCGCGGCGCCGGGACGGGCGTCGGCGATGCGGTGCAGCGGCACGCGCAACATGTGGTCGGTCACCATCTGGCCGACGATTTCGGCGGCCCCCGCCCCCGGGCGCAGGGCGCGGTAGCCGCGCGGCACCTCGTGGCCGACCCGGCACCGGGCCATGGCCCCCGCCAGCGCGACGGCGCCGAGCCGGTCCACGCGTTCGACCAGGCCGCCGGGGACCAGCCACAGCCGGTACTCGTCCCGGGTCCAGCCCATCAGCAGCTCCACGCCGGGCGCCGCCGTACCGTCGACCAGCGCCTGGAGCGGGTCGGCGGGGACGAGGTCGCCGTCCGGGACGATGCCGAAGGCGGGGCCGCCGAGTACGGGACTGCTCAGCCGCCCCACCTCGGCCTGGGCGCGCAGCAGCAGATCGCGGTCGACGGCGGCGAAGGCGGCCGCGGTGGCCGGGACCTTCAGCCGGGCGGCCATACGGCGCACCATCCGCCGCACCTTGTCGCGCTCGGAGACCTCCGGCGCCCCGCTCTGCAGCACGGCCCGCCGCACCAGCCCCCGCGTCTCGGGCACGGCGAGCAGGACGCCGACGCTGATGGCACCGGCCGACTGGCCGGCCAGGGTCACGTTCGCGGGGTCGCCGCCGAAGGCCGCGATGTTCTCGTGCACCCAGCGCAGGGCGGCGAGCTGGTCGCGCAGGCCGGGGTTGGCGGGCGCGTCCGGGAACAGTCCGTAGCCCTCGATGCCGAGCCGGTAGTTGACCGAGACGAGGACGACCCCGTCGCGGGCGAAGGCGCCGCCGCCGTACACCGGCACCGCCGAGGAACCCCTGGTCAGGGCGCCGCCGTGCAGCCAGACCAGGACGGGGAGCCGGGCGCCGGGCCCGGGTTCGGGGGTCCAGACGTTGAGGTTGAGGCACTCGTCGCCGGGGATCACCGGGTCGGAGAGGTAGCCGGAGAACGCCTCGGAGTACGGCACCTGCGGCGCGGTCGGGCCGTAGTCCCCGGCGTCGCGCACCCCGTCCCAGGGCGCGGGCGGCTCGGGGGGCCGGAAGCGGCGGGGGCCGAAGGGGGGCGCGGCGTACGGGATGCCCCGGAACACGGCGATGTCCTGCTCGTACCGGCCGCGTACGGCCCCGTGCAGCGTGCGGACCACCGGGTCCGTCCGGTCTGTGGTCATCGCCCACCAGCCCTTCGCCGCGCACATGTGCCGATCACACACAGAGCGTGTGGCGATCACCCATGGCACCACATATGAGAGCACCACATGTCAGAGCGCCACACAGGGCGGGTGTATTCCCTTGCACCGACCGGTGCGACGCGCCCGCCTGCACCGACCGGTGCGACGGCCCCGCCCGTACGCCGCGCCGGCCCGCTCACCGCTCCGGGCGCCCCCGGTCCGTGCCGCCCTTGGGCGTGTGGTGGGTGTTCCTGGCGTGGGCGCGCAGCCGTCCGGTGATGTCCTCGGGCGGCAGGAAGCGGGACCAGCGCTCGGGGAACTCGGAGGGCATGTCGGGGTCGTCCGGGTCGCTGTCGCGGGCCGCGGCGGCCCGGGCCACGTACTCGGCGATCTGCACCTCGCGCTGGCGCTCGTTGGCCTCGCGCGCGGCGGCGGTGGCGGCGGCGGGCCAGACCCGGTCGATGGCGGCGTTCACCGCCGCGCCGACGAGCACGGCGAAGGCGGACACACCGATCCACAGCAGCACGGCGACGGCGGCCGCGAGCGAGCCGTAGATGGTGGCGCCCTCGATGGTGTGGGTGAGGTACACCCGCAGCAGGAGGCTGCCGAGGACCCACATGGCGAGCGCGACCAGGGCGCCGGGCACGTCCTCGATCCATGGGGAACGGACCGGGACGGAGACGTGGTAGAGCGTGGTCAGGAAGACGATGGACAGGACGATGACGACGGGCCAGTAGAGCACCTGGACGACCGTCGCGGACCAGGGCAGCACCCCGACCACCGCGTCAGGGCCGGCCACCATCAGCGGCAGCGCCACCGAGCCGATCAGCAGGGCCACGATGAACAGCAGGAACGCCATGATGCGGGTCTTGACGATGCCCCGGACGCCGTCGAGGCCGTACATCACGGTGATGGTGTCGATGAAGACGTTCACCGCGCGGGAGCCGGACCACAGGGCGAACAGGAAGCCGATGGAGATGACGTCGGGTCTGCCGCCCTTCATCACGTCGTCGAGGATCGGCTCGGCGATCTCCTTGACGCCCTTGTTCGACAGGACGGTGCGCGAGGCCTCCAGGAGGTTGGTCTCCAGGCTGTGGATGGTGTCGGCGCCGGTCCAGTCGTCCACGTAGCCGAGGAGGCCGATGAGGCTGAGCAGCAGGGGCGGGACGGACAGCAGCGTGAAGAAGGCCGCCTCGGCCGCGAGGCCCAGGATGCGGTACTCCATGCAGGAATTGACGGTGTCCGTCAGCAGCAGCCAGGCGGTCCTCCGCTTGGAGACGTTCCGGTAAAGGGCTCTGGCCCGGTGGAGGCGGCCCCGGAGCCGCTCGGGGGTTTCACTTGCTGACTGCACGTCCTAACGGTATCCGGCGCGGCGCGCGGCCCTCACCTCGCGGGGCGGAACGCCTCACCTCACCGGGGCCGGACGGCTCGCCTCGCGGGGCCGGAATACCTGTGCCGCGCCGACGATGAGCGTGCATGTGCCCGGGCGGGTACGGCCGGTCGGCCGGTCCGCGCGCGCCGGCGGGCCGGTCCACGCACCGGGCTCCACGCGCCGAGCGCCACCGTACGAAGCCGGACGCCACCCTACGGAGTCACACGCCCGTCCGCCCCTCGACGCCCCGCCCGGTCGCGGGGGTGGTGCTGCGCCGACACGGCACCACCCCCGCCCCTCGGGCCCCTTGGAGGGCGCGCGCACCGCCCGGGGGCGGCGCAGGGGTACAAGTCTCGGTGCGCCCCGTGCCGTTCACCAGGGTTGCAGGAGGTTGCAACTTGTTGCCGAGAGTGCACGGAGCGGTGTGCCCGGACCCCACTCGACGGCAGTATGGGGAGCCGCCGTCCCGGAAGCCGCCGCCGGGTTGGCTCGACACATGTGTTGGACGCCTATCTTCCGGGAGGCGCAAGTGGTGGACCCGTCCATGAACATGGCGCGCCTGGCCGCCGTGGACGCGGCTCAGGCGGCGCGGGTGCTGAACGAGGTGCGCGAGGCCCGACTCGCCGGGAAACGCGCGCGGATCGCGCCCCGGCCGGTGATCGAGCAGTCCTGGGCGCGGATGCTGCGCAGCGGCCTCGACCCCGAACACGGCCGTGGCTCGCGGCTGCTGTCCGCCGAGGAGGTGGGGCGCAGACGCCGGGAGTCGCCGCTGCGGCTGGTGCTGCCGGTGCTGCGCGAGGGTCTGCTGTCGGTCGCGGACGTGGCCCGGCACATCATGGTCGTCGCCGACGCGGAGGGGCGCGTGCTGTGGCGCGAGGGGGACCCGGCGGTGCTGCGCAAGGCCGACATCCTCGGTTTTGAACCCGGGGCGGACTGGCGGGAGGGGGCGGTCGGGACCAATGGCGTGGGCACTCCGGCGGTCGTACGGCGGCCGGTGCAGGTGTTCGGGGCCGAGCACTTCGTGCGCTCGCACGCCTCCTGGACCTGTTCGGGCGCGCCGATCACCGACCCCCGGGACGGCCGGCTCCTCGGGGTGGTGGACGTGAGCGGCCCGCTGGAGACGATGCACCCGGCGACCCTCGCCTGGGTGGACTCGGTGGCCAAGCTCGCCGAGGCGCGGCTGCGCGAACTGCATCTGACCTCGCTGGAGCGGCTGCGCACGGTCGGGGCGCCGGTGCTGGCCCGGCTGGAGGGACGGGCGCTGGTGGTGGACCGGGACGGCTGGACGGCGGCGGTGACCGGGATGCCGTACGTCCGCCGCCTCGCGCTGCCCAACTCCCTCTCGCCCGGCCGCCGCTGGCTCGCCGCGCTGGGTTCGTGCGCCGTGGAGCCGCTGGCCGGGGGCTGGTTGGTGCGGGCGGCGGACGAGACGGCGTCGGCGGTGCGGCTGACGCTGGACCTGTCCCGGCCCGGCCGCCGCACGCTGACGGTGTCCGGCGCCGCCGGTCCCTGGTCGCGCGAACTGAGCGCACGGCACGCTGAGTTGCTGCTGCTCCTGGCCGAACACCGCGCGGGGCGCAGCGCGGCCGGTCTCGCGGAGGACCTGTTCGGCGACGCGTCCCGGACGGTGACGGTGCGGGCGGAGATGTCCCGCGTACGGCGTTATCTGGGCGCGCTGTTGCTGGACCGGCCCTACCGGTTCCGTCAGGACGCGGACGTGGAGGTGCTGCTGCCCGAGGAGCCGGCGGAGCTGCTGCCCCACTCGACCGCACCGGCGCTGGCGCGGCTGCGCACTCCGGCGCGGGCCTCGGCCGGGGCGTCCACCGGGACCGGGTGCGAACACCCGGTCCGAACAGAGTAGGGTGAACGCCCCCCGAACGCGGGCGTCTTCCCCGTATTTGCGGGGTCCTCCCCCCGGAGTGCCGCTCGCTGCCGTAGCATCCCTGACGGGTCCGCCCAACGGCCTCGCGATCAACGCAACGATCGCCGGGCGCAGTTGGACCGCCTCGGGAGGAGACATGAAGCATCGCGGCAGACACCGCAGGCGCAGACGAGGCATGGCCCTGCGCGCGGCCCTGACCGGGACCGGCCTCGCCCTCACCGCCGCGGCCACGCTGATCAGCGCCTCACAGGCCACGGTCACCGGCGACCCGGGCGCGCTCAAACCGCTCACCACCCGGGCGGACACCGCCTCGCTGCGGCTCCAGGAGAACCTGGTGCCCGCGCGTACGCTCGACCGGCTCGCCGGGTCCATGGGGCGCCCGGTCGGGGTGGACACCGTGCTGCGCGGCGCCGACCGCACGATGCGTGTGGGGTCCGCCTGCGACTCCGGGGAGCGCGGCACCCTGCCGCTCACGCCCGCCGCCACCCGCTCCTACTGCTGGGACCGTGCCGACGTCGCCGACACCGACTGGCGGCCCGCCTCGGTGACCACGTCGGGAGACGCGGACGAGGACGGTGTCTGGGGCACGCACCGGGTGGTCCTCACCGGCTGGAGCCACAGCACCACCCGGGGTCCCGGTGCCGAGCGCGGTCTCGCCCGGGTCGCCTTCGTCGACTTCGACGACCCCGCCCGGCCCGTCTACCGCTGGGTGCTGCTCGTGGTGCCCGAGAACGGCGGCCGCGACTACCGGGGGCTGGACTCCCGGATCTCGGGGATGGTCTGGTACGACAACAAACTGCTGGTCAGCGCGGGACGGACGGGTGCCGAGGCGCTCTACGTCTACGACCTGGACCGCATCCAGCGCACCACCGTGGACGAGCCCGCGATCGGCCGGGTTCCGCACGGCTGGTCGGCGGCCGGCTACCGGTACGTGATGCCCGCCGTCGGCTCGTACCGCTTCCACGAGGGACGCTGCGGTGTCGCCGGGCCGCCCTGTCCCGGCCCGCTCTCGCTGGACCGGGGCACCTCGCCCGACAGCCTGGTGGCCGGGGAGCGGACCCCGGCGGGCGGCGAGCGCAGGACCCGTCTGTGGCGGTACGCGTTCAGCAACGCCCCGGCCCGCAACGGCCTGCTCGCGACCGACTCCACCGGCCGCGCCGACGCGGTCGAGGTGTTCCGGACCCGGGCACGCGGTATCCAGGGTGTGCTCTCCTACCACCGTCCCGGCACGGACCTGTCGTCCTGGTACATAGGGACACAGCCCAAGACGACGGACGGCCGGGGCGGACTGTGGCGTCAGGACACCCGTGGCGCGGCGGCGGCCCAGTGCGGCTCGGACTCCTCCCACCACTGCTGGACCGATTCGGCGGGCTCGCTGTCGTACTGGCAGGAGACCGGCGAGGTGTGGTCGCTGTCGGACCGGATGCTGTTCGCGGTGCCGCTGGCGCGCCTTGAGGAGTCGCTCGACTGACTCCGGGGCGGGATGGATGTGACGCCGGGGACGGGACGGATGTGACGAAAGGGATCGACATTCCGGCGCGCCCGATGATTCCCTGGCCGTCATGAGCAGCGTCCCTGTCACCACCTGGTCCCTGGAGCAGAACTCCCCCGCCGACCTCCTGCCGGCCGCCGCGCCCGAGGACGGCTCGGTGCGGATCATGCGCGCCGAGGTGCCCTCGCCGGAGTTCAGCCGCTTCCTGTACGCCTCGGTGGGCGGTGACATCCGCTGGACCGACCGGCTCGGCTGGAGCCACGCCCGCTGGCGGGAGTATCTGGAGCGGCCCGGGGTGGAGACCTGGGTGGCGTACGAGCACGGCACTCCGGCCGGATATGTGGAGCTGGACGCCATGGGTGACGGCGTGGTGGAGATCGCCTACTTCGGGCTGCTGCCCGCCTTCCGGGGGCGTCGCATCGGCGGCCATCTGCTGTCGTACGGCACGGCGCGCGCCTGGGATCTGGCGACGCGGTGGGCGGAGCTGCCGCCGACCAAGCGGGTGTGGCTGCACACGTGCAGCTGGGACGGCGAGTTCGCGCGGGCCAACTACGAGCGGCGCGGGTTCACGCTGTTCAAGACGGAGGTCGAGCCGCGGCCGGCGACGGTGGCGCCCGGACCGTGGCCCGGCGCGTTCGCGGAGTGAACCGCGCGGCGGGACGGACCCGGCGGAGGCTCCCCGTCCGTCTCGCCATGCAGAATGCATGCGTCCACAATCCGGACAATGGTGGACTGCCCGGAGATCCGCGTGCAACGCTGCCGTCATGTCCGGAACTGGAATCGCCCTGGTGAGTCGACGGCACGTCGATCTCGGCCGCATGTCCAGCGCCATCTGTCCGGCGAGCTGACACACCAGCCCCGCCGCTTCTCTTTTCGCTTTCCGCGCATCGCCGCGCACGTGAATTGCCCACGTGCGCGCGCACGTGCGCAGGCCAGAGCCGATTTTCGCCTGTCGAAGGACTCCAGAACCATGGCCGCCACCCCCCAGCCTCCCGCTGCCTCCGCGCCCCGCCGCAAGGCGAGCCGCCACCGCGGCGAGGGCCAGTGGGCGATGGGACACCACACCCCGCTCAACGGCAACGAACAGTTGAAGAAGGACGACGACGGTCTCAATGTGCGGACACGCATTGAGACGATCTACTCCCGGCGCGGCTTCGACTCGATCGACCCGAACGACTTGCGCGGCCGGATGCGCTGGTGGGGGCTGTACACCCAGCGCAAGCCGGGCATCGACGGCGGCAAGACGGCGGTGCTGGAGCCGGAGGAGCTCGACGACAAGTACTTCATGCTGCGGGTGCGGATCGACGGCGGCCGTCTCACCACCGAGCAGCTGCGCGTGATCGGCGAGGTGTCCGAGGAGTTCGCGCGCGGCACGGCCGACATCACCGACCGGCAGAACATCCAGCTGCACTGGATCCGTATCGAGGACGTGCCCGAGATCTGGAACCGCCTCGAAGCGGTCGGCCTGTCCACGACCGAGGCCTGCGGCGACGTGCCGCGCGTGATCCTCGGCTCGCCGGTCGCGGGCATCGCCGAGGACGAGATCATCGACGGCACCCCGGCCATCGAGGAGATCCACCGCCGGGTCATCGGCAACAAGGACTTCTCCAACCTCCCGCGCAAGTTCAAGTCCGCGATCTCGGGCTCGCCGCTGCTGGACGTGGCGCACGAGATCAACGACATCGCGTTCGTGGGCGTCGAGCACCCCGAGCACGGTCCCGGCTTCGACCTGTGGGTGGGCGGCGGTCTTTCGACCAACCCCAAGATCGGTGTACGCCTTGGCGCCTGGGTGCCACTGGCCGAGGTGCCCGACGTGTACGAGGGCGTCATCTCGATCTTCCGCGACTACGGCTACCGCCGGCTGCGCAACCGTGCCCGGCTGAAGTTCCTGGTCGCGGACTGGGGCGCGGAGAAGTTCCGTCAGATCCTTGAGGACGAGTACCTGAAGCGGCCCCTGCTCGACGGCCCCGCGCCCGAGCAGCCGGTGGAGCGCTGGCGGGACCACGTGGGCGTGCACCGGCAGCAGGACGGCCTGTTCTACGTCGGTTTCGCGCCGAGGGTCGGCCGGGTGGACGGCGCGACGCTCGCCAAGATCGCCGGCCTCGCGGAGGAGCACGGCTCGGGCCGGGTGCGGACCACCGTCGAGCAGAAGATGATCGTGCTGGACGTCGAGGCCGACCGGGTCGAGTCGCTGGTGGCGGGGCTTGAGGCGCTGGATCTGAAGGTCGGTCCCTCGCCGTTCCGGCGGGGCACGATGGCCTGCACCGGTATCGAGTTCTGCAAGCTCGCCATCGTGGAGACCAAGGCGCGCGGCATCTCGCTGATCGACGAACTGGAGCGCCGCCTCCCGGAGTTCGACGAGCCGATCACCATCAACATCAACGGCTGCCCGAACGCCTGTGCTCGTATCCAGGTCGCGGACATCGGCCTCAAGGGCCAGTTGATCCTGGACGACGACGGCAACCAGGTCGAGGGCTTCCAGGTGCACCTGGGCGGCGCGCTCGGTCTGGAGGCGGGCTTCGGCCGCAAGGTCCGTGGTCTGAAGGTCACTTCGCAGGAGCTGCCGGACTACGTGGAGCGGGTGCTCAGGCGCTACGAGGCCGAGCGCGCGGACGGCGAGCGGTTCGCCGCCTGGGCCGCGCGGGCCTCCGAGGAGGCGCTGTCGTGAGCGAGCGCGCCGCACCGTTCTACTGCCCCTACTGCGGTGACGAGGACCTGCGCCCGAGCGAGGAGGGACACGGCGCCTGGGAATGCGGAGCCTGCAACCGGGCCTTCCAGCTGAAGTTCCTCGGGCTGCTCGCCCGGGGACTGCGGCGAGCCGACGACGGAGGGGACGGACCGATATGACGGCCACTCAGGCGGAGCGCACCGACGAGGAGTTGCGGCGGCTGGCCGAGGAGGCCGGCCGGGAGCTGGAGGAGGCGTCCGCGCCGGAGATCCTGCGCTGGGCGGTGGACACCTTCGGCGAGCGGTTCTGCGTCACCTCCTCCATGGAGGACGCGGTGGTCGCCCACCTCGCCTCGCGGGTACGGCCGGGCGTGGACGTGGTGTTCCTGGACACCGGCTACCACTTCCCGGAGACCATCGGCACCCGGGACGCGGTGGCGGCCGTGATGGACGTCAACGTCATCACGCTCACGCCCGCCCGCACGGTGGCCGAACAGGACGCCGAGCACGGCCCGAAGCTGCACGACCGCGACCCCGACCTGTGCTGCGCGCTGCGTAAAGTCCAGCCGCTGGAAGCGGGGTTGACGGGCTATCAGGCGTGGGCGACCGGACTGCGCCGGGACGAGTCCCCGACCCGGGCGGACACCCCGGTCGTCGGCTGGGACGCGAAGCGCCGCAAGGTCAAGGTCTCCCCCATCGCCCGCTGGACCCAGGACGACGTGGACGCCTACGTCACCGAACACGGCGTGCTGACGAATCCGTTGCTGATGGACGGCTACGCCTCCGTCGGCTGCGCCCCCTGCACCCGCCGGGTGCTCGAGGGCGAGGACGCGCGCGCCGGACGCTGGGCCGGGCGGGCCAAGACCGAGTGCGGACTGCACGGATGACGACCGTACGGATGACGACCGAACCGACTCAGGAGCGACACGTGACGAGCGGAGCCACCGTCTGGCTCACCGGTCTGCCGAGCGCGGGCAAGACCACCATCGCCACCGAACTGGCCGGAGCGCTGCGCGCCCAGGGACACCGGGTGGAGGTGCTCGACGGGGACGAGATCCGCGAGTTCGTCTCCGCCGGGCTCGGCTTCAGCCGCGAGGACCGGCACACCAACGTCCAGCGCATCGGCTTCGTCGCCGAACTGCTCGCCCGCAACGGCGTCTTGGTGCTGGTGCCGGTGATCGCGCCCTACGCGGACAGCCGCGAGGCGGTGCGCAAGCGGCACACGGCGAACGGCACTCCCTATCTGGAGGTGCATGTGGCGACCCCGGTCGAGGTGTGCGGCGAGCGGGACGTGAAGGGGCTGTACGCCAAGCAGGCCGCCGGGGAGCTGACCGGGCTGACCGGTGTGGACGACCCGTACGAGGCGCCCGAGGCGCCGGACCTGCGGATCGAGACCCAGGGGCAGAGCGTGCCCGAGTCCGCGGCCGCGGTCCGCGCGCTGCTCGGCGAGAGGGGACTGGCATGACGACCGTCGCCAAGGTCACGGGCGGCGACGAGGGTACGGACAGCCCGTACGCCCTCTCGCACCTGGACGCGCTGGAGTCCGAGGCGGTGCACATCTTCCGCGAGGTGGCGGGCGAGTTCGAGAACCCGGTGATCCTGTTCTCCGGGGGCAAGGACTCCATCGTCATGCTGCATCTCGCGCTGAAGGCGTTCGCCCCGGCCGCGGTGCCCTTCGCGCTGCTCCATGTGGACACGGGACACAACTTCCCCGAGGTGCTGGAGTACCGGGACCATGTGGTGGCCGCACATGGGCTGCGGCTCCATGTGGCCTCCGTACAGGACTACATCGACCGGGGTGTGCTCAAGGAACGCCCCGACGGCACCCGTAATCCGCTCCAGACGCTGCCGCTGACGGAGAGGATCCGCAGCGGGAAGTTCGACGCGGTGTTCGGCGGCGGGCGCCGGGACGAGGAGAAGGCCCGCGCCAAGGAGCGGGTGTTCTCGCTGCGGGACGAGTTCTCGCAGTGGAACCCGCGCCGCCAGCGCCCCGAGCTGTGGAACCTGTACAACGGCCGGCACGCGCCGGGCGAGCACGTCCGGGTCTTCCCGCTGTCCAACTGGACCGAGCTGGACGTGTGGCAGTACATCGCCCGCGAGGACATCGTCCTGCCGGAGATCTATTTCGCGCACGAGCGCGAGGTGTTCCGGCGCGACGGCATGTGGCTGACGGCGGGCGACTGGGGCGGCCCCCGGGACGACGAGTCCGTGGAGCGTCGCCTGATCCGCTACCGGACGGTCGGGGACATGTCCTGCACGGGCGCGGTGGAGTCCGACGCGGCCACGCTGGACGCGGTGATCGCGGAAATCGCCGCTTCCCGGCTGACCGAGCGCGGCGCGACCCGCGCCGACGACCGGCTCTCCGAGGCCGCGATGGAAGACCGCAAGCGGGAGGGGTACTTCTAGCCATGAGCACGATCACGACCGAGGCGCTCTCGGCCACCACCCTGCTGCGGTTCGCCACCGCCGGCTCCGTGGACGACGGCAAGTCCACGCTGGTCGGACGGCTGCTGCACGACTCCAAGTCGGTCCTCGCCGACCAGCTGGAGGCCGTGCGGCGGGCGTCGGTGAGCCGGGGCCAGGAGACACCCGACCTGGCGCTGCTGACCGACGGTCTGCGTGCCGAGCGGGAGCAGGGCATCACGATCGATGTGGCGTACCGCTACTTCGCGACCCCGCGCCGCCGGTTCATCCTGGCCGACACGCCGGGCCATGTGGAGTACACCCGCAACATGGTGACCGGCGCGTCCACGGCCGAGCTGACGGTGATCCTGGTCGACGCGCGCAACGGCGTGGTCGAGCAGACCCGCCGGCACGCCGCCATCGCCGCGCTGCTGCGCGTGCCGCACGTGGTGCTGGCCGTGAACAAGATGGACCTGGTGGACTACGCGGAGCCGGTCTTCGCGAAGATCGCCGAGGAGTTCACGGCGTACGCGACCGAGCTGGGCGTGCCCGAGGTGACCGCGATCCCGATCTCGGCGCTGGCCGGGGACAACGTGGTGGAGCCCTCGGCCCGCATGGACTGGTACGGCGGCCCGACCGTGCTGGAGCACCTGGAGACGGTGCCGGTCAGCCACGACCTGGCGCGCTGCCACGCCCGCCTCCCGGTGCAGTACGTGATCCGCCCGCAGACCGCCGAGCACCCCGACTACCGGGGCTACGCGGGCCAGATCGCGGCGGGCACCTTCCGGGTGGGCGACGAGGTCGCGGTGCTGCCGTCCGGGCGCACGACCCGCATCGCCGGGATCGATCTGCTCGGGGTGCCGGTGGACGTGGCGTGGACGACGCAGTCGGTGACCGTGCTCCTGGCGGACGACATCGACGTCTCGCGCGGCGATCTGATCGTCCCGGCGAAGGACGCGCCCGAGGTCACGCGGGACGTGGAGGCGACGGTGTGCCATGTCGCGGACCAGCCGCTGACCGTCGGACACCGGGTGCTGCTCAAGCACGGCACCCGCACGGTCAAGGCGATCGTGAAGGACATCCCGTCCCGGCTCACCCTGGCCGACCTCTCGCTGCATCCGCACCCGGGGCGCCTGGTGGCCAACGACATCGGCCGGATCACGGTCCGCACGGCCGAGCCGCTGCCGGCCGACTCCTACGCCGACTCGCGCCGTACGGGCTCCTTCATCCTGATCGACCCGAGCGACGGCACCACGCTGACCGCGGGCATGGTCGGCGAGTCGTTCGCGTCCCCGGAGCCGGTCAAGGACGCGGCCGAAGACGAAGGTTGGGACTTCTGACCATGAACTCCCCCGATTTCTATTCGACGTTCGCGAAGGAGGGTGGCCGCGTCGGCAGCGGCGCCCTCGGCAGCGGGCAGGGCGGGGTCGCGCGATGTGCGCGATGACGTACGCGCACCGCTCGCGCGCCCTGACCCCCCACCCGGTGTCGTCCCGGCACAGACGAAAACCCACTGCCGAACTCCCGGCCACGGATTGACACTTCCGTGACCGCCGGGCCGACGAGAGGAAACACCTCCCGTGCCTGCCACTCGCGCACCCCTCGCCCGCCGGGGCCTCCCCGTGCTCGCCGTACTCCCCCTGCTGGCCCTCGCGGCCTGCGGTTACGGCTCCGAGGCCGCCAAGGACGACTCCGCCCAGAAGGTCGCCGCCGGGGCGAAGAAGATCGACGGCCTCGACACCGTGAAGATCGGCTACTTCGGCAACCTCACCCACGCGACCGCTCTGGTGGGCCGGGACCGGGGCGTCTTCCAGAAGGAACTGGGCGGCACCAAGGCCCAGTACGCCACCTTCAACGCGGGCCCCTCCGAGATCGAGGCGCTCAACTCCGGCTCCATCGACATCGGCTGGATCGGCCCCTCCCCCGCGATCAACGGCTGGACCAAGTCCGGCGGCAAGTCCCTGAAGATCGTCGGCGGTTCGGCGTCGGGCGGGGTCAAGCTGGTCGTGAACCCCAAGAAGGTCAAGTCCCTCAAGGACGTCAAGGGCAAGAAGATCGCCACCCCGCAGCTGGGCAACACCCAGGACGTGGCGTTCCTCAACTGGGCGGCGGAGCAGGGCTGGAAGGTCGACGCGCAGAGCGGCAAGGGCGCGGTCACCGTGGTCCGCAGCGACAACAAGGTGACCCCGGACGCCTTCAAGAACGGCTCGATCGACGGCGCCTGGGTGCCGGAGCCGACCGCGTCGAAGCTGGTCGCCGAGGGCGGCAAGGTACTGCTCGACGAGTCCGACCTGTGGCCGGACAAGAAGTTCGTGATCACCAACATCATCGTGTCGCAGAAGTTCCTCAAGGCCCACCCGAAGGCCGTCGAGGCGGTCCTGCGGGCCTCGGTGCGCACCAACAAGTGGATCAACGCCCACCCGGACGAGGCGAAGTCGGCGGCGAACAAGCAGCTGGAAGCCGACTCCGGCAAGGCACTGCCCGCCGAAGTCCTCGACCCGGCCTGGAAGTCGATCCAGGTCACCGACGACCCGCTGGCGGCCACCCTGAACACCGAGGCCGAACACGCGGTCAAGGCGGGCCTGTTGGAGAAGCCCGCGCTGAAGGGGATCTACGACCTGACGATCCTCAACAAGGTCCTGGCCGCCGAGGGCGAGCCCAAGGTCGACGCCGCCGGTCTCGGCACCAGCTGACCCGGTACCCGACGATTCCCAGGAGGTGACGACCATGGCCACCACCCTCGCCAAGGCCGGACCGGCGACCGAGTACGCCGCCCGCCTCGATCACGTATCGAAGTCCTTCGCGGGACCGGGCGGAGCGCAGCCCGTCCTCGACGACATCAGCCTCGACGTCGCGCCGGGTGAGTTCGTCACCCTCCTGGGGGCCTCGGGCTGCGGCAAGTCCACGCTGCTGAACCTGGTGGCGGGCCTGGACCGGCCCACCGCCGGGTCCATCGCGACGGACGGCCGCCCCGCCCTGATGTTCCAGGAGCACGCGCTCTTCCCCTGGCTCACGGCGGGCAAGAACATCGAACTCGCCCTGAAACTGCGGGGAGTTCCCAAGTCCGACCGGCGCGCCCGCACCGAGGAGCTGCTCGGCCTGGTCCGGCTGAACGGCGCGTACGGCAAGCGGGTGCACGAGCTGTCCGGCGGTATGCGCCAGCGGGTGGCCCTCGCCCGCGCGCTGGCGCAGGAGAGCGGACTGCTGCTGATGGACGAGCCGTTCGCCGCACTCGACGCGATCACGCGGGACGTGCTGCACGACGAGCTGACCCGCATCTGGGCCGAGACCGGTCTGTCGGTGCTGTTCGTGACGCACAACGTGCGCGAGGCGGTACGGCTCGCCCAGCGCGTGGTGCTGCTGTCCTCGCGCCCGGGCCGGGTGGCCCGCGAGTGGACGGTGGACATCCCGCAGCCGCGCCGCATCGAGGACGCCCCCGTGGCGGAACTGTCCCTGGAGATCACCGAAGTACTGCGGGGGGAGATCAGCCGCCATGGCAGGCACTGAGACCACGACCACCACTCCCGAGCCGGCGCCCGTCGCCGACGGCGGCGTCGAGGCGGGCCTGGACGCGCTGGAGACGGCGGGTCCGGGCCGGCCGCCGCTGCGCCGTACCCTCGTCGACAAGGTCCTGCCGCCCGTCACCGCGGTGCTGCTGGTCCTGCTGGTGTGGCAGGCGCTGGTGAGCTTCAAGGTCGTCGACGACCCGACCAAGCTGCCCCCGCCGTCGGCGGTGTGGCACGTGGTCCAGCACGACTGGCTGGAGGGCAAGCTCCTCGGCTACATCTGGACCAGCGTCTCGCGCGGTCTGCTCGGCTTCCTTCTCGCCCTGGTCATCGGCACCCCGCTGGGGCTGCTGGTGGCGCGGGTGGGGTTCGTCCGGGCGGCCATCGGGCCGATCCTGTCCGGGCTCCAGTCGCTGCCCTCGGTGGCCTGGGTGCCGCCGGCGGTGATGTGGCTGGGCCTGAACAACTCGATGATGTACGCCGTGATCCTGCTCGGCGCGGTCCCCTCCATCGCCAACGGCCTGGTGTCCGGGGTGGACCAGGTGCCCCCGCTGTTCCTGCGGGCGGGCCGCACCATGGGCGCCTCCGGGCTGCGCGGTGTCTGGCACGTCCTGCTGCCCGCCGCCCTGCCCGGCTATGTCGCCGGGATGAAACAGGGCTGGGCGTTCGCCTGGCGCTCGCTCATGGCGGCGGAGATCATCGCGTCCTTCCCCGATCTGGGCGTCGGCCTCGGCCAGTTGCTGGAGAACGGCCGCAACGCCCTCGACATGGCCATGGTGTTCGAGGCCATCCTGCTGATCCTGTTCGTCGGCATCGCGATCGACCTGCTGCTCTTCAGTCCGCTGGAGCGGTGGGTGCTGCGCAGCCGCGGCCTGCTGGTGAAGAGCTGAAGTCCCATGTTCCACAAGCCCGTTCTCCTCGTCGTCGCCCACGGCAGCCGTGATCCGCGGCACGCAGCGACCGTGCACGCGCTGGTGGCGCGGGTACGGGCGCTGCGGCCGGGGCTGCACGTGGAGACGGGCTTCCTGGACTTCGACACCCCGTCCGTGAGCGCGGTGCTGGAGTCGCTGGCCGCGCGCGGGGTGCGGAACGTGGTGGCCCAGCCGCTGCTGCTGACCCGCGCCTTCCACGCGAAGGCCGACATCCCGGCCGTCCTGCGGGAGGCGCCGCCCGGGCTGCGGATCCGCCAGGCCGAGGTGCTCGGCCCGTCGCCGCTGCTGATCGGCGCGCTGGAACGCCGGCTGTACGAGGCCGGGGTGCGGCGCGCCGACCGGGCCGCGACCGGGGTGGTACTCGCCTCGGCCGGGTCCTCGGACCCGGAGGCCATCGCGGTGATCGACCGCGTGGCGCGGGAGTGGCGGCGCACCGGCTGGCGGGCCGTGCGGCCCGCGTACGCCTCCGCCGCACTGCCGCGCACCGAGGACGCGGTCCGCGAGCTGCGTGCGCTCGGCTGCGAGCGGGTGGCCGTCGCGCCGTACGTCCTGGCCCCGGGCTTCCTGCCCGACCGCATCGCGCGGGGTGCGGCCGGGGCGGACGTGCTGGCCGATGTGCTGGGCCCGGCGCCGGAGGTGGCCCGCGTCCTGCTGGAGCGCTACGCCGGCGCGGCCGCCTCGCTCCCGGTGCCGGTGGGCGTCTGAGCGGCCGGCCGGCGGGTCAGAGCTTGAGTCCGTTGATGAGCCGCTGGGTGTAGGTGAGGCTGCCGGTGCCCGCCCCGGCGCCGATGCTGACCGCCTCCAGGGCGGAGCGGATGCGGCCCCGGTTGGGCGGCAGCCCGTCCTCGGCGGAGAGCGCCAGCTCGGCCTGGATCGACTCCCCGTAGCCGACGAGGGCCGGGTACTCGGTGTGCAGTGCGGCGGTGAGCCCCTCCGCCAGCTCGATCAGGGTCTCCAGTTCGAGCCATCCCCGGGCCGCTGCCTCGTATGCGTACCCGCCGGGCATGTTGCCGTGCTGGTCGTACGTGCTCAAGACCTGTCCTCACTCCTGATCCGGGACCGGAGGCCGACGTTACCGAGGGAAGGGGTACCCGTGCGGGTTCCGGCCACCGGATCGGGGGCCGAAAACGAGGTGGGGCGAGGCCGAAAACCGATGGTGTCCATCACGGTGCGCCATGCGTCCGGCGGCTTTCGACGCCTGCCCTCACGTTTCACTTCCGCACCGTGACCCCGGGCATCGACTATCGGCCAACCTCATTCCGCGGGCGTGGGGTTGACATCCGGGCGCTGACATGCCCGCGTCGGCGCGGACCGCGTTCGCCCCGCCGCCACCCCGCCTTCGCCCGCCGTCACCCCTCCGTCAGCTCCACCAGCTTGCGCACGGTGTTCCAGTTCCGGGAGGTGGCGATCAGCCCCTTGGTGAGGCGCGGCCGGGCCAGCACCTCGGCGAGCCTGCTGCGGCCGAGGCCGTCGGGGACGTACAGGTAGAGACAGCGGTCGCCGAGGCGGAAGTCCTCGGGGAGATAGGCGGCTTGGTCGATCTCCGCGAAGCGGCCGGCGGTGACCGGCGCGGAGAAGTAGGTGATGTGGAGCTGTTTCGGGGCGAGTTGGTCCGCCGGGAAGGGGCAGGCGTCGGCCACGGCGCTCAGGTAGGCGTGGTCGCGCACGATCACGTCGACGGAGAAGCCGAAGTGTTCGTGGATGGCCCGGCTCAACTCGGCTTCCAGTGCGGCCGCTTCGCGGGCGTCGGTGCTGAACACCGCCTGGCCGCTCTGGAGATGGGTGCGTACGCCGTCGTAGCCGAGGCCGGTCATCAGGGTGCGCAGGTCGGCCATGGGGACCTTCTTGGCGCCCCCGACGTTGATGCCGCGCAGCAGCGCCGCGTAGGTCGTCGTCATCCGCCCACCGTAAGGGGCCGTCGTGCCCCGTGGGGGTGGGCACGACGGCCGTGACCGGCGGGACCGGTACGTCGGAACTCTTACGGATCGAGCGGGCCCGGATCAACTCCTACACGCGGCTGTGACTTGTTCAACAAGTTTTTGTCATCGCAAAGTGGATCTACGAAGGGCGGATCGGACACCACGTCAGCGCTGGTAGCGGGCGAGAACAAGGTTGCCGTCCCGTTGCAGTCGGTGACGCAGTTCGGAGAGTCCGATCGAGCCGGAGTAGTACTCCTGGTAGGCCGGGGTGGCCACCTTGTCCTTCCACTCCGGGTAGCCGCGCACGGACTGGGCCGGGGCGGGCCTGAGGTGGGCGGCGAGGGCGGTGCCGGTGGCCCAGCCGTTCTTCCGGGTGTGCAGGGCGGGGTCCTTCAGGGCCTCGGTGCCGGTGGGCAGCATCCAGTCGCCGAGGGCGAGGCGGACCATGTTGGGCGGCCGCAGCAGGAAGTCGAGGAAGGTCGCGGCCTCCTTCTTGTGCGGGCAGTCGGCGGCGATGGACAGGGTCTGCGGGCTGACGCCCTGGGTGAGTCCGTCGGACCCGGCGGGCGCGGGCAGCACCTCCCAGTCGAAGCCCTCGGGCGCCTGGAGCGCGACCTGCTGGCGGTAGGAGAAGCCGAGCGGGACCATGGCGTACTTGCCGCCGAAGAAGCCCGGCAGGGTGTCGGAGCCGCCGCTGCCGAGGGTCGAGGCGGGGGCGCTGTGGTCGACGGCGACCTGGTCGTGGACGGTGCGCGGTACGACGGCGTCGCCGGGCCCGAACCGCACGCTCACCTTTCCGTCCGCGCCCTGGTGGAAGAGCCGGCCGCCCGCGGAGAGGGAGAGGTTGAGGGTCGCGGAGACAGGCTCCTTGAACGGCCAGGCCACGCCGTACTTCCCGGGCCCGCTGAGCTTCTTGGTGACCGCTCTGAACTCCGGCCAGGTCCAGGGGTGTTCGGGTGTCGGCACGCGCACCTTGGCCGCCCGCAGCCACTTCGCGTCGGCGATCAGCACCCTCGGTTCCTGGAGGAAGGGCACGCCGTAGACGCCGTCCCCGAAGCGCGTGGTGTCCCAACTGCTCGCGGGGATGTCGGACTTGAGCCTCTTCGGGAGCAGTCCGGAGAGGTCCGCGAGATAACCCCCGTGGGCGAAGTCGGCGAGGTCGTCCGAGGCGTCGTGGATGACGTCGGGGGCCTCGCCGCCCTCGAAGGAGGTGAGCAGCTGGTCGTGGACCGAGTCCCAACTGCCCTGGACGTACTCGACCTTCACGCGGCCGTGGCTCGCGTTCCACTCCCGGACCAGCTTCCTGGTCGCGGCGACGGACTCGGGCTGCCAGGCGAGGGACTGGAAGCGCAGCACGACCTTGCCGTCACCGCCACCGCTCCGGCCGGAGGAGCAGCCCGCGAGCAGCAGCAGGAGCGCGACGGCGGCCGCGGCGATCCGGGTACGCGCCGGCATCAGCTCTTCACCGCCCCGGCGAGCAGCCCGCCCGACAGCCGCTTCTGGACCAGCGCGAAGAAGACCAGGGAGGGCAGCGTGGCCAGGAAGGCCGCGGCGGCGAGCGGCCCGAGGTCCGCGGCGCCCTCGGCGCCGATGAAGTGGGTCAGCACCACCGGCAGCGTCTGTGTGCCGGGGCTCTTGAGCAGGACGAGTGCGAAGAAGAACTCGTTCCAGGCGGTGACGAACGCGAAGAGCGCCGTCGCCACGATCCCCGGCGCGAGCAGCGGCGCCGTCACCGACACCAGCGTCCGCACCCGTCCGGCACCGTCCACGGCCGCCGCCTCCTCCAACTCGACCGGCACGGTGCGCATCTGCCCGACCAGCAGCCACAGCGCGAACGGCAGCGACCACACCACGCAGACCAGTACCAGCCCGGGCGCCGAGTCGATCAGCCGCAGCCGCCTGAGCAGCAGGAACAGCGGGATGATCAGCAGCACGAAGGGGAACGCCTGGCTGACCACCACCCAGCCGGTGGCCGCGCGGGAGAGCAGCCCCGGGCGCCGGGCGATGACGTACGCCATCGGGGTGGCGATCACGACGGCGACGACGGCCGTGGCGAGGGCCACCAGCAGGGAGGTCAACGCCGCGTGCGCGAGGGGCTGTTCGTCCAGGGCGCGGCGGAAGTTGGCGAGGGTGGGGTGGCGCGGGATCCAGGTGGGGTGCAGGGAGGCCAGTTCGCGGGGCGGCTTGAAGGCGGTGGAGAGCAGCCAGAGCAGCGGGAAGGCCAGGAAGACCAGGTAGGCGAGCAGGGCCGCGTACTGGGCGGCGCGCGCGGCGGGGCGGGTCCTCACCGGTCCTCGCCCCCGCGCAGCCGCCCTGCGAGGAACACCGCGAGCAGGACCGAGATCACCGCGACCATCACGCATCCCATCGCCGCCGCGTAGCCGAACTGGCCGTAGCGGAAGGCCTCTTCGTAGGCGAACAGCATGGGCAGCCGGGTGCGGCCGCCGGGTCCGCCGCCGGTGAGCACGTACACCAGGGCGAAGGCGTTGAAGTTCCAGATCAGGTTGAGCGAGGTGACGGCGAGGGCGACCGGTCGCAGCGCGGGCCAGGTGACCGCGCGGAAGCGGCGCCAGGCGCCCGCGCCGTCCACGGCGGCGGCCTCGCGCAGTTCGCGGGGCACGTTCTGGAGTCCGGCGAGCAGGGCGACGGTGGTGCGGGGCATCCCGGCCCAGACGCCGACGACGATGACGGCGGGCAGCGCGGTGGTGAGGGTGCCGAGCCAGTCCCGGCCGCCGCCGATGCCGAGGTCGCGCAGCGTCTCGTTGAGGACGCCCGCGTCCGGGTTGTAGACCAGGCGCCACATGACGCCGACGACGACCTCGGGCATGGCCCACGGGACGATGGCCAGCGCGCGGGCGAGGCGGCGCAGCCGCAGGTCCTGGTCGAGCAGCAGGGCGAGGCCGAGCGCCAGCAGGAACTGGGGCACGGTGACGCCGACGGCCCACAGCAGGCCGATGCGGAAGGACTCCCAGAACAGGGTGTCGTGCAGCAGGTCCTGGAAGTTGAGGACGCCGGTCCAGCGGGTGGCGGCGGTGCGCCCCGACTGCGCGTCGGTGAAGGCGAGCAGGATGCCGTAGAGCAGCGGGCCCACGCTGAGCACGAGGATCGGGATCAGGGCGGGCAGCACCAGGAACCAGGCGCCGTGGTCGCGGGCGGGCGCGGGGCGTGTGCCCGGCCGTGCGGCCGCCTCGGCAACCGTCGTCATGGCATCAGCCCCCGTCGGCCCCATCGCTCCCAGGATTGGCGTGTTCATGGTTGCGAAGGGCCGTCATCGCGTCAAGGGCCCGCGCACACGGTCCGACCTGTGCGAATGCGAGACTGGCCGGAGACCGGGGTCGTACGCGCCCCGGCACAGGCGTGGGAACGGGACACGGAGGCGGACGATGGACGAGGCGCGGGCGCGGGACGTACTGGCCGGGGCGAAGGTGCTGCCCGGCCCGGCGCGGGACGCGCGGCTCCTCGCCCTCGGGGAGAACGCCGTCTTCGCCGCCGGGGATCTCGTGGTCAAGGTCGGCCGCGACGAGAGCCTGCTGGAGCGCGCCCGGCGTGAACTGGCGGTCGCGGGCTGGCTGGCCGCCGAGGGCGTACCGGCGGTGCGCGCCGCCGAGGCCGAGCCGGTGCTCGTGGACGGCCACCCGGTGACCGTGTGGCACCGGCTGCCCGACGCCGTACGCCCGGCCGAGCCCGAGGACCTCGCGCGGCTGCTGCGGATCGTGCACGCGCTGCCCGCGCCGCCCGTCGCGCTGCCGGCCCGGGAGCTGCTGGGCGGGGTGGAGCGCTGGCTGCGCCTCGCGGGCGACGCGATCGACCCGGCGGACGCGGACTACCTGCGCGACCGGCGCGACGGTTTCGCCCCGGCGGCGGCCGCGCTGACCCCGCACCTGACGCCCGGTCCGATCCACGGCGACGCGCTGCCGCGCAATGTGCACATCGGGCCCGACGGGCCGGTCCTGGTCGACCTGGAGACCTTCTCCGCCGACCTGCGCGAGCACGACCTCGTGGTGATGGCCCTCTCCCGCGACCGCTACGGCCTGCCCGCCGAGAAGTACGACGCCTTCACCGAGGCGTACGGCTGGGACGTGCGCGCGTGGGAGGGCTGCTCGGTGCTGCGCGGCGCCCGCGAGACGGCCAGCTGTGCCTGGGTGGCCCAGCACGCGCCCGCCAACCCCAAGGCGCTCGCGGAGTTCGAGCGCCGGGTGGCGTCGCTGCGGGACGGGGACGAGTCGGTGCGCTGGTTCCCGTTCTGAGCCCGGAGCCCCCGGAAACCGGGCCGCCGGCTCAGACCCGCTCCTCCACCAGCTCCCGCACCGGCCAGCTCCCGTCCACCACGGCCTCGGCATCGCCCTTGCGCCGCAGGAAGCTCTGGAAGTCCGCCGCCCAGGCCGCGTACCACTCGATCTGGCGCCGGTGCAGCTCGGCCGGGCCCAGCGCGGCGATCTTCGGGTGCCGCTCGGCTATCGCGACGGCGAGGCGGGCGGCGGCGAGGGCGTCGGCCGAGGCGTCGTGGGCGGTGCCGAGCACTATGCCGTACTCGGCGCAGACGGCCTCCAGGTTGCGCTTGCCGCGCCGGTAGCGGTCCACCCAGCGGTCGATCGTGTACGGGTCGACCACCGGGCCCAGGGGCTCGCCGCCGAGCCGCTCGGTGAGCGACGGCAGGCCGTGGCGGCGCAGTTCGGCGGAGAGCAGGGTGAGGTCGAAGGCGGCGTTGTAGGCGACGACCGGTATGCCGGCCCGCCAGGACGAGACGAGGGCGTCCGCCACGGCGTCGGCGACCTGGTCGGCCGGGCGGCCCTCGGCGGCGGCGCGTTCGTTGCTGACGCCGTGCACCGCGACCGCGTCGGCCGGGATCTCCACGCCCGGGTCCGCGAGCCATTCCCGGCGGCCGGCGAGCTCGCCCGCTCGGACCTCCAGGACGGCGGCGGTCACGATGCGCGACTCCTGCGGGTCGGTTCCGGTCGTCTCCAGGTCGAAGCCGGTCAGTGGTTGGCGGTGCCAGGCCATGGGTGTCCCCCTTCGTGGTGGTGCGTTCCCCCCAGTGGTCTCCACCATGGCACGCGGCACTGACAATCCCCGGGCGGCCCCCACCCCACGGCGGGACGAATCAGGACACCGGGCGCGAATCCACCCAAGCCGTTTCGAATTCCTCACGGTAGGTCGGGAAGAGACCGGCCTCGCCCACCTGGTCGGGGCGGACCACCCGGCTGCCGCCGCGCAGCACCAGCACCGGCGACTCCATGCCCCGCGCCCCGCGCAGATAGGACTGCACCACACCGACCCCGTCCGCGCCGTCCCCGTCCACCAGATAGGCGGTGAAGCGCGGTGTCTCGTCGTAGACCTGGATCTCGAAGGCGCCGGGGTCGCGCAGCCGGGAGCGGACCCGGCGCATGTGCAGGATGTTCATCTCGACCGAGCGGCTCAACTCGCCGCGTTTCATGCCGAGTTCGCGCTCACGGCGCTTGACCGCGCTGGAGGCCGGGTTGAGGAAGAGCAGCCGTACCCGGCAGCCGGTCTCCGCGAGCCGGACCAGGCGGCGTCCCGAGAAGTTCTGCACCAGCAGGTTGAGCCCGATGCCGATGGCGTCCAGGCGCCGGGCCCCGCCGAACAGGTCCTCCGCCGGGAACTGCCGCATCAGGCGCACCCGGTCGGGGTGGACGGCCACCACGTCCGCGTACCGGTCGCCGACCAGGTCCTCGACCGCGTCCACCCGCAGCCGGCCCGCCGAGGGCACGTCGCCGCCCGCGCCGAGCAGTTCGAGGAGGCGGCTCGAGGCGCGCTCGGCCTGGCCGAGGACGGCCTCGGACAGGGCGCGGTTGCGGGAGACGACGTTGCGCGTCACCTCCAGCTCGTCCAGGGCGAGTTCGAGATCGCGCCGCTCGTCGAAGTACGGCTCGAAGCACGGCCAGTGCTGCACCATCAGCTCGCGCAGCTGGGGCAACGTCAGGAAGCTGAGCACGTTGTCGTCGGCCGGGTCGAGCAAGTAGCCCTTGCGACGGCTGACTTCACGCACCGCGACGGCCCGCTGCACCCACTCCTGTCCGGCGGGTCCGGCAGCGGCCACCACCCAGTCGTCGCCGTGGACGGGCTCGTAGACCGGGCGCAGCACGGCGGCCACGACGGCGCGCAGCCGCTGTTCGACGAGGTTCAGCCAGATGTAGGCCCGGCCGGCCCGCTGGGCGCGGGTGCGCACCTCCAGCCAGGCGCTCGCGTCCCAGTCCAGTTCCGGTCCGATCGACCCCGCGTCCATCGGCCGTGCCAGGGACACCGCGCCGGGCGGGACGTCCGTGGAGCTCCCCTCGTGACCCTCGCCACCAGGGGGCAGCTCCAGCCCTCCCGACCCCACCCTGCACCGCCTTCCGTCCCCCGGACCTTCCCCGTCCCAACGATCAAGGAAGGGTACTCCGGGAGCGGCGGGCGGTGCAGCCGGATGGACAGGTCGGTTTCTCAACTTCCCGACGCGCAGTGGGGGTTCCGCACCGCGCGAGAGGCGGGAGTGAGCGGATTCATAGCGGTGGGGGCGCCGGGGCGGCCGCGTCCGCGCAGGTGCGGGCGCTGCCGGACCGTCCTGGCACCGGGGGGCGACACGGCGGAGCCCCGTGTTGACCCGGGGCCGTCCCGGGCTCGCCCGGGAGCCGTGTCCCGGCCGATATCCGGCCGGTGCGGAACCGAGGCGCCATGGGGGCACCAGACGGGGTAGTCCTCTGAGGGTCCCTCACTTTCGGGGAGACTCGCCGCCGACGCGCCCCCAGCGGGGCCGCCCACCTGAAAGAGTCGTGTCCATGCAGGTCTGGCCTGGAGAGGCGTATCCACTCGGTGCCACCTATGACGGCGCCGGAACCAACTTCGCGGTCTTCACGGAGGCCGCGGACCGAGCAGAGCTGTGTCTGCTGCACGACGACGGCTCCGAGACGGCGGTGGAACTGCGGGAGAGTGACGCGTTCGTGCGGCACGCGTACGTCCCGGGCATCATGCCGGGCCAGCGCTACGGCTTCCGTGTCCACGGCCCCTACGAGCCCGGGCGCGGGCTGCGCTGCAACTCGGCCAAGCTGCTGCTCGACCCGTACGCCAAGGCGGTCAGCGGGGCGGTCCGGTGGGGCGAGGAGGTGTACGGCTACCACTTCGACGCCCCGGACCAGCGCAACGACCTGGACTCGGCGCCGCACACCATGGCCTCGGTGGTGATCAACCCGTACTTCGACTGGGGCGACGACCGTCCGCCGCGCACCGACTACCACCACACGGTGATCTACGAGGCCCATGTCAAGGGCCTGACCATGCGCCACCCGGGGCTGCCGGAGGAGCTGCGCGGCACCTACGCGGCGCTCGCCCACCCGGCGATCATCGAGCATCTGACCAAGCTCGGGGTGACGGCTCTTGAGCTGATGCCGGTCCACCAGTTCGTGAACGACCACCGCCTTGCCGACATGGGCCTGACCAACTACTGGGGCTACAACACCATCGGCTTCTTCGCCCCGCACAACGCCTACGCCTCCTGGGGCGACCGGGGCCAGCAGGTCCTGGAGTTCAAGTCGGCGGTGCGGGCGCTGCACGAGGCGGGTATCGAGGTGATCCTCGACGTGGTCTACAACCACACGGCCGAGGGCAACCACCTGGGTCCCACCCTGTCGTTCAAGGGCATCGACAACCCGTCGTACTACCGGCTGACCGAGGACCCGCGCTACTACATGGACACCACGGGCACCGGCAACTCCCTGCTGATGCGCTCCCCGCACGTGCTCCAGCTCATCATGGACTCGCTGCGGTACTGGGTGACCGAGATGCACGTCGACGGCTTCCGCTTCGACCTCGCGGCCACGCTGGCCCGGCAGTTCCACGAGGTGGACCGGCTGTCGTCGTTCTTCGACCTGGTGCAGCAGGACCCGGTGGTCTCCCAGGTGAAGCTGATCGCCGAGCCGTGGGACGTGGGCGAAGGCGGCTACCAGGTGGGCAACTTCCCGCCGCTGTGGACCGAGTGGAACGGCAAGTACCGCGACACGGTACGGGACTTGTGGCGCGGTGAGCCGCGCGCGCTCGCGGAGTTCGGCTCCCGGCTCACCGGTTCCTCCGACCTGTACCAGGACGACGGGCGCCGGCCGCTCGCGTCGGTCAACTTCGTGACCTGCCACGACGGTTTCACCCTGCACGACCTGGTGTCGTACAACGAGAAGCACAACGCGGCCAACGGCGAGGACAACCGGGACGGCGAGAGCCACAACCGGTCCTGGAACTGCGGGGTCGAGGGCGACACCGACGACCCGGAGGTGCGCGAGCTGCGCACCCGGCAGATGCGCAACTTCCTTGCCACGCTGATGCTTTCCCAGGGCGTGCCGATGATCAGCCACGGTGACGAGTTCGCCCGCACCCAGCGCGGCAACAACAACGCCTACTGCCAGGACAACGAGCTGTCCTGGGTGGAGTGGCCCGAGGACGGCGGTGAACTCCTGGAATTCGCCCGGGCGATGGTGTGGCTGCGCCGCGACCACCCGGTGTTCCGGCGGCGCCGTTTCTTCCACGGCCGCCCGGTGGAGGGCACCCACGACGAGTTGTCGGACGTCGCCTGGTTCACGCCCGAGGGCGAGGAGATGACCCAGCGGGACTGGGACTCGGCGCCCGCGTCCGCGCTGACCGTGTTCCTCAACGGCAACGCGATCTCCGAGCCGGGGCCGCGCGGGGAGCGGATCGCGGACGACTCGTTCCTGCTGATGTTCAACGCCTCCCCCGAGCCGCTGGACTTCCTGGTCCCGGCCGACCACGGCCGGCAGTGGCAGGTGGTGGTCGACACCGCCCGGCCCGAGGGAGTACCGCCGAATACGGGGCCGAAGGTGGCGGGGGGCGAGCGGATCACGCTGCCGGACCGGAGCCTTACGGTGCTGCAGCGGCCGGCGTGAGGGGGCCGGGGGTGGTCGTGGCCGGTCCGTACGGGTCGCCGCTGGTCCGTACGGGGACCGGTGTCACGAAATCGGGCACACGGGGTACGTAGCACAGCATGACTGCTGCCGCGCGACCCCGGCCGGGCGTGCCCACGGCCACCTACCGACTCCAGCTCCAGCCCTCGTTCCCGTTCGCCGCCGCCGAGGCGGCCGTCCCCCAGGTGGCGGAACTCGGCGTCTCCCATCTGCATCTCTCCCCGATCCTGGAGGCCGTGCCGGGCTCCGCCCACGGGTACGACGTGACGGACCCCGCGCGCGTGCGCGAGGAGCTGGGCGGCGAGGCCGGGCTCCGCTCGCTCGCGCACACCGCGCACGAGCACGGGCTCGGCCTGGTGGTGGACATCGTGCCCAACCACATGGCGATGGCCCCCCGGCACAACCGCGCCCTGTGGGAGGTGCTGCGCGAGGGCCCCGAGTCGCCGTACGCCCGCTGGTTCGACATCGACTGGGAGGTGCGCGGCGGCCGGCTGCTGCTGCCCGTGCTGGGCGGCCCGGTCGCGGCCGTACGGGACGAGCTGGTCGTCGACGGCGACGTGCTGCGCTACCACGACCACGCCTTCCCGCTCCGCCCGGGCACCGCCCACCTGCCGCTGCCGGAGCTGCTGGACGCGCAGTGGTACCGCCCGGTGTGGTGGCGCCTTGCCCGCACCGAGCTGAACTACCGCCGCTTCTTCAGCATTTCGGAGCTGATCGGGGTCCGCGTGGAGGACCCCGAGGTGTTCGGCGCGACCCACGGGACGATCCTGCGGCTGCTCGACGAGGGTGTGATCGACGGGCTGCGCGTGGACCACCCGGACGGTCTCGCGGACCCGGACGCCTATCTGGCCCGGCTGCACGAGGCGACCGGCGGCCGCTGGACCGTGGTGGAGAAGATCCTCGCCGACGGCGAACGGCTGCCCGCCTCCTGGCCCGTGGCGGGCACCACCGGCTACGACGCCCTGCGCCATGTCGACGGCCTCTTCACCGACCCCGAAGGCACCGGCGAACTCGCCGACCACTACCGGGCGTTCGCGGTCCCGCAGGCCGACCGGGGCGGCGACTGGGAGGCCACCGTACGGCGGGCCGCCTACAAGGTGCTCACCCATGAACTGGCCGCCGAGGCCGACCGCCTCACCCGTGCCGCCGTCCGCCTGTGCGCCGCCTCACCCGACCTCGCCCTGCGCGACCGCGCCCCCTGGGCGCTGCGCACGGCCCTGGAGGAACTCCTCGTCCGGCTGCGCGTCTACCGCCCGTACGCCTCCGAGGACGCGGCCACCGTGATCACGCCCCAGGCGGCGGAGGAGGCCCGGCGCGCCTTCGCGGTGGCCGAGGAGGCGGAGGCGGTGGACGTCGTACGGGCGCTGCTGACCGGTGCGGCCGACGGCTCGGTCCCCGAACTCACCGAGTTCCGGACCCGGTTCGCGCAGACCGCATCCGCGCTGCGCGCCAAGTCCGTGGAGGACACCGCCTTCTACCGCTATGTGCCGCTGCTGTCGGTGAACGAGGTCGGCGGCGATCCGGGCCGGCCGGGCGTCTCCCCGGCCGAGTTCCACGCGTACTGCGCGCGTCTGGCCCTCGACTGGCCGGGCACCGGCACGGTCGTCAGCACGCACGACACCAAGCGCAGCGCCGACGTACGGGCCGCGCTCGCGGTGCTCAGCGAGTGCCCGGGCCGCTGGGCCGCCCTGCTCGCGGACCTGGCCCGTACCGTCGGCCCGGCGCCGGACGGCCAACTCGCCTGGGCCGCCTGGCAGACGGTGTTCGGCCTGGGCCCGGCGGAGGAGGAGCGCGTCCGCGAGTCCCTTCTCAAGCACGTGCGCGAGGCGGGCCTGTACACGAGCTGGACGGAGCGCGAGGCGCCCTACGAGGAGGCCGTGACCGCGTTCGTCTCGGCGGGCCCCTGCGGGCCGCCCGGTGAACGCGTGGCCGCCCTCCGCAAGGCCCTGGACCCGCACATCCGCGCCAACGTCCTCGGCACCGCCCTGGTCCATCTGACGATGCCGGGCGTCCCGGACGTCTACCAGGGCACGGAGGCGGAGTACCGGGCCCTGGTGGACCCGGACAACCGCCGCCCGGCCACGTTCCCCGCGAAGGCCCCCGGCGAGAAGGGGGCGCTGACGGCGGCGGCGCTGCGGCTGCGCGGCCGCCGTCCGGACGTCTTCGGCACCTCGGGCACGTACGCCCCGCTGTCCGTCGAGGGCCCGGCCGCCGACCACTGCCTGGCCTTCTCCCGCTCCGGCGAGGTGATCACGGCGGTGACCCGGCTGTCCCTGCGGCTGGCCGAGTCCGGCGGCTGGCGGCAGACGACGCTCTCCCTGCCCCCGGGCCGCTGGCGGGACGTCCTCACCCCGGACCGGGAGTTCAAGGGCTGCGTACCGGTGGCGGACCTCTTCGGCCCGCTGCCGGTGGTGCTTCTGGAGCGGGCCGACGAGGACGCCGAGGGGGTCTGACGCGGGGACGGCGAGCGGTCACGCGTCCAGCGCGAACACCGCTCCCGTCCGCGCGGACATGACGCACCCGTTGGAGAAGGTGTGGGTGTACTCGACGCGGTGGCCGTGCCAGAAACCGGAGGCGTGGGCGGTGACCGGGGCGTAGAGCATCGTGCAGAAGACGTCCTTCGGCGGGATGCGGTCGATGTCCCCGCCCGCCGCGGCGAGTTGGGCGCAGGCCTGCGCCGCGTGGGCGGTGCCGCGCGGCGGGTCGCACACGAGGAGGGCGCGGCGGGAACCCGGGGCGAGGGTCTCGCC
This sequence comes from Streptomyces sp. NPDC005435, assembly GCF_040703155.1. NCBI lineage: Bacteria > Bacillati > Actinomycetota > Actinomycetes > Kitasatosporales > Streptomycetaceae > Streptomyces > Streptomyces sp. NPDC005435. The sequence continues at coordinate 236,561 of NZ_JBEXEQ010000008.1, forward strand.
CCGGCTGACGGTGAGGTGGAGCCAGCCGCCGGGGAAGGCGGGGCGGGGAGTGGCGGAGGCCGGGGCGGCCGTGAGGAGGCCGAGGGCGGCCATCAGGGCACCGGCCGCCGCTGTCGCACGGGTGAGAATGGTCATGCCCGGTGCATCGGCACGGGCGGGCGGCTTCCGCAGCGGAGGTCACCCGAACGATGAGCCCACCCACCTGCGGAGGAACGCCAGTTCGAGCCGCCTCAGCTCGCCGACAGCCGGTACATGACCTTCCCGAACCCGACGTGGTCGCCGTCGCGCACCACCGTCGCGCCCAGCACGCGATGGCCGTTGACCGTGGTGCCGTTGGTGGAGCCGAGGTCGCGCAGGACCCACAGGCCGCCCTGGTGGCGGAGTTCGGCGTGGACGCGGGAGACGGTGTCGTGGTTCAGGCGGAGCCCGTTGGCCGGGTCGCGGCCGATGCGCAGGGGGTGGCCGTGGCCGGGGTGGGGCAGGAGCAGCTTGGGCAGCCGCTCGGCCTGCCAGGCCCTGCGGAGCCGCATGGTGAAGCCGGAGACGGCCCCCACGCTGCCGAACAGGGCGCGGGCGAAGCCGTTTCCACCGGGCAGGTCCGCGGTGACGGCGGCGAGTTCGGCGTGGCTGCGCGCGGCGAGGACCAGCTCCATGCGGTGCAGGAACGTGTCGTGCGACATCCGGCCCATGGCGGCGCCGTCACGCAGCACGCGCAGCGCCTTGTCGCGCTCCGCGTCGGAGATCCGCGCGGCGCGGACGGGGAACTCGAAGGACGACGTCACGCTGCTGATTGTCGGTCAGGCGGCCCGTGGTGTCCAGAACGGGGAAGTCCGCTCCCCCGGCGCGTACTTGCGCGCCCCGCGCACGCCCCCGCGACACCCGCCCGGAAAGCCCTGATCCGACAGCGGATTGATCGCTTTCGCGGCACGATGGACGGACTACCTCACGATGAGCAGACGAAGGGGAACCGTCCGTGCAGTTCGAGGTGTGGGCACCACAGGCAGAACGGGTCACGCTCCGGTGCGGTCAGGCGCGGCAGGCGCTGGCACGCGATCCGGGGCGCGCGGGATGGTGGACGGGGGAGGCGGACGCGGCGGACGGCACCCGGTACGGCTTCGCGCTGGACGACGGGCCCGAGCTGCCCGATCCCCGCGCGCGCCGGCTGCCGGACGGTCCGGACGGGCCGAGCGCGGTCGTGGACCACGACCGTTACGAGTGGCGGACGCCCTGGACGGGACGCGGGCTGCCGGGCGCGGTGCTCTACGAGCTGCACGTCGGCACCTACACCCCCGAGGGCACCCTGGACGCGGCGGCGGACCGCCTCCCCCATCTCGCGGAACTCGGCATCACGCACGTGGAGTTGATGCCGCTGTCCTCGTTCCCCGGTGTCCACGGCTGGGGGTACGACGGAGTGGCGCCCTGGGCGGTGCACGAGCCGTACGGCGGACCCGAGGCGCTGAAGCGGTTCGTGGACCGGGCGCACGAGCTGGGACTCGGTGTCGTACTGGACGTGGTGCACAACCACTTGGGCCCGTCGGGGAACCATCTCCCCGCGTTCGGGCCGTACTTCACCGACACGCACCAGACGCCGTGGGGCGCGGCGGTGAACCTGGACGCGCCGGGTTCGGACGAGGTGCGCGCGTACTTCCGGGACAGCGCGCTGGCCTGGCTGCGGGACTACCGCCTGGACGGGCTGCGCCTGGACGCCGTGCACGCGCTGCACGACACCCGCGCCCGCCACTTCCTCGAAGAGCTGTCGGAGTCGGTGGACGCGCTCGCCGCCGAGACGGGCAGGCCGCTGTTCCTGATCGCCGAGTCCGACCTGAACGACCCCCGGTACATCACCCCGCGCGCCGCGAACGGCCTCGGTCTGCACGCCCAGTGGAACGACGACTTCCACCACGCCCTGCACTCCGCGCTGACCGGTGAATCCCAGGGCTACTACGAGGACTTCGCGGCCGCGCCGTTCGCCGCGCTCGCCAAGACGCTCACCGGCGGCTACTTCCACGACGGCACGTACTCCACCTTCCGGGGCCGGCGCCACGGACGCCCGCTGGACCGCGCCCGGCTCGGCGGGCACCGGCTGCTCGGCTACAGCCAGACCCACGACCAGATCGGCAACCGTGCCCAGGGCGACCGTCTTTCGGCCGGCCTCTCCCCCGGTCTGACGGCCTGCGCGGCCACGCTGACGCTCACCGCGCCGTTCACGCCGATGCTGTTCATGGGCGAGGAGTGGGCGGCGGGCACGCCCTGGCAGTACTTCACCGACCACACCGACCCCGAGCTGGCCGAGGCCGTACGGCGGGGCAGACGGCGGGAGTTCGCCGCGCACGGCTGGTCCGAGGACGAGGTGCCCGACCCGCAGGACCCGGCGACGCGGGAGCGGTCCTGCCTGGACTGGTCGGAGCCGGAGCAGCCGGCGCACGCCCGCGTCCTCGACTGGTACCGGCGCCTGATCGCGCTCCGCCACGCGTACCCCGACCTGACCAGCCCCGCCCTCGCCGGCACCAGCGTGGCCTACGACGAGGACGCCCGCTGGCTGGCGTTCCGGCGCGGGGACGTACGGGTCGCGGTGAACCTGGGCAAGGAACCGGCGTCCATCCCGCTCGGCAGCGGCCGTATGGAGGTCCTCGCCGCGTGGGACGAGGTGGAGGCGCCGGGCGCGGACGGACGGCTGCGGGTGCCGGGCGAGTCGTGTGTGGTGCTGGCGCGGGTCTGAACGGACCTGTAAAGCAACGGAGTTGAGGCCCGCCACCCTCACTCGAACTCGGTGACCCGCTCCAGCAGGATCGGTTCCCAGGCCCGCCGCAGCCGGGTGCGCGGCAGCGCGGGGTCGTCGGCGGTGCGGCCGTCGAGCCGGGCCGCCAGGCGGACGAGGGTGTCGCAGCGGGCCAGCCACAGGCCGCGCAGACAGGGGCGGGGCCCGTAACCGGCGAGGGTCGCGGCGCGGACGGCGGCCGGGGCGCCGACGGCGGCGGCGAGCCCGGCGATGTCCTCGGCCGGATCGCCCAGCGCCGCGCCGCCCCAGCCGAGAACGGCACGCACCCGGCCCTCGGTGCCGACGAGGACCCGCGCGCCGGTCAGCCCGTGGTGGGTGAGCACGGCGGTGCCGGGCTGCGCGGCGAGCCGGGCGGCGGCCGTCGCCGGGAAGGGCTGGAGCAGGGTGCGGTCGAACTCGTCGGCCGCGGCGAGGCGTTCGGCCGTGTGCGCGGCGATGCGGCGCAGGGCCTCCAGGGAGCGCGGCGGCGTACGCGGCACGCCCAGTGTCTCGGCCTGGCGCGGGGACACCTCGCGCAGCCCGGAGAGCAGTCCGGCGAGGTCGGCCTCGCCGAGCGCGGACACCTCGTGCTCGTCGCCGCTGCCGCCGGACAGCCGGGCGTCGAGCACACAGGCGAGGCCGGGCACCCAGTCGCCGTGCGCTACCCCGGCCGGGACGGCGACGGGCACCCGGGAGCGCACCAGGTCGCGCAGCCGGGGTTCGCGGCGCAGCCGGGCGGCGGATTCGCGGTCGGGGGCGAGCCGCAGCACATGCCGGGCACCGACCCACCAGGTGTAGCCGTCGCCGCCCTCGACCGGCCGGACGTCGAGCCCGGCGGAGCCGTCGCCGGCCGTGCCGTCTCCCCTGACGGGCGCGCGTTCCCTGAGGAGGGAGCGGACGAGTGCGCGCACGGTGCCGACGGTGGGTGCGGGTGCCTGGGTCATGGTCGTGGCGGGCCGTTCCGGTGGGTGGTCGCTGGGGTCTCCTCCATCCCTCAGTCCACTATGACCATCTCGCGCGTGGTGTTGTTGAGGCGCCGGCCGCCGTCCTCGGTCACCGTGACGATGTCCTCGATGCGCACCCCGAAGCGGCCGGGCAGATAGACACCGGGCTCCACGGAGAAGCACATGCCGGGCACCAGGGGCTGCTCCTCCCCCTCGATCATGTACGGCGGCTCGTGCGTGGTGACGCCGATGCCGTGCCCGGTGCGGTGGATGAAGTACTCGCCGTACCCGCCCTCGGTGATCACCGCGCGGGCGGCGCGGTCCACCTCCTGGCAGGCCACCCCGGGCCGTACGGCCTCGAAGCCCGCCTGCTGGGCGGCGCGCACCAGGTCGTGCACGCGCTGTTCCTCGTCGGTGGGTTCGCCGACGTGGACGGTGCGCGTGGTGTCGGAGCCGTAGCCGTCCTTCAGGCCGCCGAAGTCGAGGACGACCATGTCGCCGTGGCGGATGAAGCGGTCGCCGACCTCGTGGTGCGGGTTGGCGCCGTTGGGTCCCGAGCCGACGATGGTGAAGTCCACCTGGGAGTGGCCGAAGCGGCGCAGCAGGTCCGCGAGGTCCTGGGCCACGTCCGACTCGCGGCGGTCGGCGAAGGGCACCTTGCGGATCTCCTCGAACGCCGCGTCCGCCGCCGCCCCGGCCGCCGCGAGCAGCTCGACCTCGGCCGCGTCCTTGACCGCGCGCAGCATGGGCAGCGCGTCGGTGAGGGCGGCGTAGGAGCTGTGCGGCAGGGCGCGCTGGAAGCCGAGCAGATGCATGGCCCAGGTGTTGTCGCTGACGCCGAAGCGGCCCCGGCCGTCGAGGAGGGCGGCGGTCATGGCGTACGGGTCGACGCCGTCGGTCCAGGGGCGCAGTCCGAGGGCCGTAGAACCGGCGGCCGCCTCCGCGTCGGGGGCCTCCAGCGTGGGCACGACGAGCACCGGCTCGCTGCCGGGCGTGAGCACCAGCAGGGTGAGCCGCTCGGTCACGGCGGGCGGGGTGTAACCGGTCAGCCAGACCATGTCGGGTCCGGGCGCCACCAGCAGCCCGGCGAGTCCGGCGTCGGCCGCCTCCCGGGTCGCGCGGGCCATACGGGCCCGGTAGTCGTCGGCGGTGAAGGGCGCGGGCGTACTACCGGTCATCCGGTGCCTCCGGGCGCTGTCGTGGTGCGGGTGCGGGTGCTGTCGTGGTGCTGGTGCGCGTGCTGGTGCGAAGCGGTGCCGGGCAGCATCCTGCCCGCCCGCACGGACGCGCGCGACCCGGTCGGGACACGACGCGGCGGCGAGGCGCGGGGCAAGCGGGCGGCAGGGGGTCGTCACGGCGGCCGGGGACGGGCACGACCAGCGGTTTTCCGCGCGCGGAGGGTGCGGGGCGTGCGGGGGCGTGCGAAGGCGTACGGGCGGCCGTCGCCGGCCGGTACGGCGGATCACCTCATCGAGGGCCACGGCGCGGTACGGCGTCAGCGCCGCGCGGACTCCCCCTCGCCGGACTGGGGGACGGTGTCGCCGATGACGGCGGCGAGGCGCTGGAGCTGGGCGGCGAGTTCGCGGCGCTCTTGCGGGGCGAAGTGCGACAGCGCCTCGGACTGGCGGGCCCGCAGCTCCGCCCGCATGGCGGCGAGCCGGTCGGCGCCGTCGTCGGTGAGGCGGACGAGGACCTGGCGTTCGTCGTGCGGGGAGCGCTGCCGGGTGACCACGCCCGACGTCTCGAGCTGCTTGAGCATCCGGGTGGCGGTGGGGACGCTGACCTCGGCCGTGACGGCGAGCCTGCCGACCGGCAGTCCCTCGCTCCGGGCGTCCGCGGCGAGGGGTTCCAGCAGGGTGAGCTGGGCCATGGACAGTCCGGCCCCGGAGCGGCCCACGGTGGCCGCGCGGGAGCGGCGCATGGCGTAGAAGAGCCGGTCAGCGGCCTGCGCCAGCTCTCTCACGCTCGCCTCGTCGCGGTCCGGTTCCTGGCGGTCGTCCACTGCGGGGTTGCTTGTTTCTCTCATGACTGTTAGCTTACTAAATGAAGTCGTTAGCAAGCTAAGCTTTAGGAGGCTTTGAGTCATGGACTTCCCCGCACGCATCGACGTTCACAACCACATCGTCCCGCCGGTCTGGGCCGAGACCCTGGCCGCGCGCGGCATGAACTCCGGCGGCTGGGCCATCCCGGCCTGGAGCCCGAAGAGCGCGATCGCGATGATGGACCAGCAGGGCATCGCCACCGGTGTCATGTCCGTCACCTCGCCCGGCGTCCACCTCGGCGACGACGCCGACGCCCGCCGCCTGGCCCGCGCGGTCAACGAGTACGGCGCCGAGGTCGTCAAGGACAACCCGGACCGCTTCGGCCACTTCGCCAGCATCCCGCTGCCCGACGTCGACGCCGCCGTCGCCGAGGCCGTGTACGCGCTCGACGTCCTGGGCGCCGACGGCGTGGTCCTCATGTCCAACGCCCACGGCAAGTACCTCGGCGACGCGGACTTCGAGCCCCTGTGGGCCGAGCTGGACCGCCGCTCGGCGAACGTCTTCGTCCACCCGGCGCAGCCCCCGATGACGCTGCTGCCCGGCACCCCCGCCCCGCTCGCGGACTACGTCTTCGACACCACCCGCACCGCCCTGAACATGGTGCTCAACGGCGTCATGGACCGCTACCGCAACGTGCGCGTGATCCTGTCCCACGGCGGCGGCTTCCTGCCGTATGCCGCGTACCGCTTCTCCGGCCTGACCTCCACCGTCGTGGACCCGGAGCGCGACGCGGACGACATCGTGCGCGCCCTCAAGCGGTTCTACTTCGACACCGCCCTGTCCGCCAGCCCCTCCGCCCTGCCCGCCCTCCTCGCCTTCGCCGAGCCCGGGCACGTCCTCTACGGCAGCGACTGGCCCTTCGCCCCGACGGAGGCCGGCTCCTACTACAACCACTTCCTGGAGACCTACCCGGACTTCACCCCGGGCCAGGCGGCGGCCATCGACCGCGGCAACGCCGAGGCGCTCTTCCCCCGCCTCGCCCGCTGACCCCACCCTCCGGGCGCACCTGACGCGCCACGCCATACCGCGATGCCCCGCACCAACGGTGCGGGGCATCGGCGCGTCCTGCCGGACGGGCGTGGCGTCTCGTGCGTCCGTCCTCGTCAGGCGAGGCGGGAGAAGATCCTCTTGGCGTTGCCGTGGTTGAAGGCCTTCTTCTGCTCGTCCGTGAGACCGCTGTGCGTGTCCAGGAGATGGTTGAACGCCGTCGCCACGGGCGCGGGCGCGTAGGGGAAGTCGCTGCCGAACAGGATGCGTTCATGGTCCGCGAAGGCCAGGAAGCTGGGGAAGGCGTCCGGCCCGGAGGACAGCGCGGTGTCCCAGTAGAACAGCTTGAACTTCGCGAGCAGTTCGTCGGTGGTGGGGCCGCCGGGGTCGAGGGCCGGCTGCAGCTCGCAGAACCGCATCACCGCGTACGGGACGAAGCCGCCCGCGTGCGCCAGGATGATCTTCGCGTCCGGGTTGCGGTCCAGCACCCCGGTGAACACCATCTGCACGGCGTTCCGGGTGGTGTCGAACGGATAGTCCACCAGCGGTCCCGGCACACCCCCGAGGGTCTCGATCGGGGGGCGGGCCGGATGGATGAACACCACGGCCGACCGCCGGTTCAGCGCCTCCCACAGCGGCGCGAACTTCGGGTCGCCCAGGTAGGAACCCTCGTAGTTGCTCATGAGCACGACGCCGTCGGCGCCCAGCTCGTCCAGCGCGTACTCCGCCTCCGCCACGGCGCCCTCGACGTCCGGCAGCGGAACGGTGGCGAAGTTCCCGAACCGGCCCGGGTACCGGGTGACCAGGTCCGCCACGTACTCGTTCACCCGGCGCGCCATCTCCCGGCGCTCCTCGCCCTCCCAGCCGACCACGCTCGGCGCGGTCAGCGACAGGACGCTGGTGGCGATCTGCTGGTCGTCCATGTACGCCAGGTGCGCCTCCGGGCTCCACGCCGGGGTGGCCCAGCCCGACGGGTCGCCGCCATGACTCGGCAGTGCCTGGCCCCAGAAGGGGGGCACCACATGCGTGTGGACGTCGATACGGTCCGCGTTCGCCATCGCAGGTTCCCTTTCGGCCCCGTTCCGGAAGATGCCCTTGGACCGTAACGAGCGGTCGGCAAGGTCACCACGCGGACGCCGCCGTACGGGGACTCGGTCAGGTCACCACCCCCGGCACCGCCGTCAGCCGCTGCTCCGCCCCGTCGCGATGGCGCACGGTCACCGTCACCTCCGCGCCCGGGCGGGCGCGGGCGACCGCCCGGGCCAGGTCGGCGGCCGTGGCGATCGGGGTGGGGCCGAAGCGGATCAGGGCGTCGCCGCGGACCAGACCCGCCGTGTAGCCGGGGCCGGGGACGTGTACGGCGGTGATCAGCGCGCCCATTTGTCCGGCGTCCACGGCTTCCAGGCCGAGCGTGGCGCCGGACCGGGCCTCGGCGGGCCCGGGCGCCGGGGGAACGGGGGCGGACGGAACCATGTGCCGCTGCTTCCCGCCGTGGACGCCGAGGCCGAGCGCACTGGTGCCGGCCATGCCGAGGCCCACCCCGGACAGCACCAGCACACCGCCGGCGGACAGGGTGAGCACCACGCTCCACAGCCGCCTACCCCGCCGCCGCTCGCCGTGCGGACGGCCCGTGGCCGCCCGTTCGACGGGCTCCGGCCGCGCGTCCTCGCTCCGCCACCGGCCGGGCATCGGCGTCGCCCGCAACACACTCTGTTCCATGATTCGTTCGCCTCCACCGGTGGTCTACCCAGGTCACGCGCCTCCGACGAGCCACGAACGAGTGACACCGACGCGGGCGGGGAGTGTCACCGGTCTGCCGACAGCCGCGCGACCAGGTCACCGACGGCGCCCGCGAGCGCGGCCGAGTGCAGGAGTTCGGTGCGGTGGACCAGGCGGGGCGCGGCGAGCGGTACGGCGACGGTGCCCGAGGCGGCGGCGGCCGCGAACCGGGGCAGCAGGGCGAGGCCGTGGCCGGCCGCGATCAGCGCGGTGAGGGTCCGCACATCGGTGCCCGCGTAGGCCAGGGCGGGCCGGAAGGCGCCGCCGCCGTTCACGGCGCGCAGCCGGGCAAGGGGTACGGCGGCGTCGGGGGCGTCGATCCAGCGGGCGTCGGCGAGGTCGGCCAGGCGCAGCCCGGGGCGCCCGGCGAGGGGGTGGGCGATGGGCAGCAGGACGGCGAGGGGCTCCTCGGCGACAGGGTGCGCGGTCAGCGGGGCCACGTCGGGCAGCTGCAACGGGTCGCTGGGCGCCGCCGGGCCGTCGACCAGGCCGAGGTCGGCGTGCCCGGTGGCGACGGCGGCGGGGATCTCGCCCCGGCCGAGCACCTGGACGCTCACGCCCGACGCCGGGAGCGCGGCGAGCACGCGCGGGCCGAGTGCCGTCGAGGTGGTCGCCAGGGTCACCCCGCTCGGCGGCGCCGCGGCCATGCGGATCACGTCGGCGCGGGCGGCGTCCAGGCGCAGCAGCAGCGGGGCCGCGTGCTCCAGCAGCCGGTGGCCCGCCGGCGTCGGGACGACCGGGCGGCGCGTCAACAGCGGTGCGCCCAGGTCCTGTTCGAGGGCGGCAATGTGCTGGGAGACCGCCGACTGCGTGTACCCCAGCTCCCGTGCGGCGGCGGAGAACGAGGCGAGTCGCGCCACCGTGACATAGGTGCGCAGCAGATGCGGGTCCATGATCCACAGCATCCCACGCCCATCAGCATCTCTTATCAACCATGCATGAATCATCGTTGGACGTGAACGGCGGTGGCCGCCCAGGATGGCTGTCATGACCGAAACCGCAGTACGCACCGCCACCGTCGCCCTCGTCGGCGACCGCTCCCCCAACGTCGTCTCCCACACCCGGATTCCGCGCCTCCTCGACGCCCTCGCCGAACGGGACCGGCTGGTCCTGGACGCCTACTGGATTCCCACGGAGGACGCCGAGGCCCCGGGCGCGGTACGCGGCTTCGACGCGGTGTGGGTGCTGCCGGGCAGCCCGTACCGCAGTGAGGCGGGTGTGCTCGCGGCCGTCCGCACCGCGCGGGAGGAGGGCATCCCGTTCCTCGGCACCTGCGGCGGCTTCCAGCACACCCTGCTGGAGTTCGCGCGCAACGCCTGCGGGCTGACCGGTGTCGCGCACGCCGAGAACGACCCCGGCGCCGAGGACCTGCTGATCGAGCCGCTGGCCTGCTCCCTGGTGGGACACGAGGCGACGGTCGTCCTGGAGGCGGGCTCCCTGGCCGAGTCGGTGATCGGCTCGCCGCGCACGGTCGAGCGGTACTTCTGCTCCTACGGCCCCTCCCGTCATCTCGACACGCTGCGCGCCCACGGCATGCGGTTCTCCGGGCACGACACGGACGGGCAGGTCCGGGTCGCCGAACTCCCGGACCACCCCTTCTTCCTGGCCTCCCTGTTCCAGCCGGAGCTGTACGGCGACGGCTCCCGCCCGCACCCGATGATCCGGGCGCTGGGCCGGGCGGCGGTCGAGCACGCCGCGAAGACCGCCCAGCCCGCCTGACCTGGGCCGACTGACCCGCCCAGCCCGGGTCCCGTCGCCCGCCCCCGGTCCGCCCGCGCGCGGGAGGGCTCCGTCAGCCGATCAGCTGGAGCCGCGCCGGAGCCTGTCCGGGGACGAACCGGTGGGCCCGGCCGCCCAGCCACTCCGCCTTGTAACGGTCCACCGAGCGATGCCAGTTGAGGATGCCGGCCAGCCAGTTCTGGAGGTCGAGCACATAGAGCCCCATCTCCGCGCGGGCCTCCTCGGACAGCTTGAAGTCCTCGTAGAGCACGGGGAGTTCATGGGCGACCACATGCTCGAACTGTTCCATGCGCTGGGTCATCAGATCGTGGACGACGGCGAGCGCGGCCGGATAGTCGACGCCGAAGAAGTTCTGCACGACGAGGATCGCGTTGTGGATCTCGCCCTCGTACTCGATCTCCTTCTGGTACGAGAACACGTCGTTGAGCAGGCAGGCGTAGTCCATGGCCGCGTTCTCCAGCGAGCGCACCGGGCCGCTGGCGTAGACCTCGGGCGGGATGGCGGGGCCCCGGCCCGCACGGCACATGCTCAGGGTGAGGTCGGAGCCGAAGGTGGCCCGGCGCATCTCCAGGTAGTCGACCGGGTCCGGGACGCGGTTCTGGAGCTGGTTGGACAGCTCCCACACCCAGCTCTCGGTCATCACGTCCACCGCGGCCTTGAGGGTGACCCGCTGCTCGGCGGTCATCGGGGCCGTGGTCCGCTCCCACAGGTCGATCAGCGCGCGCTCCATCGCGTTGGCCGGCACGATCTCCGGCGGCCCCTCAAGAGACATGCACGCGGAGAGCCGGGCGGTGGTGAGGCGGGCGGCGGCGAGGTCGCGGCGGTGGCCGTAGACGAGGGGGTAGTAGTCGTCGCCGTAGGTGCCCCAGGCGAGCCACTGGGCGCTGAGGTCGAGGCCCTCGGCGGTGGCGTCGGGGTCCAGTCCGGCGGAGCAGAGCGCCAGGTCGTAGGCGGCGAGTTTGTCCTCGTCCCAGACGCCCTCGCCGAGGATGCCCATGCGGGTGCACCAGGTGACCAGGTTGCGGCGCGAGGTGTCGGCGTGGGGGCTCAGCTCCAGCGGGAACGGCATGTGGAACTCGGGCAGCAGGGAGGGCCCGACCTTCTGGAACGGCACATGGGTGTGCCGCCGCAGCCGCTCGTTCGCCGCCGAGGCGAGCAGGGCGCCCACGTCGGCCGCGGACGCGCCCGGACCGCTCGGGAGCTGCCAGGGGGAGCTGGAGCGTGCCCCCTTGTTCATGTAGCGGCTCGACCGCAGATGCCATTCATGGCCGCCGCTCTGCCAGTCCTGGAGTCCCTTGGTGTACGCGGCGACTGCGGCCACCTCGTCCGGCCGGAGCCCGTTCTCCAGGGCGACGGCGGGGACCTCGGTGAGCGCGGTGTGCTCGAACTGGTGCAGGCGTGAGGTCAGGATGTCGTTGACGGTGTCGGCGGCCTGCTGGGTGGTGCAGTCGAAGAACGTCTCCAGGACCAGGACGCCGTTGCTGTTCTCCCCCTCGTCCTCGACCTCGCGCTGGTAGGAGAAGAGGTCGTTGCGCAGGTGGACGGCGTCGGAGAAGGTCTCCATCAGGACGCGCAGCGGACGGCTCTCGGCGACCGACGCGGGCACCTCGGCCGTCGCGTACTCCACGAGCCCGGCCGACCAGGGGGCGCCGCCCACCTTGCGGCGCATCTCGATGTACTCGACCGGGTTGGCGATCCGGCCCTCGTTGATGTTGGACAGCTCCCACAGCGACTCGTTGAGCAGATGCTCGGTCGCGACGGCGAAGCGGCGCCGCCAGTCCGCCGACATGGCCGGCACCGTGCGCGCCCACAGGTCGGCGAGGCCCGCCTCCACCGGGTTCTCCGGCTCCGGGACGGGGGTTTCGAGGTCGAGCGGCATGAACAGCGGCAGCCGGTCCAGGTGCGCCTTGCCCGCGGCGCGGTCCTGGGTGCGTTTGTACATGTCCAGGAAGTGGTCGTCGAAGAAGAACACCCACACGTACCAGTCGGTGATCAGCGAGAGCGCGGGCCCGTCGCAGTCGGGGTGGGTGTAGGCGCACAGCAGGCCGTAGTCGTGCGCCTCCAGGTCGGCCTGGTCCCAGATCCCGGAGCCTTCCAGCATCCCCATCTCGCGCGCCCACGCGGTCGAGTGGGCGCGCGCCTCGTCGACATGGGGGTTGAGCCGCGCGGGATACGGCATGTAGAAGTTCGGGAGTTCGAACGGCTGCGTCATGCCCGGGTCCTGCCCGGCGGCCGAACGGGTCATCCTTCGCACACCGGACGATCACACCATCGCGTGAACCCTCCCGGCATTCGGGAACTTCCGGAACCCCTCCTGCCGTTGGACGGGACAGCCGACGGGCACCCTCATGTCACATCCGGGGATCGACCTGGATCAGCGCGTGGGTACCACTGGTGCGCCAGGACCGTCCCTCGGCCGCGTTCAGCGCGGTCTCGGTGGCGGCCGGCAGGCCGGTGATCACGTCGGACTTGAGGGTGCGCAGGGTGGCGACGGGGCCGGGGAAATAGGCGGTCACGTCGCGGAAGGGCGTGGTGGGCGGCCAGTACCGGTCGCCGACCAGGCGGCGGTAGTTGAGGTCGCCCTTGAAGAGGGTCAGCCGGGCTTCGGCGAACTCGGCGCGCAGGTCGTCCGGCAGGTCGGTGTACGGCAGGGGGGAGGCGAGGAAGGGGTGGGTGCGTACGGTGAGACGGCCGTCCGCCATGGCCCGCCACAGGGTGTCGCCGTACGCGGCGGCGGCCCCGGACGCGGACCGCAGGCGGGTCAGCGCGTCCACCACGTCGGCGGTCGTGGCGTCGGAGACGTAGTACGGCCAGGGCTTGACGTAGAGGACGGCGCGGGCGATCCGGTGCTCGTCGAGGAGGTGGGCGGTCAGCAGCAGGTCGGGGACGAGTTCGCGGCCCGCGTTGTCGGCGACCAGGCAGAGCGTGCCGGCGCCGTCGGGCGGGAGCAGCGACCAGAGGGTGTCGCTGTCGTCGGCGACCAGGCCCGGTGTGGCGGCGCGCGACCGGGCGCCCTCGGCGGAGAGCCGGAAGCTGAGGTCGGCGCGGTTGCCCCAGAGCGAGCCGTGCAGCAGGGCGCGGCCGCGCTCCCCGGCCGGCTTGCCCTCAAGCGCGTCGAGCGCGGCCAGCTCCTCCTGGGTCTCCGGGGCGCCGAGTTCGGCGTACTTGAAGGGGCGGAAGGGGTCGATGCCCTGCCAGGGGCCGGGGGCGAAGTAGCCGACGGCGTCGAGGAGTACGCGGTAGAAGTAGCTCTCGGACCACAGCCAGGGCGCGTCGTACCAGGACTTGCCCACGTACTCGGCGAGACCCCAGGCGTGCCAGCGGGCACGGTCGGCGGGGTCCGTCTCCTCGGGCAGGTCCTCGATGACGCCGTCGGCGCAGGAGCGGAGCAGGCCGTCCAGCGCGCGGTGCTGTGCGGGGCCGTAGGGGAGGGCGTCCCGCACCTGGCGGATGATCGCGGGGTGCCGCTCGGCCAGCACGCTGTGCGGGAAGGAGCCGGGTGCGGCGCCGGTGATCAGGGGGGCGGTGGGGGCGTCGGGCATGCCGTCACCGTACCCCGCCGGTCAGGCGGCCCTGATCTCCCGCTCCAGCTGCGTGGCGAGGGCGAGATAGCGGGGGCGGCGGTGCACCGGGACCAGGCCCCTGAGCAGCAGGAACCACATCTCGGCCACCCTGCGCGGCAGCCGCGAGACCGGTTCGATGGAGCGTCCCGCGACCCGGGTGCCGACGAAGAAGCAGACGAGGGAGTGGGCGACGGTTCCGGCGTCCACGTCGGGGTGCAGATCCGAGTCCTTGACGGCGCCGGCGAACTTGCGGGTCGCGAACTCCAGCCATTCGGTGAACGGATGACGCAGTGGCGGCCGTACGGACACATCGGCGGTGACGAGCCGGAGCCCGGCGCGGGGCACCGGGTCGTCGACGGCGAGCCGGGCGATGCCGAAGGTCGTGCGCATCAGGCATTCCAGGGAGGAGCGGCCCCGGTTCTCGGCGTCGGCCACCACCTGCCGTACGGCGGCCGCCTGGAGTTCCAGGATCGCGTGGGCGAGGTCCTCCTTGGCGGCGAAGTGGAAGTACAACGCGCCCTTGGTGACACCCGCGTGCCCCACGATGTCACTCAGACTGGTGGATTCGTAGCCCTGCCGGTCGAAGAGATCGGCGGCGGCCGCGATGATCGTCGCCCGGGTCTGTTCAGCGCGCAGTTGCCTCGCCATCGACCGACCCCTCTCATGAACGAACGGGACACGCGGTTTGTTTTAACCCCGCGCATACGATAACTCACCGCAGGGGAACGGGAGTCCAGTAAGACGCAATGGATTTCGGCCACTTCCCTCAAGCCCGGCATCGCTTCCGTCCGGCGGCGCGATACGTGCCATTTCCGCACTCCTTCAAGGGAGTTGAGCGGCTCCGCTTGTGTCGCGCGGTAGGAATCGAGCCATGTGAGCGCGCTCGCCCGGCAGATGAGCACGGTGACGCTACGCGGGTGGAAACAGCCCGCGCGGTCGGTCTGAACGGCACGGCGCCCTCCCGCGTACTGGTGGGGACAGCCTTTGTTCCCGCGCCGAGGAGACGTCCCGGATGACCCGGTTGACCCGGACGACCGCCCGCCTGAGCGTCACGGCGGCCGCCGCGACGGCCCCGCTCCTGCTGCTGCCGTGGACGGCCACCCCCGCCCTGGCGCACGGCGCCCCCACCTCCCCGGTCAGCCGGGTGTACGCCTGCTCCCCCGACGGCGGCAGCGCGGGTACGGCCGCCTGCCGGGCGGCGATCGCGGCGAACGGCGGCACGTCCTTCGCCGCGTGGGACAACCTGCGGGTGCCGGGCGTCAACGGCCGTGACCGGCAGGTGATTCCGGACGGCAAGCTGTGCAGCGGGAACCTGTCCGCCTACCGGGGTCTGGACCTGGCGCGCGCGGACTTCCCGGCCACGCGGCTGACGGCGGGCGCGTCGATGACGATGACGTACACCTCCCCCATCGCGCACGCCGGAACGTTCAAGCTGTATCTGTCCAGGCCCGGTTACGACCCGACGAAGCCGCTGAAGTGGTCCGATCTGCCCGCCACCCCCTTCGCCGAGGTCAAGGACCCGCCGCTGACGAACGGGGCGTACCACATCCGGGCGACCCTGCCGAGCGGCCGGACGGGCCGTCAGATGCTGTACACGATCTGGCAGACCACCAGCACGCCGGACACCTACTACTCCTGCTCCGACGTCGTGTTCTCCGGATCGGGGTCGGGCTCGGGTTCGGGCAACGGCTCGGCGTCGGGCGGCGGTTCCGCGTCGGGCGCCGGCGCGAAGGCGGCGAAGAAGGAGCCCGCCGAGAAGCCGTCCGCCTCCCCCTCCCGCACCCACTCCGCGCATCCGAAGCCGTCGGCGTCCCCCAGCCCGTCGGCGAGCGGTTCGAGCGGCGAGCCGCGCAGGGACGCCTCCTACGCGCCGGTCACCTCGGACGACAGCACGCCGGTGGCCGAGGCGACCCGCGCGGACGCGGGCCCCTCGGCTCCGTTGCTGGCGGCCGGCGCGGCGGGGGTGCTGCTGATCACCGCGGCGGTGGCGTTCCTGCCCCGGCTGCGGCGCCGGCGCTGAACGCCCGAACGCTAGCGGTCAGTTGACGGAGACCGCCGCCCCGTTGTCGCTGACCGGCGCGTACTTGGCCGTGAAGTAGCCGTTCGCGAAGCACAGCGACGAGCCGGACACCTTGGTGAACTGCTGGTTGGTGAAGGCGATGCCGCTGTCGGCGTTGTCGGCCTTGCCGTTCAGGCTCGGCGCCTGGTAGACGCAGGTGATGCTGCCCAGCAGGGTGCGCAGCTTGACCGTGGTCTGGATGGTGGACCCGGCGGCGGGCAGCACCGTGAGGGTGCCGTCCGAGGCGACCGACGCGGTGTACGGCAGGTTGTCGACGGTGATGCCGCTGACGCCGAGCACGCCGACGACGTTGCTGGAACAGCTGGAGCTGTCGAAGCTGTGCCCGGTGACCGACTCGGTGGCCGTGCCGGGCGCGTCCGGGTTGCCGGTGACGCTCGCGGTGAACTGGGAGGACGTGCAGACGACTCCGCTGGTGCCGGTGGCGCTGGAGTAGAGCGTGGCGGAGGTGCCGGAGGCCAGCGGGGCGCTGAGGGTGTCGCCGACCGCGACGGCGGTGCCGCCGGGGCCGCCCGTGGTCAGGACGGCGGTGCCGTCGGCCGAGGCGGGGACGGCCGCGGTGAGGGCGAGCGCGGTGGCGGTACCGGCGAGGGCGAGGAGCGTGCGGGTGCGCATACGGGTGCCTCTCTTCGACGTGGGGGGAGTGCGGGGTGGGGCGCTGACGGTGCCGTGTGCGATGCCGCGCGGCAGAGCCGGCCGAGGTGCGGCGACCAGGGGTCACGGGGCGGCTGCCGAAGCGGACGGGTGCCGGGAACGCGGCCGACGCCGCGCGGCGGGTCCGGCGCCACGGACCCAGGGGAAACCAGGGAGAGTTGTAGACCTGATGGTTCGTCAACGTCAATACGGCGCAAGGCAATTGAGGGAATCGGTGAACGTGCGGCGAGCCGTCCAACAACCCCGCGTCCACCAACTCCCGTGCGGTGCGCGCAGTTTGCACACCCGTTTTTCACAACTCCCTTGACCCTTCAAAGTAACCGGCGGTAACTTCCTGGCAGGCTACCGCCGCGTAACACGACAGCCCCCGAGCCCGCCGGGAGTGCGGGGACGGCGTTCGCGGCAGCCGCTGTCCGCGCCAGGACAACGCGCCACCTGAAGCCCAACCCGCATTGATCCGTGCCCATGGGAGCAGACATGGCCTCGTCCCCGGACTTCGCGTCCGCCGACCACACCCCAGAGAACCCGGACGGCGGTTCCCCCGCGTCGTCCCCGGACCCGGCCGCCGCCGGGGACGGCAGACGCGGGCGGGTCCGGCTGCGCCGTGCCGCCGTCCTCGCGGTGCCGGCGACGCTGGTCGCCGCCGCTCTCGCCGTCTTCACCGCCCAGGGAGCGCTGGGCGTGCAGTTCGCGATCTCCGGAATGCCGTTCACCGTCACGGCCACCGAGCTGGACGGCACCGGCTTCGAGCAGTTCGGCGGCCTGGACAACATGGCGGACGGCAGCCCCAACGCCGGCGACACCGGCGGCCAGGTGCTGGTCGTCACGTCCGCGATCAAGAAGGCCAAGCTCACCAAGCTGTGCCAGAGCGTCGACCTCGGCGGCACCAACCTGCTCATCACGGCGGGCAGCGGCAAGAACCGGGTGTCCGCGACGGACCTCACCACGGACTCGACCAAGCTGTCGGGCGACGCGGCGTTCAAGAACATCGAGATCGGCAACGACGCGAGCACGCTCGACAAGGCGAACGCCAAGGGCCCGATCGGCGTCTTCAGCCAGCAGGCCGACACCGTGCACATCGACAACCTGCGGCAGACCAACTACGCCACCACGGCGGCTGTGTTCAAGCTGCCGGGGCTCAACCTGCGCTTCAGCGACTCGGGCTGCTGATGGCGGAGCGTCCACGGCGGTCCACGCGAGCGGCGTTCCGCGCCTGGCGGGGCGGCCGGCCGTTCTGGGGCGGGCTGCTGCTCGCCCTGGGCGGGGCCGAGATCCTGCTCACCGAGAAGGCCTCGCTGAAGGTCGTCATGCACATCGGCATCCAGGGGGTGGCCGGCTATCTGCTGCCCACGCTGATGGTGCTGCTCGGGCTGCTCATCCTGTTCAACCCCGCGCAGCGGCTCTTCTACGCGCTGACCGGCATCCTGTTCTCGCTGGGCACCTGGATCACGTCCAACCTGGGCGGCTTCTTCATCGGTCTGCTCCTCGGCGCGACCGGTGCCTGCCTGGCCTTCGGCTGGCTCCCCGACCAGGAGCCCCGTGTCTCCCGGCGGGAGCGCCGCAGACGGGCCCGTGCCCTGGCCGATGATCCGAGCAAGGGCGTGGAGAAGGCGGCCTGAGCCCGCGGGGCCCTAGGGGGTGTCTCCCCCTAGGGCCCGGCATACGCAACCGGCGCCGGAAGCTGCCTCAGCTCCGGCGCCGGAAGCCGTCTCGGCGCCGGACGTCGTACGACCGGCTGAACCCCGCGCGAGTCCCCGTCCTTCGATCAGGTGACACGGGAACCCGGGCGGGGCCACGGCGCGTTCACCGTACGGTCGGCTGCTCCGCCGCGCTCGTCCCGGCGGCCGTACCGGCCGGACCAGCGGGAGCGGCACCGGCACCCGGCGCCGCGTCCTCCGTCTTCATCGCCTTGGCCTCGCTCTTGAGGATGCGCATGGACTTGCCCAGCGCGCGGGCGGTGTCCGGCAGCTTCCGGGAGCCGAACAGCACGATGAATACGATCGCGACGACCAGCAGGTGCCAGGGTTCGAGTCCGTTGCGGAGCATGACCGCCCTCCCTCTCTCACGGGTGTTCACGTGTTTTTCTCACGTGCTTCCTGACGGCCGGGGCTCCCGCGCCGCCGGCCCGCTCAGTAATGATTGCTACATTGCGCAACTGTACAACCTAGGGTGAGACACAAGAGGGCGCCGATGAGTATCACCAGCAGCCGGGGCACGGCACCGTCGCGACGGCGCGGCGGCGACCGCGGCGACCGCAGCGGCCCGGGCGACGGGGCCGAGTCCCCGCGCGCCACGGCCCGGGACCGGCGCCGCAAGCGTGGCCGCAAGCTGCGCACGGTCCTCGTCGTGTTCCTGTCCGTGGCCGTGCTGGTCACCGCCGGGGCGGGCTGGCTGTATCTCCAGCTCGACGGCGACATCCGCACCTTCGACTCCGGCGGCCTCTCCGACAACCGGCCCGCCGCGGGCTCGTCCAAGGGTGAGAACGTCCTCGTGATCGGCTCGGACGCGCGCACCGACGGCAACGCGGCCCTGGGCGGCGGCGACAAGACCGCCATAGGGCGCTCCGACACCACTCTGCTGCTGCACATATACGCCGACCACCAGCACGCGCTCGCGGTGTCGATACCGCGCGACACCCTGGTCACCATCCCGCCCTGCAAGCTGCCGAACGGCACCTGGACCCAGACCCAGCAGAACACCATGTTCAACGCGGCCTTCTCCGTCGGCGAGACCGACAAGGGCAACCCGGCCTGCACCCAGAACACCGTCGAGCAGCTGACCGGACTGCGCGTGGACCACACGGTGGTCGTGGACTTCAAGGGCTTCGCCTCGCTCACCGAGGTCGTCGGCGGCGTCAAGGTCTGTCTGCCGAACGACGTGTACGAGAAGGACCTCAACCCCAACCGCGCCACCCGGGGCTCGCTGCTCTTCCCCAAGGGCGAGCAGAAGGTGGCGGGCAAGCAGGCGCTGGACTACGTACGGCTGCGGCACGGCATCGGCGACGGCTCGGACATCGGCCGTATCAAGCGGCAGCAGGCGTTCATCGCGAGCCTCCTGAAGGAGGTCAAGACCAAGGGCTTCACCCCGACCCGGCTGCTCCCGCTGGCGACGGCGGCCACCAAGTCGCTGACCGTGGACCCCGGTCTCGGCTCCGCCGACAAGCTGCTCTCCTTCGCGATGTCGATGAAGGGCATCGACCTGCACAACACCAAGTTCATCACCATCCCCTGGCGGTACTCGGGTTCACGGGTGGCGGTGGTGGAGCCCGACGCGAGCGAGCTGTGGGCCGCGCTGAAGGACGACCGCACGATCGACGGCAAGGACGCCAGCGGCAAGAAGGGCAGGAAGCACAAGGGCGCGCAGGCGTCCGCCTCCCCCACCCCCTCGGCGGAGCCGGTCTCGGGCGCGGGCATCAGCGTGGCGGTCTACAACGGCACCACGGTGACCGGCCTCGGCGCCAAGGGCGCCCAGCTGCTGACCGCCGACGGGTTCACCGTCACCGGCACGGCCACCGCGACCTCCCAGGACCACGCGACGACGGTCGTGCAGTACGGCCCCGGACTCGCGAGCCAGGCGCAGACCGTGGCCAAGGCGTTCCCGGGCGCCACGCTCGAACAGATCGGCGCGGCCCGCATCAACGTGGTCCTCGGCCAGTCGTACGCCACCGCCGCCTCGGCCTCCGCGGCCCCCGCCAAGGTGCCGAGCACCGTGGCCGACGACGCGCGCTCGGCGGACGAGAACCCGTGCGACAACCTGACCTACGGCTGAGACGCACCTGACCCGCGCCGGTCGTGGCGGGCCCGGGCCACGGCCAGCGCGAGGGCGTACACCCCGAGGACGGCGGCGAGCAGCGCGTAGTGGACGGCGGGCAGGCCCGTCATGCGCAGGGCGGCGCCCAGCGGGGAGAGCGGGATCAGCAGCCCGGCGGCGGCCAGCGCGGCGGCCGACCAGCCGACCGGGCCGGGGCGGCGGCGCCCGGCCACCCGGCGCCCGGTGCGCAGCAGGACCATCACCAGGGCCTGGGTGAGCAGGTTCTCGGTGAACCAGGCCGAGTGGAACAGCATCCGGCTGCCCGGCACGGTGTCGCCGTGCGGGGTGAGGGCGAGCACGGCGAAGGTGGCGAGGTCCGCGACCGCGTTGAGCAGCCCGAATCCGGTGATGAAGCGCAGGAAGGCGGGCGGCCGCAGCCGGGTCGGCCGGCGCAGCACCGCGCGGTCCGGGCGGTCGTGCGCGAAGGCCAGCTGGGCCGCGTCGAAGCACAGGTTCTGCGCGAGCACCTGCGCCGGGAGCATCGGCAGGAAGGGCAGCAGCAGTCCGGCGCCGAGCATGGCGAGGACGTTGCCCAGGTTGGAGGAGAGCGTGACGCGCAGGTAGGAGGCGATGTTCGCGCTGCTGTGCCGGCCCGCGACGACCGCGTGCCCGATCGCGGTGAGGTCCTTGCGGCCGAGCACCACGTCGGCGCTCTCCCGGGCCACGGCCACCGCGTCGCGCGGGGCGAGTCCCACGTCGGCGGCGTGCAGCGCGGGCACGTCGTTGACGCCGTCGCCGAGGAAGCCGACGGTGTGCCCGGCCTCGCGCAGCCCGGTGACGATGCGCGCCTTGTCCTCGGGGGTGCAGCGCGCGACGACCCGTACGCCCCCGGCCCCGGTCGCGTCCACCGCGGACGCCGGCGCCGCCTCCACCACCTCCAGCCCCAGGTCACGGCAGACGCGGGCGGCGGTGGCCGGGTGGTCGCCGGTGAGGACGTGCACGGTGACGCCGAGCGCGGCCAGGTCGCGCAGTGCCTCGGCGGCGCCGGGGGCGAGTTCGTCGCGGAAGCCGACCAGGCCCCGGAAGGTGAGCCCGCGTACGTCGGCCGCGCGGCAGGGCCGTACGGCGGCCGGGCGTTCGGCGGTCGCGACGGCGAGCACCCGCAGCCCGGACTCGGCCTGGCGGGCGGCCAGTGCGAGCAGCCGCCGGTGTTCGTCCTCGGGCAGCGCGCAGCGGTCCAGTACGTCCTCCACCGCGCCCTTGGCGACCAGCACATGGCGTCCGAGTCCGCCGCCCGCGACGAGGGCCGT
The DNA here is from genome assembly GCF_040703155.1 of Streptomyces sp. NPDC005435. NCBI lineage: Bacteria > Bacillati > Actinomycetota > Actinomycetes > Kitasatosporales > Streptomycetaceae > Streptomyces > Streptomyces sp. NPDC005435. The sequence goes on from NZ_JBEXEQ010000008.1 coordinate 258,165, forward strand.
GGCCATGCGGTGGGCCGGGTCGAAGGGCAGCACGGCGATGCCGTCGTACTCCTCGCCGACGGGTCCGGCGGCGCTGAGCAGGGCCTCGTCGAGGGCGTCGGGGGCGGGCGGTTCGGCCAGTTGCAGGGTCCACCAGGAGTTGACGGCGGCCCAGCGCAGCACCTCGGGGTCGGCCCGGCCGTCCGGTCCGAGCGCGGCGGCGACGACGGGCCGGTCCTCGGTGAGGGTGCCGGTCTTGTCGACGCACAGCACGTCGACGGCGCCGAGGTCGTGCAGCGCGGGCAGCCGTCGTACGACCACCTGGTGCGTACGGGCGAGCAGCGCGGCGGCCCGGGCGAGGCAGCTGGTGACGATCACCGGGAGCATCTCGGGGGTGAGCCCGACGGCGACCGCCACGGCGAACGGCAGGGTGGCCACGCCCCGGCCGTGCAGCGCGGCGGCGGCCATGAGGACGAGGGGCGGGGTGAGCAGGACGAAGCGGACCAGCACCCAGGAGATGCCGTGCACGGACCGGTCGAAGGCGCTCGGCTCCCGTCGCAGCGGGGCCCGCTGGGCGGCGGCGAACCGGGTGCGCGGGCCGGTCTCCACCACGACGGCGGTGGCGCTGCCCTGGGCCACCGCGCAGCCCTGGAAGCACAGATGGGCGTCGCTGCCCGGCGCGGGCGGGTCGGCGGCGTGTTTGGGCACCGGCGCGGACTCCCCGGTCAGCGCGTCCTCACGCACGGTCAGTCCCCGCGCGCGCAGCAGCCGTACGTCGGCGGGCACCAGGTCGCCGGGGCCGAGCCGTACGACGTCGCCGGGCACCAGGTCGGCGACCGGCACCTCGCGGGCGCGCGGCTCGGTCGATTCGCCGGTGCGGCGCAGCACGGTGGCCGTGCCCGTGACGAGCCCGCGCAGCGCGGCCAGGGCGCGGTCGGCGCGGCGTTCGCCGGTCACGCGCAGCGCGCAGCTGACGGCGACGAGGGCGAGGATGACGGAGGCGGTGCGCCAGGAGGCGACGCAGGCGGAGACCAGACCGAGGGTCAGCAGCAGGGCGGTGAAGGGGTCGCGCAGGGCGCGGGCCGAGCGGCGCGGCCAGGAGGGTCCGGCGGGGCGGGCGGGGGCGTTCTCGCCGAGGGCGGCGAGCCGCGCGGCGGCCTCGGTGTCGGTCAGTCCGCGCGGGCCGGTCTCCAGGCGCCGCAGGAGTGCGAGTGCTGTGTCCGGCACGGGTTCACAGGCCGTGCAGCCGGCGTACGGGCGCGGCGGGCCCGTCCTGCTGCCGGGCGGTGAGGCCGACCAGGCGGTGGACGACGTCCACGAGGGCGGCCTGTTCGTCGGTGTCCACGAAGTACACCTGGCGGCGGCCCTCACGGCGGGAGCGGACGAGTCCGGCGAGCTTGAGCTTGGTCAGGTGCTGGCTGACGGCGGGCAGCGCGCCGCCGACCCGCTCGGCGAGCCCGGTGACGTCGCTCTCGCCCTGGGCGAGCGCCCACACGATGTGCAGCCTGGCCGGTGAGGCGAGCAGTCCGAAGGCGGCCGCCGCCTCCGCGAACACCTCCGGGGAGGGGTCCTGCCGGGCGGTACCGGGCGGTGTCGCCACTGTGCTCGTCCTCCTCGGCTTCTCTCGGCGGTGTCCGTCGTGTCCGGGGAGCCAGTGTAGGTCGCCGGAGCGGCCCGCCCGTGCCGTGCGGGACGGGCGGAACGCCCGGCGGCGGTGTGCGCGCCGGGCGTTCCGGACCGGTTCGAGCCGCTGCGGGCCCGACGTGCCGTCAGCTCACCGTCGGCCCGCCGTCAGCTCAGGCCGGCGGACTTCAGCCACGCCCGCGCCACGTCCAGCGGGTCCTTGTGCTGGTTCTGCACCTGGGTGTCCAGATCGAGCAGGGTGTCGGTGTCCAGCTTGGCGGAGACGGCGTCGAGCGCGTCGGCCCCCTTCTGGGTGAGCGCGCCCTTGCGGACGAGCGGCTGGACGTTCTCGAAGCCGAAGAGGTTCTCGGGGTCCTGGAGGACGACGAACTTCTCCTTGGCGATGATCGGGTCGGTGCTGAAGATGTCCGCGACCTGTACGTCGTTCTTCTTCAGCGCGGTCTGGGTGAGCGGGCCGCCCGCGTCCAGCGCCTTGAAGGACTTGAACTGCAGGCCGTACACGTCCTTGAGCCCGACGAGTCCCTGGTGGCGGGTCTGGAACTCCGGGGAGGCGCCGATCACGAGGTCCTTCGCCGCGTCCTTGAGGTCGGCGATGGAGGACGTGCCGGTCAGCTTGAGCTTCTTCGCGGTGGCCGCGTTGACCGTGACCGAGTCCTTGTCCTCGGCAGCCGACGGCTTGAGCAGGGTCAGCCCGGAGTCGAGCTTGGCCTCGATCGCCTTCGTCGTCTCCTCGGCCGTCTTCGGGGTGGCCTTGGGGTCGAGGTAGGCGAGCAGGGCGCCGTTGTACTCGGGCAGGACGGAGATCTCACCGCTCTTGAGGACGCGGTACGTGGTCTCGCGGCTGCCGATGTTCGGCTTGTACGAGACCTTGATGCCCTTGGCCTTGAGGGCCTCGCCGTAGATGTCGGCGAGCAGGATGCTCTCGGCGAAGTTGTTGGAGCCGACCACGACGGTGCCGGCGGCGGCCTTGTCGCCGCCGGTCAGCGGGTTGTCTGAGGAGTTCTTGTCCGAGGAACCACAGCCCGCCAGCAGCGCCGTCGCCGCCACGAGCGCGGCCGCCGCCGCGACTCGGTTCCTCCGGGTGGGCCTGCTGATGCGGTTGTTGGAAGTCACCCGTCGATCCAAGCCAGCGCGCTCCTGGCCAGTCAAGTGCGTCATGGTCACCAATTGGCTTCGATTAGTGGGGAGTTGTGTGGTTCGGTGCTGGATTCCCGGCATGGTTCAACTACTCCTTCGCACGCCGGGCGAGACCACGAGCCGGGAGAGCGCCCAGAAGAGCACCAGGGTGGCCAGCGCCATCCCGGCGACCAGGGAGGCACCGCCGACGACCTTCTCGTAGTCCTTCTGGTAGAGCCCGTCGATGATGTAGCGGCCCAGGCCGCCGAAGCTGACGTAGGCCGCGATGGTGGCGGTGGAGACGATCTGGACGGCCGCCGTGCGCAGTCCGCCGAGGATCACCGGGAGCGCGACGGGCAGTTCCACCTGGAACAGGACGCGCGTCTCGGTCAGTCCCATGCCGCGCGCCGCGTCCACCGGGGAGGGGTCGACGGAGCGGATCGCCTCGTAGGTGGTGACGAGGATGGGCGGTACGGCGAGGATGACGAGCGGGATCATCACGGGCAGCACGCCGAAGCCGAGCCAGAAGAACATGAGCACGAGCAGGCCGAAACTGGGCAGCGCCCGCGCGGCGGTGGCGACCAGGGCGATGGCGTTGCCGCCGCGTCCGAGGTGGCCGGTGATCAGACCGACGGGCAGCGCGATCACGGCGGCGAGGACGAGCGCTTCGAGTGAGTAGCCGATGTGTTCGAGGAGCCGGGTGGGGATGGAGTCGTAGCCGTGCCAGTGCGCGTCGTTCGCGAAGAAGGCGCGGGCGAAGTCGAGTACGTTCACCGGGCGGCACCCTTCTGCGGCATCCAGGGGGTCAGCAGGGTGCGCAGCGCCACGAGGGCCGCGTCGACGAGGGTTCCCAACACCGCTGTGATGATGACGGAGTTCACGGCGAGAGCGGGCCGGTGGTAGATGTGCGCGTCGTTCAGCATGTTGCCGAGGGCGCCCTGGTTGCCGATGAGCATGCCGACGCTGACCAGCGAGATGCTGGAGACGCAGGCGACCCGGAGGCCGGCCATGATCGCGGGTACGGCGATGGGCAACTGGACCTGGAAGTAGCGCCGCAGGGCTCCGAGCCCCATCGCCTCGGCGGCGGCCAGGGTCTCCGGGGGCACCGAGCGGACGCCGTCCACGATGGCCGGGACGAGCACCACGAGGCTGTAGACGGCGAGCGGGATCATCACCGTGGTCTCGCTCATGCCGGTGTAGTCGATGAGCACGACGAAGAAGGCGAGCGAGGGGATCGCGTACAGGACCGTGGTGACGCCGAGCACGGGTGGGTACAACCAGCGGAATCTGACGCAGAGTTGGGCGACGGGCAGCGAGGCGAGCAGTCCGGCGAGGACCGGCAGCAGGGCCTCGCGCAGATGCAGCCCGATGAGTCCGGCGTAGCCGTGCTGGAGGTCGCTGGGGAGGTCGAAGTAGCCGTTCATCCCGCGGCCTTCGCATCCGCGCGGTGCTCGTCGTGCGCGGCGCGGATCGCCTCGCCGACGGCCTGCTGGGAGACCACGCCGACGGCGCGCCCGTCACCGTCCACGGCGACGGCCCAGCCGGTCGGGGAGAGCACGGCACCGTCGAGCGCGGTGCGCAGCGAGTCGGTGTCGGGACGGAACGGCCGTCCGTACGACAGCAGTCGGTCCTTGTCGATGCTTCCGGCGACGATCCGGTCCGGCTCGGCCCAGCCGAGGGGCGCGCCGTCGGCGTCGGTCACGAGGAGGTAGGGCGCGGTGGCGGCCGCGGAGATCCGCTCGGCGTCGGCGTCGATCGGGACGACGGGCGCGGTCTCCAGCTCCAGTTCCCCGGAGGTGAAGAAGGAGAGTCTGCGGATGCCCCGGTCGGCGCCGAGGAAGTCCTCCACGAACGGGTCGGCGGGCGCGCTCAACAGCTCGGCGGGCGGCGCGAATTGGGCGAGGTGACCGCCGGTGCGCAGCACGGCGACCATCGTGCCGAGCTTCACCGCCTCGTCGATGTCGTGGGTGACGAAGACGATCGTCTTGCCCAGCTCGTCCTGGATGCGGAGCAGTTCGTCCTGGAGCCCCTTGCGCACCACCGGGTCGACGGCGGAGAAGGGCTCGTCCATCAGCAGGACGGGCGGATCGGCGGCGAGCGCCCGCGCCACGCCGACGCGCTGCTGCTGGCCGCCGGAGAGCTGGTACGGGTAGCGCCGGGCGAGCGCGGTGTCGAGCCCGACGCGCTCCATCAACTCGGCTGCCTGCTCCCGCGCCGTGCGTTTGCCCGTCCCCAACAGGCGGGGAACGGTCGCGATGTTGTCGATGATGGTGCGGTGCTGGAAGAGACCCGCGTTCTGGATGACGTAACCCATCGACCGCCGCAGCGAGTTGACGGGACGGTCTCTGATGTCCTCCCCGTCCAGGAGGATGCGCCCCTCGCTGGGCTCCACCATCCGGTTGATCATCCGCAGGGTCGTGGTCTTGCCGCAGCCGGAGGGGCCGACGAGGACGGTGATCGCACGGTCCGGAATGTCGAGCGAGAGCCGGTCCACGGCGACCGTGCCGTCCGGATACCGCTTGCTGACTGAATCTATCCGTATCAAAACGCCGCGCGCCCTTCGGTTGGCAGGAGCCTTCAGACCGTGCCGGCCGAGTGTAGACGGCGGATGTTTCCGGCACCTGGTGCATGAACGGGCTTCCCCTACCCGAAGATCACCAGGCCATTCCCACTATTTTCGGCCGGATGCGCGGGGGTGGGCGGGGCGGAGGTGGCCGACACGCCACGGCCCCCGTCCGCGCGGGCGGACGGGGGCCGTGGGACGGACAGCCGCTCTACGACTCGGTGGGCTCCAGGCGCAGCGAGACGCTGTTGATGCAGTACCGCTGGTCCGTGGGGGTCGGGTAGCCCTCGCCCTCGAAGACGTGGCCGAGGTGGGAGCCGCAGCGCGAGCAGCGGACCTCGGTGCGGAGCATGCCGTGGGAGCGGTCCTCGATCAGCTCGACCGCGTCGGTGTCCTTCGGGTCGTAGAAGGACGGCCAGCCGCAGTGCGAGGCGAACTTGGTGCCGGAGGTGAACAGCTCCGCGCCGCAGGCACGGCAGGAGTAGACACCCTGGGTCTTGGTGTCCGTGTACTCACCGGTGAAGGCCGGTTCGGTGCCGGCCTGGCGCAGTACCGCGTACTCCGCCGGGCTCAGCTCCGCCCGCCACTGCTCGTCCGGCTTCTCGACGTCGTACGCCATGAGACTCAGCCCCTTACTTCCGCGTCAGGCGGTCCAGGATCAGCGGGCCCAGGTCGGTGACGTCACCCGCGCCCATGGTGAGAACGAGATCGCCCCGCTCCGCCATTCCCGCGACGACATCGGGGATCTCCGTCTTGTCGTGCACGGCGGTGACGTCGGCGCCCGCGGCGCGCGCGGCCTCGATGATCAGCTCGCTGGTGACACCGGGGATCGGGTCCTCGCGGGCCGGGTAGATGTCGAGCACCACGGAGGCGTCGGCGAGCGCGAGGGCCTGGCCCATCTCCTTGCCCAGCTCCTGGGTGCGGGAGAACAGGTGCGGCTGGAAGACGACGAGGATCCGGCGGCTGTCCCCGGCGGCGGCGCGCATGGCCTCCAGGTCGGCGGTCATCTCGGTGGGGTGGTGGGCGTAGGAGTCGATCACCTGGACGCCCGCCTGCTCGCCCTTGAGCTGGAGGCGGCGCTTGACGCCGGTGTACGCGGCGAGGGCGGTGGCCAGCTCGTCGGCGGGCAGGCCCAGCGCGACGCCGGCGGCGAGCGCGGCGACGGCGTTGAGCGCGTAGTGGCGGCCGGGGACGGAGACGGCGAAGGTCAGCTCGCGGCCGTCCATGAGCACGGTGACCTGGCTCTTCAGCCCCTGGGGCACGATCTTCAGGACCCGTACGTCGGCGTCCTCGGCCTCGCCGTAGGTCACCGTCCGCACACCGCTCACCCGGCGGGTCAGCTCGCGGGCGCCCTCGTGGTCGGCGGAGATCACCAGGGTGCCGCCGGGGACGATCTTGCCGGCGAAGGTCTCGAAGGACTCGTAGATCTCGTCCATCGAGGCGTAGTTGGCGTGGTGGTCCAGCTCCACGTTGAGGACGATGGCGACCTCGGGGGCGTACTTGTGGAAGCTGCGGTCGCTTTCGTCCGCCTCGGCCACGAAGATCTCGCCCTCGCCGTGCAGGGCGTTGGAGCCGGGGGCGTCCAGGTCGCCGCCGATGGCGTACGACGGCCGCGCGCCCAGCTCGGTCAGCGAGACCGCGAGCATCGAGGTGGTGGTGGTCTTGCCGTGCGTACCGGCGACGGCGATCGGCCGCAGGCCGCCCATCAGCGCGGCGAGCGCGTCGGAGCGGTGCACCACGGGGATGCCCAGCTCGGCGGCGCGCACCAGCTCGGGGTTGTCCTGCCGGATCGCGGACGAGACGACCACGCAGCTGGCGTCGTCGGCGAGGTGCGCGGCGTCGTGCCCGATGTGCACGGTCGCGCCCAGCGCCCGCAGCGCCTCCGCCGTCGCGGACTCCTTGGCGTCACTCCCCGCCACCTTCGCCCCACGCTGCGCCAGAATCTTCGCGATCCCCGACATCCCGGCGCCGCCGATGCCGATGAAGTGCGGTCGGTCCATGGCGATAGGAAGGCCGGGTGCCATGCGATGTTCTCCCAGAGGACGATGAGCCGGAACGCCCCTACCCTATGCGCTCCGCTCGGGACGGGTCCGCAACGGGCGGCGTGGTGAGCCGGGCTGCTCCGCAGGGGCGGGGCGAGGACGGGGCTGGTCCACATGGACGGGGGCAACGCCCGAGGCCGGCCGCACGGGACCAGGCGGAGAGCCAGGCTGCTCCACACGGACGAGAACGAGGACCGGGACTGGCCCGCCCGGCGCTGGTCCACATGGGCGGGGCGACGACCGGGGCTGCCCCGCACGGGACCAGGCGGAGAGCCAGGCTGCTTTACACGGACGAGAACGAGGACCGGGACTGGCCCGCACGGCGCTGGTCCAACTCGCCCCACGCCCCAGGCAGCCACGCGCTCTCCCTGCCCAACGCCACCCACCGGCAGGCACGCCTCACGGCCCGCGCCAGAGGCGACCAACCACCCCATCCCCACCCCGATCCGCCGCAGGCACCCCGGGCCACAACCCCGCCGGCAGCCGCCCATCACAGCCCGCACCGAAAGCAACCACACCCCCGCACCCGAGCCGCCACGGGCACCACCGACCACACCCCCGCCGAACACCACCACCGACAGCACCCCACGCCGGAGGCGACCACACCCCCTCACCACCCCCGCACACCCCCGCCAAACCCAGCGGAGCGCTCACGCCTTGCTGTGGGAGAACAGCTTCAGCACCGGCACCCCCACCTTGTGCCGGGCGCGGGAGGCCCAGTCGCGGTGGAAGAACTCTTCTACGTAGTGGGGGTCGGTGAGGACGATGACCTCGTCGGCGTGGACCTCTTCGACCAGGGTCTTGAGGGCGTCGAGGGGGTGGTTCTCGACCAGGCGGCCCTCGGCCTGGCTGCCGGCGGCGCGCAGGGCGCGTACGGAGACGTCGAGCGCCTGCTCCCCCACGTTCCGCGCGTCCGCGCCCTCGGGCGTCTCGCGCTCGTGTACGGCCTCGTCGATCTCGCCGAGCGCGATGTCGTCGATGGCCCGCAGCAAGCGGTCCGCCTGATCGCCGCGCGGCTGGAGCAGCACATGGAAGAAGACCGGCTCGTCCCCGTGCAAAGTGGTGACGAACTCGACGTCGGCCGACGTCAGGGCCTTCTCGATCATCAGAACGCTTGTGAACACCAGGCGCCTCTTCTCCTTCGAGGGTCGGTGGGACCCTCTGTCCACCGTGGGCCCGAAAAGGCCTGCGGAAACCATCCTGCCCCGTGCTCGCACGGGTAGTGCCGCACTAAGTGTGCCCGCCGGAAGCTAAACGGAACGGCAGATTCCGCTGTTTCGGCACCACCGTTTCAGGGACGGCGGTAACGCCCGAACAGAAATCCGTCCTCCTCCAGCAGTGACAGCAGCGTGAACCGGCGCGGCACCGCGACCGACGGACCCCCCGCGATCCGCTGCGCGTCCCCCGCCGCGAGCATCGGCGCGAGCGTCAGGCACATCTCGTCCAGCACGTCCGCCGCCACCAGCTGCCCCAGCAGCCGAGGCCCGCCCTCGGTGAGCTGCCGGGTGTAGCCGAGCCCGGCGAGCGCGTGCACGGCGCGGCCGGGCTCGACGTACCGGCCCTCCCCCGCGACGACGACCCGCGCCCCCGCCCGCTCGGCGGCGCGTACCCGGCCGGCGGGCGCGTCGGTGCCGGTGAGCAGCACCGTGGGCACCAGCGGCGAGGTGAACAGCGGCAGCGAGAAGTCCAGGTCGAGCCCGGCCGTGACGATCGCGATCGCCGGCGCGGGCCCCTGCCCCGCCGCCTCCCGCGCCGCCGCGAACTCGGCCCGCGCGCGGGCGGGCCGGTACCCCTCCTGCCGTACCGTCTCCGCGCCCACGAGCACCACGTCCGCAAGCGCCCGCAGCGTGCCGAAGATCCGCATGTCCGCCGGGCAGGAGATGGGGTGGGAGTGCCCGTCGTGCTGGGCGGCGCCGTCGAGCGTGGAGACCATGTTGGCCCGCAGGTAGGGGCGGGGCGAGGCGGGGTCCGGCGCGGGATAGGCGTACGCGGCGGCCAGCTCCGCGAGCGGCCACTCACCACCGGAGCCGGCAGGGACCACCCCACCAGGCGTCGCGCCGCCCTCGTCAGGGGCCTGGGCTGCTGTTTCGTGGGTCACAGGGAACAGGCGTCGCATTCGTGCAGTCTGACATGACGCTTAGCATGGGTAATCGTGTCGTCCTCCACCACCGCCTCCGGTTCCGGCAAGCTGACCGGCGCGGCCCCGCTGTCCCTGTGCGCGCGCGAGCCGCACGTCCCCGCCGACCGCCTGGTCGCGGAGATGGTGCCGCCGCCCCGCTTCGACTCGGTGCGCTTCGCCACGTACATCCCGGACCCGAACCAGCCCAGCCAGACGGACGCCGTCCATGTGCTGGAGACCTTCGCGACCGGACTCGGCGGTGTGCACGCCTCCACCGCCAAACGCGGTTTCCTCGGCTTCGGCCGGGCGAAGGCCCCCAAGACCCCCGCCGGCCCGCGCGGGGTGTACCTCGACGGCGGCTACGGCGTCGGCAAGACCCACCTGCTGGCCTCCCTCTGGCACGCCACCCCCGCCGAGCCCGCCCGCAAGGCGTTCGGCACCTTCGTGGAGCTGACGAACCTGGTCGGCGCCCTCGGCTTCCAGCAGACGGTACGAACCCTGTCCGGCCACGCCCTGCTGTGCATCGACGAGTTCGAGCTCGACGACCCGGGTGACACCGTGCTGGTCTCCAGCCTGCTCGGCAAGCTGGTCGAGTCGGGCGTGGCGCTGGCCGCCACCTCCAACACGCTGCCCGGCAAGCTCGGCGAGGGCCGCTTCGCGGCGGCCGACTTCCTGCGCGAGATCCAGGGCCTGTCCGCCCACTTCCGCGCCCTGCGCATCGACGGCGAGGACTACCGCCACCGGGGTCTGCCCGAGGCCCCCGCGCCGTTCACCGAGGAGCAGGTCACCCGCGCGGCCCACCGCACCGAGGGCGCCTCGCTGGACGCCTTCCCGGAGCTGCTCGGCCACCTGGCCAAGGTCCACCCGAGCCGCTACGGCGCGCTGACCGACGACCTGCGCGCGGTGTGCCTGACCGGCGTCCAGCCGATCCCCGACCAGTCGACCGCGCTGCGGCTCGTCGTCCTGGCCGACCGGCTCTACGACCGCGAGGTCCCGGTGCTGGCCTCGGGGCTGCCCTTCGACCGGCTGTTCAGCGAGGAGATGCTGAAGGGCGGCTACCGGAAGAAGTACTTCCGCGCGATCTCCCGCCTCACCGCGCTGGCCCGGGATGCGAAGAGTCTGGTCGACGACACGACGGACTGACAGATCGTCCGACTGACATACGATCAGCAAAAGAGCGGGTCAGGGGCCGGGTTCCGGCCACCCCACCCGCTCTTTTCACGCTCTTTTGCGCATGTAACCCGCAGTTAACCTTGCAAAGCCCCTCGCCGGGTTAACGTGTTTCTTGACCATCCATTGACCAATGCTTGGTGTGTGCGAGAGACGCGGGTTTCCGCAGGGGGGTGCGCATGTCCCGGTGTACGAAGGCCCGTTCGGTCCTCGCTCTGCTCGCCGCCGCGCTGCTCGCCCTCCAGCTCTTCGCACCCACGGGAACCTTCGCACCCGCGCATACGCTCGGTGAGTCCCAGGCCAACGACGCCCCCGGCATCACGCTCGCCCTCAAGGCGACGGCGACGGCCGACGGGGAGACGCTCCGCGAGCCCGGCCGCTCCCGCATGCCCCACAGCGCCCCGCACACCCGCGACAAACGGCGCGGCGCGGCGCCCGGGAACGGCCCCGAGCGCCCCCTCGTCATCCGGCGAGCGGCCGTCCCGGCGCCGCCCGCGGCCGGTTCCCCGCACCCCCGGGTCCCGAGATCCTCCGGAGTCCGTTCACCGGCAGTGCTTCAGGTCTTCCGCTGCTGAGTGCGGCCTCGCCTCCCCCCACGTACGTCGTGCAAGACCGACGCGCCTCGATGCGCGCCAGGAGGAGTCCACACACATGCAGCCCCTCATCGACAACGCCCGCACCTTCGGCCGGCGCCCTGAGGAGTTCGCCCGGCTCGCCGAGGGCCAGGCCCCCGAAGTCCTGTTCATCACCTGCTCCGATTCCCGGGTCGTCCCGGCCCTGATCACGGGCGCCCGCCCCGGCCAGCTGTTCGAGCTGCGCACCGCGGGCAACATCGTCCCGCCGTACGCCTCCGAGCGGCCCACCAGCGAGGCCGCCACCATCGAGTACGCCGTGGAGGTGCTCGGCGTCCGCGACATCGTCGTCTGCGGGCACTCGCACTGCGGCGCCGTCGGCGCGCTGGTGCGCGGCGACGACCTGGACGCCGTACCCGCCGTGCGCGACTGGCTGGCGCACGCGACCCCGCGCCCGGCCGGCCCGGCCGAGGACCCCGAGGTCGCCGAGGGCGTCCGGAGCCATGTGCTCACCCAGCTGCTGCGGCTGCGCTCGTACCCGTGCGTGGAGCGGCGCGTCGCCGAGGGCCGGCTCGGCCTGCACGGCTGGTACTACGAGGTGCACACCGGCGCCGTCCGCTCGCACCGTGCGCGCACCGACACCTTCGAGGCCCTGTGAGCGCGCCCGAGGGCGGGCGCGGTCCCGTCGGTCCCGTCGGTCTCATAGCCCGTCGTCCGCATCTGCGGCAGGACCTCACCGCGTCCCTCGTCGTCTTCCTGGTCGCGCTCCCGCTGTGCGTGGGCGTGGCCGTGGCCTCCGGTGTCCCGGCGGAGCTGGGGCTGGTCACCGGCATCGTGGGCGGCCTGGTCACCGGGATGATGCGCGGCAGCAGCCTCCAGGTGTCCGGACCCGCCGCCGGGCTGACCGTGCTCGTCTTCGAGGCGGTCCAGGAGCACGGGCTGCCCCTGCTGGGCGTGCTGGTGCTGGTCACCGGCCTGCTCCAGGTGCTCATGGGCACGCTGCGGCTGGGCCGGTACTTCCGGGCGATCTCGCTCTCGGTCGTCGAGGGGATGCTGGCCGGAATCGGTCTGGTGCTCGTGGCCGGACAGCTGTATCCGGCGATGGCGGCCAAGGCGCCCGACTCCGGCATCGCCAAGATGGCCGGGCTGCCCTCGGGGCTCGGCTCCGCGCTGGGCGACGGTGAGGCGCTGGCCTCGCTCGGGCTGTGCGCGGGCACGATCGCGGTCCTGGTGCTGTGGAAGCACGTGCCCGCCCGGGTGCGTACGCTGCCCGGTCCGCTCGCCGCCGTCGGGCTCGCCATGCTCGCCGTGCCGGTGCTGGACCTGCCGGTGGCGACCGTACGGGTGAACGGCCTGATGGACTCGCTCCAGCCGCCGCCCCTGAGCGCCTTCGGCGAGCTGTGGCATCCGGCGGTGATCGGCACCATCGTGGCGTTCACGCTGATCGCGTCCGCCGAGTCGCTGTTCAGCGCGGCGGCCGTGGACCGGCTGCACGACGGGCCGCGCACCTCCTACGACAAGGAGCTGATCGCCCAGGGCACGGGCAACGCGGTGTGCGGGGTGCTCGGCGCCCTGCCGATGACGGCGGTGATCGTGCGCAGCGCGGCCAACGTCCAGGCGGGCGCCCGGACGAAGCTCTCCCGCGTCGCGCACGGCGTCTGGCTGCTGCTGTTCGCCGCGCTCCTGCCGGGCGTCCTGGAGTACATCCCGATCCCGGCCCTCGCCGGCGTCCTGATCTACTCCGGCGCCAAGCTGGTGCCGCTGCGGCAGCTGGCCACGCTGTGGCGCGAGCACCGGGGCGAGGCGCTGGTGCTGGCCGTCACGGCGGTGTCGATCGTGGCGGTGGGGATGTTCGAGGGCGTGCTCGTCGGGCTCGCGCTGGCGGTCGCCAAGGCGGCCTGGGAGTCCTCGCACATCCGGCTGACGGTCGTGGACAAGGGCGCGGGTCCGGTGGACGCGTATCTGTCGGGCAACGCGACCTTCCTGCGGCTGCCGAAAATACTGGACAGCCTGGAGGCGCTCCCCCAGGACCGGCCGGTCCGGCTGGACCTGTCGGGCCTGCTCCACCTGGACCACGCCTGCCGCAGCGCCCTGGAGAACTGGGCGGAGCGGCACAGCGCGGACGGTACGGAGCCGGTGCGGCTGACGTCACCGGTACGGCCGGACGAGCGGGCGGGTACGCCGGCGGCGGGCTGAGCCGGGTCCGGACCGGGGCGGCGACCCGGTCCGCCATGGGGGCCGGGGTGCATTTCCGCACCCCGGCCCCTCCCATTTCCCGCCCGGTGCGCACCCCCGCCGCCGGGATCGTGGCCTCCGGCACCAAGGCGGGCATATCGTGGCAGCAGCGGACGTATCCGACTCTCGGGTAACCCTCGGGGAAGGGGGACACCATGATCGCCGAGCTGGTGGCGGCCGTCGCGGTGGCCGGTGGCGCCTCTGTGGTGTACCTGGCGGCGGCGGCACGCGTGATCAAGCAGTACGAGCGGGGTGTCCTGTTCCGCCTCGGGCGGCTCAGGGGCGAACCCCGGATGCCGGGCCTGACGCTGGTGATCCCGGTCGTCGACCGGCTGCACAAGGTCAACATGCAGATCGTCACGCTGCCCGTCCCCGCCCAGGAGGGCATCACACGGGACAACGTGACCGTGCGGGTGGACGCGGTCGTCTACTTCCGGGTGGTGGACGCGTCGAGCGCGCTGATCAAGGTGGAGGACTACCGGTTCGCGGTCTCGCAGATGGCGCAGACCTCGCTGCGGTCGATCATCGGCAAGAGCGACCTGGACGACCTGCTCTCCAACCGCGAGAAGCTCAACGAGGGCCTGGAGCTGATGATCGACAGCCCGGCCGTGGGCTGGGGCGTCCAGATCGACCGGGTGGAGATCAAGGACGTGTCGCTGCCCGACACCATGAAGCGGTCCATGGCCCGCCAGGCGGAGGCCGACCGGGAGCGCCGGGCCCGCATCATCAACGCCGACGCCGAACTCCAGGCGTCCAAGAAGCTGGCCGAGGCGGCCCAGCAGATGGCGGACACCCCGACGGCCCTCCAGCTCCGGCTGCTCCAGACGGTGATGGCCGTCTCCGCCGAGAAGAACTCCACCCTGGTCCTGCCCATCCCGGTGGAACTGCTCCACTTCCTGGAACGCGGCAACCGCGAACCGGGCCCGCCGCCCGGCCGTGAGCAGGGCACCCCGTCGGACAACGGCGACAGACCGGCCGCGCAGCAGCGGCCCGCCCCCGCCGAGCCCCTCGAAGCCGTCGAGACCACCGAGGCGGTCCCCCTTCCCGACCCCCTGCTCGGCCTCGATGCGGCACCCGACCCGGCGACGGCTCCGCCGGAGCGGACCTGACCCGACCCACCCGAGCGCCCCCACACCCGCCGGGCGGGTGACCGTGCCGACGCGTCGGCGGGGAGTTGTGCGGGCAGGTCTCCGTACAGTCCTACTTTCATACGGTGATTGCACTCGTACGCCGTATCACCGCCGTCTGCGCCCTCGGCGCGTCCCTCGCCGCCTGTGGTGGCGCGGATACGTCCGGCACCGCCAGACCGGCCCACGCCCAGCCCCATTCCTCCTCGCCGTCCCCCTCCCCCTCCAGCACGCGTCCCCCGGTCATGGCTCCCGGCCCCGGCGGTCTGGCGCCGGTGTTCGCGCACGGGCCGCGTGACAAGGGCAAGACCGTCGCGCTGACCTTCGACGCCGACATGACCGCCGACGAGGGGCCGCGCGCGGCGGCCGGGGAGCACTTCGACAACCCCGGGCTCATCTCGGCCCTGCGCTCGCTGAAGGTCCCGGCGACCGTGTTCATGACCGGCAAGTGGGCGGACACCTACCCCGACGAGGCCCGCTCCCTCGGTCAGGACCCGAACTTCGAGGTGGCCAACCACTCCTACAGCCACTATGCGTTCACCCCCAGCTGCTACGGCCTGCCGACCATCGCGCCGGACCAGATCCGCACGGAGGTCGACCGCACGTACGCCTCGCTGCGCAAGGCGGGGGTACGCAACCCGGTACCGTACTTCCGCTTCCCGGGCGGCTGTTACGACAACCAGGTGCTGCGCACGCTCAACGCCAGCGGGGTCACCGCCGTGCAGTGGGACGTGGTGAGCGGCGACGCGTTCGCCACCGACGCCGACGCGGTCGTACGGCAGGTGCTCGACGGGGTGAAGCCCGGTTCGGTGGTCGTCATGCACTGCACCCGCAGCGCGGCGCCGACGACCGAGCGGGTGGTGCGCGCGGTGGTACCGGAGCTGCGCAAGCAGGGGTACACCTTCGTGAAGGTCTCCCAGCTGATCGGCGCGACGGCGGGCCACCGCTGACGAGCCGCCGATGAGGCCCCGGGCCGCCGTCCGGCGCCGGGCCGTGGCGGACCGTCCCGCCCGGCGCCGGACGGCGGCTCGTAGGGTGGGCTCCCGTGAGTGAAGATCCCGCGGTCCCCCCGACCGCAGTCCCCGCGACCGCAGCCCCCGCGACCGCAGCCCCCGTGACCAGCCCCTTCCAGGACGAGCGCAACGCCCGCGACGAGGCGCCCCAGTTCGTGCTGCCCCTCGTCGTCCGCATCGAGCGCGACGCCCCGCCCGCCCGCACCGACGCCCTGGAGACCGCAGCACGCGCCGTGCTCCTGCTGCTCTCCGACGAGCGGTCGGCCGGTGACGGGGAGTGGGCCGACGCCGTACGGAACTGGGAGGACGCCCGCATCCGCAAGGTGGTCCGGCGGGCCCGCGGCGCCGAATGGCGGCGCGCCACGGCTCTGGACGGGATCACGGTGACCGGCGCGGAGGCCGAGGTACGGGTCTTCCCGCCGGTCCCGCTCGACGGCTGGCCCAAGGACCTCGTCAAGCTCCAGGTCTCCGGCACCGAACTGGACGACCCCGGGCCGCCCGCCGCACCCGACCCCGCCCTGCCCGTCCTCTGGCTCAGCCCGGACCTCAAGATGTCCGCCGGCAAGGCCATGGCCCAGGCCGGCCACGGCGCCCAACTCGCCTGGTGGGCCCTGCCTGACGCGGCCCGCACCGCCTGGCGCGCCTCCGGCTTCCCCCTCGCGGTCCGCACCGCCGCCCCCGCCGACTGGCATCAACTGACCACCAGCGGGCTCCCGTTGGTCCGCGACGCGGGCTTCACGGAAATCGCCCCGGGCTCCGCGACGGTGGTCGCGGACCATCCGGCGCTGCGGTAACGCCCGGGCCGGAAAGGCCCATCGGCCCGGCCGGCCCGGCTAGCGTGCACCCATGGACGATGACGGTGTCGCTCACGGTTTCACGTCGGTGGACGCGCAGGCCCGGCCCTCCGCATGGGTGGGCGTGCTGGAGCGGTTGAGCGCGGAGCCGTTCTACGCCGCGTACAAACAGCGGTTGCGGGAGCTGCTGCGCGCCGCGCCCGGTGGCCTGTTCCTGGAGGTGGGAGCGGGTACCGGCGAGGCCGCCGCGGCCCTGCGCTCGCGTGACGGCGCCGAAGTGGTCGCGGTGGACAGCTCGTTGACGATGGCCGGGCGGGCACGCGAGCGCGGGCTCCCGTGTGCCGTCGCGGACGGGCATCAACTCCCCTTTCCTGCGGCCCGGTTCGACGGCGTCTGGGCCGACCGGGTGCTGCAGCACGTCGCCGAACCGGCCCGGGTGCTGGCGGAGTTGCTGCGGGTGGTCCGTCCCGGCGGCCGGGTGGCACTGGCGGACCCCGACTACGGCACCCAAGTGCTCGACATCGGCGACGAGGAGCTGGCGCGCCGGGTGCTGGGCTTCCGGGCGGACGTGGCGCTGCGCAACGGCACGCTCGCCCACCGGCACGCCGGAATGCTCGCGGCCCATGGCCTCCGTGACATCACCGTGGAGGCGAGGACCCTGGTCGTGCGGGACCCGTCCGCCGTCGACCGGGTCATGGGCCTGCGCACCTGGGCGCACACCGCCGCGTCCCGGGGCCGTCTCGACCCCGTGGACGCGGACCGGTTCACGGACCGGTTCGACGACGCCGTGCGCACGGGCCGCTTCACCTACGCCGTCACGTTCTTCCTGACGGCGGGCACACTGCCCCCGCCGGACTGACACCCCGCGTCCGTCACCCCCCGCCCGCAACCTCAAATGTTCCTCTGAAGCCGCCCCGCCCGGGATTCGGCACCGCCCGCCCGGGCCATACCCCCGTCATCCGGAGAACACCGCCGGAGGAGAGACGGGGGACAGGGCCATGCGGCGACTGGGCACGGGGATCGGCTGGCGGCCGGAGATCGCGGACGCCGTGGACGCGATGCCGGGGGTCGACTGGGTGGAGGTCGTGGCGGAGAACGTCTGTCCGGGACATCTGCCGGAGGCGCTGGTGCGGCTGCGGGAGCGCGGGGTGACCGTGATTCCGCACGGGGTCTCCCTCGGTCTCGGCGGGGCGGAGCGCCCCGACGCCGGGCGGCTGGCCGCGCTCGCGGAGCGGGTGGCGGCGCTGGGGGCGCCGCTGGTCACCGAGCACATCGCGTTCGTGCGCGCGGGCGGCCCGCTCACCGCGTCCCCGCCGCTGGAGGCCGGACACCTGCTGCCCGTGCCCCGCACCCGCGACGCCCTCGACGTGCTCTGCGAGAACGTGCGCATCGCGCAGGACGCCCTGCCCGTCCCGCTGGCCGTGGAGAACATCGCCGCGCTGTTCGCCTGGCCCGGCGAGGAGCTGACCGAGGGGCAGTTCCTGTACGAACTGGCCGAGCGCACCGGCGTACGGCTGCTCATCGACGTGGCCAACCTGCACACCAACCACGTCAACCGGGGCGAGGACCCGGCGCGGGCGCTCGCGGAACTCCCCGTGGAGGCCATCGCGTACGTCCATGTCGCGGGCGGCTACGAGCGCGACGGCGTCTGGCACGACAGCCACGCGCACCCCGTCCCGGAGCCGGTGCTGGACATCCTCACCGACCTCGCCTCCCGGGTGACGCCGCCCGGCGTGCTCCTGGAGCGGGACGACAACTTCCCCGAACCGGTCGAGCTGGAGCGGGAGTTGACCCGGATCAGGGCCACCGTGGACGCGGCGGAACGGCCCCCCCGGAGCCACGGCACCCCCGCGCCCACCGCGAGCGGCGGGGTGGCCGTGCTGGCCCGCCCCGAGGCCCGTCAGCGCGTCGGCGTCGCCCAGACCGCCGTCCTCTCCGCGCTGGTGGCGGGGACACCGGTGCCCGAGGGGTTCGACCGGGCGCGGATGGGGGTGCAGGCGCGGGCGCTCGCGGCGAAGCGGGCGTCGGTGGTGGCCAAGGTGGCGCCGGAGCTGCCGGAGATCCTCGGGGAGGGGTACCGGGAGGCGTTCCTCGGCTACGCGCGCTCACGCCCGATGCGCGGCGGCTACCGGCAGGACGCGCTGGACTTCGCCGGCCAGCTGCTGAAGACCGGTCACCCGGCGGACGCCCGCGCCCGGCGCCGGCTGCGCGCCTGGTGGCTGGACCGCGTCGGCACGGCACCCCGGGGCGGCGCGGTCCGGCTGCTGCGGCGCGCCCGCGGAGCACTCACGGGCCGCTGACGGCGCGCCGGCACCCGGCCGCTGACCTGCGGGAAAAACGGAACGTCACATACCGCTAACACTCTGTCCCGCATTACGGACAAGCCATGGCGCTCACCCTGCGTACTGGCATAGAAACACTCCATGTTCTGGGTCCTTCTCCTGCTCCTGGCCTGGGGTTTCTCCGGTTTCGCGTGCGCCAGGCTGTGCCTGGCCGCCGGACGCCAGGGGACCACCGAGCGCACCGCCGCGACGGCGGACGACGGCCGCGATCTGACGCTGTACGAGGCCGCGTACCTCTCCGGCGGCCCCGCGCGCGTCGCGGATCTGGCGATGGTGCGCATGGCCCGCCGGCACCGGCTGCTGCTCGCGCACACGGGCTGGGCCACGGTGGTGAACCCGAGCGGTCACGACGAGATGGAACGATTCGTCATAGCCGCCATCGGCCCCGGCGGACAGTCCCGGATCGCGCCCGTACGCACCGCCGCCGCCCGCAGCGAGGCCATACGGCACCTGGGCGACCGGCTGGAGCACGCGGGACTCGCCGTGCCCGCCGGCTCGGGCACCGACGTGGCCTCCGGGGTCCGCCTGGTGCGCGCCGCCGCGCTGGCCGTGCCGGTGCTGGCCGCGACCGCGCTGCTGCTGCCCTCCGACACCGAGCTGTCGTTCCTGATGGTCGGCCTGTGGTTCCTGCTGCCCATGCTCCTGACGCTCGGCTTCCTGCTCATCGCCCGCTTCGAGCTGCGCCCGTACACGCGCTGGGCCTCCCCGGCCGGACAGCGGCTGCTCGTCGCGCTGACGGAACGCCGGGAGCGGCCCGAGGACGACGGTGACGACGACGGCTTCGGCTACGGCTACGGCGCGGACCGCGACGGCGGCGAGACGGGCTTCCTCACCTCCCTCGCCACACGCGGCATCCGCGCCCTGGCCGAGCCCGAACTGCGCGCCGCCTTCAACCACCGCGACCAGCCCTGGCGGGAGTGACCCCGCGGGCGTGAAGGCGCCCGCGCCGGGGGCGTGCGGGGAGCACTGACACCGACACGCCGGACGGTGCTTGCCTCGACGGGCGGCCGCCCGAAACATCCCTCCTGTCGTCGCCGAGCCGTGGCAGTCGGGCCCCGGCGGCCGCGCACCGGAGGAATACGCGATGAGAGCTGCCGCCCTGTACTCGGCCGCCGGGTCCCTGCTGCTGAGCGGACTGACCGGGCTGACCGGGCCGGCCACGGCTCCGGCGGGCAGCACCCCGAACGCCCCGGGCGCCCCCGCCCCTGCCTCCCCCGCCTCCGCCTCCGCCTCCGCCGAGTCACGTGGAGTCGCCCTCGCCGCCGCCCGCGCCAAGACCGCCGGCATCCGCTTCCGCACCTGCCCCGCAGACCGGCAGGCCCCCGACGGCATGCGCTGCGGCACCGTCAGCGTCCCGCTGGACTACGCGCACCCCGACGGCAAGCACCTCACCCTCGCCGTCAGCCGGATGCCCGCCACCCACCGCGATCCGGGGAACAGCAAGCGCCGCGTCCCCCGGCAGGGCGCCCTGGTCTACAACCCCGGCGGCCCCGGCGCCTCAGGACTCGCCTTCCCGGTGATCGGGATCGTCCCCGAGTGGAAGCGGATCGCCGCCGCCTACGACCTGGTCGGCTACGCCCCGCGCGGTGTGGCCCCCTCGGCCCCGCTGTCCTGCGTGAAGCCCGAGCAGTTCTACAAGGCGCCGAGCCCGGCCCCCGTCCACCCCTCGGCGGCGTACAAACGGGAGCGGATCGCCCGCGCGAAGGCGTACGCGCGCGGCTGCGCGGAGCGCTCGGGCAAAGGACTGCGCTTCTTCAACTCCCTGAACAACGCACGGGACTTGGACGTCCTGCGCGCCGCACTCGGCGAGCCGAGGCTGACCTTCATGGGCGCGTCGTACGGCACCTACCTCGGCGCCCTCTACGCCACCCTGTTCCCCGCGCACGTACGGCGCATGGTGCTGGACTCGCCGGTGAACCCCGCCCCGGCGAAGGTCTGGTACCGCGCCAACCTCGACCAGTCGGCCGCGTTCGAGCGCCGCTGGGCCGACTTCCGCGCCTGGGTCGCCCGGCACGACGACGTGTACGGCCTCGGCGCCTCGGCGGCGGCCGTCCAGCGCGCGTACGACACCGCGAGCGCGCGGCTGGCCGCCAAGCCCGCGGGCGGCACGGTCGGCCCCGGCCAGCTGCAGAACACGTTCCTGATGGCCGGGTACTACGACGACTACTGGCCGAGCCGGGCCGAGGCGCTCTCCGCGTACCTGAAGGGCGACGCGGAACCGCTGATCGGGCTGGCCGCGCCGAGCCCGGAGACGGCGAAGGAGGCCGAGAACGGCAGCGCGGTCTACTCGGCCGTCGAGTGCGACGACGCGCCCTGGCCGACGGACTTCGCGCTCTGGGACCGCGACAACACCCGCCTCGCCCGCGTGGCCCCCTTCGAGACCTGGGACAACGTCTGGGCGAACCTGCCGTGCGCCTACTGGCCGGTGCCGCGCCAACGCCCGCTGGACGTACGGACCTCGCCGGGCGCGACCCCGCCCGTGCTGATCCTCGCCGCCGAGCGGGACGCGGCCGCCCCGTACGCGGGGGCGCTGGAGATGGCCCGTCGGCTGGCCGGGTCCACGCTGGTGACCGAGCGGGGCGCGGGGACGCACGGCGTCGGGCCCGGCCCCAACCGTTGCGTCAACGCCCATGTGGACGCGTACCTCCTGGAGGGCCATCTGCCGGGCGCGCGCGCCGCGTGCGCCCCGCGCCCGGAGCCGCGCCCCGCCGAACCGGCGAAGCGCGGCAACACCCCGGACGCCCTCAAGGGCAAGGGCTAGGCGAGCCCGGCGACCAGGTCCGCGACCGACTTGCGGCGCCCGGTGTAGAAGGGCACCTCCTCGCGGACGTGCCGACGGGCCTCGGAGCCGCGCAGATGACGCATGAGGTCGACGATGCGGTACAGCTCGTCGGCCTCGAAGGCGAGCATCCACTCGTAGTCGCCCAGCGAGAAGGAGGCGACGGTGTTGGCGCGCACGTCCGGGAAGCCGCGGGCCATCTTGCCGTGGTCGGCGAGCATGCGGCGGCGGTCCTCGTCGGGCAGCAGGTACCAGTCGTACGACCGCACGAACGGGTAGACGCTCACGTAGTCGCGGGGCGTCTCGTCGGCGAGGAACGCCGGGATGTGCGAGCGGTTGAACTCCGCCGGGCGGTGCAGCGCCATGTTGGACCACACCGGCTCCAGGGCGCGGCCCAGCCGGGTGCGGCGGAAGAGGTTGTACGCCTCCTGGAGCTGGTCGGCGGTCTCGGAGTGCCACCAGATCATCAGGTCGGCGTCCGCGCGCAGGCCGGAGACGTCGTAGGTGCCGCGGACGGTCACGTCCTTGGCGGCGAGCTGGTCGAACAGCTCCTGGACCTCGTCGGCCCAGCCCGCCCGGTCCTCGGGCAGGACGTCCTTCAGCTTGAAGACGGACCACAGGGTGTAACGGATGACCTCGTTGAGGTCCTTGGCCAGCTTGCCCTTGTTCGGGATGCGGGCCGGCTCGGTGGTGGGGGCGTCGTCACTCATGGTCCCTATTCTCCCGCTCCGCCGTGCAGGCTCTGCACCGGGTTGGCGGTCAGCTCGCGCACACCGGTGAGGTCACCGCCGAGCTGGTCGACGGCCGCCTGCGCGCTCGCGATACAGGCCGGGATGCCGACGCCGTCGTACTGCGCGCCGCACACGGCGAGTCCGGGCAGCTTGGCGACGTGCTCGCGGATACGGGCCACGCGCGCGTGGTGGCCGACGGGGTACTGGGGCAGTCCGTCGGTCCAGCGGGTGACGTGGCTCGCGACGGGCGTGGCGTCCACTCCGGTGGCGGCGCACAGATCGTGCCGGGCGATGGCGGTCAGCTCGGCGTCGTCCCGGCCGAGGATCGCGGTCTCGCGGTGCCGGCCGACCGAGGCGCGCACCACGGCCAGCTCCGGGTCCTGCTCCCCGATCCAGCCCCACTTCCGGGAGGCGAAGGTGGCGGCCTTGATGGTGTGGCCGTCGACGGGCGGGACGAGGAAGCCACTCCCCTCGGGAAGCCGCGCGTCCTCGCGCCGGTAGGCGAGGCTGATCAGCGCCATGGAGGCGTACTCGACGGCGGCCAGCTCGGCGGCCGCGCCCGGGGCCTCGGCGCGCAGCAGGTCGGCGGCGGGGGCGGCGGGCACGGCCACGATCACGGCGTCCGCGCGCAGCACCCGGTCCCCGGCGGTGACGCGCCAGCCGGTGCCGTCCCGGCGCAGCTCGCGGGCCGGGATGCCGGTCAGGATCTCGCCGCCGCGCGCCCGTACGGCGTCGGCCACGGCGAGCGGGAGCGTGCCGACACCGCCCTCGATGCCGACGAAGACCGGCCCGGACTGCGGGGCCTGGGCGGCCCTGGCCTGGAGGGCGCGGACGGCGGCGGTGAGGGAGTCGTGGGTGCGGGCGGCCTGGTAGAGCTGCGGGACGGCCGAGCGCATCGACAGGCGGTACGCGTCGCCGGCGTACACCCCGCCGAGCAGCGGCTCGATCATCCGGTCGACGACCTCGCGGCCGAGCCGCGCGGCCACGTACTCGCCCACGGCCACGTCGTCCCCGACCTCGGTGCGCGGCAGCTCGGCGTCCTGCCCGATCCGCGCGAGCCCCTCTTCGGAGAGGATTCCGGCGAGGACGTCGGCGGTGCCGGGGACGCCCATGACGTGTCCCCTGGGCATCGGGCGCAGGCTGTTGCGCGTCCACAGCGAGGCGCTCGCGGTGGCGGGCGTGACGAGCTTCTCGCCGAGCCCGACCTCCCGGGCCAGCGCGACGGCCTCGGGGCGCCGGGCGAGCATCGACTCGGCGCCGAGGTCCATCCGGACGCCCGCGATCTCGCCGGGCAGCAGCTTGCCGCCCACCCGCTCCGCCGCCTCCAGCACCGTCACGCGGGCCCCGCGCTCCACCAGCCGGTACGCGGCCGCCAGCCCGGCGACCCCGGCCCCGACGACCACGACCCGGCCCTCACCCGTTCCACTCATGCCCCCACTCTCTCAAAACCGGCCCCCGCCCCGGCCCCGGGCCACCCTTCCCGGCGGCGGTGCCCACCGGCACGTGCGCGGGATCAGCCGGTGCCGCCGAGTGTGTCGCGGGCCGCCAGCCGGAAGTCCCTGACCGCCTGATAGAGCTCACGCTCCCGTTCGGCGGCGAGGGCGGAGTCCTCGGCCCTGTTCGTGGTGTCGCCCGCGCGGGCGTTCTCGGCCATCCGCCGCACGACCTGGGAGAGGGCGCCGGAGGCCTGGGTGACGCGCTCCGCGACATGGACGACGGCGACCGGGCCTTCGAGGACGACCACCTCGCAGGCCCGGTGGACCTCGCGGGCCAGGGTGACGAACCGGCGTGTCCTGTCCTCGACGTCGGCCGGGTCGGGTTCGGGAGCGCGCAGCGCGGCGAGGACGGCGTCCATCGCGATGTCGCGGTCGTGGAGGGCGCCGAGGTAACCGGCGTACGCGGCGCGGCGGTGCTCACGGGTCCACTGGGCGTGCTGGGACCGCGCCTGCGCACGGCCGCTCACGAGTGCGGCACCGAGGGTGGCGGCGGAGCCGACGGCGGCGCCGAGCAGGGCGGCGAGTCCTGAGTCCATGGGCCTCAGTCTGACGTTCCGTCACCCGTTCGGCGGCGCGTGACCGGGACATGGCGGCGCCGGTGCCCCGCGCGTGTCCGGACCGTGACCGCATCGGGATGCGGGGAGTCCAACGTTCGGGGGCGGTCCGGCGTCCAAGGAGCGTCGGTTGTCGTACACATCGGGGGTAGCCCATGCGCGCATCACGTTCGTACCCGTCCGTCCGGGCCCTGGCGGGGGCCCTGCTCGTGACCTCGCTCGCGCTCACCGGGTGCAGTGCGGCGGGCGGGGGGTCCGCCGCGCGAGGGGACTCCGCCGCGGGCGACAAGTCCGTGGCGGACGGGCCCGTCCAGCGGACCGGCGGGGCGGGCGGGAGCCCGGCCGGCGCCAAGGCCGGGGACCGGCGCGTGCCGCGGCTCACGGAGAGCGCGATCATCCGTACCGCCTCCCTGACCGTCCAGGTGAAGGACGTGCCCGACGCGCTGGACGCGGCCCGTACGACCGTCGCGGACGCGGGCGGGTTCGTCGGGAACGAGACCACCACCCGGGACGCGCGCGGACACGAGCGCACCCGGGTCGTGCTGCGCGTGCCCACCGCGAAGTACGACGAGGTGATGACCGGTCTCCAGGGCGCCGGCAAGCTGCTGGAGCGCAGCGCGAAGGCCGAGGACGTCACCGGTCAGGTGGTGGACGTGGAGAGCCGGATCACGTCGCAGCGGGCGAGCGTGGCCCGGGTGCGGGAGCTGATGGACCGGGCGGAGAAGCTGAGCGATGTCGTCGCCCTGGAGGGCGAGCTGAGCAGCCGCGAGGCCGACCTGGAGTCGCTGCTCGCCCAGCAGGCGTCCCTGAAGGACCGGACGAGCCTGGCGACCATCACCCTCTCGCTGACCACGACACCGGTGCACAAGGCCGCGAAGGACGACGACCCCGGCTTCCTCGACGCCCTCTCCGGCGGCTGGAGCGCCTTCCTCGCGGTCCTGCGCTGGATCACCGTCGTCGTGGGCGCCGTGCTGCCGTTCGCCGTGCCGGCCGCCGTCCTGGCGTTCCTGTGGCTGCGGGTCGTACGGCCCCTGCTGCGCAGGCGGCGGGCCGCGACGACCCCGCCGCGCCCGGAGAGCTGACCGGACGCGCGCCCGCCCCGTAGCGTGTCCGCATGAGCGAGCGTGACGAGCGGGGCGGGGCGGAGCGGCTGGTCGTGATCGGCGGTGACGCGGCCGGGATGGCGGCCGCGTCCCAGGCGCGGCGGCTGCGGACGCCGGAGGAACTGCAGATCGTGGCCTTCGAGCGCGGCCACTTCACCTCCTACTCGGCGTGCGGCATCCCGTACTGGGTGGGCGGCACGGTCACCGGGCGGGACCAGTTGATCGCCCGCACCGCCGAGGAGCACCGCGCCCGTGACATCGGCCTGAGGCTGCGCACCGAGGTCACGGAGATCGACGTTTCCGGCCGCCGGGTCCGCGCGCACGACCTGGACTCCGGCGAGACGTACTGGACCTCGTACGACAAGCTCGTCATCGCCACCGGCGCCCGTCCGGTCCGCCCGGACCTGCCCGGCATCGACGCCGACGGGGTGCACGGGGTGCAGACCCTGGACGACGGGCAGGCGCTGATCGACTCGCTCGCCCGCGCGCGGGGCCGGCGTGCCGTGGTCGTCGGGGCGGGTTACATCGGCGTGGAGATGGCCGAGGCGCTGATCCTGCGGGGCTTCGAGGTGACCGTGGTGGACCGGGGCGAGGAGCCGATGTCCACGCTCGACCCGGACATGGGCCGCCTGGTGCGCAAGGCGATGACGGGCCTCGGCATCACCATGGTGAGCGGCGCCGGGGTCACCGGGGTGCGCACGGACGGCGCGGGCAGGGTGCGCGCGGTGGTCACCTCGGACGCGGAGTACCCCGCCGACGTCGTCGTCCTCGGCATCGGCGTCCGCCCCGAGACCACGCTCGCCCGCGCGGCCGGACTCCCCCTCGGCGCGCGTGGCGGGCTGCTCACCGACCTGGCGATGCGGGTGCGCGGCCACGAGGACATCTGGGCGGGCGGCGACTGCGTCGAGGTGCTGAACCTGGTCTCCGGCCAGGAGCAGTACGTCCCGCTCGGCACCCACGCCAACAAGCACGGCCAGGTCATCGGCACGAACGTGGGCGGCGGTTACGCCACCTTCCCCGGCGTCGTCGGCACGGCGGTCAGCAAGGTCTGCGACCTGGAGATCGCCCGCACCGGCCTGCGCGAGAAGGACGCCGACCGGGCCGGCCTGCGCTACGAGCCGGTCGTCATCGAGTCGACCAGCCGGGCGGGTTACTACCCCGGCGCCGCCCCCATGACGGTCAAGATGCTCGCCGAACGCGACACCGGCCGACTCCTCGGCGTCCAGATCATCGGCGGCGAGGGCGCGGGCAAACGCGTCGACATCGCGGCGGTGGCGCTGACCGCGCGCATGACGGCGGAACAGATGACGGCCCTGGACCTCGGCTACGCCCCACCGTTCTCCCCGGTCTGGGACCCGGTCCTGGTGGCGGCACGCAAGGCGGTGGCGAAGGTGCGCGCGAACCCTTCGCGCCCTCGCGTGATCTCCCACTGAAGTCGGCCGAGGTGATGGTTGTGAACATGATCCCCGTACGTCTGGCACTTGAGGTCGTACGCGATGGCCGCGGGCACTGGGACACGCGGACGATCGACCTGGAACTGGGACGGCGGGGCGCCCGGATAGAAGGTGGAATCCTCGCCGAGCTACGGCGGATCGCCGATGAGGGGCTGATCCAAGAGGACGACGGCGAGCCTCGCGGAACGGGTCCGCGATGGCGCCTGACCGACCGTGGAGCCGCCTTCCTCCGGCGGACCGAGGGCGTGGGCGAGGCCGGGTCCGGCGGATTCAGCCTCCCGGTTGCGGGCAGTACTCCCCCGTGGTCATACCCGTCCATGACGTCAACCCCGCGCGCCGCACCCCCTATGTGACGTACGCGCTCATCGCCGCCAACGTGCTCGTCTTCCTCGTGATGCCCGGTGCCGCCGGGGCGGTCGGGGAGAGTCATCTGGCGCAGCTGTGTCATCTGCACGCCTTCATGGATCATTACGCGGCGATCCCGAAGGAGATGATTCACGGTCAGCTGCCCCGGCTGGTGCCGACCGGGGAAGTGGGGGCGGGCCCGAACGGCCCGGGGTGTGTGGTGGGGCCGGCCGGCTATGACAAGTCCCCGGCGCTGTCGGTGTTCACGTCGATGTTCCTGCACGGCGGCTGGCTGCATCTGCTGGGGAACATGCTGTTCCTGCTGATCTTCGGCAACAACGTCGAGGACCGCATGGGCCACGTGCGCTATCTGCTGTTCTACGTGGTCTGCGGCTACGCGGCCGGCTACGGCTTCGCCCTGCTGAACGCGGACTCCACCGACCCCCTGATCGGCGCCTCGGGGGCCATCGCGGGGGTGCTGGGCGCGTATCTGGTGCTGTATCCGAAGGCCAGGGTATGGGTGCTGGTGCCGTTCCTGGTCTTCCTGCCGCTGCGGCTGCCCGCGTGGCTGGTCCTGGGCTTCTGGTTCGGCCTCCAGGCGGCCTACTCCTCCGGGCACGGCGTCTCCGGAGGCGGCACGGTGGCCTACATGGCGCACGTCGTCGGCTTCGTGGCCGGGATGCTGCCGGCCTGGCCGCTCAAGGCGGGCACCCCGCCCCCGCCGGAGCCGGGCCCGCTGCTGTTCGGCAGGCGGGCGCGGCACCGTCAGGTGTGGTGAGCGCGGGCTCTCGTCAGCGGGCGCTGTGGGTGTGGACGTAGTCCACGAGGTGGGTCAGCGCGTCGGGGTCGGTGCTGGGCATGACGCCGTGACCGAGGTTGAAGACGTGGCCCTCCAGACCGGCGGCCGCGTCGAGCACCTCCTGCGCCTTGGTCTCGACGACCCTGCGCCCGGCGAACAGCACGGTCGGGTCGAGGTTGCCCTGAAGCGCCTTGCCGGGGCCGACGCGGCGCACGGCCTCGTCCAGCGGGACGCGCCAGTCGACGCCGACCACGTCGGCACCCGCGTCGCCCATGAGCTTCAGCAGCTCACCGGTGCCGACGCCGAAGTGGATGCGCGGGACGCCGTAGCCCGCGACGGCGTCGAAGACCTTCGCGGAGGCGGGCAGCACCGAGGCGCGGTAGTCGGCGGGGGCCAGCGCGCCGGCCCAGGAGTCGAAGAGCTGGACCGCCGAGGCACCGGCCTCGATCTGGACCTTGAGGAAGGCGGAGGTGATCTCCGCGAGGCGGTCGAGCAGGTCGGCCCACAGCTCGGGGTCGCCGTACATCATCGCCTTGGCGTTCTCGTACGTACGCGAGGGACCGCCCTCGACCAGGTAGCTCGCGAGGGTGAAGGGGGCGCCCGCGAAGCCGATCAGCGGGGTGCGGCCCAGCTCGCCGGTGAGCATGCCGATGGCCTCGGTGACGTACGGCACGTCGTCGGGGGTGAGGTCGCGCAGCCGGGCGAGGTCGGCGCGGGTGCGCACGGGCTCGGCGACGACCGGGCCGACGCCGGGCTTGATGTCGAGGTCGACGCCGATGGCCTTGAGCGGCACGACGATGTCGCTGAAGAAGATCGCCGCGTCCACGTCGTGCCGGCGCACCGGCTGCAGCGTGATCTCGGTGACGAGATCGGGCCGCATGCAGGACTCCAGCATGGGAATGCCCTCGCGCACCTTGCGGTACTCCGGCAGGGAGCGCCCGGCCTGCCGCATGAACCAGACGGGGGTGTGCGGAACGGCCTCACGCCGGCACGCCCGGAGGAAGGCACTGTCGTACGTCGCTGCGGGCTGCCCGCCGGCGGGGATCGCGTTGGCACTCACCCCGCAAGTCTCGCACGGCCCGCGCAGGGGAAGTGCCGTAGGGCGTGTGTGGGTGTCTTGCCCTGCGGAAAGGTCTCGTTCCCCTTACTCTTCCCCGCATGGCTGCGGCTCAGGGACGACCGTCGGACGGCGGCGGCGCACAGGACGACGCGAAGGACACCGATCGGATGGAGGGCCCGGGGGGCATCGCGGTACCGCAGGCATTCCGGAGCGCGGTCGACGCGCTGCGCGGCGCGCGGCTGCGGCCGCAGGTGGAGGTGGAGCCGACGCCCGCGCCCCAGCGGCTCGCGCCGTTCGCGCACGCGCTGGAGGCGGTGGTGGCCGACGGCGAACAGGAGCTGGCGGACGGCCGGCTGGTGCTGCTGCACGATCCGGCGGGGCACGACGCCTGGCACGGGACGTTCCGTCTGGTGACGCTGGTGCGCGCGGAGCTGGAGGCCGAGATGGCGGCCGATCCGCTGCTGCCGGAGGTGTGCTGGTCGTGGCTGACCGGCGCGCTCCAGGCGCGCGGGCTCACCTACGGCGAGCCGAGCGGCACCGTGACCCGCGCGAGTTCGCACTACTTCGGCGGGCTTGCCGAGCGCCCGGCCGCCTCGCAGATCGAGATCCGCGCCTCCTGGACGCCGCGCGAGGGCCTGGGCGGGGTGCCGGACACCGCCGCGCACCTGGCCGCCTGGTGCGATCTGCTGGCCCAGGTCGGTGGACTGCCCCCGGCGGGCCCCGGCGACGCCTCGGTGGTGACCCTGCCGCAGCGCCGGGGACCGCAGTCCCGCTAGCCTCACCGCCCGCCTACCCGGACACACGATCCGATCAGCGCCCCGCCACCACGGCGGGGCGCTGCTTTGTGATCACTTCACCGACCATCTCTTTGTCGATACGGCCACTTTCCGAACTCGAATGGCACTACCCCGAACCGATTCGATCTTCGGATGATCGACCATGTGTCCGAATCGCACGGTTCACCACTCACTAGATCGTGATCATTCTCTAAAGGCGGACGGGTTTGCTGCCGAAGACGACTGTGACCTTGAAAGCACGGTTCCTCCCGGCTGTCTCCCCACCAGCCGGCCCCGTCCCCCACCCAGGAGGCCTGGTGTCCGTTCTCCTTGAGCAGCCCGCAAGCCTGGTCGCCTACCGCCCGAACAAGCCGACCGCCATGGTGGTCGTGGCCGATCCACGCGTGCGTTCCACCGTCACCCGCCATCTGTGGGCCCTCGGTGTACGCGATGTCATCGAGGCCTCGTCCATCGCGGAGGCTCGTCCCCGCATCGGCAACCCCCGCGACATCTGCGTCGCCGACGTCCACCTGCCCGACGGATCCGGACTGACCCTGCTGTCCGAGACCCGCGCCGCCGGCTGGCCCAACGGGCTGGCCCTGTCCGCCGCCGACGACATCGGCGCCGTCCGCAACGCCCTGGCCGGTGGGGTCAAGGGCTACGTCGTCACCGGCACCCGCACCAACATCGGGCTCCCCACCCGGCCGGGCGCCGCCCCCATCGGTTCCGCCGCCGCCCGTATGCACCGCCGCCCCCCGGGTGCCCCGAGCCACCCGGGTGGCTACCGCGAACTGTCCGGCCGCGAGGTCGAGGTCCTGCGCCTCGTCGCGGAGGGCCAGTCGAACAAGGCGATCGGCGTCTCCATGGGCCTGTCCGCCCTCACCGTGAAGAGCCACCTGGCCCGCATCGCGCGCAAGCTCGGCACGGGCGACCGCGCCGGCATGGTCGCGGTGGCCCTGCGCACCGGCATCATCCACTGACCCCCACCCCTGCCCCGTACGACCCTCCCCCCACACCCTGACCTCGCACGTCACCGGCCCCACCGGCCTCCCCTTCCCGGCGCCCGTCGGCGGAACGTTCACCGCGCAGCTCACCGTCACCGATCCGCCGAGCGGGGACGACGTGGAGCTGGCGCTGCACAAGGAGGCGCGGTGGGAGCCGCCCGAGCTG
>NZ_JBEXEQ010000009.1:0-284879 GCF_040703155.1 Streptomyces sp. NPDC005435
GGTTGATAGGCCAGATATGGAAGCCCGGTAACGGGTGGAGTTGACTGGTACTAATAGGCCGAGGGCTTGTCCTCAGTTGCTCGCGTCCACTGTGTTGGTTCTGAAACCACGAACAGCCTCATGTGCCACACATGACGGTCTGACAGTTTCATAGTGTTTCGGTGGTCATAGCGTGAGGGAAACGCCCGGTTACATTCCGAACCCGGAAGCTAAGCCTCACAGCGCCGATGGTACTGCAGGGGGGACCCTGTGGGAGAGTAGGACGCCGCCGAACTCCTTTTACAGCTCCGGCTCTTGGGCATAACTGCCCGAGAGCCGGAGCTTTTTTGCGTTGGGGTAAGGTCATGGGGAATTGTTGGCACGTTTCGTAACAGGAGGCCCCCGGGTGGAGGTCCAGGAGACCCGCGTCCAGACAGACCGGGTCCTCACCATCCCCAACATCCTCAGCATGGCCAGGCTCGCCGGCGTACCCCTGTTCCTGTGGTTGATCCTCAGGCCGGAGTTCGGCGGTCCGAAGAGCGATGGCTGGGCACTTCTGGTCCTGGCGCTCAGCGGGGTCAGTGACTATCTGGACGGCAAGCTCGCCCGCCGCTGGAATCAGATCAGCAGCCTCGGCCGGGTGCTCGATCCCGCCGCCGACCGGCTCTATGTCCTTTCCACTCTGCTCGGTCTCACCTGGCGGGAGATCCTGCCGCTCTGGCTGACCGCGCTTCTGCTGGCGCGCGAGCTGATGCTGCTCGTGATGGTGGGTATCCTCCGCCGGCACGGCTATCCGCCGCCGCAGGTGAACTTCCTCGGGAAGGCCGCCACGTTCAACCTCATGTACGCGTTCCCGCTCCTTCTGCTCAGTGACGGAAGCGGTTGGATCGCGTCACTCGCCGCCATTTTCGGATGGGCGTTCGCAGGGTGGGGTACAACCCTGTACTGGTGGGCAGGAGTGCTTTACGTGGTTCAGGTCCGCCGTCTGGTGCGCGCGGACGCCATGGCCGATTGAGCCCGGGCGGCGCTGCCCGGAGGCGATGCTTCCGTGACGCTTCGATGGCCCGCGCGGGAAAAGTGCGGGACAATCTGGACGGGTGAAGTCGGCTGGACCGTCATCTCTTGAGGAGGACGCTTCCGACATGAAGGCCGTCGTGATGGCTGGTGGCGAAGGCACACGCCTGCGCCCGATGACCTCTAGCATGCCCAAGCCGCTCCTGCCGGTGGTGAACCGCCCGATCATGGAGCATGTGCTGCGGCTGCTCAAAAGGCATGGACTCAACGAGACCGTTGTGACCGTCCAGTTCCTGGCGTCGCTCGTCAAGAACTATTTCGGTGACGGCGAAGAACTCGGCATGGAGCTGACCTATGCCAACGAGGAGAAGCCACTCGGTACCGCCGGAAGCGTCAAGAACGCCGAGGAAGCGCTGAAGGACGACGCCTTCCTCGTGATCTCCGGTGATGCCCTCACGGACTTCGACCTCACCGAGCTGATCAACTTCCACAAGGAGAAGGGTGCCCTGGTCACGGTCTGCCTGACCCGGGTGCCCAATCCGCTGGAGTTCGGCATCACCATCGTCGACGAGGAGGGCAAGGTCGAGCGCTTCCTTGAGAAGCCGACCTGGGGCCAGGTCTTCTCCGACACGGTGAACACGGGCATCTATGTGATGGAGCCCGAGGTATTCAACTATGTCGAACCCGATGTGCCCGTCGACTGGTCCGGCGATGTCTTCCCGCAGCTGATGAAGGAAGGCAAGCCCATTTACGGCTACATCGCCGAGGGCTACTGGGAGGACGTCGGCACGCACGAGAGCTATGTGAAGGCCCAGGCCGACGTCCTTGAGGGCAAGGTCGACGTCGACATCGACGGATTCGAGATCTCGCCCGGTGTGTGGGTGGCCGAGGGCGCGGAGGTGCACCCCGACGCGGTGCTGCGCGGGCCGCTGTACATCGGTGACTACGCCAAGGTCGAGGCGGGCGCGGAGCTGCGCGAGCACACCGTCGTCGGCTCCAACGTGGTCGTCAAGAGCGGTGCTTTCCTGCACAAGGCCGTCGTCGCCGACAACGTCTACATCGGGCACAACAGCAATCTGCGCGGCTGTGTCGTCGGCAAGAACACCGACATCATGCGGGCCGCCCGGATCGAGGACGGCGCGGTCATCGGTGACGAGTGCCTGATCGGCGAGGAGTCGATCATCCAGGGCAACGTCCGGGTGTACCCGTTCAAGACGATCGAGGCCGGCGCCTTCGTCAACACCTCGGTCATCTGGGAGTCCCGCGGCCAGGCGCATCTCTTCGGCGCCCGCGGCGTGACCGGCATCCTGAACGTCGAGATCACCCCGGAACTGGCCGTCCGGCTGGCCGGCGCCTACGCGACGACCCTGAAGAAGGGCGCCACGGTCACCACGGCCCGCGACCACTCCCGGGGTGCCCGCGCGCTCAAGCGGGCGGTCATCTCCGCGCTCCAGGCCAGCGCCATCGACGTACGCGACCTGGAGAACGTGCCGCTGCCCGTGGCGCGGCAGCAGACCGCGCGCGGCAGCGCGGGCGGGATCATGATCCGTACCTCGCCCGGTGTGCCGGACTCGGTGGACATCATGTTCTTCGACGGGCAGGGCGCGGATCTCTCCCAGGGCAGTCAGCGCAAGCTGGACCGGGTGTTCGCGCGCCAGGAGTACCGGCGTGCCTTCCCCGGCGAGATCGGTGACCTGTACTTTCCGTCGAGCGTGTTCGACTCGTACACCGGCTCGCTGCTGCGGAACGTCGACACGACCGGGATCGCGGAGTCCGGGCTCAAGGTCGTCGTGGACGCCTCCAACGGCAGCGCGGGGCTCGTGCTGCCCAGTCTGCTCGGCAAGCTCGGGGTGGACTCGCTGACCATCAACCCGGGTCTGGACGAGTCGAGACCGACGGAGACCGAGGAGATGCGCCGCCGGGGCCTGGAGCGGCTCGGCGAGATAGTGGCGTCCTCGGGGGCCGCGTTCGGCGTGCGGTTCGACCCGGTCGGCGAGCGGCTGTCGCTCGTGGACGAGAAGGGCCGGATCATCGAGGACGACCGGGCGCTCCTGGTCATGCTCGACCTGGTCGCGGCCGAGCGGCGCAGCGGCCGGGTGGCGCTGCCGGTGACCACGACCCGTATCGCGGAGCAGGTGGCCGCGTACCACGGCACGCAGGTCGAGTGGACGACCACGTCCCCGGACGACCTCACGCGTGTGGGCGGCGAAGAGGGCACCATCTTCGGCGGCGACGGTAAGGGCGGCTTCATCGTCCCCGAGTTCAGCAGCGTGTACGACGGCACGGCAGCGTTCGTGCGGCTGATCGGGCTTGTGGCGCGGACCCAGCTCACGCTGAGCCAGATCGACGCGCGGATTCCGCGGGCGCATGTCCTCAAGCGGGACCTGGCGACCCCGTGGGCCGTCAAGGGTCTGGTCATGCGGCGGGTCGTCGAGGCGGCCGGTGACCGGTTCGTGGACACGACGGACGGGGTGCGCGTGGTCGAGAGCGACGGGCGCTGGGTGATGGTGCTGCCCGACCCCGCCGAGGCCGTCACGCATCTGTGGGCGGAGGGCCCGGACGACGCCTCCGCGCAGGCACTGCTCGACGAGTGGTCGGCCGTCGTGGACAGCGCGGGCCGGTAATCCGGTCATACGGCACATCGCGGGCCGTCGCCACACCGGCGGCGGCCCGCGGTCGTGTGTCCGTCTCCGCCCCGGCGCGGGGCCCGGCCGCGGGGTGGGGCCGTTCGAAGGCACCGTTCGCGGCATGCGACTATGTGCGACATGCCGCAGCAACCCCCCGTTCGGAGCAGCCCCACGCGGCCGAGGCGTCCGGACGCCTCGATGTCGTTGATCACCAACGTCATGGACCACAGCCTCGACGATGGATACGCCGAGGCCGCCGCCCGCAGGGAGTCCGCCGGCGAGCGGGGTCTGCCCAAGACCCTGCGGGCCAAGCTCGGTCTCGCCGGGGGTCTGGTCCTCGCGGCGCTCGTGGTGACCGTGGGGGCGGCTCAGGCGCGTGTGGCGGCGCCGGGGGTGGCCAAGGAGCGCCAGGAGCTGATCGACCGCATCGACCGCGAGAACGCCGCCGCCGACCGTCTTGAGACCGGCGTGGACAAGCTGCGGGACGACGTGAGCGCGCGCCAGCGGGCGGCGCTCAAGCAGACCGGGGGCAGCCAGGCCGACCTGATGGGCATCCTGTCGGGTGCCACGGCGGTGCACGGACCGGGGGTGCGGCTCGTGGTGAACGACGCCAAGGAGGCGAGCGCCGGGGGAGACGTCACCAACCCGCGCGAGGCCGCCGGGTTCTCCGACACGGGGCGGGTGCGCGACCGGGACATGCAGCGCGTGGTCAACGGTCTGTGGGAGTCCGGTGCGGAGGCCGTCTCCATCAACGGACAGCGGCTGACCGCCCTGTCCGCGATCAGGAACGCGGGTGACGCGATACTGGTCGACAACAGGCCGCTGGTGCCGCCGTACACGGTGCTCGCGGTGGGGGACGGGCAGCGGCTGGCCACCAGGTTCCAGAACACCGCCGACGGGCTGTATCTCCACGCCCTGAAGGACAACTTCGGTATCCGGGTCTCCCTCTCCGCGGAGAAGGACGTCCGGCTGCCGTCCGCACCCAGTGTGATCGTACGCACAGCGCAGCCGAACACAGCGCAGCCGAACGCAGCACAGCCGAACGCCGAGAAAACTGAGAAGGGCACATCGTGATCGCCGTACTGGGCCTCGTCGTGGGAGTCGTGGCCGGCCTGTTGGTCCGGCCCGAGGTTCCGGCGGTTGTCGAGCCTTATCTGCCCATCGCCGTAGTGGCGGCGCTGGACGCCGTGTTCGGCGGTCTGCGCGCCATGCTCGACGGCATCTTCGACGACAAGGTCTTCGTGGTCTCGTTCCTGTCGAACGTGGTCGTGGCCGCCCTGATCGTGTTCCTGGGCGACAAGTTGGGCGTGGGCGCGCAGCTGTCGACCGGCGTCGTGGTGGTCCTCGGCATCCGCATCTTCTCCAACGCGGCCGCCATCCGCCGGCACGTCTTCCGGGCGTGAGCGCGATGAGCGACCAGGGAGAGCGGCCGGAGAACAGGCTGCGCAAGGAACTGCCCGCCGAGGTACCGGCGTCGGAGCCCCGGCCCGAGCCGTCCGCAGCGGAGGAACCCCGGCCCGCGCGCGAGAGCGCGTCCAAGGCGGCGCCGCTGCCCGAGCCGGAGTCCGCGCCCGAGCCCGCGCCCGCGCCCGAGGAGGAGCCGGACGCCGCCGAGCCCCGGCTCACCGGGCGTCAGCGGCTGGCCGCAGGGCTGTGGCCGCCGCGGCTGACCCGGGCCCAATTCATCGTCGCCCTGCTGCTGTTCGGGCTCGGTTTCGGTCTGGCCGTGCAGGTGGCGTCCAACAGCGACAGCGACAGCGCGCTGCGTGGGGCGCGTCAGGAGGACCTCGTCCGCATCCTCGATGAACTGGACGACCGTACTCAGCGTCTTGAGGATGAGAAGCAAGGTCTCGAAAAGCAGCGGGAGGAATTGCAGAGCAGCTCCGACCAGGCGGCCGAGGCCCGCAAGCAGACCGCCGAGAAGGAGAGGCAACTCGGCATACTCGCGGGCACGGTGGCGGCTCAGGGGCCCGGCATCACCATGACGGTCGACGACGCGAAGGGGACGGTCGAGTCGGACATGCTGCTCGACGCGATCCAGGAACTGCGCGCGGCCGGCGCGGAGGCCATACAGATCAACGGTGTCCGTGTGGTCGCGAACACCTATCTCACCGACTCGGGCAAGACGGTCAGTGTCGACGGGAACAAGATCGACGCGCCGTATCGTTTCAAGGTCATCGGGAAGCCGCAGGACCTGGAGCCGGCGTTGAACATCCCTGGAGGCGTGGTGCAGACCTTCGAGAAGGAGCAGGCCACGGTGAGTGTCGAGCGGTCGAACAAGATCGTTGTGGATGCCTTGCGGCAGGCGAAGCAGCCTGACTACGCTCAGTCGTCCTCCCGGTGAACCGGTGGTGCATGGGCCGAGTCCGGCAGGGGCATGAGGTTGCGGGGGGTCGGCGCACCGAAGGGGTGGTGCGTGGTGGAAACTGTCTGGTGGATACGGACGTTGTGAAGATGTCCGGATCGGCCGGTGTCGGCAATCAGGGTTCGTCCTGCCCCACGGGCGGGTCTGTTTCGGTCAAGGGGAATCGCCCGTGAAGTTGTTTGGGAAGTTGTTCGGCAAGAGCGCGCGAGAGGGCGGCGACAACGCGACGGCCCGTCATCGCGCACAGTCCGAAGAGGAAGGCCCCCGTCCGCTGTTCCGCGACGAGGTCGCTGGTCCGGCCGGTGGCAATTCGGGAGGCCAGGGCGCGGCGTCCGTTGACCCTGCCCGGTCCGGCGGCATAGGTTTCGGGCAACCGTCAACCTCAAGTGCGGGTGGAGGGTTTGCCTCCGACCCGTCCGCGTCCAACGCCCCCGGGGGGTCCATGTCGGTCCTGGAGTGTTCCAGGTGCGGGAACCGCAACGCGGAGAACGCCCGTTTCTGTTCCAACTGCGGTGCGCCTCTGCGTCCCGGCGCCACGCCCGAGCGTGCCTCGGAGACCACGTCGACGATCTCCATCTCCGGTATCGAGGCGTACGACGCCGAGATGACCGGTCAGACGGCGGTCCCGATGCTGTCGCCCGAGGCGCAGGCGGCGGTCGACGCGCTGCCGGCGGGCTCCGCGCTCCTCGTGGTGCGCCGGGGTCCGAACTCGGGCAGCCGCTTCCTGTTGGACAGTGACCTGACCACGGCCGGCCGTCACCCGCAGAGCGACATCTTCCTGGACGACGTGACGGTCTCGCGCCGTCACGTGGAGTTCCGGCGCGCTGCGGACGGGTCCTTCACGGTCGCGGACGTGGGCAGTCTGAACGGCACGTACGTCAACCGGGAGCGTATCGACGAGATCGCTCTGGCGAACGGTGACGAGGTCCAGATCGGTAAGTACCGACTGGTCTTCTACGCGAGCCGGCAGGGCGTCTGACCTACCCCCGGACACCCGTCCGGGGGAACCACAGGGAAGGTCCATGCTTCAAACACCGAGCGGCGGTGCCGGAATCGGTACCGCCGCCAGGGACAGCGAACCGATGAGCATCGGCACCGTGCTGAACGTGCTGCGCGACGAGTTCCCCGAAGTCACCATCTCCAAGATCCGTTTCCTGGAGTCGGAGGGCCTCGTCGAGCCGCGCCGGACCCCCTCGGGGTACCGCAAGTTCGGTGCGGAGGACGTCGAGCGGCTGGGCCACATCCTGAGAATGCAGCGGGACCACTATCTGCCGCTGAAGGTGATCCGCGAGCATCTGGACGCCATGGAGCGCGGCGAGGCGGTCCAGCTGCCCGTCGTAGGACGCCAGCGCTCCGCCGAGGACATGGCGGACGAGCAGGCCGAGGTGCCCACGGTGGCCCGGATCGGCCGGGACGAGCTGCTGTCGGCCGCCGGCATCGACGAGGGCGAGCTGCGGGAGTGGGAGTCGTACGGGCTCATCGCCCCCCTGGCGGACGGGGTCTACGACGCCGAGTCCGTCACGGTGGCGGCCCTCGTGGCCGAGCTGGGCGGGTTCGGGATCGAGCCGCGCCATCTGCGGCTGATGAAGGCGGCGGCCGAACGCGAGGCGGGCCTGGTGGACCAGGTGGTGGCGCCGCTCAAGCGCCACCGCAACCCGCAGACCAGGGCGCATGCCGAGGCGCGTACCAAGGAGCTGGCGGCGCTCACCATGAAGCTGCACGCGGCCCTGGTGAAGTCCGCGCTGGGGGTCCGGCTGCCCTGAGCGAGGGGCCCCGAGGGGGGACCGGATCGCCCACCTGTTCCCGGCCCGACTACCCAAACGTCCCGGGCACGGCCTAGGGTTGCTGTGTGAACGAGCTCGATGTCGTAGGTGTCCGGGTCGAAATGCCCTCCAACCAACCGATCGTGCTCCTGCGCGAAGTGGGAGGCGACCGCTACCTCCCCATCTGGATCGGGCCCGGGGAGGCGACGGCGATCGCCTTCGCCCAGCAGGGCATGGCCCCCGCGCGGCCGCTGACGCACGACCTGTTCAAGGACGTGCTGGAGGCCGTCGGTCAGGAGCTGACCGAAGTGCGCATCACGGATCTGCGTGAGGGCGTCTTCTACGCGGAGCTGGTGTTCGCCAGCGGGGTCGAGGTGAGCGCGCGTCCGTCCGACGCCATAGCGCTGGCCCTGCGCACCGGCACGCCGATCTACGGGAGTGACGGGGTGCTCGACGATGCGGGCATCGCCATCCCGGACGAGCAGGAGGACGAGGTGGAGAAATTCCGCGAGTTCCTCGACCAGATCTCGCCCGAGGACTTCGGCACCAGCAGCCAGTGAGACACCGGCGCGGACCCCGTGGTCAGAAGGCCACGAGGGCGCCCGGTGCCGCCGTGCGACAGCGCCGGCGGCGCTGTCACGAGCGGGCAATTGCCAACGGCTCGTGAGAGCGTCCTACGACCCCTCGCGAGCGCATTCGGCTAGCCTTTCCCCGCGGTGGGACACGAGAAACCACTCTCAGGGTGATTATCACTCGGCGTGCCGAGTGTGGCGATCGTTGACGCACCCCTGGTGACTGCCTACCGTCGAGATGGCAGGTCAAGGACGGAGGTCGGCGTGAGAACCAGCGGCGACGGTACGGCTGGGGGCGCCCCCGGAAACGGGTTCGGGGCGAGCGGTCCGTACCCTCCCCCAAGCTCGCGGCTCCGCCCGAGCGGCGGGTATCCCCAGCCCAGTGGTACGGCGGAACCCGCTTCGCAGCGGCCGACGGCGGTGCCCGACGGCGAGGGGGTGGAGACGGCGGCCGAGGAGATCGGTTACCGCGGGCCCACGGCCTGCGCGGCGGCCGGCATCACCTATCGGCAGCTCGACTACTGGGCCCGCACCGGCCTGGTGGAGCCGAGCGTGCGGCCCGCCCATGGATCGGGCACCCAGCGGCTGTACAGCTTCCGGGACGTGGTCGTCCTCAAGATCGTCAAGCGCTTCCTGGACACCGGTGTCTCGCTGCAGAACATCCGTTCGGCGGTACAGCACCTCAGGGACCGCGGCTTCCGCGACCTGGAGCGCATGACGCTGATGAGCGACGGCGCCACGGTCTACGAGTGCACCTCCCCGGACGAGGTCCACGCCCTGCTCCAGGGCGGCCAGGGCATCTTCGGCATCGCCGTCGGCGTGGTGTGGCGGGACGTGGAGAGCGCGCTGT
This sequence comes from Streptomyces sp. NPDC005435, assembly GCF_040703155.1. Lineage (NCBI taxonomy): Bacteria > Bacillati > Actinomycetota > Actinomycetes > Kitasatosporales > Streptomycetaceae > Streptomyces > Streptomyces sp. NPDC005435. Next base: position 9,171 of record NZ_JBEXEQ010000009.1, read on the forward strand.
CCCAGCTGCACGGCGAGCGCGTCGACACCGGCGAGACGCTGATCGGGCACAACCCGGCGGACGAACTGGCCAGGCGGCGCAACCGGGCGGTCTGAGCCCGCGGAAAACGCACTCCGGCGCCGGGTGACCGGCGTTGTCAGTGGTGTGGTGCACCATCGGACATGTGAGAGCCGCGCCGACGATCCTCCATCTCGACATGGACGCCTTCTACGCCTCGGTGGAGCAGGCGTCCAAGCCGAGCCTGCGCGGCAAGGCGGTCGTGGTGGGCGGTCTGGGGCCGCGCGGAGTGGTGGCCACGGCGTCGTACGAGGCGCGGGTGTTCGGGGTGCACTCGGCGATGCCGACGGCGCAGGCGCGCAGACGGGCGCCGAACGCCGCGTACCTCACCCCGCGCTTCACCGTCTACCGGGCGATCAGCGAGCAGGTGATGGCCCTGCTGCGCGAGCTGTCGCCGCTGGTGGAGCCGCTGAGCCTGGACGAGGCGTTCGTGGACCTGGAGGCCGCGGGGACGGCCTGGGACGAGCCGTCGGCGCGCGCGGCCGGGGTCAGGCTGCGCGCCGACATCCGGGAGGCCACCGGACTGACGGGCTCGGTCGGGCTCGCCGCCTCCAAGATGCTCGCGAAGATCGCCTCCGAGCGGGCCAAGCCCGACGGACTGTGCCTCATAGAACCCGGCACCGAGCGCGCCCTCCTCGGCCCGATGCCGGTGCGGACCCTGCCCGGGGTCGGCCCCGCCACCGGCGACCATCTGCGCCGGGCCGGCATCACCACCGTGGACGAGCTGGCCGAGGCCGGTGAGGACGAACTGGTCCGGCTGCTCGGCAAGGCGCACGGACACGCCCTGTACGCGATGGCGCTGGCCCGCGACGACCGGCCCGTGGTCGCCGAGCGCGAGGCCAAGTCGGTCTCCGTCGAGGACACCTACGACGTGGACATCCACGACCGGCCGAGAATCGGCCTGGAGGTGCGGCGGCTCGCCGACCGCTGCGTACGCCGGCTGCGCGGTGCCGGGCTGTCCGGCCGCACCATCGTGCTCAAGGTGCGGCGCTACGACTTCTCGACGCTGACCCGCTCCGAGACGCTGCGCGGGCCCACGGACGACCCTGCGGTGATCCGGGAGGCGGCCGCGCGGCTCCTGGAGTCCGTCGACACCACCGGCGGGGTGCGGCTGCTCGGCGTCGGCGTCACCGGTCTGGCCGATTACACCCAGGAGGATCTGTTCGCGCAGGCCGCGGGGGAGCTGGCCGCCGAAGCGCCCGAGGAGGCCGTGCCCGAGCCGCTTCCGGCCGCGCCGGACACTTCTCCGGAGCGGCAGTGGCGGCCGGGCCAGGACGTACGGCACGCCGAGCACGGGCCCGGCTGGGTGCAGGGCAGCGGGCTCGGCCGGGTCACGGTGCGCTTCGAGACGCCGTACTCCTCGGCGCCCGGCCGGGTGCGGACCTTCTGGACCGACGACCCGGAGCTGGTGCCGGCCGACCCGTTGCCGCTGGTGGCGGGGGAGAGCGAGGGGGAGCGGGAGGGAGGGGGTCAGGCGTCCTCGGTGCCCGCGAGCTTGCCGAAGTCGCGGTCGGGGACCCGGGGAGCGGTGGGGGAGGCGGACACGTCGAGGCCGTAGTGGTGGTAGAGCTGGAGTTCCTGCTCGGGGGAGAGGTGGCGGCCCACCCCGAAGTCCGGGGCGTCCTTGATGAGCGCGCGTTCGAAGGGGACGTGGAGGGTGCCCTCGACCAGTTCGCTCGGTTCGAGCGGGACGAAGGCGTCGCGGGAGAAGAGTCCGGTGCGTATGGCGGCCCACTCGGGCACGCCCGTGGCGTCGTCGAGATACACCTCGTCGATGGTGCCTATCTTGGTGCCGTTGCGGTCGAACGCCTTGCGGCCGATCAGATTGCGCGGATCAATGTCGGTCTGCACGGTCGCGCTCCCTCCACGTGGTCCCAACTCATCCGTTAGCACTACAAAAGAGCAGAATGAGCGTGGCGGCCACTCGAACGCCGCGGGTCACGGCCCCGCTGGTACCCTGACAACGGCTGCCGACCCCGTGCGGGAGAGTCCTCCGAGCAAGTCGGAGGCGCCGAAGGAGCAACTCCTCCCCGGAATCTCTCAGGCCCCCGTACCGCACGGACGAGGTCACTCTGGAAAGCAGGGCGGGCGTCCAGGCTCCCGCCCTCACCGACGGTGAAAGCCGGGGCCCTCGGGCATCCGGTGAAGCTCTCAGGTATGAGATGACAGAGGGGGAGGCCGGTGGGCACCCGCGCCGAGGTGCCCCTCGCAGGTCGCGCCAGACCAGGAGGCCTCCGCACATGACCGCCCCTCGCATTCCGCTCTCCGCACTCGAAGCGGGCATCCCCTTCGAGCAGCGCCACATCGGGCCCGACCACGAGGCACGGGCCAAGATGCTCGCGCAGGTCGGCTACGGCTCCCTCGACGAGCTGACCGCCGCCGCCGTCCCGGACGTCATCAAGAACGCCGACGCCCTCGACCTGCCGGACGCCCGCACCGAGGCCGAGGTGCTCGCGGAACTGCGTTCCCTCGCGGACCGCAACCAGGTCCTCGGCTCCATGATCGGCCTCGGCTATCACGGCACCTTCACCCCGCCGGTGATCCTGCGCAACGTCATGGAGAACCCGGCCTGGTACACCGCCTACACGCCGTACCAGCCGGAGATCTCCCAGGGCCGCCTCGAGGCCCTGCTGAACTTCCAGACGATGGTCGCCGAGCTGACCGGGCTGCCCACCTCCGGCGCCTCCCTGCTCGACGAGGGCACCGCCGCCGCCGAGGCCATGGCGCTCTCCCGGCGCATGGGCAAGAACAAGAAGGGCCTCTTCCTGGTCGACGCGGACACGCTGCCGCAGACCGTCGCCGTCATCGAGACGCGCGCCGAGCCGACCGGCGTCGAGGTCGTCGTCGCCGACCTCAGCGAGGGCATCCCGGCCGAGCTGGCCGCCCGTGACATCACCGGCGTCCTGCTCCAGTACCCCGGTGCCTCCGGTGCCGTACGCGACCTGAAGCCGGTGATCGAGCAGGCGCACGGGCTGGGCGCGCTCGTCACCGTCGCCGCCGACCTGCTCGCCCTCACCCTGCTCACCTCGCCCGGCGAGCTGGGCGCGGACATCGCCATCGGCACCACCCAGCGCTTCGGCGTGCCCATGGGCTTCGGCGGCCCGCACGCCGGCTACATGGCGGTGCACGAGAAGTTCGCCCGCAGCCTGCCCGGCCGGCTCGTCGGCGTCTCCGTGGACGCGGACGGCCACAAGGCCTACCGGCTCGCACTGCAGACCCGTGAGCAGCACATCCGCCGCGAGAAGGCCACCAGCAACATCTGCACCGCGCAGGTGCTGCTCGCCGTCATGGCCGGGATGTACGCCGTCTACCACGGCCCCGACGGCCTGCGCACGATCGCCCGCCGCACCCACCGTTACGCCGCGATCCTCGCCGAGGGCCTGACGGCGGGCGGCGTCGAGATCGTCCACGGCGCCTACTTCGACACGCTCACCGCGCGCGTGCCCGGCACGGCCGCCGATGTCGTCGGCGCCGCGCGCAAGGGCGGGGTCAACCTGCGCCTGGTCGACGCCGACCACGTCTCGCTCGCCTGCGACGAGACAACCAACCGCGCCCAGGTCGCCGCCGTGTTCGCCGCGTTCGGCGTCGAGGGCGACATCGAGGCGCTGGACGCGGCCGCCGCCGAGGCACTGCCCGAGGCCCTGCTGCGCACCGACGACTACCTCACCCACCCGGTCTTCCACGAGCACCGCTCCGAGACGGCCATGCTGCGCTACCTGCGCAAGCTGTCCGACCGCGACTACGCGCTCGACCGGGGCATGATCCCGCTCGGCTCCTGCACCATGAAGCTGAACGCGACCACCGAGATGGAGCCGGTCACCTGGCCCGAGTTCGGCCAACTGCACCCCTTCGCGCCCGCCGACCAGGCCGAGGGCTACCTCACCCTCATCCACGAGCTGGAGGACCGCCTCGCGGAGGTCACCGGCTACGACAAGGTCTCCCTCCAGCCCAACGCCGGTTCCCAGGGCGAGCTGGCCGGACTGCTGGCCGTGCGCGCCTACCACCGCGCCAACGGCGACGAGCAGCGCACCGTCTGCCTCATCCCGTCCTCCGCGCACGGCACCAACGCCGCGAGCGCCGCGATGGCCGGCATGAAGGTCGTCGTCGTCAAGACCGCCGAGGACGGCGAGATCGATGTCGAGGACCTGCGCGCCAAGATCGAGCAGCACCGCGACCAGCTGTCCGTGCTGATGATCACCTACCCGTCGACGCACGGCGTCTTCGAGGAGTACGTTGCCGACATCTGCGCCCAGGTGCACGACGCGGGCGGCCAGGTGTACGTCGACGGCGCCAACCTCAACGCGCTGGTCGGCCTCGCCAAGCCCGGCCACTTCGGCGGCGACGTCTCCCACCTGAACCTGCACAAGACGTTCTGCATCCCGCACGGCGGCGGCGGCCCGGGCGTCGGCCCGGTGGCCGTACGGTCGCACCTCGCGCCGTACCTGCCCAACCACCCGCTCCAGCCGGCCGCCGGTCCGGAGACGGGCGTCGGCCCCATCTCGGCGGCGCCGTGGGGCAGCGCGGGCATCCTGCCGATCTCCTGGGCGTACGTCCGCCTCATGGGCGGCGAGGGGCTCAAGCGCGCCACCCAGGTCGCCGTGCTCTCCGCGAACTACGTCGCCAAGCGCCTGGAGCCGCACTACCCGGTGCTCTACACCGGCCCCGGCAACCTCGTCGCGCACGAGTGCATCATCGACCTGCGCCCGCTCACCAAGGCGACCGGCGTCAGCGTGGACGACGTGGCCAAGCGCCTCATCGACTACGGCTTCCACGCCCCGACCATGTCCTTCCCGGTGGCCGGCACGCTGATGATCGAGCCGACCGAGTCGGAGGACCTGGCCGAGCTGGACCGGTTCTGCGACGCGATGATCGCGATCCGCGCCGAGATCGAGAAGGTGGGCTCCGGCGTGTGGTCCGCCGACGACAACCCGCTGCGCGGCGCCCCGCACACCGCGGCGGCCCTCGGCGGCGAGTGGGCGCACCCGTACAGCCGCGAGGAGGCCGTCTTCCCGGCCGGTGTCTCGGCGGCCGACAAGTACTGGCCGCCGGTGCGCCGTATCGACCAGGCCTTCGGTGACCGCAACCTGGTGTGCTCCTGCCCGCCGCCGGACGCGTACGAGGACTGAGTCCGTACACACCCGAGGGGCGGCTCCCGGTCCGTGGATCCTGTGGATTCACGGACCGGGAGCCGCCCCTCGGCGTCTTTCTCAGACGGTGGCCAGCGAGACCTCCGTCGACTTGATCAGCGCGACCACGTCGGAGCCCGTCGTCAGCTTCAACTCCTCCACCGACTCGTGGGTGATGGCGGAGGTCAGCTCGGCGCCCGGCACCGCGATCTTCACCGCGGCCATGGCCTCGCCGGTGGCGATGTCCGTGATGGTGCCCGCGAGCTGGTTGCGGATCGAGATGTGGTGCACGGGCTCGGTGGCGAGCGAGACCTCCGTCGCCTTCACCAGGGCGCGCACCGACGTGCCCTCGCGAAGGCCCAGGTCCTCGGCGGCCTCCAGGGTGATCGCCGCGGTGATGTCCTGACCGCCGGTCAGCCGGACTTTGACGGTCGCCATGACCTCGCCGGAATGGACCGCCGTGACGGTGCCGGGAAGCTGGTTGCGGATACTCATGGTCATGGCGCCCCACCGTAACGGGTACGCGCGCTCACTCTGGGTAAGCGTGCGTCTGCGTCGCCTTGACGGTCGCCCAGACCGCCGCGCCCGGGTGAAGGCCGAGCTCCGCGGCCGCGGCCGTGGTGAGGTCGGCGGCCAGCGGCAGGTCGCCCGACAGGTCGGCGCGGATCTGGTCGCCGTGGGACTCGAGCCCGACGACCTGGCAGCGCCACAGATTGCGGGCGCTGGCCCCGGTCGGGCGGTCCCGGAAGAGGGTGACCGCGACCGGCGGGAAGGCGACGAAGGCCGGCCCGGTCAGCTCCTCCGTGGTCGTGATCTCCGGCCCGGCGTCGAGCCGTACGGTGTGCCCGTCGGCGGTGCCCCGGTAGAGGTTGAGGCCGACCAGCTGGGCGATGTAGTCCGTGCGCGGATGGCGGGCGATCTCCGTGGGGCTGCCCTCCTGCACCACACGGCCGTGCTCCACGACCACCAGCCGGTCGGCGAGCACCATGGCGTCCAGCGGATCGTGTGTGACCAGGACGGCTACGGCCTCGAACTCCGCGAGATGGCGCCGCAGTTGGGAGCGGACCTCCAGACGGGTGCGCGCGTCCAGGGCGGCGAGCGGTTCGTCGAGCAGCAGCAGGCGGGGGCGGGTGGCCAGCGCCCGCGCCACGGCGACGCGCTGGGCCTGGCCGCCGGAGAGCCGGCGCGGCTTGGCGTTCACGTGGTCCGCGAGTCCCAGCCGGTCCAGCCACGCCGCCGCCTGGGCCCGCGCCTCCGCCTTGCCCACGCCGTGGCAGCGCGGTCCGAAGGCGACGTTGTCCAGGGCGGACAGATGCGGGAAGAGCAGATAGTCCTGGAAGACCACGCCGACCGGACGCGACTCCGGCGGAGTGCGCTCCAGCCGGTCGCCGTCCAGGCGCAGATGCCCCTCGCTGAGCGGGATCAGGCCCGCGAGCGCCCGCAGCGCGGTGGTCTTGCCCGCGCCGTTGGGCCCGAGCAGCGCCACCACGTCACCGGGGGCGGCGCGCAGGGACACGTCGAGGCGGAAGGTGCCCCGGTCGACGACGAGCCGGGCGTCCAGGCCCTGCTCGCCCTCGCCCGTGGCCTCCACGTCGCTCACGCCGGTGCGGGGCGCGTTGATCTCGGTCATCCGGGAACTGTCCTTCGTCGGTACGCGCGCGGGGGGCGACTTCCATCCTCGCGGCACCGTCACGCTCCTGTCATCCACCGGTCCCGCAGCCCCGCCAGGACCGCGATGGACACGGCCAGCAGGATCAGGCTGAGGGAGATCGCGGCCTCGGGGTCGTTCTGCAGGGCGAGGTAGACCGCGAGGGGCATGGTCTGGGTACGGCCCGGGAAGTTGCCCGCGAAGGTGATCGTCGCGCCGAACTCGCCGAGCGCACGCGCCCAGGCCAGTACGGCACCGGCGGCGATGCCGGGGGCGATCAGCGGCAGGGTGACCCGGCGGAACGCGGTGAAGCGGGACGCGCCGAGCGTGGTGGCCGCCTCCTCGAAGCGCGGGTCGGCCGCGCGCAGGGTGCCCTCGACGCTGATGACCAGGAAGGGCATCGCGACGAACGCCTCGGCGATGATCACACCGGTGGTGGTGAACGGCAGGGTGATTCCGAACCAGGAGTCCAGCCACTTGCCGACCACGCCGTTGCGCCCGAGGGCGAGCAGCAGGGCCACACCGCCGACGACCGGCGGCAGCACCAGCGGCAGCGTCACCAGGGCGCGCAGGAGGCCCCGGCCGGGGAACTCGGTGCGCGCGAGGATCCAGGCCAGCGGCACCCCCAGGACCAGGCTCACCGCGGTGGCGGCCGTCGCGCTGATCAGGGACAGCTGGAGCGCCTGCCACACCTCGGGGCTGGTCAGCTGGTCGGGCAGGCTCTTCCAGGGAGCGCGCACGAGCAGCGCCAGCAGGGGCACCAGCAGGAACGCGATCGCCACGAGCCCCGGCAGCAGGAGCGGGACCGGGACCCCGCGCCGGTGCGCGCGGACGCGGGGGCGCCGCGGCCCTCCCTTGCGGGGAGTGGTCGCGGCGCCGGTGCCGTCTAGTGCGGTCACGGCTGGAGGAAGCCGGCCTGGGTCAGCACCTTCTGGCCCTCGGACGACTGCACCAGGGCGATGAACGCCTTGGCGGTGTCGGCGTTGTGCGACTGCTTCAGCAGGGCGATCGGGTAGTCGTTGATCGCGTCCTTGGACTCGGGGAACTCCACGCCCGCGACCTTGCCCTGGGCGGCCTTGACGTCGGACTTGTAGACGAGGGAGGCGTCGGCCTCCTTCAGCTCGACCTTGTTGAGCGCGGACTTGACGTCCTGCTCGTAGGAGACCGGGGTGACCTTGAGGTGACTGGCGTCCAGGACCTTCTGGGCGGCGGCGCCGCAGGGCACCGTCTTGTCGCACAGGACGACCTTGAGCTTGGGGTCGGTCAGGTCCTTCAGGGAGTCGACCTTGTCGGGGTTGCCCGGCAGGGTCGCGATCTCCAGCTGGTTGCGGGCGAAGGTGGCCGGGGTGCCGACGGCGTCCTTCTTGTCGGTGACGATCTGCATCGTCTTGGGGCTGGCGGCCGCGAAGACGTCGGCCGGGGCACCGCTGGTGATGCTCGCGGCGAGGGTGTCACTGCCGCCGAAGTTGAACTCGACCTTCGTGCCCGGGTGCTGCTTCTCGAAGTCCTTGCCGAGCGTCGTGAAGGACTCCTTGAGGGAGGCCGCCGCGAACACGGTGACGGTGCCCTTCAGCTTCGGGCTCGCCGAGGCGGAGTCCGACGAGTCCGCCTTGGCGGGCGTGGACCCGTCGTTGGAGGAGCACGCGCTGAGGGCCAGCAGGGCGGCAACTCCCACGCCGGCCAGCGGCAGCATCCGGCGGGTCCGGCGTACGGAACGGGTCATCACGGTTCTTCTCCTCACGATCAGTGGAACAGCCGTTTGTGCTCTTCCACGGCCGGAGTCCGGCCATGCGGCGATGATACTGCCGCAATTACGGGTGGTAGACCATCTGTGGCATTGCATGAGCGGCCAAGTTGTGACCTGAGGCTGGCATATGCGTTTGCGCGCCACCGTCTTACGGGTACGTATTCCTGGGAGGTGGTCGCAAGGTGTCACTCGCGCAATGGGCCATGACCGGCGACCTGGCCAGACCCGCCCGGCTGACCGTGCGGGACCTGCTCGGCTGGCCGCAGTACGGGGTGGACGTGGCGTTCGAATGCGCCACGAGCGGCATTCAGCGGCACCGTTTTTCGGGGCCGCGCCTTTACGACGTGCTCACGGACGCGGGCCCTCATTTCGACCCGGTCCGGCGTAAGGACAGACTCCGCTTTCTCATTGCGGTGACTGGGACGGACGGGCATCACGCAGTGTTGTCATGGGCCGAGATCGACCCCGATTTCGCGCACGCTCCGGTACTTCTCGGGGTCACGGTCGACGGTGCTCCGCTGGACGCGGCGGGTCCGCAATTGGTGCTGCCCCAGGACCGCTGCGGCGGCCGGCACGTCAGCGGGATCACCGGCATCCGGGTCGACGGGAACTACCACTTCGGCACGCCCGCGCCGGTCGCGTCGGCGGCGGCTTCCTGAGCTGCGCGGACGACGCGCCGGGGGCGTCGGCGGCGTTCCGGACGGCTCGGCCGTCCATGTCCGGTCTGTGAGATATCTTTCATCGGAATTCGGCCCGGAAGTCGCTTTTCGTCCGGGCCGGAAAACCGCGTAAAGCAATACTTGCCGCTAAGTGTTTGTTAGCGGTTGGATGCGCTCAGATGCGATCAATATGGACATTCGTGGACTTCACGCGCGCCGTGGCCTCCATGCCGACCTCCAGGCCGAGTTCGTCCACTGCCTCCCGGGTGAGCAGGGAGACCAGCCGGTGCGGGCCCGCCTGGATCTCCACCTGGGCGGCGACGTCGCCCAGCTTGATGGCGGTGACGATGCCGGGGAAGGCGTTGCGGACCGAGGTGTAGGAGGTCTCCTCCTCACCGGCGCCCGTCTGGGCCAGCTCGACCGAGAAGGCCGCGAGGTCCCGGCCCGCGATCAGGCGGCGTCCGGATTCGTCGCGGTGCGTGGCCATGCGGCCGGCGTCGGCCCAGCGTCGCGCGGTGTCGGGGCTCACGCCGAGCAGCCGCGCCGCCTGGCCGATGGTGTATGACTGCATGTTCGTCACCATAAATCCAGAGGTCGGGAACGGGGCACACGGGTCCGGTTTCGCGTGTCACGTGCTGTGGTCCGAGTGGCCGAGCGGAGGGGCCCGGCGCGGGGGCTCAGCCCGTGTGGACGCGGGGGCGGCGGGCCCGGTCGGGTTCCGCCTCGCGCAGGACCTCGCGGGTGACGGGGGCGACCTCGCCCTGTCCGAAGAGGAAGAAGCGCAGGAAGTTGGCGAAGGGGTTGCCCTCCGTCCACTCGAAGTAGATGTGCGGGGTGCGGCCCGTCATGTCGCGTACATGGAGGAGCAGCGCGGCCAGGCCGTTGGGGATCGAGGCGGATTCGACGGTCAGCACCCGGTAGCGGTTGTGCAGGACCTCGCCGTGCACGGCGAGGCAGGACTCGAACTCGGAGGGGTCGGAGACCTTCACCTCGACGAAGACGAAGTCCTCCTGCTCGGGCATGTCGTTGTCGGCCCGGATCTGCTCGATTTTGTCGCGGTACTCGGCCTTGTCGCGCTGGTCGGGCTCGTTGGCGATGAACCGGATCTTCCGACTGGCCATGTCCCTGACGAATCGTTCCGCCATCGGGTCCATCGTCACGCTGGTCACGCGCAGCTCGAAGGCGCGGGCCAGCCGGGACAGCAGCGAGACCAGCATGATGCCCGCGATGAAGCAGGCGCCGATCTTCACACCGTCCGGACGCTCGATGACGTTCACGACGGTCGTGTAGAGGAACACCGCCGCGATGACCGCGAACGCGATGGTCCAGCCGCGCTCCTGCGCCTTGTGCGCGGCGATGGTCACCGCGATGGCGGCCGAGCTGATCAGCACCAGCACACCGGTGGCGTAGGCGCTGCCCTGCTTGTCCACGTTGGCGTCGAAGAGCCAGGTCACCAGGAAGGCGATCAGGATGAAGACGATCACCATCGGGCGGACGGCGCGTGCCCAGTGCGGTGCCATGCCGTAGCGGGGCAGGTAGCGCGGCATCAGATTGAGCAGGCCCGCCATGGCCGAGGCGCCGGCGAACCACAGGATGGCGATGGTCGAGACGTCGTACACCGTGCCGAAGATGTTGCCCAGGTACTCGTGCGCGAGGTACGCGAGGGCGCGGCCGTTCGCCTTGCCGCCCGCCTTGAACTCCTGCGCCGGGATCAGCAGCGTGGTGATGAAGCTGGTGGTGATGAGGAAACAGCTCATGATCACGGCGGCCGTGGTGAGCAGCTTCTTGGTGTCCCGGATGCGGCCGGTCGGCCGTTCCTCGGTGTCGCCGTCGTCGCCCTTGACGTGCGGCATCACGGCCACACCGGTCTCGAAGCCGGACAGGCCGAGGGCGAGCTTCGGGAAGACGATCAGGGCGACGCCGATCATCATGAAGACGCTGCCGTGCTGCGCGGTCAGCGCGGTGGTCCAGTCGGTCACCACGTGCTCGGCGGTCAGGACGTGCCACAGTCCCGCGATCACCACGACCACGTTCAGCCCGAGATAGATGCCGACCAGGGCGACGGCGACGCCTATCGCCTCCAGGAAGCCCTTGAGGAACACCGCGCCGAGCAGAGCGACCAGCAAGAGTGTGATCACCATCTGATGGCCCTGGAGCAGGCTCGTCAGATGCGGATTCTCCACCAGGTGGGTGGAGGCGTCGGCGGCGGACAGGGTGATGGTGATCAGGAAGTCGGTGGCCGCGAAGCCCAGGAGCGTCAGGACGAACAGCTTGCCCTTCCAGAACGACAGCAGCCGCTCCAGCATCGCGATCGAGCCCTCGCCGTGCGGGCTCTCCTGCGCCACCCGCCGGTAGACCGGGAGCGCGCCCGCCAGGGTGACGATGACGAGGACCACGGTCGCGAGCGGCGAGAGGAGGCCGGCGGCCAGGGCGGCGATGCCCGGCTGATAGCCGAGGGTGGAGAAGTAGTCGACACCGGTCAGGCACATGACCCGCCACCAGCGCTGCCCCTTGTGCGGGGGTTCCGGCTCGGCGTGGGGTCCGGTCAGGCCGCCGCTCCTGCCCATGTCGGACAGCCCCTCAAGCATCCAGGCGCGCAGGCGACTGGGAGGGTGCTCGGTCGTGGCCATCGGCGTGCTCCTGGTGTGCGGCTCAGCTCTCTGCGGCTCTCTGCGGCCATCACACGGACGGCGGCACCAGCGTAAGCGGAGAGTGACGCCAGGGCCCATGGCTGCCGGATCCGACGGCGTCAATCTTGCGTTAAGAATGGCCCGACTGGTGGTGGCGAAGCAGCAAAAGCGGAGGCCCGGAGCCTGGCGGGGCGCGCGGACAGGGGACGGAGGAGGGGCGGTCCGCGCTCCCGGGGCGGACACCGAGCGTCATCTCAAGCCAGGTCGTCCTTGCGTCTTCGTACGACGTTTCCATGCTGCCCCGGGCGGGGCGGGTCCGCAGCCGCTGGGGGGCTTACGGAGGGGCCGCGGCGTGGGCGGATGTCACAGCTCGCGCGTGTCGATGCGCAGGTGCCAGGCGTTGCGCCGGTGGACGGCCACCAGCTGGGACTCCAGCGGGGAGGGCGGCACGGCGAGCACCGGACAGTGGGCGTGGGCGAGGCAGTGCCGGGAGACCCGGCCGGAGAAGGGGTGGCGCAGCTTGCGCCGCCCGGCGCCGACGACGAGCAGGTCGCTCTCGCGGTCCGCCACGCACACCAGGGCGCGGCCGGGGGTGCCCCGGATGATGACGGGGTGCAGCGGGAAGCCCGGACCCGTCTCCCCGAACACCTCCTCCAGCACCGAGACCAGCCGCTGCTCGGCCAGGCGCTGCCACTCCTCGAGGAGCGGGTCGTGGACCAGGGCGCGGCGCGCGGCCGGTTCTCCGCCCGGCGGCTCCCAGGCGAGCGCGGGCCACAGCTCGGCGTTCAGCCGGCGGGCCAGCGCGGTGGCCTGGCGCAGGGCGGCCACGCTGCCCAGCGACCCGCTCACGCCGGCCACCACCCGGGTGGTGACGGAGGCGTCGTAACCCGGCATCACAGCACCGTTCCTCGTGACGGCTCTCCCCGCGCGCGGGGCTCACCTTCCATCCCACTCCCACCGGGGCGATCCGACCAGCCGGGGGCGGGGGTTCTGACAGGTCCCTGACGGGGAGGGTGGGGCTGCGGGGGCGCTTTGGGGGGCCGAGGGGGCGCTTTCGCTTACCGGACAGGCGTCTTTGCGTACCGGGGGCGCGTCGGGTTCTGGTACGGACACGCGTCGGGTCTTGGCGCGGATAAGCGCCCGGCTCGGTACGGACACGCGTCGGGGCCGGTGCGCACCCTGATGTGTACGCGTCCGGCCCCTCGGGTCGCCGGGTGCCCCGCAGGGCTCCCGGGTGGTGCTCGGTGTGCCGCTCAGGCGGCGGTCATCACATGGTCCGCGCCGAGCGGGCGGTGCGGCGCGATCACCCGGCCGTCGGGCAGCAGCTCACCGGTGTCCTCGAAGAGCAGGACGCCGTTGCACAGCAGACTCCATCCCTGCTCCGGGTGGTGCGCCACGAGGCGGGCGGACTCGCGGTCGGCGGACTCGGCTGGCGGGCACGGCGGCTGGTGCTGGCACATGGGTGGGATCTCTCGCTCTGTCGTGGTCATGTCCGTCCCCCGTAATGAGTCGGTCGGAACCCAGTGTTGCCCTACGGAGGTCGTTCCGCAGGGATTTCGCGGCACCGCTTCTCACAGGTTGATGACGTGTCACCCACGCGGACGGTTCAATCCAACTGCACTGTCATTTTGGGTGGTTCGCAGTCACCGGAAGGGGCTAGTCCGCATGGTCCACATGGGCTGTCCGGGATGATCCGGGGGCTCCACGCGGGTCGTGGCGGCGGCCCGCAGACAGTCGTACCCCGCTTCCGGGGCGCGGAAGCGGGGTACGGCGGTTTCCGTTCCGGTCGCTGTTTCGGCCGGGTCAGGCGGGGGAGCCGAGCAGCGGGACGCGGTTCGCCCGCAGGGTCAGGACGGGCAGCAACTCCGCGACCCGGTGTGGCCGGTGCGCGGGGATGCCGGGCGGGGCCGGGGCGAGCGGGATCAGCAGGTCGTCGGCGGCGGGCAGCCCCTCGGCCGGGTCGGCCGTGATGTCGCCGTGCAGCCACAGGGTGAGCATGTAGAGGCCGGGGACGGACAACAGGCGTGGCTGGTACGGCTGTTGCAGGGCCTCCGCCTGCTGGAGCGCGCGTTCGGTCGAGGGGATGTAGGGGCCCTCGAAGAAGTGCGAGAAGGCCCAGCCGTCGGGGGTCAGCATGGTGTCCGCGGCGGCCACGGCGCGGTCGCCGGAGCGGATCAGGAAGCGCCAGCCGGCCAGTCGGGTCGCGGCCGGGCCCGGGTCGGTGGCGTGGTCCAGCACATGGACGGCGAGCGGGAGTTCGGCGGTGACGGGTCCCTGAGCGGCACGCAGGGAGGGGGTGCGGGCCTCACGTACCGCGGTGGGGGAACCGAGGGCCGTGAGGACGGTGCGCAGTGCGGGCGCGGGGGCAGGGGGAACGTGCAGCGGCATGGTGGGTCGCCTCTCGTTCGACAGGCGCGGCGGCGCGAGGAGGGTAGGGCGGACGGCGCTGTCTGCTCACAGGTGGGCGGCCTGGGAGATGGGGGCCCGGAGCGGTGGACGCGGGTGTGGCTGAGGCCCGTCGTCCGTCACCTGACGGCGGGAACACGGTGGGAACGCGTCGGAAACCGATACCGGGGCGCCAACCTTCGGCCTTCTCCGCGAAGTTTATACGACACGTGTTCAGGTGGTGTTTCGGCTAACGGATTCCGGTGATCGGAACAAGTGGATATCCGGCCGGGAATCTGCGGTATTCATCCCGATTTCCGGGGCGCGCCGCGCCGCTGACCTCCTGCTCCGCGTGTCACGCGGTCGGCCGAATGTCGTCGGCGTTTTTCACGAGACGATCTGGGCACCCGAAGGTGCGTGCTGCGGTATGCCCGGTGAATGTGCCGCGGGACACCACGACAGAATAACGGGCGACGAGGCCGGATGCGGCGTTATGGATCGCTTCCGCTGGGCATCATCCCACCTGATCCGGGGAGACCGGACCGGTGAGCCCGGCGGCCGGACCCTCGGGCCGCCCGTCCGAGGAGGGATATCTGCATGGGGGAGAAGGTCGTGGCAGGGTCGTTCGACCTGTCCGATCGCGGGCGCTACCGCGAAAAGCTCCAGAAGTGCCTGGCGGGACTGGAGCGGCTGCTGGCCGAGAGGCGTTTCGACCGGCCCAAGAACCTCATGGGGCTGGAGATCGAATTGAATCTCGCCGGCGCCGACGGCCTGCCCAGAATGTTGAACGGTCAGGTTCTGGAGCGGATCGCCAGCCGGGATTTCCAGACCGAACTCGCCATGTTCAATCTGGAGGTGAACATAGCGCCGCACCGGCTGGGCGGCCGGGTTTTCGACGGGCTGGCCGAGGAGCTGCGCACGTCCCTGGCGTATGCCGACCGCAAGGCCGGCGAGGTCGACGCCGGCATCCTGATGATCGGCATCCTGCCCACGCTCGGCCGTGACGACCTGGTCTCCTCGAACCTCTCCGAGGTGGACCGGTACGCCCTCCTGAACGACCAGATCGTCGCCGCGCGCGGTGAGGACTTCCGGCTCGACATCGACGGGGTCGAGCACCTGCGGTGCACCTCCAAGTCCATCGTCCCCGAGGCCGCGTGCACCTCCGTGCAGCTGCATCTCCAGGTCACGCCGGGGCGGTTCGCGGACGTGTGGAACGCGGCGCAGGTCGCGAGCGCGGCCCAGATCGCGGTCGGGGCCAACTCGCCCTTCCTGTTCGGGCACGAGCTGTGGCGCGAGTCCCGGCCGCCGCTGTTCCTCCAGGCCACCGACACGCGCCCGCCGGAACTCCAGGCGCAGGGGGTGCGGCCGCGCACCTGGTTCGGGGAACGGTGGGTGTCCTCCGCGTACGAGCTGTTCGAGGAGAACCTGCGCTACTTCCCGGCCCTGCTGCCGATCTGCGACGACGAGGACCCGCTGGAGGTGCTCGACGCGGGCGGCGTGCCCCGGCTCGCCGAACTCGTCCTGCACAACGGCACGGTGTACCGCTGGAACCGGCCCGTCTACGACATCGCCGACGGCGTCCCGCACCTGCGCGTCGAGAACCGGGTGCTGCCCGCCGGGCCCACCATCACCGACGTGATCGCCAACGCCGCCTTCTACTACGGCCTGGTGCGCGCGCTCGCCGAGGAGCCCCGCCCGGTGTGGACCCGGCTGCCCTTCACGGCCGCCGAGGCCAACTTCGACGCGGCCTGCCGGTACGGCATCGACGCCCGCTTCGTCTGGCCCCGCCGCGGCCGCTACGGCGGCGTCGGCGAAACCGACGCGGTCACCCTCGTCCGCGACGAACTCCTCCCCATGGCCTCGGCCGGCCTCGACGCCTGGGGCATCGAACCCGCCGACCGCGACTTCTACCTCGGCGTCATCGAGGAACGCTGCCGCCGCCGCGTCAACGGCGCCTCCTGGCAGGCGGCCACCTTCCACCGCGCCCTGGAACGGGGCATGGACCGGGAGGCCGCCCTGGCCGCCACGACCCGTCGCTACGGCGAGCTCATGCACGCCGGAGAGCCGGTGCACACATGGCCGGTGGGGGTGCCGGAGGCGGTGACGCTGGGGTGAGGGGCGCTCCGCGGGTTGGGCGGGGTGGTTGTGCGGGGCGCTCCGCGGGTTGGGCGGGGTGGTTGTGAGGGGTGGGGTTCTTGAGGTGCGGGAGTGGAGGTCGGCCGGCAGTGGTGCTTCTGGGGTGACTTGGGTGACTTGGGTGACGAGGCCCGGGTGCGCCGGGTGCTTCTGAGGTGACGGGAGTGGTGGGGCGGGGCGGCGGAGGTCGGCCGAGCCCGGTGGGTCTGGGGGCGGTCGGGTTGGCCGCCCCCGGTGCCTTGGGGTGACGGGGCTGGTGGGGGTTGGTTCCGTCCGGCTTCCGGGGTGACTCGGCTGGTGCGGGCCGCCTCCGCCGGGCCTCCGAGGTGACGGGGGCGGTTGGGCTGGCTACGCCCCGACGCCGCGTCCGCGAGCGCTGGAGATCACCACTGCTCCGGGGTGACCAGGGCGGTGAAGGCCGGATGCGCCCGGCTCGTCGGGCGGGGTCCCTGTGACCCGGTGCGTGGGTTGGTTGCGGGGTTCTGCGATCCTTGCGGGGTCTCTGAGGTCGAGCGCAGGTGGAGGCTGAACCGGTGGCCGAGTCCCTTTCGCGGGAGCGGAGTCCGCGGCGGATGCTGCGGGACGAGACCCTGCTGGTGCTGGCGCTCTCGCTGGGGGCGAGCGGGGTGTCCGCGCTCATCAGTTTCGTCGGGTCGGTGACCGAGCCGGGGGGACTCAAGGATCAGGCGGCCACGCTCAACGCCTCCGCCGCGCCGGGGCGTCCCTGGCTGGACCTCGCCTGGCAGCTCTTCGGGATCGCGTCCGCGCTGGTGCCGGTGTTCCTCGTGGCGCACCTGCTGCAGCGGGAGGGCAAGAGCCTGCGGGTGATCGGGTTCGACCGCAGCCGGCCGTGGTCCGACCTGGCGCGGGGCGCGGCGGTCGCGGCGGTGATCGGCAGTACCGGCATCGCCTTCTACCTCGCCGCACGGGCCCTCGGCTTCAACCTCACCGTGGTGCCCGAGGCGCTGCCCGACGTGTGGTGGAAGTTCCCGGTGCTGGTGATGTCCGCCGTGCAGAACGCGGTCCTCGAAGAGGTCATCGTCGTCGGGTATCTGCTGCGCAGGCTGGGCCAGTTGGGCTGGACACCGGGTACCGCCCTGGTGGCCAGCGCGGTCCTGCGCGGCTCGTACCACCTCTACCAGGGCATCGGCGGCTTCATCGGCAACATGGTCATGGGCGTGGTCTTCGTCTGGCTCTACCGCCGCTGGGGCCGCGTCGGCCCGCTGGTCGTGGCGCACTCCCTGCTCGACATCGGGGCGTTCGTCGGTTACGCGCTCCTCGCGGGCAAGGTGGGCTGGCTGCCCACAGCCTGAGCGGGCGGCGGCGAGCCGCGTCGACGCCGCCTGGCTCGCCGCCAACCCCTCTTCTCAGGCGTGCAGTTCGCCGTCGATCACCGTCACCGCGCGGCCGACCAGCAGAGTGCGGTCGTCGCGCAGACGGGTACGGACGTACCCGGTCCGGCGGGAGGCCTGGAGGCCGGTGAGGTCGTCGCGGCCGAGGCGGGTGGACCAGTACGGGGCGAGGGCGGTGTGGGCGCTCCCGGTGACGCTGTCCTCGTCGATACCGATGTTCGGGAAGAAGCAGCGGGAGACGAAGTCGCAGCCGAGGGTGGGGTTTTCGGCGCGGGCGGTGACGATCACCCCGCGCGAGGAGCACTCGGTGAGTTCCTTGTGGTCGGGGGCCAGCTCCAGTACGGCCTTCTCGTCCGCCAACTCCACCAGCAGATCGCCCACTTCGGGGCCCGTGTCGTAGACGGCGACCGGGTCCGCGCCGAGTGCCCGCGCGAGGCCGTCCGGGGCGGCCACCTCGGTGAGCGGGGCGGTGGGGAAGTCCAGGGTGATCCAGCCGTCGTCGCCGGGGGTGGCCGTGAGCACCCCGCTGCGGGTGGCGAACCGTACCGGCCCCTCGAACGTGCCCGTGGTGTACAGGATGTGGGCTGTGGCCAGCGTGGCGTGCCCGCACATGGCGACCTCGGTACGCGGAGTGAACCACCGCAGCGCCCAGTCCGCCTCACCGCCCTCCGGCAGCCGGTGGGCGAACGCGGTCTCGGGGTGGTTCACCTCGGCGGCGACGTTCTGCAGCCAGTCGTCGTCGGGGAAGACGTCGTCCAGGAGGACCACTCCGGCGGGATTCCCGGTGAAGGGCAGATCGGTGAAGGCGTCCACGATTCGAATGCGCATGGCGCAGACCCTAGAGCGCCGGATCACCGGGAGTCCAAGGCCAGTTGGGGCGGGGTGGCCCGGTTGTGCCGGGCGGCGGCGCGGTCTCGGAGAGCGAGGCGTCCTCGTACCCGACGACGAGACAGGCCGTGGCCGCCGGTCCACGGGAGAGGCGCGCGAGCCGGACCCGTTCCGGCAGCCCGACCGTGAGCGGGCCGGCCTCGCCGACGAAGCGGTACGTGTCCCGGCGGGAGTCCTATGACCTCGTCGCCGTATCGAGCGGGCTGTCCCGCTGTTCGATCCGGCGCAGCGCTTCCAGCGGGTAGGGCGTCTCCCGGTTCTCCTCCTGGAGCCTGCGGAAGAAGTCCCACATCACCGCGGCGAGCGGCGCGTGGCGGGTGATGAGCGCGGCGGCCGGCTCCGGGATTCCCGTGGGGCGCCTGCCCTCGGCGCAGGCGCGCACCAGTGCGAGGCGCTCGTCCCAGTCGTATCCGTACAGGGCGGTGACCAGCCAGTACACCAGGTACGAGGCCGTGTAGCGGTGGTCGTGGCCGTGGTGCCGGGCGTGGAAGGCGGCCTCGTCCGGGGAGAGGGCGAAGCGGGAGGAGAGCGCGAGGCCGTAGTCCGCGAAGTACAGGCGCCGGCCGTCGGTGAGGATGTTCTCGAAGTGGGCATCGAAGTGCAGCAGCCCGTGGGCGTTCATGAACGAGGTGCCGGCTCGCAGCTCGTCGTCCACCATGGCGCAGGCCCGCGCGGCCGCCTCCTCACCGGCGCCGATCCGTACGCCCAGCCAGTCGTGCAGGCTGTGCGGGATGTACTCCAGGAACAGCACGAGGCTCGCCGTGGACCGCTGGAGAGCCTCGATCCGGCGGCGTACGCCCGGTTGGCCGCCCCAGTACGCGACAGCTCGTTCCACGTCGGCCAGTTCCTCGGGAAGGGGCAGGCCAGGTCCCGGCAACACCCGCCAGTGGTGCATCAGGGGGAAACCCTCGTACTGTCCGGTGATCACCCAGTTCGTCGTCATGGTGTGCACGGCCAGCTCCCGCCAGGCGCTGACCCCTGGGCTGCCGATGCTGCCGACTCCGTACTGGCAGAAGGAAGGCATCCCGAACAGGTTCGCCGTGGAGTGGACGTTCTCCGGCCGTCGTTCGAGATCGGTCAGAGGAACTTCCTTGACGAAGACCGGAGTTCCGTCGACGTCCAGCAGTACGGTCTTGCCGCCGATGCCGGAACCCACCGGTGCGGCTGCGTCCAGGAGTTCGCGCAGTCCGCGATCACCGTGCAGCGCCAGCGAGTTGGAAACGGCGCCGTGGGCCGCCAGACGGGCAGCGCGGGACATGTCGGGGCTCTTCACTGTGCCTCCAGCCGGATGCCCGCAGCTCGTGCGGCCGCTCCAACGGACGACCAGGCAGGGGCTGTTCGCCACCCTACTCATGGTGAGGGCGTGATCCGCGCCGACAGCTCTCGTTAGGATCTGCCACATCATGGACGTGATGACGGGGAACGAGATGATCGCCATCCCGCCGGGGCGGGTGACGCTGTCGGACCGGCGGACACAGCGCAGTTGGGCGGTCGAACTCGCGCCCTACCGGCTCGCGGCGTTCCCGGTCACCCAGGCGTTGTACGCGCAGATCACGGGCCGGCGGCCGAGTGCCGCCCGCGGGGACCGGCTGCCCGTCGAGTCCGTCTCCTGGTGGGACGCGGCGCGGTTCTGCAACGACCTGTCCGGGCGCGCCGGGCTCACGCCCGCGTACCACTTCGGTGCCGAGGCCGAGGACGTCGAGTGGGACGCCTCCGCCGACGGGTATCGGCTGCCGACCGAGGCCGAGTGGGAGCACGCCTGCCGTGCCGGGACGACCGGGCCGCGCTACGGGGAGCTCGACGAGATCGCCTGGCACCGCGGCAACTCGCACGAGCGTGTCCACGAGGTGGGCGGCAAACGCCCCAACGCGTGGGGGCTTTACGACATGCTCGGCAACGTCTGGAACTGGTGCTGGGACGTCTACGACGCCGAGGTCTACGGCGCGTACCGGGTGCTTCGCGGCGGTGGCTGGTTCGACGAGCACTGGAGCTGCCGGGCGTCCGCGCGGCGCCGCAGCCATCCGACTTTCCAGGTCGACGACGTGGGGTTCCGGGTCGCGCGTTCCGTTGTGTGAGTTCGTCTGAGTCGCCTGAGTTGGCTGAGGGGACCGCTTGGGCGGCCGCCCCGCGCCGGCCGGTCCGGCGATAGCGTGATCCTCATGACTGCTGAAGGCGAGGCGCTGGCCGGCGGGATGGCGAACGCGGGGGCGGTCTTCCGCCGGGGGGAGTGGGTGGAGCGCCCCGCACCGCGCAACGCGCGCGCCCTGCACGCCCATCTCCTCGCACTGCGGGAGCACGGCTTCGACGCGGCGCCGGCCCCTGTCGGTCTCACCGCGGACGGCCGTGAGCGGCTGACGTTCATCCCCGGAGACGTGGCTCTGCCGCCGTTCCCGGACTGGGCGATGACGAGTTCCGCCCTCGCGTCGGTGGGGAGCCTGCTGCGGCGTCTGCACGACGCCGGCGCGGCCGTCGCGGTCGACACCCACGCCGAGTGGCCCCGGGACCTCGCCGACCCGCAGGGGGGAACGACGGTGTGCCACAACGACGTGTGCCCGGAGAACGTCGTCTTCCGCGACGGCCGTGCCGTGGCCCTGATCGACTTCGACCTGGCGGCCCCGGGCCGTCCCCTCTGGGACATCGCCATGACCGCCCGCTACTGGGTCCCCCTGCTCGATCCCGAGTCCGCGGCCGCTACCCACCCCCACGGCCTGCCCACGGCCGCACGGCTGCGGACCCTCGCCGACGGCTACGGCCTCCCGCCGGGGGACCGCACCGAACTGCCCCACGTCATCGAGCAGGCCACAGAGGTCTGCCGCGCCTTCGTCGCCCGCCGCGTGGCCGACGGAGACCCCCTCTACCTCCAGGCGCTGGCCGAACGGGGCGGATGGGAACGCTGGGACCGCGTGCAGGCGTGGCTGGTGGACCACCGCGAGACGTTCACGGCTGCGCTGCTGGACTGACCGGGCCGGGCGTTCGAGGGCGCTGCGGACGGCCTGCCGACGAGCCGCCTCTCTCGAAAGTCATATGCGGTGCGGTACGGCTCCGTCCTGCCGGTGGTAGAGGTCGCGCAGCAGGGAGATCTCGGCGCCGTGGTGGATCAGCTCCCTGTTGACGTGCAGGACCCTGTTCTCCATGGGGAACCGCTCGGGACCCAGCGTGGGCGGATTGTCCAGGTCGGCGTCCGAGAGCTGGCGGACCCCCGTGTTCCATCTGCCGTACATTTCATCGAGCTGTTTCAGTGCCTCGTCGGCGGTCCCCGCGTAGGCGAATGTCCGGGAGTCGACGTCCTGGCCGCCGAAGTACCAGCCGACCCGATAGCCCAGGCACGAGACGATGATGTGCGCCAGCCGCCAGGCGATCGTGGTCACCGGTGCCGGCACCGGGGCGGGGGACGTGGAGTCCATCGTCCATTGCCCCGAGCCTTCCGACACCGGTGCGGCCGACGTGGCGCGTGGGCGGATGCTCCAGCAGTCGCGCACCGGCTCCCAGAAGTACTCCTCGTCGGTGAGACCGTCCAGCCGTGGCCGCAGGTTCTTGTGCCAGTACCAGTCCAACTGATCCGCGAGCCGCTCGCTTCTTGTCATCGCCGCACACTACAGAGCCGTCGAGCAGAGTGATCGTCGCCGTCTGTGGCCGGCCGTGATGGTGCGCGTGTCGAGGGTCCGGAACCCGGGAAGCGGGGTGGCGAACCACTCGCGGGTGTGAGGGCGGCAGACCGCACCGTCGGCGGTTTCGAACACGCCGTAGGCGCCGTAGTGATCAGCATGCCGGCCGTAGCGGCTCCGGTTGCGTGCGTGGTCTTGCGGCAGAAGGCGTGCGCGGCTGATCATTTCCGGAGAGGCTTCGACACCCGTGAGGTCGTCGAAGCCGCACTGCTGGAGTTCCTCCATGACGCGGCCGTATCCGCATCCGTAGTCGAGGATCGCCGCGTGCGTGCTGATCCCGTTGAGCCACGGCAGATGGAGCGGGTGGGTGAACGTCTTCGTAGCCGCGGCGGCATCCCCGTAGGGGATCTGACGGTTGAGGCCGGACACGGCAGAGGCCTCTCGATCCGGTCGTCCGCACGAACATCGACGATCACCGCCGAGCCGTCGACGCGAGGGTTACGAGTCGTGGCTGGAGAGGGACAGGCTGATCCTGCTGGACCCCGATCCGCAGGTGGTCGCGGTCGCCTCGCAGCCGTTCTGGCTGCACTGGCACGACGGCACACGCAAGCGTCGGCACACTCCCGACTCTTCGTCCGGCTGTCCGACGCAGCCTGGCACCGACGGATGACGTCGTCGGCCCCGGGCACCGAGGTCGCCCGCATTCCGTTCAAGGTTCGTCCACGACAGGGAGAAGGGATCGCCTCGTTCATCACCCGCCTCGCCAAGGCGAACTACCTTCCCCGGCCTACCTGCGGAAGTACCTCGCTGAACCGCCCATGCACCGGGGCAGTCCGACCTGGCCCCGCGTTGCCGCCACCGCTGGCCGCGACACGGACGGGCGCCAGCAGATCCTGAACACGGTCAACTGCGAGGAGTGCGGGGCCCCATACAGTCCAAAGCGAGCTTCGGCGTCAAGCCGCTGACCCGTTCGAGAGCCTGCCGGCAGAAGAGGTGCCGTCCAGCGGTATACCGCTGGCGAACAACACCGCCGCGTCCGGCTCGCCCGCTGGCCCCACCCCGCAAATCGACACCGACGACCCCCGGGACATGCGAAGTCTGTTCGGACCCGCTGCCCGAAGGACGCAACATGTCACAACGCCGGACATGCTCCCAGCGCTGCCGCCAGAAGGCATACCGCCAGCGCAAGCTCTTCCGGCCTGCGAACCTACGACCGCGCAGGTTGGTTGGCGATCAGAAGGGTGCTGCCGGCAGGGCGGAAGCCCAGACGTGAGTAGATGCGAGCGACGGTGTCCTCCGCATAGGCGAGGAAGACAGTGCCCACCCCGTTGTCGCGAGCGTGGGTGACCAGTGCCGCAGTGACGGCGGCGGCCAGGCCCTGGCGGCGGGCGGTGGGCAGGGTGCCGACACCGCCGATCTCGGTGGTGCCGTTCGCCGGGTGGTAATGACCAGCAGCGAGCGGGGTGCCGTCCGAGGCCAGGGCAGCGATGAGCGTCTTGTGCCCGCAACGGATCGCGGGGCGGATCGTTCGCACGGTGCCGTCCTCGGTCAGCTCCTCGGCCACCACCGACAACTCCTTCCGACCCGCCAGGCCCACCATGGTGCCCTCCTCGGCAAAGGCCAACCGGGGCAGGGCGAGGACCGCGGGCAACGCGGGGTCATCGGCCGTCACCACACGGAGCGTCACGCCAGCCGGCAACGGCTGCGGACCAACCGGATGGTCCGGATCCAGAGCCATCAACGGTCGTTCCGCCACTGGCAGGCCGGCGGCCTCGATACGGGCCCGCAACGTCGGCGCCTGCTCGGCCAGCCACTCGAAAGCCTCCGGCACACCGAGTTCGCGCTGCCGGGCCCGCACCTGGGCGATGTCAGCGGCGGTTACGGCCGCACCCCCCTCCGCGGTGGGCTGGGCATGGCTGGGACCGCCGTAATAAGGGGCACCTGGCCCCTTTCGCACGAACAGCCGTAACGGACCGAACTCTTCGGCATCAGCGAACAGCAACGGCACGGTGGCGTAGTACTGCTCGATACGGGCACGCAGCGAGTCGCTCATGCGGCGCATCCCACCACGGGACGGTGTCTCACCGCATCCAAGATTTGCCGGTCGGCAATCGATCAGCGATCACTGGCACAGGACAACAGTCATCCGGACGGCAAGGGCATTGTCGTAAGCACGGAAGCGATATATCGTTGAGGTGTCGCGTAAGAGACGCGATGGGTACGTGACTGATCGACGATGGAATGGAGTGGTCGCGATGCGGAACCACGGATTCGAGCGTGGGCATCGTCCCGGCGGGCCCGGCCGGCAGGGCTGGGGGGCGTTCGGGGGAGTTGAAGGGCTGCGGGAGGCGTTCGGGCCGTTCGGGCCCGGGGGGCCGGGGTTCGGGCCGGGTGGTCCCGGTGGGCCGGGGCGGCACGGGTTCGGGCCTGGCTTCGGGCCGGGGCCCTGGGGCGGCATGGGGCGCGGCGGTGGCCGGGGGCGGGCGCGGCGCGGTGACGTGCGGGCCTCGATCCTGGCGCTGCTCAAGGACCGGCCGATGCACGGGTACGAGATGATTCAGGAGATCGCGGAGCGCAGTGGGGGTGCGTGGAAGCCGAGCCCCGGCTCGGTCTACCCCACGCTCCAGCTCCTGGAGGACGAGGGCCTGATCGCCAGTGAGAGCGAGGGCGGCAAGAAGCTGTTCTCCCTCACCGAGAGCGGACGGACCTCCGCCGAGGAAGGCCCGGAGGCTCCCTGGGAGGAGGCGACGCGCGGTGTCGACTGGGAGGCGCTGAGCGAGATCCGGCAGGCCGGGTTCGGGCTGATGGAGGCCTTCGGGCAGGTCTGGAAGACCGGCACCAAGGAGCAGCGGGAGAAGGCGCTCACCGTCATCAACGAGGCCCGCAAGAAGCTGTATCTCATCCTCGCGGACGAGGACTGACGCGCCGGCGGGGGCGGACGGAACGGGTCGGCGGGGCGTGTCTCACGGCCGCCGCGCCGGCCTCACGTCCGCACGCGTCGTATCACCGCCGCGTCGAACAAGTCCCACGCGCGCGGGAAGGCGCTCTCGTCATGGCAGTGCCAGGCGTCCCAGAAGAGGTCGGCGAGCAGCGCGTCGTGCGGGGCGTAGACCCGGTACACGTACTGCTTGCCGTCCACCGCCGGCAGGCCCACCAGCCAGCACAGGCATCCGTCCTCCACTTGTTGTGTGACGTACGAAAGGGGCAAGAGGTTGCCCCATGGGGCGTAGGCAAGGCGGCGCGCGCCCCTGACACGGAATCGACCGGATCTCCTCCGTGAGGATGAGATGGACGCGCCGGTTGTCCGCTCACCGTGGGACGCGAGAATGGTTCCCGCCGTGGATGCCGTCCGCTCCGGCGCCTGATGAGGTGTCTTCCGTGGAACCCCGCACAGCCGGCCGGTCCGCCTCCGACGAGGGCGTACCGCGCGCCGAGAACGACACCGGGCCCGGCACCGGCTTCGCGTCGGTGATCGCCGGTGCCCGCCGCAGGGCCGTACGCGACGGCGACCGGCAGATCGACACCGCCCATCTGCTCCACTCGCTCCTGGAGACCGACCCCGAGGCCCGCGCCGCCGTCGGCACCCCGACCCAGCTCGCGCGGCTGCTCGGGTATCTCGTGCAGCGCAGCATCGGGTACGGGCTGCGCTGGCAGGGCGGTTCCGAGGTGTCCGGTGCCGAAGCCGCCGCCGGCGGCGAGCGGTGGTCGCCGGTCGCGGCCGCCGCGCTGCGCGACGCCGAGGTGCGCGCCGCCCCGCGCCGGGGCGCGGGCGGGGCCGACGGCGTCGACCTGCTCGCCGCCCTCGTGGCCGACCCGCGGTCACGGGCCGTCGAGGTGCTGGAGCGCGCCGGGATTCCGGCGGGCGAACTGCGGGACCGGCTGCGGAACCGTACGGCCGGCGGCGCGGCACCCTGCTGACACCGGCGCCCGCGCGGGCGCCGGGCCATGCCGATTCCCGTGCCTGCGCGGGCGATCCGCTGCACGCCGATTCCCGTGCCCGCGCGGCTGTCCGGGCCACCCCGATCCCCCTGTCCGAGCGGGCCCCCGGTCCACTCTCCGAGACAGGAGTTAAAAAGGGTGACGCTCATGTCGTCCCCTGTCATCATGTGCGCGTGCACGTGTCTGGGAGCAAGGATGGCGGCCGCGGTGCCGGGCTGGGGCTCGCGCTGGTGTCGGCCGTGGCGTTCGGCGGGTCGGGAGTCGCGGCCAAGCCGCTGATCGAGGCGGGGCTCGACCCGCTGCATGTGGTCTGGCTGCGCGTGGCCGGTGCCGCGCTGGTGATGCTGCCCGTGGCGGTACGGCACCGCGCCTTGCCGCGCCGCCGCCCCGCGCTGCTCGCCGGGTTCGGACTGCTCGCCGTCGCCGGTGTCCAGGCGTGCTACTTCGCCTCGCTCTCCCGCATACCGGTCGGCGTGGCGCTGCTCCTGGAGTATCTGGCGCCCGCGCTGGTGCTCGGCTGGGTGCGGTTCGTGCAGCGCAGGCCGGTCACCAAGGCCGCCGCGCTCGGTGTGGTCCTCGCGGCGGGCGGCCTCGCCTGTGTGGTCGAGGTCTGGTCGGGGCTCAGCTTCGACCTGCTCGGCCTGCTGTTCGCGCTCGGCGCCGCCTGCTGCCAGGTCGGCTACTTCGTCCTGTCCGACCAGGGCGGCGACGCGGGCGAGGAGGCACCGGACCCATTGGGCGTGATCGCGTACGGCCTGCTGATCGGCGCCGCCGTGCTGACCGTCGTCGCCCGCCCGTGGGGCATGGACTGGCGGGTGCTCAGCGGCACCGTGCGGCTCGACGGCAGCGCCGTACCCGCCGCCGCGCTGCTCGTCTGGATCGTCCTCGTCGCCACCGTCCTCGCCTACGTCACCGGCGTGCTCTCGGTACGGCGGCTCTCGCCGCAGGTCGCCGGGGTCGTCGCCTGTCTGGAGGCGGTCATCGCGACCGTGCTCGCCTGGGTGCTGCTCGGGGAGCATCTGTCGGCGCCGCAGGTGTTCGGCGGCGCGGTGGTGCTCGTGGGCGCGTTCATCGCGCAGTCCGCCACGCCCGCCAAGGGCTTCGCGGGGCCGGTCGCGGAGAGCGGCGGCGCGGAAAGGGAGTTGTCCGCGCGGGGAACCGCTGCCTAGGCTGCTGATCATGCATTCGCACGCACTGGTCCTTCCGCCCCCGGCCGCCTGAGGCGGGCCTCCGGGAAGAACACGCCCGCGCCTCGCGCGCCGGGCGGGACGGTGCTGCCCGCAGACGAAGTCCGCGCGTCCGAGTCGGACGCCTGCCAACTTCCGCACTGATCCAGTGCGTTTCTGCGGAGAAACCTCGTGTCGAACGCTGTCTCCGGCCTGCCCGTCGGGCGTGGCCTGCTCTATCTGATCGTCACCGGCGCCACCTGGGGCACGGCGGGCGCCGTCGCCTCGCTGGTCTACCGGAGCGGGGACATGGGCCCTTTCGCCCTGTCCTTCTGGCGCTGCGCGTCGGGGCTGGTGCTGCTCGTCGTGGGCCGGCTGCTGCGCCGCACCAGCACTCCCAAGCCCGCTGCCCCGCGTGACCGCGCCGCCCTGCTCCGGCAGGCGCTCGCGACCGGTGTCGGTCTGGCCGTCTTCCAGACCGCCTACTTCGCCGCCGTGGACGCCACCGGCCTCGCCGTCGCCACGGTCGTGACCCTCGGCGCCGGTCCCGTCCTCATCGCGCTCGGCGCCCGGTTCCTGCTCGGGGAACGGCTCGGCGCCGGAGGTGTCCTCGCGGTCGGCGGCGCGCTCGCCGGGCTCGCCGTGCTCACCCTCGGCGGCTCGGGCGGCACCGTGCGCCCGGCGGGCGTGCTCTGCGCGCTCGGCTCGGCCGCCGGCTACAGCGCGATGACCCTGCTGACCCGCTGGTGGGGCCGTACGGGCACGGTCGACGCGGGAGCCACCACGGTCGGCGCCTTCGCGGTCACCACCGTGTGCCTGCTGCCGTTCGCCCTCGTCGAGGGGCTGTTCCCGCACACCGGGCACCCCCTGCGGCTCCTCGCGCTGCTCGCCTACCTCGCCTCCGTCCCCACGGCCCTCGCCTACGCCCTCTACTTCGCGGGAGCCGCCGCCGTACGGTCCGCCACCGTCTCCGTGATCATGCTCCTGGAGCCGGTGACGGCCGCCGTGCTCGCCGTCGCGCTGCTGGGCGAGCAGCTGACGACGGCCACGGTGACGGGCACGCTGCTGATGCTCGGCGCGGTCGCGGCCCTCGCGGCGGGGGAGGCCCGTGACGCCGGAGGCCGGGTGCCGGTGGCCGCGTAGAGCCGCGGTGGCCCGCCGGTACGGTCCGCCCCGAGCGGGTGGACCGTGTCAGCGGGCCTCGTCTCCGAGGGAGACCAGCAGGGCGCGCAGCAGCCGGTTGAACTCGGCGGCGTCCTCCGGGGCCAGGCCTGAGAGGATCTCACGCTGGTCGCGGACATGCCCTTCCACGGTCGCGTCGACCAACTCCCGCCCCTCCTCGGTCAGTTCGATGTGCAGGCTGCGCCGGTCGCCGGGGACCGGCTCGCGGGTGACGAGGCCACGGGCGACGAGCCGGTCGACCCGGTTCGTCAGGGCCGCCGAACCGATCATGACGCTCTCGGCCAGCTCCTTGGCCGTGAGCGGCCGGCCGCCACGGCGGAGCGTGGCGAGCACATCGAACTCCCAGGTCTCGATGCCGTGTTGTGCGAAGTACTCCTTCAGGCGCGCGCTGACCAGCCGGGACAGGCGCAGCACCCGGCCGATCGTGCCCATCGCGTCGAGGTCCAAGTCCTCGCGCTGGTCGGCCCATTGACCGAGGAAGCCGTCGACGGCGTCACGCATGTGGTCACCTCACCCTTGCTTTCGTCGGACCTTTCTCCGCCGGAGCATGCCGTCGTGTCCCGCGTCATCCGCTCGCGTCGCAGCATCCGTCACTATCGGCCGGACCCCGTACCGCCCGCTCTTCTCCAGGAGTTGATCGACCTGGCGCTGGAGGCGCCGTCGAGCTTCAACCTCCAGGCCCGGTCGATAGTCGTCGTCACCGGCGAGCCGGGCCGCGCGGCGCTCGCCGAGGCCACGGGCGGGCAGCCGCATCCCCGGGAGGCCCCGGTGACGCTGGTCTTCGTCGCCGAGTCCGGCGCCTGGCGCGAGGACCGAGGCGACATCTGGGAGCGGGCACGGCGCGGGGGAGCGTGGACGGAGTCGTTCGCCGCCGCCTCACCCGTCGACGCGCGCGCCTTCTACGAGGATCCGCGCCGCCGGGGCCTTGAGCGCGAGTGCGCGGTGAAGGACGCCATGATCGCCGCGTCCTTCCTGATGATCGCCGCGCACGCCGCGGGGCTCGCCACCAGCCCCATGAACGGCTGGGACGAGGCGGAGGTCAAGCAGGCCATCGGTGTCCCGGGCCGCGACGATCTCCACATCGCCCTGCTCCTGCCGCTCGGCCGTCCGGCCGAGACCCGGCCGCATCCCGGCCGCCGGGACCGCTCCCTGACGGTCCACCGGGAGACCTACGGCCCGACACCGTGCGGGGCTCGTGCCGGACGGCGTGACCAGGTCTCCGGAGAGGCGAAGTGAGCGGTCGGCGCGGCGCGGTGACCTCGGCCGTCACCGCTCTCGCCCCGGCGGTGTGGGGCTCCACCTATGTCGTCACCACCGAGTTCCTGCCGCCCGGCCGGCCGCTGCTGGCAGCCGTGCTGCGGGCGTTGCCCGCGGGGCTGATCCTGCTGGCGGCCACCAGGACGCTGCCGAAGGGCATCTGGTGGTGGCGGGCCGTCGTGCTCGGCGTGCTGAACATCGGCGCGTTCTTCTCTCTCCTCTTCCTCGCCGCCTATCACCTGCCCGGCGGGGTCGCCGCCCTGGTGATGTCCGCCCAGCCGATGATCGTGCTGGTGCTGGGTGCGCTGCTGCTGAACGACCGGATACGGGCACGGCACCTGGTGTCCTGCCTCCTCGGCGCGGCGGGTGTCGGCCTGCTGGTGCTGCAACCGGGGGCGGGTCTCGACGGCATCGGCATCGCGGCGGGACTCCTCGGCGCGCTGTCCATGGCATCCGGACTGGTGCTCACCAAGAAGTGGGGCCGCCCCCGGTGAGTTGCCTGCTGGCTTTCACCGGCTGGCAACTCACCGGGGGCGGGCTGGTGTTGCTGCCCTTCGCCCTGGTTCACGAGGGTCTGCCGGAGCGCCTCACCTGGAGCAACCTCGGCGGCTTCGCCTACCTCGGCATCGTCGGCGCCCTGGTCGCCTACGCGCTGTGGTTCCGAGGAGTGGCGCGACTGCCCGCCCTCGCCGTGTCGTTCCTTTCGTTCGCGTCCCCGCTGTGCGCGACGGTCCTCGGCTATCTGGTCCTCGACGAGACCCTGCGTCCGCTCCAACTGCTCGGCGCGGTCGGCGTGATCGGGGCTGTCGTCCTCGCCCAGCCGCGCGCCGCTCCGCCACCGGCGCCGCGCGTCTGTACGGCCGGCCGGGGCTGAGCGGCGCCGGCCCCGGCCGTGGTGCGGCTAGACCGTCTCCGCCGTCTGCTCCGCCAACTTCGCCAGGTAGTCCGGGAGTTCGAGGTCCGGCGCCAAGTCGCCGTTGGGCACCGGGACTTCGTAGCCCTTGCGGAGGGGGACCACGCCCGCCCAGTGCGGGAGGGCGAGGTCCTCGGGCTCGTCGTTGGCGCCGCCCGTACGGAGCTTGGCCGAGACCTCGGTGAGATCGACGCGGATCACCGCGGTGGCGGCCAGTTCCTTCTTGTTCGCGGGGCGGGAGTCCGCCGAGCGGCCGGGGACGACCTGGTCCACCAGGGCGTCGAGGGCCATCGAGCGCTCCTCGGGGTCGGTGACCTGGTGGGCGATGCCGTGCACCACCACCGAGCGGTAGTTGATCGAGTGGTGGAAGGCGGAGCGGGCCAGCACCAGGCCGTCGACATGCGTGACGGTGAGGCAGACCGGAAGGCCCGGGTCCCCGGCGCCGCTCATCCGCAGCGGGCGCGAACCCGTGGAGCCGTGCGCGTACAGCCGCTCGCCGACCCGGCAGTACAGCGTCGGCAGCACCACCGGCGCGCCGTCCCGCACGAAGCCGAGGTGGCAGACGTACCCCTCGTCGAGGATCGCGTGCACCAGCTCCTTGTCGTACGACGCCCGGTCGGCGGACCGGGTGGGCACGGTGCGGTCGGTCGGCGTGTAGGCGGCGGGCTTCTCCTCGGTCCCCTGCATGGCGGTCCCTCCCTGGACTCTCTTATTGCACTAGTGCATAATCTGCTTTGTGCTAGGAGAGTATCCGATCGAAGGTCGTGGCGCAGCGGAGATCGCGGCCAGTGTGGAGCACGCGGTCAGCAGCGGTGAGCTGCGGCCGGGCCACGTCCTGCCCCCGCTCAGGGAGTTGGCCACGCGTCTCGGAGTGAATCCCAATACCGTCGCGGCCGCCTATCGCACCCTGCGCGAGCGCGGGGTGATCGAGACCGCCGGGCGCCGGGGCAGCCGGGTGCGGCCCAAGCCCGCCACGACCGGGCGCGACGAACTGCGCGTGGAGGTGCCGCCCGGCGTGCGGGACCTGTCCACCGGCAACCCCGACCCGGACCTGCTGCCCCCGCTCGGCCCGGCGTTCGCGGACGCGGCCGCCCGCGCGGACCACGCCCCCGTCCTCTACGGCACCGAGCCGGTCGACCCCGGCCTCGCGCGCATCGCCCGCGCCGGACTCGACGCCGACGGCGTGCCCGAGGGGCCGCTCACCGTCACCTCCGGCTCCCTCGACGCCGTCGAGCGGGTCCTCGCGGCCCACCTCAGGCCCGGCGACACGGTCGCGGTCGAGGACCCCGGCTGGGGCAGCGTCCTGGACCTGGTCCCGGCGCTCGGGCTGCGCGCCGTACCGGTGGGCGTGGACGACGAAGGGCCGCGCGTGGAGGACCTGCGCGCCGCCCTGGACGCCGGGGCCCGCGCGCTCATCGTCACCGTCCGCGCCCAGAACCCCACCGGCGCCTCGGTGAGCGCGTCACGTGCGCGGGCGCTGCGGGCCGTACTCCGCGCGCACCCGGACGTGCTGCTGATCGAGGACGACCACGGCCACGGCTTCGTGGATCTCGCGCCGCATCCGCTCGCCGGGGCCACCGCCCACTGGGCCTTCGTGCGCTCGGTCTCCAAGAACTACGGCCCCGATCTGCGGGTCGCCGTCCTCACCTGCGACGCCCGCACCGTCGACCGGGTGCGTGGCCGGCAGCGGCTCGGGCCCGGCTGGGTGAGCCTGCTGCTCCAGCGCGCGGTGGCCCGGCTGTGGGCCGACGACGCGGCGGACGGCTCGGTCGCGCGGTCCTACGCCGCGCGCCGCACGGCGCTGACCGAGGCGCTCGCGCGGCGCGGGGTCACCGCGTACGGCCGCAGCGGCATGAACGTGTGGGTGCCGGTCCCGGACGAGACCGGCGCGGTGGCCCGGCTCCTCCAGTCCGGCTGGGCGGTCGCGCCCGGCGCCCGCTTCCGGCTCGGCACCCCGCCCGGAGTCCGCATCACCGTCTCACCGCTCACGGGGGCGGACATCGAGCCGCTGGCTGACGCGGTGGCGGCGGCGGTACGGCCGTCGCCGGCGCGGTCTTACGGGTGAGGCCGGGGTGGTCGTCCGGCTGAGGCCGGGGTGGTCGTACGGGTGAGGTGCGGACGGTGGGACGGGCGAGGCCGGGGTGGTCGTACGGGTGAGGCGCGGACGGCTGGACGGATGAGGCGCGGGCGGTCGCACGGGTGACGCGGGGTGGTCCCGCTGCCGCGCGTGCGGCGTGCCGGGTGGTCAGCCCTTGCGCCTCGCCTGGGTGAGCGCGGCCCCCGCGAGGACGATCACGGCGCCCACCGGAGTGGTCCAGGCGATCGACTCCCCGAGGATCGCCACGCCCGCCGCCGTGGCGATGACCGGGATGAAGTAGGTCACCATCTCGGCGGTGGTGGGGCCGACTTCGACGACGAGCCCGTACTGGATGAGCACGGCCACCCCGGTACCGAGGGCGCCCAGCGCGGCCACCGCGAGCAGCGGGACGAGGGCGAAGTGTGTCGGGAACGAGGTGAACAGGGGGGTCAGGACGGCCAGTTGGACGGTCGCCACGAGCAACTGCGCTCCGGTCATGGCGAGGTGCGAGTCGCCCGTGTCCGACAGGGTGCGCCGGAGGTAGATCCAGCCGACCGGGTAGCACAGCGAGGCCAGCAGGGCCAGCGCGGTGCCCGTGGCGTCGACGCCATGGAAGCCCTGCCAGGCGCCGAGGACGGTCAGCACCCCGAGGAAGCCGAGGCCGAGCCCGGCGAAGCGGACCCGGGTCGGGCGGTCCTCGGAGAGGGCGACCAGGGAGAGGACCATGCCCCACAGCGGCGAGGTGGCGTTGCAGATGCCGGCCAGGGTGGAGGGGATGGTCAGCTCCGCGTAGGCGAAGAGGGAGAACGGCGCGGAGTTCAGGAAGAACGCGGCGACCGCCATGTGCCCCCATGTCCGGGCCTCGCGCGGCAGCCGCTCGCGCTTGACCGCCATCGCGGCGACGAGCACGGCCGTGCCGAACACCAGCCTGCCGAGGGTGACTTGGAACGGCGCGTACGAGGTCGTGCCGACCTTGATGAAGAGGAAACTGAACCCCCAGATCAGGGAGAGGATGCCGAAGCGCAGACGCCAGTCGGTACGAGGGTGTGGGGCGGCCGGGGTGGACGCGGGGGAGGGGGACACGGAGGACGCGGACGGCGGCGTTGCCGTGGGGCAAGGGGAGACCGTGCTCATGCCGTCAAAGATGCGGGCCGCAACTTCGTAGCACAATCGAGAATTATCGCGCGGTATCTCTTAGTATCGCTTACATGTTGAACCTGGAGCGCCTGCGCACCCTGGACGCCCTCGCCCGGCACGGCTCCGTCAGTGCCGCGGCCGGCGCGCTGCACGTCACGACCTCCGCCGTCTCGCAGCAACTGTGCAAGCTGGAGCGGGAGGTGGGGCAGCGGCTCCTCGCCAAGAACGGGCGCGGTGTGCGGCTCACGGACGCGGGCCGGCTGCTCTCCGAGCACGCCGTGCGCATCCTCTCCCAGGTGGAGCTGGCCCAGTCGGACCTGGAGGCGCACCGGGGGCAGGTCGTCGGCGAGCTGCGTCTCTCGGCGTTCCCCACCGCCGCCCGGGGGCTGTTCCCGGCCACGCTCGCCGGACTGCGGACCCTGCACCCGGGGCTGCGGGTGCGCTCCAGCGAACTGGAGCCGGCGCAGGGCCTCGCCGGGGTCGTACGCGGCGATCTCGACCTCGCGGTGGTGCTCGACTGGTACAACAAGCCGATGCCCGTGCCGGACGGCCTGGTCAAGGCGCCCCTGCTGGACGACCTGGCGCACCTCGCGATCCCCGCCGGGCATCCGCTCGCCGGCCGGGACGAGGTGGACCTCGCGGAGTTCGCCGAGGACGAGTGGATCACCTGGGGCGAGGGGGAGTTCTGCCACGAGTGGCTGCTCTTCACCCTGCGCTCCAGAGGTGTCGAGCCCATCATCGGTCACCGGGCGGGCGAGACCCATACGCAATTCGCCCTTGTCGCCGCCGGGTTGGGAGTGTGCATCGCACCTCTGCTGGGGCGCGACCCGGTGCCGCCGGGAGTGGTCCTGGTCCCGCTCAAGCAGCGGGTGGGCAGGCATGTCTACGTCGTCTGGCGGGCGGACGCGGACCGTCGTCCCTCGATCCGGGCGGCGGTCGAGGCGCTGCGGCTGGCGGCGACGCGGCTCGAAGCGGCCCAGAAGACAGAGGAGTCGGACTGAAGCCGCGCAAGTCCCGCCTCTCGTGCGGGACTTGCGCATCCGCTCCTTAAGCCCTGCCCAGTTTCCGGAAGTCCCAGGAGACGATCTTCTCCGGGGTGAGCCGGGCCCAGGCGTGCCGGCCGTCGTGCGGCATCTCGTCCAGGCCGAAGTTCTTGCGCGCGAACAGCGTTTCCACGGCGTCGAGTTCGGCGCACAGCTCGCCCGTGCGCGGCACCTCGCCCACGAACTCCACGCGCCCCGACAGCTCGGCCCCGCGCAACTGGTCGTACTCCTCGCCCGCGTCCACCACCACCGCGACCCGGTGGTCACGGCTCAGCTGGGTCCAGCGTTTGCTGCGCACCACGGAGTAGAGCCACAGCGAGGTGCCGTCCCAGACGAACCACAGCGCGCTCACGTGCGGGGCGCCGTCCGCCGAGACGGTCGCGACCCGGCAGGTGCGCTGGACGGTCAGGAAAGCGTCCAGCTCGCCCGGCGTCATCATGATCTTCCGGCCCCGGCGCTGCTCGGTGACGGTCATACGGCCCCCTCTTCTCCCCAGTAGTCCAAGAGAACACCCCCGTGTGGCCGATCTTCTGACGCGGCGCCAGAAAAAGGAACAGGGCCCAGGGGGAGCGTGATCAGGCCAGCTCGATCGAGTCGCCGGACACCTTGATCTTTTTCGCGGGCAGCCCCTGTGTCGCGGGCCCCTGTTTCACGCTGCCGTCCTCCACCGAGAAGCGGCTGTTGTGACACGGGCACACGATCACCCCGTCGCTCACGCTGCCCACCGCACACCCCTGGTGGGTGCACTTCGCGGAGAACGCCTTGTACGTACCGGCGGACGGCTGGGTCACCACCACGCCCTCGGCCTTGAAGATCTTGCCGCCGCCCTCGGGAATGTCCGAGGTCTTGCCGAGCGTGGTCCCGGCCGCACCGCTGCCGACGGCGTCCGAACCACCGTCCGAACCACAGGCCGCCAGGGCCACGGTGAGCCCGGCGGCTCCGGCCGCCGCCATCACCGTACGCCGGGCGGGGTTCGCTACGGGCTGGGACGATGCGCTGGTCATGGGGTGTTCCCTTCCGCCGGGGTGGTCGTACGTGATCTGTCCAGGGGTACGGTCCGGCCGCACCGCCTGTTCAGCCACGTGCCCCGATCCTCATGGCTCGGGTATGAGGAGGGCGTAAGAACGACTCCGGCGAGCCGCGGGCTTTGATCCGACGTGCCTGGCGGGTTATCCACAGGAGGCAATCGGCCCGGTGGCCCTGTGGGTATGGTGGAGTGGCCTTGCCGGATTGAATTGGGGGAATTCGTGACGTTCGAGCAAGAGTGGGCCGAAATGCGTGCGGCGGCGGCCAAGCGGACCGCCCTGCAAATCGACAGTGTTCCGGCCGACGGTGGCGGAGGCGGTGGCGGCGGGCAGGACCTGGTGGTCAATCGGGACGACCTCGGTGCCATCGGAAATGAAGCGTATGACCTGCTGGGCCGGCTGACGAAGGACGGCGACATCGCCCGTGCCTCCACATTCGACGCGGCGACGGCGCTGACCGGCGGGAACTTCGTGAGCGGTGCGGCCGTGCTGAAGGTGAACGACTTCTGGCAGACGCATATGAAGACACTGCTGGACGCCTGCGCCCAGATTTCGAACCATCTCGATTACACCAAGGCCCGGCACGCCGAGGACGAGGCGAAGATCGAGGGGAACCTGACGCAGATATCCGCGCTCACGGAATACATGAAATAAGGCTCGGGGGAGCATGCGGCATGCTGAAATACGAGGACATAATCCACGCCCCGGTGGCGAAGCTGAAGGCCGCCGCCGATGACTGGTCGGAGATGGCGGGGAAGCTGGACAAGCTCGCCACCGACGCCGCCGACGGGATGAAGGCGAAGGCGGACAGGGCGGCCTGGGAGGGCGTCAACGCGGGCGTCACCAAGGCGTTCATCGGCAAGACGGTCAAGGAGTTCGCGGACGCCGCGGCCGAGGCCAAGGGTGTGAAGCTGATCCTGGAAGACGGTCACGCGGCCATCAAGAAGGCCATGGACGAGCTGATCGGCATCCGGGACCACGAGGGACCCGCGGCCGGTGTCCACGTGGACGGCAAGGGCAAGGTCACGGCGCTGCACCCGTTGTCCGAGAGTTTGACGCCGCACCGCGATCCCGACTACGGCGAGCTCCTGAAGCAGGAGCAGCGAAACATCGACTCGTGGCAGAAGAGGATCGACCTCATCGTCGACAACTGCAACGACACCGATCTCGCTCTCAAGAACAGCCTCCAGGCCAACGTCACCGACCGCAAGGACTTCAGCGCTCCGACGTACACGAAGCTGGACCAGGAGGAGGCCGCCCGCGCCGCCGCTCTGGCGGCCAAGGGCCGGGACCTCACCCACGCCGAACTCCAGCAGCTCAACGAGCTGTTGAAGGACAACAGCTCGTCGAAGGAGTTCGCCAAGGACTTCTACGGGAAGCTCGGCCCCGAGAAGTCGCTCGCGTTCTTCGGTCAGCTCTCCATGGACACCTCCGAGCACGGAAAGGTCGACCCGGAGCGCCTCAAGGACGTCCAGGAGCTCCAGAGGAACCTCGGCCTCAACCTGGCCACCGCCTCCCACGACAAGGAATTCACCGACAAGTGGGGTCCGGAACTCCGCAAGTTGGGTACGGAGCGCATTCCGCTGGCCAAGCACGACTACGGCGGGCCGTTCGGCTACCAGCTGCTCGGCGGGATCATGCGGTACGGCAACTACGACGCCAAGTTCCTCAACCCGATTGCCGAACACGTGGCGCAACTCCACGCCAAGGACCCGTACATGTTCTCCGAGAACAAGGTGGTGAACAGTCCGTTCAAGAACCCGTTCAACCCCTCCGGCGTGAACGGAGCCGGATACGACCCGGCCACCGCCATGCTGGAGGCCCTCGGCAACAGCCCGGAAGCCGCGAAGAAGTTCTTCGCCGACCCGCCGACCGCGTACAACGAGGACGGCACGGTCAACCACGGAGCCACGGCCGATCTCGGGAAGAACAAGGACGGCGGGGCGATCGACAACTACCTCGACTTCTTCGGCAACGAGAAGTGGCAGTCCTTTGCCGACGTCAACTCGCTCGACCCCAAGGAGCTCAAGGCGTCGCTCGACCAGATGCCCGACGCCCTCGGCCACGCCCTGGAGGCGGCGACCCTCGGCTACCCGGCCGGGCACCCGGACGCCCACGTGGTGCGGGACGCGGACAACGCCGCGGTCATGCAGAAGGTCATGGAGAAGTACGCCGACGACCCGGGTCTGCTGAAGAAGCACGAGGAGGCGATGGCCGACAGCCTGGGCGTCATGGGCGCCGGCTACATCGACGACATCAACTGGGCGCTGGACAAGAACGATTCGGGCAGCGTGTTCGCGCCGGGCAAGAACCCGGACGGGCACATCGACTTCGCGGACACCTCGGACGGGAACGGGCGGAGTGTCGTCCGGGGCTTCCTCAGCACCCTGGGCCAGCACCCGGACGCCTACGCGACGGTCTCGACCGCGGAGCAGGTCTACACCCGCAGCGCGCTGGAAGACACGGTGGGGCCGGACGGACAGATCACCGACGAGGTCGCCGCCAGGGCCAGGGCGACCGTACGCACGGGCGCCGAGGTGCAGGGCATGCTCGACCAGTCCCGGGCCGACCAGGTGGAGGCGACGAACCTCAAGACCCACGAGGACTACGAGAAGGCGGTCGCCAAGCGGTCGGGCTGGGTCGAGTTCGGGGCCACGGCGGGCCTGGCGGCGGGCGTCGCCTTCCTGCCCGCGACCGCGGCCGTGGGCACGGCGGCGGTGCTCATTCCGCTGGCGACCGACACCGCCAGTGGGGCTGCCGAACAGTTCATCGGCCAGATGGTCGGTGACATCTCCGACAACTCTGTGGATGAGCACAAGGAGAAGCTGGAGGAACTCACCGACGACGAGAAGGACAAGATCTACTCCGCCGGCGAGAGCATGGCCGAGTCCCCGACGGAGCAGTTCCTGGCACGTCACGTTGCGGAGCCCGAAAAAAGCCCGTTCGCGCAGGACCTGCGAGAGTCGATGCTGCTCGGCTACGGGGTCGGCAACGACCGGGAGAACCAGCAGGGCAACGACCCGGAGACGGGCTGATGCCGGTGGACGGCCGAGAACACGTGAGGATGCGGACAGTGATCAGTCGTAGGTCGGTACGTGCGGGACTGCTCTCCGCTGCCGTGGCCGGCTCGTTGCTTCTCGGGGCCACGGGCTGTAGCGGTGACGAGGACAAGACCGGCCTTCCGAAGGACTACAAGGTCGTTGCGGGGACACAACTCTGCGGTGGCAATTCCATATCCGCGGACGCGTCCAAGGCGCTGAAGGTGATCACGGGTGCGTCGCGCTTCGAGGCGTCGTCGAAGAGTTACACCGTCGCGCAGGCCGCGTCGGACCTTGCTTTGGCAACGCCGGACTTGACCGTCGGCAGAGAGGATGCCTGCCGTGTCTTCACACCCATCGGCACGCCGCATTTCAAGCTGGTGATCACCTGGCGGCTGGCCGACAGCGCCCCTACGGACAGTCCGGCGGCCCCGGAATTCACCGTACTGAAGATGGGGGACGAAACTCTGGCTGCGGCGGACAAGGCGTACGTCTTTTTCGCGTGCCGGAGTGACAAGTTGGTCGGCTCGTCGGGAGAGGCTCACATCGTGATCGGCGTGGAGCGCGGAGGCATGCCGAAGGACCCCCAGGACAACGTGCGGGCGTTGAAGAACGCCTACGCCACCGTCGCCCACTCCTTCTCCCTGGCCATGGCCAAGCAACTCCGCTGCGAGAACAACGGCGGGCTCCCCGCGAGGCCCGTGCTGGATCCCGCGTAGCGATCACCCTCGGTTACTATGCTCACTTCATACCGGAGGCCGGAAGCAGAGGGCGCACATCCGTCGGCGGAGTGCCCGGGGAGTGGGGCGGAACATGCTGAAAGACGTCACCGCCACCCGGTACATCACGCCGCTGCGTGAGGGTGGCTCACTGCCGGGGCTCGTCGAGGGCGACGATCTCCGGGCGTACGTCATGAAGTTCACCGGCGCGGGGCAGGGGCGCAAGACGCTGGTCGCCGAGGTGGTGTGCGGGGAGCTGGCGCGGCGGCTCGGGTTCCGGGTGCCCCGGCTGGTGACGCTCGGCCTCGACCCCGTCCTGGGGCTCGCCGAGCCGGAGCGGCAGGTGCAGGAGCTGCTGCGGTCCAGCGGGGGCGTCAACCTCGGCATGGACTTCCTCTCCGGCGCCCTCGGCTACGACCCGCTCGCCTTCCCGGTGACGCCCGGGGAGGCGGGCCGGATCGTCTGGTTCGACGCGCTGATCAACAACGTCGACCGCTCCTGGCGCAACCCCAACCTCCTCGTGCAACAAGGGCAGTTGTGGCTCATCGACCACGGCGCCACCATGATCTGGCACCACAACTGGCCCTCCGCCGACGCCTCGGCCGCCCGCCCCTACGACGCCTCCGACCACGCGCTGGCCCGCTTCGCCCCGGACGTCGCCGCCGCTGCCGCCGAGCTGGCCCCGCAGGTCACCGAGGAGCTGCTCGCCGAGGTCACCGCCGAGATCCCGGACGCGTGGCTGACCGGCGAGCCCGGCTTCGACACCCCGGACGACCTGCGCCGCGCCTACGCCCGGCCGCTGCTCGCGCGGGCGGTCTCCGTCCATGAGCGCATCAACGGCCTCCAGGAGAGCAAGTGAGCGAGCACCACATTCACATGGCCGGACATGTGGTCGAGCGCCACATCACCCGGACGGGTCAGGGCGGCGACCGCGATGTGTACGAGTACGCCCTGCTCCGCGTCGTACCCCGCGTCGAGCGCGGCGAGCGGATCAACGCGGGGGTCGTCGTCTACTGCCGCGCCCACGACTACGTCGGTGCCCGCACCCATCTGGACGAGGCCCGGCTGCTCGCCCTCGACCCGGCGGCCGACGTGGCCGGGATCCGGGCCGCGCTCGGTGCCGTCGAGCGGATCTGCGCGGGCGGGGAGGGCGCCGGCCAGGCCGCGGGCGACGACGCCGGACGGCGCTTCCGCTGGCTGATCGCGCCGCGCTCCGCCGTCGTACAGCCGGGACCCGTGCACACCGGGCTGACCGCCGATCCGGTGGCCGAGACCGAACGGCTGCTCGACCTCCTGGTCAGGTAATGGATCACACCACCCGGTGTCCCGTTGACACCGGGTGCCAGTGCTTCTAGCGTCACGGGTGCGGAAGGTACTAAGCGGTCGCTCACCGCACTCGGGTCCGGTCAAGGGCCACTCGGGTTCTCTCAAGGGCGAGGAGAAGCAGCAATGTCCACCACTGAACAGCGGGTCGCGGTAGTCACCGGCGCGGCACGAGGGATCGGCGCCGCCACCGCCGTACGCCTGGCCGCCGAGGGTCACGCCGTCGCCGTGATCGACCTGGACGAGGCCGCCTGCAAGGACACCGTCGAGAAGATCAGCTCGGCGGGCGGCAAGGCCATCGCGGTCGGCGCGGACGTCTCCGACGAGGCGCAGGTCGAGGCCGCCATCGCCCGCGTCGCGGAGGAGCTGGGCGCGCCCACGATCCTCGTCAACAACGCCGGCGTGCTGCGCGACAACCTGCTGTTCAAGATGAGCGCGTCCGACTGGGACACCGTCCTGAACGTGCACCTTCGCGGCTCCTTCCTCATGACCAAGGCCGTCCAGAAGCACATGGTCGACGCGGGCTTCGGCCGGATCGTCAACCTCTCCTCGTCCTCCGCGCTCGGCAACCGCGGCCAGGCCAACTACTCGGCCGCCAAGGCGGGTCTGCAGGGCTTCACCAAGACCCTCGCCATCGAGCTGGGCAAGTTCGGCATCACCGCCAACGCCGTCGCCCCCGGCTTCATCGCCACCGAGATGACCAAGGCCACCGCCGAGCGCGTCGGCATGGGCTTCGACGACTTCAAGAAGGCCGCCGCCACCCAGATCCCGGTCCAGCGCGTGGGCGAGCCCGAGGACATCGCCAACGCCATCGCCTTCTTCACCGGCGAGGCGGCCGGATTCGTCTCCGGCCAGGTGCTGTACGTCGCCGGCGGACCGCTCGACTAGTCGCCCGGGCAGCTGAAGAACCTAGTCACTCGGGAATCTGAGGATCACGGACATGACTGAACTCCCGGAGCTCTCCGGCAAGGTAGCGCTCATCACGGGCGCGAGCCGGGGCATCGGCTACGGCGTCGCGGAGGCCCTGATAGCGCGCGGCGACCGCGTGTGCATCACCGGCCGCAACGAGGAGGCGCTGAAGGAGGCCGTCGAGCGGCTCGGCGCCGAGCGCGTCATCGGCGTCGCGGGCAAGGCGCACGACCTCGACCACCAGAGCGCGGTCGTCGAGCGCACCATGGAGGCGTTCGGCCGCATCGACTTCCTGGTCAACAACGCGGGCACCAACCCGGTGTTCGGCCCCATCGCGGACGTCGACCTGAACGTCGCCCGCAAGGTGTTCGAGACCAACGTCATCTCGGCGCTCGGCTTCGCCCAGAAGACCTGGCACGCCTGGCAGCGCGAGAACGGCGGCGCGATCGTCAACATCGCCTCCGTGGCGGGCCTGGCGCCCTCGCCGTTCATCGGCGCGTACGGCGTCAGCAAGGCCGCCATGATCAACCTGACCCAGCAGCTGGCGCACGAGTTCGCGCCCCGGGTGCGGGTCAACGCGATCGCCCCGGCCGTGGTGAAGACCAAGTTCGCCGAGGCGCTCTACGAGGGCCGCGAGGCGGAGGCCGCCGCCTCCTACCCGCTCGGCCGGCTCGGCGTGCCCTCCGACATCGGCGGGGCCACCGCCTTCCTCACCTCCGAGCAGTCCGACTGGATCACCGGCCAGACGCTCGTCGTGGACGGCGGCATCTTCCTCAACGCCGGGGTGGGCTGACCCTCCCCTCGGGTGCCTTCCGGCCCCTGACCGGCCGTCTCTTCCGGGCGTCGTTCCCCAGCGGAACGGCGCCCGGAGTGCTGTACGGCGGCCGGTCGCGGTGCGGTGACGCGCCCGGTCGCCGCCATGACAACGTCGTCACCGCCGGATCCGTCAACAACGGCTGTTTCAGGGGAGGTTCAGGAGGCGTAATGCTGCGGTATGGTCTGCCGACCTTGGTACGGCGGATCGAGGAGCGTGCGCGTGTTCAAGCGGAACCGATTCCTTCGAAGAGTCGCGGCGGCCGCGTCCATCAGCCTGGTGTCCGGCTGCGCCCTGCTCCCCGGCAGCGCCCGGACCGACGACGGCCCGATCGTCGTCGGCACCACCAGCGCCCCCAGCACCCTGGACCCGGCCGGGTCCTGGGACGGCTCCTGGGAACTGTTCCGCAACGTCTACCAGACGCTTCTCGCCTACCCCAACGGCGCCGTCACCCCCCAGCCCGACGCCGCCCAGAGCTGCGACTTCTCCGACTCCACGGGCCTCACCTACCGCTGCCGGCTGCGCCCGGGCATGAAGTTCTCCGACGGCCACCCGCTCAACGCCCAGGCCGTGCAGGCGTCCGTCAACCGT
Source organism: Streptomyces sp. NPDC005435 (assembly GCF_040703155.1). Classification (NCBI taxonomy): domain Bacteria; kingdom Bacillati; phylum Actinomycetota; class Actinomycetes; order Kitasatosporales; family Streptomycetaceae; genus Streptomyces; species Streptomyces sp. NPDC005435. The sequence goes on from NZ_JBEXEQ010000009.1 coordinate 52,537, forward strand.
ATCCGCGTCATCGACGCCCCCGGCGGTCCCGCCGGTCTGCTCGGCAGCCTGGACCGGGTGGAGACGTCCGGCGACCGCGACGTGATCTTCCACCTCAAGAAGCCGGACGCCACGTTCCCGTTCGTGCTGGCCACCCCCGCCATGTCGATCGTGGACCCCCGCGACTACCCGGCCCACTCCCTGCGCGACAAGGGCGACGTCCACGGCTCCGGCCCGTACCGCCTCCAGTCCTACGACGAGGGCAAGGAGGCCGTGCTCGTCCGCAACGACCGCTACGAAGGCTTCGCCAAGCGGCTCAACGACGCGGTGACCATCCGCTACTTCCAGGACTCCGGCTCCATGGTCCGGGCGCTGCGCGGCAAGAGCATCGACGTTACCTACCGGGGTCTGGCCGCCGACGACATCGTGGCCCTGGAGAAGGAGGACCGGACCGACCTCCAGCTGATCGACGGCGCCGGCACCGACATCAGCTACCTGGTGTTCAACCCCAAGGACCCCTGGGCCCGGCAGGACGCCGTACGCAAGGCCGTCGCGCAGGTCGTCGACCGAGGGGCCATCGCGCACCGGGTCTACAAGGACACCGTGGACCCCCTGTACTCCATGGTCCCCAAGGGCCTGGTCGGGCACACCACGCCCTTCTTCGACACCTTCGGCGACCCGAGCACCGCCAAGGCCCGCAAGATCCTCACCGGCGCGGGCATCACCCGGCGCGTCCCGCTCACCCTCTGGTACACCAGCGACCGCTACGGCTCCGAGACGGCCCTGATGTTCCAGGAGCTGAAGCGGCAGCTCGACGCCTCGGGGCTGTTCACGATCACCCTGAAGGCCCGGCCCTGGAAGAGCTATGTGGCCGGCTACCAGAAGGGGGAGTACCCGGTTTTCGGGCGCGGCTGGTTCCCGGACTTCCCCGACCCGGACAACTTCATCACGCCGTTCGTCGGCGAGAACAACGCGCTCGGCACGCCGTACCCGGCCAAGAAGATCACCTCCGTCCTGCTGCCCCGCTCGCGCGCGATGCGCGACCGCGCCGAGGTGGTCAAGGACATGGCGGAGGCGCAGCAGGAGATGGCGGACGACGCGCGGCTGCTGCCGCTGTGGCAGGGCCGGCAGTACGTGGCGGCCAACGGCGACATCTCCGGTGGGGAGCGGGCCCTCGACCCCTCGACCATCATGACGATGTGGGAGCTGTACCGGAAGACCAGCTGGTGAGAGGGGGCGTACGGCATCCTCGCGTGCTCGTTGTCAGTGGTCGCCTGTAGGTTCTGAGTGCTGGAAGTGACCGCACATCGTGAGGACGTTGACGTGACCGACATCGCCATGCTGCCCGAGTCCTGGCGCGGGGTTCTGGGCGACGAGCTGGAGAAGCCCTACTTCAAGGAGCTGACCGAGTTCGTCGAGGAGGAGCGGGCGAAGGGCCCCGTCTACCCCCCGCGCGAGGAGGTCTTCGCGGCACTCGCGGCCACGCCGTACGACAAGGTCAAGGTCCTCGTCCTCGGCCAGGACCCGTACCACGGCGAGGGCCAGGGGCACGGCCTGTGCTTCTCGGTGCGGCCCGGCGTGAAGACGCCGCCCTCGCTGCGGAACATCTACAAGGAGATGCATGAGGAGCTGGACCTCCCGGTCCCGGACAACGGCTATCTGATGCCGTGGGCGGAGCAGGGCGTCCTGCTGCTGAACGCGGTGCTGACCGTGCGCGCGGGCGAGGCCAACTCGCACAAGAACAAGGGCTGGGAGAAGTTCACCGACGCCGTGATCCGCGCCGTCGACGCCCGACCCGACCCGGCGGTCTTCGTCCTCTGGGGCAACTACGCGCAGAAGAAGCTCCCCCTGATCGACGAGACCCGGCACGTGGTCGTCAAGGGCGCGCACCCCTCGCCGCTGTCGGCGAAGAAGTTCTTCGGCTCGCGTCCGTTCACCCAGATCAACGAGGCGATCGAGAAGCAGGGGCACGAGGCGATCGACTGGCGGATTCCGAACCTGGCCGGCTGAGCGGGTCCGTAGGGGGGTGCTGCCGGTCCGGGCGTGTCACCCCGGTGTACGGGGCCGCCTGCCCGGCATCTTCGCCGGCTGCGGTTAGCGTCGGGGCAGGCGGGCCGGACGGCGGCCCGGCGGGACGGCTCGGAGGGCGCGGTGGCGGAGCGGCAGGAGCAGGCGGCGCCGGATGCCGTGCTGACCCGTATCGGGCAGGTCGTGATGCTGCACCACGGCGGTGACCGCGAGGAGGCCCAGCGGCGCCTGCTGGAGCTGTGGGCCGAGACGGCCGAGGCCGGCGACCCCCTGCACCGCTGCACCCTGGCCCACTACCTCGCCGACACCCAGGACGACCCGGACGCCGAACTCGCCTGGGACCTGAGGGCCTTGTCGGCAGCCCAGGAGCTGACCGGCACCGACCCCTCGCCGGTCCGGGGTTTCTACCCCTCCCTCCACCTCAACCTCGCCGCCGACTACCTCAAACTCGGCCGCTCCGACGCCGCCCGCACCCATCTGCACCGCGCCCGCCGCGCCGCCGACTCCCTCGCCGACGACGGCTACGGCGCGGGAGTCCGGGCCGCCATCAGCCGGCTGGAACTCCGGCTGGGGGACGGGGAGGGGTTCGGACCGCCGCGCCAGCGGCCGGTGGGGTAGCGGGGGCGCGGGCGGTGGCCCCGCGCGGCCGGGCGAAGCGCCGGCCGGCGGATGTGACGCCGGTGCCTGGCGGGGCGAGCGCGTCCCCTGCCCGGTCGGGCGACCGGCGCCTGGGTGTCGCGCGAGCGGCACCCGTCCCGCCCCTCAACGCCCGTACGCCCGCCCGCAGATCACCGACGCCGGGCTGTCCTTCCGCCAGCCGCCGTACTTCCGGCCGAGCGCGCAGATGTCCGGTGCCCTGACGGTCGGGCGGGACCGGGGCGCGGGGGCCGGGCGGGGTGCGGGGTGCGGGGCCGGGCCTGTGGGGGTGGGGTGCGCGGCCGGGGGCGCCGGCGGGGGAGTGGAGGGCCGGGGGGAGGCGGCCGGGTGCTTCGGGTCGTCCGGGGGCGGCCCCATCCGCGCCAGGGCCTCCCGGGCGGGCGCCTGTACGGGGCGGGGGGCTGCCGCCGTGCCCGCCGCCGGGCGGGGGGCGACGGGGGCCGGGCCATGCACGGTCACGCAGGCGGTGAGGGCCGAGACGGCCACGGTGACCCAGAGCGCTGCGGTGGTCGTCGGTCGATGCACTCGGGCCACTTTGCTGGCCGGGCCGCCGCCTTGGCACCGGGTAACCACGGGTGGTCCACTCGCAGGAGTGATCCCGTCGCCCGCAGGGAGGACGCGGACGTACCGAGGGTGACGCTCACTCGCCGGTGCGGCCGTCGATCCGTTCGCGCAGCAGGTCGGCGTGGCCGTTGTGGCGGGCGTACTCCTCGATCATGTGGGTGTAGATCCAGCGGAGGCTGTAGCGCCGCTCGTCGGTGGGGCGGCGCCTGCCCAGCGAGAGGTCGTCCAGCTCGAAGCGGGCCGCGTTGCTCCGGGCGGTCTCGATCTCGGCCTGCCAGGCGGCGTACGCGTCCTTCCAGGTGTCCGCCCCGGTGAGGTGGAGGTCGCCGTCCGGGTCCTCGTCGGTCCAGTAGATGTACCCCTGGTCGTCGGCGGCCAGCACCTTGCGGAACCAGGACCGCTCCACGTCGGCCATGTGCCGCACCAGGCCCATCAGCGACAGATCGGACGGCGGCACGGACGCGGTGCGCAGCTGCTCGTCGGTCAGGTCCTCGCACTTCCAGGCGAGGGTCCGGCGGTGGTACTCCAGCCAGCCCTCCAGCATGGCGCGTTCACCGGCGTCCAGGGCGGGGGAGGGGCGGTCGGCGGGGGCGGGAGCCTCGACGCGGGTCTGGCTTTCGGCGGAGGCCTGGCTCTCAGCAGTCATGATCGGCATCCTCGCAGCCGGTCCGCGACGGCGACAGCGGATTTACGGGGTCCTCTCGCGGGCCTCAGCCGCGCAGCATCCCCGCCAGCAACTCCCGCAGATCCGCCCGGACTTCCTCAAGGCCCGGCACCTCGCGGCTGAACGAGCCCGCCGTGCACGCGAACATCAGGCCGTCCATCCAGGCCAGCAGCGACAGCACATGCCGGGCCGGGTCGGGCGAGCCCGCGGCGGTGAGCAGCGCGGCCAGCTGGTCCTTGAAGACGGCGCCCGTCGCGTCGTAGAAGGCGCGCAGCTCGGGGCGGCGGGTGGCCTCCAGGGCGAGTTCGTAGCGGGCGACCAGCAGGTCGCGGCCCTCGGTGAGCAGACGGTGGACCGCCAGCGCGAGGCTGTCGGCCAGGGCCCGCGCGCCACCGGCCGGGTCCGGCAGCTCGCCCTCCGCCAGCACCGCCGCCTCGCGCTCGGCGTGCCGCCGTACGGCGAGTTCCAGGAGCGCCTGGCGGGTGCGCGCCACGTTCGACGTGGAGCCCTGCGGCAGGCCGGCCGCCTCGTCCACGGCCCGGTGGGTCAGCCCGCGCATCCCGCGCTCGGCGAGCAGGGCGATGGCGGTGTCGGCGACCAGGGCGGCGCGGTTCGGGGTGCTGACGGGCATGGGGTCGACCCTACCGGCGCCCCGCCGTGCTACTACGGGTGTAGTAAGGTCGGCCACGCACTACAGATGTAGTCGAACGTCGAACGGAGGAGTCATGGCGGAACGCACGCGCGCACTCGTCGTCGGCGGCGGGATCGGCGGTCTCGCCGCCGCGGCCGCCCTGCACCGGCGCGGCTGGGAGGTCACCGTCCTGGAGCGGGCCCCCTCGCTGGAGCCGGTCGGCGCCGCCCTCTCGGTCGCGCCCAACGGCCTGCGCGCCCTCGACGTCCTCGGCATCGGGGACGAGATCCGCGACCTGGCCGCCTGGCAGGGCGACGGCGGGCTGCGCGCGCCGAGCGGACGGTGGCTGTCCCGGTCCGACGCCGAGGCGATGGCCGCGCGGTTCGGCGGTCCGCTGGTCCTGCTGCCGCGCACCACGCTGGTCGACCGCCTGGCCGCGTTGCTGCCGTCCGGCGCGGTCCGAACGGGCGCCCCCGCCCGCCTCGTCGACCCCGGCGCAAGCGGCAGGCCCGCCCGAGTGGCCGTCGGGGACGAGGAGTTGGAGGCCGAGCTGGTCGTCGGTGCCGACGGCGTCAACTCCCGTGTCCGGCAAGCCCTGTTCCCCGAGCACCCCGGCGCCGAGTACACCGGCTTCACCACCTGGCGCCTGCTGATCCCGCTGCCCGGCGCGGAGTTCGCCTCCCACGAGACCTGGGGCCGGGGTTGTCTCTGGGGCACCCACCCGCTCAAGGACGGCCGGGTCTACGCGTACGCGGCCGCAGCGGCCCCACCCGGACGACACGCCCTGGACAATGAACTCAGCCACCTCCGGCGGGAGTTCGGAACCTGGCACCAGCCGGTCCCCGACGTGCTCGCCGCCGCCCGCCCCGAGGACGTGCTCCGGCACGACGTGCACCACATCGCCCGGCCCCTGCCCGCGTACCACCTCGGCCGCACCGCCCTCCTCGGCGACGCCGCGCACGCCATGCCGCCCATGCTGGGCCAGGGCGCCAACCAGGCCGTCGAGGACGCCGTGGTGCTCGCCCACCACGCCGCCCACCACACCCCCGGCCACGCCCCCGGCCTGGCCGCCCGCCACGCCCCCGACCTGGCCGCCTACACCGCCGCCCGGCTCCCGCGCACCACGGACATCGCCCGCCGTTCCGTCCAGGCGGCCCGGCTCAACCTGGCCGACGGCCGCATCACCTGCGCCCTGCGGGACAACACACTCGCCCTCGCCTCCAAGGCCGTCCCCACCCTGCTGCTGCGCGGCTTCGACACCGTCGCGGCCTGGCGGCCGCCGTATCCTTCCGCAGAGGAACACACGGAGTACCGCCACTAGGAGAGCATGTGAAGGTCGGCTGCATCGGACTCGGGGACATCGCGCGGAAGGCCTACCTTCCGGTGCTCGGCACGCTGCCCGGGATCGACCTCCACCTCCAGACCCGCACCCCCGCCACCCTGAAGGCCGTGGCGGACTCGCTGCACCTGCCCGAGGAGCGGCGGCACGAGAGCCTGGACTCCCTCCTGGACGCGGGTCTCGACGCCGCCTTCGTGCACGCGCCCACCGCCGTCCACCCCGAGATCGTCACCCGGCTCCTCGAAGCGGGCGTCCCCACCTACGTGGACAAGCCCCTCGCCTACGAACTCGCCGACGCCGAGCGGCTGGTGGCGCTCGCCGAGGAGCGGGGCGTGTCCCTGTTCGTCGGCTTCAACCGCCGGTACGCCCCCGCGTACGCGCAGTGTCTGGAGCACCCGCGCGAGCTGATCGTCCTCCAGAAGAACCGGGTCGGGCTGCCCGAGGAGCCCCGCTCGATGGTCCTGGACGACTTCATCCACGTCATCGACACCCTGCGCTTCCTCGTCCCGGGCCCGGTCGACGACATTACCGTGCGCTCCCGCTCCGTGGACGGGCTGCTGCACCACGTCGTCCTCCAGCTCGCCGGCGACGGCTTCACCGCGCTCGGCATCATGAACCGGCTCAGCGGCTCCGCCGAAGAGGTCCTGGAAGTCTCCGGGCAGGACACCAAGCGCCAGGTCGTCAACCTCGCCGAGGTCATCGACCACAAGGGCCAGCCGACCCTGCGCCGGCGCGGCGACTGGGTTCCGGTCTCCCGGCAGCGCGGCATCGAGCAGGCGGTCCTCACCTTCCTCGACGCCGTCCGTGCGGGCGAGCCGCTCAGCGCCAGGGACGCGCTGGCCACCCACGAGCTGTGCGAGCGGGTCGTACGAGCGGTTCAGGACCCGTCCGGCGCGGCCTGAGCGCCCGTACGCCCTCCGCCGCGCCCAGCGAGGCCAGCACCAGGAGCGCGCCGCGCACCGCCCAGTCGCCGTGGCGGACGTACGGGGTGACACCGCGCGCGAGCGGTACGTCGTAGACGCGGGCGGTGTCCGCGTCCGTGCCGAGCCAGGGGCCGAGGCGCCGGCCGTCCGGGCCGTAGACGGCGCTCACCCCGGTCAAGGTGGCGTGCACCATCGGGCGGCCGGTCTCGGCGGCGCGCAGCGCGGCCAGCGAGGCGTGCTGCTCCGGGGCCCAGCTGCCCTGGAAGGTCGAGGTGGAGGACTGGCCGAGCAGCACGCCCGCGCCGTCGTCCGCGAGGTGGCGGCTCATGTCCGGGAACGCCGTCTCGAAGCACACCAGCGGGCCGATCCGCAGCCCGTACCCGGCGTCCATCACGACCTGCTCGGTGCCCCGGTGCCGGTCCTCGCCGGCCGCCTTGCCCACGGAGGTGGCCCAGCCGAGGAGGGAGCGGGCCGGTATGTACTCCCCGAAGGGGACCAGCCGCATCTTGTCGTACCGCTCGCCGGTCGGGCCGTCCGGGCCTATGAGGACGGAACTCTTGTACACGCCCGGCCGGTCGGAGCGGCGCGCGTCCACGTTCACCAGGACGTCGGCGCCGGTCAGCCGGGACAGCGCGGCCAGCCGGCGGGCCAGGTCCGGGCGGGCGGCGAGATCGTGGCCGACGCTGCTCTCGCCCCACACCACCAGGTCCACGTCCTGCCCGGCCAGCCGCCGGGTCAGCCGCTCCTCGCGGTCGAAACGGTCGTCCACACTGCGCGGACCGTCCACGACACCGGGCTGTACGACGGCGATCCGGGCCGTCCCCTCCGTCGCCGGACGCGGCGCCCACGCCCAGGCGGCCGAGGTCGCGGCGGCGGTGGCCAGCAGCGAGGCGGCGGCGGGCAGCCGGGCCGCGCGCACCGCGATCAGCGCCGCGACCGCCACGTTCACGGCCACCACCAGCCAGCTCAGCAGCCACACCCCGCCCACGGAGGCGAGCCGCAGCGCGGGCTCCACCTCCCACTGACTCGCCCCGAGCATCCCCCACGGCCCGCCGAGCCCCTGCCACGACCTGACCAGCTCCACCACCAGCCACGCCGACGGCAGCACGGCCATGGCAGCCGCGCAGCGCCCCGGCGACGGCATCCCGCCCAGCAGCCTGCGCACGAGCCACCCCCAGGGCGCCCACAGGGCACCGAGCAGCGCGGCGATCAGGAAGATGAACACGTGCAGGCTCGGCAGCAGCCAGTTGTGCACCGCGAGCAGGAATCCGAACCCGCCGCACCAGCCGTCGTACGCCGCTCTGCGCGCGCTCGGCGCCGAGCGGGCCAGGAGGATCCACGGCACGAGACCGACGTAGGCCAGCCACCACCAGGCGGGCGCCGGAAACGCGAGCACGGGCAGCGCCCCCGCCGCCACGGCGACACCGGAGCGCCGCCACGGCCCCTCGATCCATCGCCCGCCGTCCCACGCACCGCTCATCCGGAGTCTCCCCACTCCTTCGGCCTGCTTCCAGTGTGCGCCGCGTGGGCGATCTACGACAGGGGCCCCCAGGGTCCGCCTCGGCGGGGGATGCCGATGCCGTCCAGGTACCGGTGCATGGCCTCGACGGGAAGAGCGGGGTTGCGGAGGGCGTGGCAGGCGGTCTCCGGATCCTGGACGCTCCGGAGGAGGAGGTCCACCGGCAGCGCGGGGTGCGCGGCCGCCATGCCGCGCACGTGCTCGTCGGGGTCGTTGAGCAACCGGGCCACTGTGCCGGCGGGTGCTTCGGGGTCGAGTCCCACCAGCCGTCGTCTGCCCGGGTCCGGGTCGTCGGCGAAGCGCTGTGCGTTGCCCGCGCGCGGGAAGTTCGGGTGTTTCAGGAGACCGCCCTTGGTGATGACCTCGCAGTCCAGGTAGGTCTGGAGCACCACCTCGCCGCCGACGGCCGGCTGGTTCTCGCACAGCAGGAGCCGTACGGCGTGGTCGTCGTCCCCGGACAGCAGGTCGATGGCATCGGCGGGCAGGTGCCTGCCGCAGGCGGCGCTGCGCCGCAGCAGGATGTTGGACGACCTGGCGCATCGGCGCAGGACGTCGGGATCGGCGCAGAGGCGGACCCATTCGACGGGGTACAGCCGGTCGGACGGCTCGATGGTGATGTCGATGGCAGCCCGTTCGGCCTCCGTGAGTTCGGGCCGTACCGATACCGCCAGCCGTACGCTGTGCGCGTCGTCGTTCGCCAGCGTTCTGACGAGGTCGATCGGAACGTTGAGGTTGGCCGCCAGGGACCTCCGGTCCGCCTCTTCCGCGCTCGCCGCGAGCCGTTCGGCGGTTGCCGCGCTCATGGCGCCGTACTCGATCACCTCGCGCCTGGTGAGGCTGCTGATTTCCGCGCCGAGGAGGAGGTCCGTGCGGGCGGCGTCGTCGCGGCAGGCCGCCAACTGGGCCGCCCGGCGTACGGTGTCGTACGGGTCGTCGAGCAGCTGGTTTCGCACGTCCTCGGAGAGCAGGGACCACTGGCCGCAGGCCGCTCGGCGTAGGTCCGATTCGGGGTGGGCGGCCAGTTCCGCGACCAGGCCGGGAGCCGTCAGGCGGCAGAAGGCCGCGCCGCGGCGGACCCCCGGCTCCGGATCGGCGAGCAGGCGCCGCTGGGCGGACAGGGGCAGGGGCGCCACGGAGACGCGGAACCCCTGGGGTCCGACGGCCAGAGCCTGGCGGACCCGCGGATCGGCGTCGTCCACGAGCCGGGCGCGTTGTCCCGGTGTCGCCGACGGGTTCTGGGCGAGACTCGTCCGCAGCCAGTCATGGGGATGCGCGACGATCGCATCCACCACCTCGTCCGGCAGAGCGCGCCAGGCGAGCGCGTACCAGGCCGCTTTGGCTTCCTCGGCCAGCATCCTGATCAGGACGTCGGGCGGCGCGGCGGGATTTCCCGCGAGTGCGGGGAGGGTCTCGTGGTGATCGTGTGTGCCCCGCATGTGCCCTCCCCGTCAGCCCGTCGGCGTCGCGGGCCTGCGGATTGTGTACGTGAGGGGGGTGGGGCGTCAAGGCCGGTGATCATGTGGTGGGCAGGACAGTACCGAGGGAAGATCACTACTCTGCAGGGGTGCTGTCCTACGACGAACTGACCTCGGCGGAGCGCGAGTTGTGGGATGCGTTTCCCGAGGGGTGCCGGGTCGATCTGCGTACGGGTGCGGACGAATCCGGCGCGGGCGATGCCCTCGCGGACGATTCCGTCGAGGGCGCTCACTGGCAGCCCGAACGCACGGTGCGTGCCGCTGTCGTGGCGATGCTGCTCCTCGGCGCGAACGGTGACCAGGCCGGGACCGTTGCCGCGCTGCGGCTCACCGGGGCCCGGATCACCGGCCGTCTCGATCTGTCCGGGGCGGAGGTCTGTCACACGGTCTCGCTGCGGTACTGCCGGCTGGACGAGGCCGTGAGCCTGCGCGGGGCCACGACCCGGACCGTCGAGCTCACCGACAGCTGGACACCCGGGATCGACGCCGAACTGGCCCGCGTAGAAGGGGACTTGGACCTGCGGAGGTCCACCGTCGAAGGCGGCATGCTCACCGTCGTCGGCGCCCATGTGGCAGGCAACCTCCTCCTCACGGAGGCCAGGATCGCGAGCGCCGGAGAGTGGGCCGTGCTCGCCGGCGGTCTGTCCGTGGAGGGCGGCCTCTTCGGCCGGCGGCTCACCACGCGGGGCGGGCTACGGCTGCCCGGCGCACAGCTTCGCAACGGCCTGTACCTGCCGGCCGCGCGGCTGGAGAACGCCGGTGGCGTCGCGCTCGCCGCGGGTGCCGTGACCGCCTCCGCCGTGGACTGCTCCGAGGGCTTCACCGCCGAGGGGGAGGTCCGGTTCCGCAGGACCCGGACAGAAGGTCCGCTGACTCTCGCCGGAGCGCGTCTGAACGGCACCGGCATCGCCCTCGACTGTGTCGCGATGCAGGTGGGAGAGCTCGACTACACGCCCGCCGCACCACCCGAGGGAACGGTGGACCTCCGCTCCGCTCGTGCCGCCTGGTGCCGGGACCGCGACGAGTGCTGGCCGGAGAAGGTGCTGCTCGACGGGTTCACGTACGACGCCCTCCGCTTCGAGGACAGCGCGGACGCCGGAGACGAGGGCGCCACTTCCGCCAGGGACGCTGTCGCCACTCCCGCCAGTGACGATGTGGCCCGCCGACTGGCCTGGCTCCGCAGGAACCCCGGCTACGCCCCGCAGCCGTACGAGCAGTTGGCGGCGTGGTACCGCCGGATCGGCCACGACGACCACGCCCGTCGCGTCCTGCTGGCCAAACAGCGCCACCGGCGCCGGACACTGCCCCTGCCCCAGCGGGCGTGGGGACACCTGCTCGACCTCACCGTCGGCTACGGCTACCGCCCCTGGCTCGCCGGTGTCTGGCTGCTCGTCCTGACCCTGCTGGGCACGGAGTCCTTCGCGACGCGCTCCCCGACTCCGAGCAACCCCGGTGAGGGAGCGCCCTTCCACCCGCTCGTCTACACGCTCGACCTCCTGATCCCCATCGGCGGCCTGGGGCAGCGCACGGCCTGGTACTGGCCGGACGGCGCCCTCCAGTGGCTGGCGTATCTGCTCATCGCCATGGGATGGGTGCTGACAACCGCCGTGGTCGCGGGAGTTACGCGGACCCTCCAGAAGAGCTAGGCCCTGGCCCCCGCCGGGTTCGTGTCCTCGCCGAGGTAGGTGCCGTGTCCCTCGGTGACGAGCGGGCCGTCGAAGAGCAGTACCTCGTTGACCAGACCGCCCTTCTGGTTGCGGTAGTTGATGACCAGGGAGTCCACTCCGACGTAGCTGCCGACCACCTCGAACCGCAGGCCGGGGATGCGCCGCAGCCCCTCCTCCCAGTAGGCGCGCAGCGCGTCCTTGCCACGGATGACACCGTCACCGCCGAGGAGTTGCGCGGCCACCGGGGACCGGAACGTCACGTCGTCGGCGAAGTGGGCCAGCAGGGTGTCCAGGTCGTGCGCGTTCCACGCCGTCACCCAGGAGTCGACGAACGTCCGCGCGGTCACGTGATCCATGGGGCGCATTATGTCGTCGCGCCCAGGCCGGGGGCGGCCGTTCGGCCCGGGACGCGGGATGACCCGGTCCGGGGGGAATTCCGTACCGCTCTCCTGTGCGAGCTGGCTAGGATCCGCGGCATGGCGACAAGACTCGTGCAGATCAACATGAAGGCCCACGACGACTCCGCGCTCGGCCGGTTCTGGGCGGAGGCACTCGGCTGGGGCGTCGACAGCGAGGGTCCCGGCGTCACCAACCTCGAACCCGTGGGTTTCTCCTACCCGGACCCCGCGGCCGTCTGCATCGACATCATCGCCCGCCCGGAACCCAAGACGGTGAAGAACCGGGTGCACCTCGATCTGGCCACCACCTCGGCCGCCCACCAGAAGGAACTGGTCGAGCGCCTGACGAAGCTCGGCGCGACGCTTGCCGACGTGGGCCAGGGTGACGTCCCCTGGACGGTCATGGCCGACCCGGAGGGCAACGAGTTCTGCGTCCTGGAGCCCCGCCCGGTCTACCAGGACACCGGGCCGATCGCCGCGGTGGTGGTCGACTGCGCCGACCCACGGGAGATGGCCCGGTTCTGGGACGAGGCGACGGACTGGACGCTGCACGAGGTCGCCGACGACCACGCGACCCTGCGGTCCGCCCAAGGCGTCGGCCCCTACCTGGAGTTCGTCCGCACCCCCGACACCAAGAGCGGATGGAACCGCGTCCACCTCGACGTCAGCCCCTACCCCGGCGACGACCGGAAAGCGGAAGAAGCCAGACTGCGCGCCCTGGGTGCCACCGACCCCGGCATCGACCAGTCCGCGATCTCCTGGACGGTTCTGGCCGACCCGGAGGGCAACGAGTTCTGCCTGCTGAGCCCTCGCTGACCTGGAGCAGCGGCGCCGGAGATCAAGTCCGGCGCTCAGCCTGCCGATTCGGCCGCGTGGGGGCTCAGCACACCGGTGCTGACCAGCACAATCAGCGCCACGCCGAGGGCGATGCGGTACCAGACGAACGGCATGAAGCTCTTGTTGGAGATCCACTTCATGAACCATGCGATTACCGCATATCCCGAGCCGAACGCGATCACCGTCGCGAACAGGGTCGGTCCCCACGACACGTCCCCGCTCTCGCCCAGTGAGTGCTTGACCTCGAAGACGCCGGAGGCGAGGACCGCGGGGATGGCGAGCAGGAAGGAGTAGCGGGCGGCGGCCTCGCGGCGGTAGCCCATGAAGAGGCCGCCGCTGATGGTCGCGCCGGAACGGGAGACGCCCGGGATGAGGGCGCACGCCTGGCAGAGGCCGAAGATCAGGCCGTCGCGGACGCTCAGGTTCTCCAGGGACTTGCGCTGCTTGGGGGTGCGGTGGCGGGCGCCGGACTCGTCGCGGGCCGCGAGCCGGTCGGCGACGCCTATCAGCACGCCGACGACGATCAGCATCGTCGCCGTGATCCGCAGATCACGGAACGGCCCCTCGATCTGGTCCTTCAGCGTCAGCCCGAGCACACCGATCGGGATCGAGCCGACGATCACCAGCCAGCCCATCCGCGCGTCGTGCGTCCCCCGCGCCGCCTTGTCGAACAGCGAGCGGAACCACGCCGTCACGATCCGCCCGATGTCCTTGCGGAAGTAGATCAGCACCGCCGCCTCCGTGCCGATCTGGGTGATGGCCGTGAAGGCCGCGCCGGGGTCCTTCCAGCCCGAGAAGGCCGCGGTCAGCCGCAGATGGGCGCTGGAGGACACGGGCAGGAACTCGGTGAGCCCCTGGACGAGTCCGAGGACGAGGGATTCGAACCAAGACATGGCGGCAGGAGGTCCAAGCGCTCGGAAAGACGGGCGTGATCATGTGACGGGGGCAGCGTAGCGGGCCCCGATGGCAAAGTAATCATCGGGGGTTGGTCATGGGATGGTCATCCAGGCCGCTCGTCCGTCGTGGATCGAGTAGAGCGTCCTGCCGCGTCAACTGGCGTTCAGCTGATGCCTCTTGCGCCACGCCACCCACGTCCCGGCCAGTGCCGGTACGGCGATGCAGGCCATCGCGATCAGGAAGGCCGGCGAGGTCGGCGCCGAGGCGCGGGCGCCCGCGACGGCGTACGCGGCCGTGTTCGGGACCGAGCCCAGCGCCGTGGCCAGCAGGAACGGCGTGAGCCGCATCCGGGAGACGGCGGCGCAGTAGTTCGCCGCCCAGAACGGCACGCCCGGGAAGAGCCGCGCCGCCAGCATCGAGCGGAACCCGTGCCGGCTCAACTGTCCGTCCGCCGCCCGCAGCCAGCGCCCCCGCAGCAGCGGGCGCAGCGCGTCCTGGCCGAGGGCCCGGCCCAGGACGAAGGCCAGCCCCGCGCCGAACACCGTGCCCGCGAGCGCCGAGGTCAGCCCCAGCGGGGAGCCGAACAGCGCGCCCGCGGCCAGGTTCAGCAGGGGGCGCGGTACGAACGCCACCGTGCACAGGCCGTACCCCACCGCGAACACCGTCGCCGCCGCCAACCCGCCTATCCCCGGCGGAAGTTGCCGCGTCAGCAGTTGCTGGGGCGCGAAGGCCAGCACGCATGCGGCGCCGGCCGCGAGGAGGAGCAGCAGCAACGACAGGCGCGCGTACGGCGACAGCAGGACGGCGACTCCGCGCGCGGCGAATCCAGGGCGGGCGCGGGCCGGTTCGGAGACGACGAGCGCCGATCCGGAGAGGGCGAGCGCCCGTTCGCAGACGATGAGCGTCGATTCCGTTCCGGCTGGCGCCTGTTCGGAGACGGCGGGCGCCGGTTCAGGGACGGTGGCCCGGGGAGTGGCCATGGCGGTGCCCCCAGAGCGGTTGGTGGCGGCGGGCATCCGGTGACCCTAACCGACGCAGGGGTGTGATCGGTGTACGGAGACCGGCCGCCGGTGGTACCCCGGCCGCGGAAAACCGTTCGACGTGGGGCGACACGTCCGCGATGATCTGTGTCATGTTCCGGTACGCCTTCCTTCTCGCAGCATCCGCAGTCGCGGACGCACCGAAGGCTGCCGCCCCGTTCCTCGTGGCCGCTGTCGACGGCGCCCGAAGCTGACCCTCTCCGGATCGTCCGGCGGACCCCGCAGGGGGAGGGTCGGAGCGTCACCGGGGTCCCCGCGCGTTCGCGCGCCTCACGCATCACCAGCACGAGGACTTCCCATGCCCAAGACGGCATACGTGCGCACCAAGCCGCACCTCAACATCGGCACCATGGGCCACGTCGACCACGGCAAGACCACCCTGACCGCCGCCATCACCAAGGTGCTGGCCGAGCGCGGCACCGGCACCTTCGTGCCGTTCGACCGCATCGACCGGGCCCCGGAGGAGGCCGCGCGCGGCATCACCATCAACATCGCGCACGTCGAGTACGAGACCGACACCCGGCACTACGCCCACGTGGACATGCCGGGCCACGCGGACTACGTCAAGAACATGATCACCGGCGCCGCTCAGCTGGACGGCGCGATCCTCGTCGTCTCCGCGCTCGACGGGATCATGCCGCAGACCGCCGAACACGTGCTGCTCGCCCGGCAAGTGGGCGTCGACCACCTGGTGGTGGCGATGAACAAGGCCGACGTGGGCGACGAGGAGCTGGCCGACCTGGTCGAGCTGGAGGTCCGCGAGCTGCTCACCGCGCAGGGCTACGAGGGTGACGCCGTACCCGTCGTACGCGTCTCCGGGCTCAAGGCCCTGGAGGGCGACCCGCGTTGGACGGCCTCCATCGAGGCGCTGCTCGACGCGGTGGACACCTACGTGCCGATGCCCGAGCGGTACCTGGACGCGCCGTTCCTGCTTCCGGTGGAGAACGTGCTCACCATCACCGGGCGCGGCACCGTCGTCACGGGTGCCGTCGAGCGCGGGACCGTGCGGGTGGGGGACCGGGTGGAGGTGCTCGGCGCGGACGTGGAGAGCGTCGTCACCGGCCTGGAGACCTTCGGCAAGCCGATGGACGAGGCGCAGGCCGGGGACAATGTCGCGCTGCTGCTGCGCGGGGTGCCCCGGGACGCGGTCCGGCGCGGGCACGTGGTGGCGGCGCCGGGCAGCGTGACGCCCGGCCGGCGGTTCACGGCCCGGGTGTACGTCCTCTCGGCGCGCGAGGGTGGCCGTACGACCCCGGTCACGAGCGGCTACCGGCCGCAGTTCTACATCCGCACCGCCGACGTGGTCGGGGACGTCGATCTGGGCGAGACGGCGGTGGCCCGGCCCGGTGACACGGTGGAGATGACCGTGGAGCTGGGCCGCGAGGTCCCGCTGGAGCCGGGGCTCGGCTTCGCCGTCCGCGAGGGCGGGCGGACGGTCGGCGCCGGGACGGTGACCTCGGTGGAGTGAGCGCGGAGTGACCGCGTCGTGCGCGGGGACGGGCCGCCGCCCCCGCGCACACGGGTACGGCTTCGGCCGGGGGACAATGGTCCCGTGACCGAAGCCATCCCCGTGACCAGGACCGTCGACCACGGCACCGCCAAACTGATGCCCGACGTCGACCGGGAGCGGGCCTGGCTGCTCACCGTGGACGGGGCGCCCCAGTCGTACGTCGACCTGGACGACCCCGCGCACCTGGAGTTCGAGTACGCGCGACGGCTCGGGCACGCCCTCGACGTGGCCGGCGCGGAGGGCCGCCCGCTGGACGTGCTGCACCTCGGCGGCGGCGCGCTCACCCTGCCCCGGTACGTGTCCGTCACCCGCCCCGGCTCCCGGCAGGACGTCGTGGAGGCCGACCGGGGTCTGGCGGAGCTGGTCGCCGAGCACCTTCCGCTGCCGCCGGGCGCGGGGATCGCGGTGCACACCGCCGACGCCCGCACCTGGCTGGAGGGTGCCCCGGACGACAGCGCGGACGTCCTGGTCGCGGACGTCTTCGGCGGCTCCCGTGTCCCCGCCCACCTCACCTCGCTCGGCTACGCGGCCGAGGCCGAGCGGGTGCTGCGGCCCGGCGGTGTCTATCTGGCGAACCTCGCGGACGGAACGCCCTTCACCTTCCTCCGCTCCCAACTGGCCACCTTCGGCGCCCTGTTCGAGGAGCTGGCCCTGATTGCCGAGCCGGGTGTCCTGCGCGGCAGGCGGTTCGGCAACGCCGTACTCCTCGCCTCGCACCGCCCCCTGGACCTGCCCGCCCTGGCCCGCCGCACGGCAGCCGACGTCTTCCCGGCCCGCGTCGAACACGGCCCCGCGCTCCGGAAGTTCACCGGCACCGCACGCCCGGTCGCCGACGGCGAGGCCGTACCGTCCCCCGAGCCGCCGGACGGCGCGTTCGGCATCGGCTGACGCGCGGGCGGGGCGGCAGCGCACCTCGGTGGTTCAGGCCGTGTACGGGCGGACGCGCTTGGCGTCCCGCAAGGCGTGGGCCCACCAGGCCAGTTGGTCGAGCATCGACTTGACCGCGCCGTCGGCCGCCGGGTCGGTCGCGTTGCCGTCGGAGTCGAACTTGTCGCCGTAGTTGTGGAAGCTGACGGTGTTGCGGAGGGTGACCGCGTGCAACTCCGCCAGTACGACGCGGAGTTGTTCGACCGCGCGCAGACCGCCCGAGAGTCCGCCGTAGGACACGAACCCGACCGGCTTGGCGTGCCACTGCTGGTTGTGCCAGTCGATGGCGTTCTTCAGGGGCGCCGGGAAACTGTGGTTGTACTCCGGCGTGACGATCACGAAGGCGTCGGCCGCTTCGAGCCTCGGCGACACCCGCGCGAGCAGCTCCGCGGTGCCTTCGGCCGGCGCCCCGCCGAAGGACGGGAAGACCGTGGGCAGCGGGGTCTCGGCCAGGTCGACGAGATCGACGGTCATGTCCTCGCGCTCGGCGATGCGACCGAGCAGCCAGCCGGCCACGACCGGCCCGAACCGCCCGTCCCTGGTACTGCCCACGATGACCGCGACCCGCAGGCGGCTCTCCGTCGTTTCACCCATCGGCCGCCCCCCGAGCTTCTTGAGCTGATGCTCGATCACGTCTACGGCGAGCTGGCCCTTCCCGGTGATGTGGCGGGCTGGCGCGCGGTCATGCGGGCCGTCGCCCTGCGCAAGCGGGCCATGATGCTGAAGCACCCCTGGATGGTGCGGACACCGGTGCTCACGCTGACCCCCCATCAGCTGGCCGTGCCGGAGCAGGTGCTGGCCGCGCTCGACGGGCTGGGGATGGACGAGGACACGAAGATGGCCGTCTTCCGTACCGTCACCGCCTACGTGGACGGCGCCGTCGCCGCCGAGATCGACCTGTCCCGGCTGATGCGGGACCGCGGCTGGTCGGACACGCACGAGACCCGGGTGGGACTGGCGCCCCAGATGACATGGCTGATGAACACCGGTCGCTACCCAGCCTATCAGGGCTATCTGCGTGCGGCCACCCGTAAGGACGATCCCCGGTGGGAGTTCGAAACCGGGCTGGACTGCGTCCTCGACGGCATCGCCGCGCGCATGGGGATCTGAATCAGACCGCCTGGCGGTCGACGGCCTTCACCCCGGCCGGGCGGCGGGTCAGGGTGCGGACCTCCGGGACGAGGAGGACCAGGGCGGTGACGAGGACGATCAGGGCCGAGCTGCCCCACAGGGCGGCGGTCAGGCCGACGGCCGATTCGGCGGGACCCGCCAGGGCCGTGGCCAGCGGCATCAGGGCGACCGAGCCGAACCAGTCGTAGGCCGAGACGCGGGAGAGCTTGTCCTCGGGGATCTCCTGGTGCAGGGCGGTCATCCAGGAGACGCCGAACACCTCCACCGTCGCACCGGCGAAGAACATGACCGCGTACAGGACGCCGACCGGCACCGGGACGGCCAGTGCGGCCGACGGCAGCGCGAGCGGGAAGACGCACAGCGTGCCGGTGAACAGCAGCCGCCGGGGTTTCCAGCGGGTCATCAGCAGGGCGCCCACCGCCGTGCCCCCGCCGAAGGCGCCGAGCGCCAGGCCCCAGGGTCCCGCCCCGCCCAGGCTGTCCCGGGCGACGAGCGGGCCGTAGACCGCGTCGGCCGCGCCGACCACCGCGTTGGCGAGGGAGAACTGCGCGACCACGCCCCACAGCCAGGGCCGGCCGGAGAACTCCCGCCAGCCCTCCCGGAGATCGGCCAGCAGACCGCCGCCCCGGGCCCGGTCCGGGATGTGGCTCACGTCGAGGAACGCGCGCAGTGCCCCGGCGACCGCGAAGGCCGCCGCGTCCAGCGCCAGCACCCAGCCGGGGCCGACCGCGGCCACGAGCGCGCCGCCGAGTGCGGCACCGCCGAGCGCCGCGCCCTGGGTGGCCATGCGGAAGAGGGCGAACGCCCGCCCCGCGTGCTCGGCCTCCACCGAGGACATCAGCATCCCCTCGGCGGCCGGGCCGAAGAACGCCTGCCCGGTGCCGCCGAGCGCGGTGAGCAGCATCATCTGCCACAGCCGGGCCTCCCCGGTGAGGACGAGCAGCGCGAACGCGCCCTGGGAGAGGAAGTTGAGGACGTTGGCGGCGACCATCACCCGGTGCCGGGGCAGCCGGTCCGCGACGGCGCCGCCCACCAGCAGGAACACCACCAGCGGCAGGGTGCGCGAGGCGGCGACCAGCCCCACGTCCGAGCTGTCGCCGCCCGCGTCCAGCACGGCGAACGCGGCCGCGATGACCGAGCCGTTGGAGCCGAGCGCGGTGATGACGGCCGCCGCGGTCAGCAGCCGGTAGTTGCGACCCGTACGGGACGACCCCGAGCCCGGGTGCGGGGCGGCGGGCCGGCCGCCGGCTTCGGCGGCGGGCGATCCCTGGGCGGCGGGGTCCGGGCTGGAGGTCACCAGGTGACTATCGCCTCCGCCCGTCGCGACTGCCAAGCACATTCCCCGTCACCGGAGTTCGTCCGCGCCCGCGCCCGGCCGCCCGTCCGGCGCCCCGGTCAGTCTCGCGTCGGCTGCCCGTGCAGCCGCACCGAGCTGAGGATCTTCATGACCGTCGCGGTGTCGACCTCGCCCTTGACGCCCTTGGCGCCGTAGAAGTCGAACGAGACGATGTCGTCCGCCGCGTTCTTGAACGCGAACGAGACCGCCTTGCCGTCGCTGGTGCACTTGCCCTTCTGCGGGGTCTTGACCGACGCGGCCATGGCGTAGTCCCCCTCGACGCCCGACTTGGTGACGTAGTGCGTGGCCTTCTTGTCGAAGACGATGCTCTTCTTGTCGGGCTGGGTGTAGCCGCCGTAGATGTACCAGGGCACGCGCGCGAGCGCCGCCTGGGCCGTGGTCTTCGCGCCGTTCTCGCCCCGGGTGCCCGCGACCGCCAGCGAGGTGTCGTCGGTGCGGCCGTCGTGGTCGCTGTCGGAGGTGCACCACTTGGACTTGTAGACGGCCGGGGCGGACACCGAGGTGAGGAGCTTGTCGTCGTCGGCGTGGTCCTCCATGAAGTAGGAGGTGTCCACGGACTCCAGCTGCCAGTCCTGCGGCACGTCGAAGGCGGTGCCGAACTTGGGGTTCACGACGACCTTCCAGCCCGCGATCACCGGCTTCTCGGCGTTCCCGTCCCCGCGCGGGTTGTCGTCCGGCGTGGACGCGCCCGTGGACGGGGCGGGCGTGGTCGGCCGCGCGGTCGTGCGGCCGCCCTTGCCGTCGTGGGCCTCGTCCTTGCCCGAATCGCCGAGGACCAGAAAGCCGGTCACGCCCGCCGCGACGACCACGGCGGTGGCCGCGACGATGGCGACGACCTTGGTCCGGTTCCCGCCGCCCTTCGGCGGCTGCGGCGGCGGGGGAGCCCCCCACTGCGGCTGCTGCCCGTAGGGAGCGCCCTGCGGGTACTGCTGGTAGCCGGGCTGCTGGTACGGATTCGGCTGCTGGTAACCCGGCTGCTGGTACGGGTTGTGCTGCGGGTTCTGCGCGCCCCCTGGCGGCTGCTCTCCTGGCCACATGGGCAGCAACCCTAATGCGCCATGGACATGATTCGGACTGGTCAGGGTCGCTACCCGTCGGTAACATCACGGACATGACAGTTGAGAGCGCCTCCATGGGCGACATGCTGGCCGCCGCGGTGCCGATGGTGCGGACCCTGAACCTGGAGTTCATCGAGGTCACCCCCGAGCGCGCGGTGCTCCGGCTGCCGGACCAGGCCGAGTACCACAACCACCTCGGCGGACCGCACGCCGGCGCCATGTTCACGCTGGCCGAGTCCGCGAGCGGCGCCATCGTGCTGACCGCCTTCGGCGAGCAGCTCTCGCGCGCGGTGCCGCTCGCGGTGCGCGCCGAGATCGACTACAAGAAGCTGGCCCTCGGCCCGGTCACCGCCACCGCCACCCTGGGCCGTCCGGCGGCCGAGGTCGTCGCGGACCTCGACGCGGGCAGGCGGCCGGAGTTCCCGGTGGCCATCACCATCGAGCGCGAGGACGGTTCCGTCTCCGGCGAGATGACCGTCGTCTGGACCCTGCGGCCGAACGGCTGACGGGTCAGGGATGATCTCGGGGGCGCGGGGCCGAACAGGCACGCGCCCCCGAGCCGCGCACCGCGCCCCCGGGGTCCGGATCACGCCCCCGAGTCACGGGTCACGCCCCCGAGCGGGTGGAGGCAGGCCGTCCGCCGTCCCCGACCGGGTAGCCTTCCCGAGGGGCCCCTGAAGCAGGCGTGGCCTCCGCGATCAGGGACAGCGACTGGGAGGAACCGGCGGTGCACGTCCAGGAATGGCTCGACTCAGTGCCCCCGCTCGCCGTCTACGCCGTGGTGGCCCTGGTGATCGGGCTGGAGAGCCTGGGCATCCCGCTGCCCGGCGAGATCGTCCTCGTCTCGGCCGCGCTCATGTCCTCCAGCCACTCCGGCATCGACCCGTTCGTGCTCGGCGCGTGCGCCACGGCCGGTGCCGTCATCGGCGACTCCATCGGCTACGCGATCGGCCGCAAGGGGGGCCGCCCCCTGCTGGCGTGGCTCGCCAAGAAGCTGCCGAAACACTTCAGCGAGGCCCATGTGGCCACCGCCGAGCGGTCCTTCGAGAAGTGGGGCATGTGGGCCGTCTTCTTCGGCCGCTTCGTCGCCCTGCTGCGCATCTTCGCCGGCCCCCTCGCGGGCGTCCTCCAGATGCCCTACTGGAAGTTCCTGATCGCCAACGTCCTCGGCGGCATCGTCTGGGCGGGCGGCACCACCGCCGTCGTCCACTACGTCGGCATCGTCGCCGAGGACTGGCTCAAGCGCTTCTCGTACGTGGGCCTCGCGGTGGCCCTCGCTCTCGGCATCGGTTCGATGCTGATCGTCAAGCGCCGGGCGAAGCGGAACGAGGCCGCCGCCGAGAAGGCCCCGGAGGCGGAGCCGGTGGGCGCGGGGGACTGACCCCGGCGCGCTCCGCCCCGTACGACCCGGTGTGCCACCCGCACACCGGTCCGTTTCTCACCGGTGTCTCACTCGTGCACGGCCCGGTGCGTCTTCGCCAGCTCCGCGTACAGCGTGCCGTTCAGCGTGACGCCCTGACGCTCCTCCTCCGACAGTTCCCGGCGGACCTTCGCCGGGACGCCCGCCACCAGCGAGCCCGGCGGTACGACCATGCCCTGCGGGACCAGCGCCTGGGCCGCCACCAGGGAACCCGCGCCGATCACCGCGCCGTTCAGGACCGTCGCGCCCATGCCGATCAGACAGTCGTCCTCGACGGTCGCGCCGTGCACCACCGCGTTGTGGCCGATGGAGACGCGCTCCCCGACCGTCAGCGGGAAGCCGGGGTCGGCGTGCAGGGTGACGTTGTCCTGGACGTTGGCGTCCGCGCCGACGGCGATCCGCTCCACGTCGCCGCGCACGACCGCGCCGTACCAGACGCTCGCTCCCGCGCCGAGTGTCACGTCACCGATCACCGAGGCCGTGGGGGCCACGAAGGCGTCCGGGTCGATCTTCGGCTCCCTGCCGCCGATGCCCACGATCAAGGCCTGGTGCGTCATCCGGTCCACCGTCTCTTCTTCGAGTCGTCGAGGTCACCGCAGCCGTCGCGTCGGCGAGGTCACGTACCCGCGCACGCTAGTGCACGACTCCTCCGGTCGTATGGGGTGAAGATCACAGCGGTACGGCCCCTCGCCGGAGGCGACCGGTGAGTAACGTGAGCGCGTGCCGAAGCCCAAGAACACCTTCTCGTCCTGGCGGAAGGGCCTTGCCCAGCGGGCCGTCCACGCGGTCTGGGAGTGGGCGCGGCGCACCGGTTCCGTGAGCGCCGAGCACCCCGGCCGCCTCCGCTTCGGCGCGATCGGCGAGGGCACCCGGCTGGCCTTCCCGCTCGGCACGGTCTTCGGGGAGCCCTGGATCAGGCTCGGCGCCTACTGCATCATCGCCGAGCAGGTCACCCTCACCGCCGGGCTCATGCCCGACCTCGACCTCGGACCCGAGCCGATCCTGAACATCGGGGACGGCGTGGTCCTCGGCCGGGGCAGCCACGTCATCGCGGACACCTCCGTCACCATCGGCCGCGACTGCTACTTCGGCCCGTACGTCTACGTCACCTCCACCAACCACTCCTACGACGATCCGCACGAGCCCATCGGCCGGCAGTGGCCCCGCATGGAGCCCGTGGAGATCGGCCCCGGCTGCTGGATCGGCACCAACGCGGTGATCCTGCCGGGCGCGCGGATCGGCCGGAACGTGGTCGTCGCCGCCGGTGCGGTGGTACGCGGCACGGTTCCCGACCACGCCGTGGTCGCGGGCGCCCCCGCCCGGGTCGTGCGCCGCTGGACCCCGGAGGAGGGCTGGCAGCCCCCGCTGCGCACCCCCGCCCCCGTGCCGCCCCCGGACGGATCGACCCCGGCGCAGTTCCGGGCGCTGGCCGAGCTGGACGAGGAGCAGATCGAGCGGCTGGCCCGGCTGGACGCGGAGGGCTGACCCCCCTTCCCGGCGCCGTATCCCGCTGCTGCGCGCCGCCCGCCCGCAGTACAGTGCGGTGTACGACGGGGTGCAGCGCACCGGCCCCCGCACCTGCCGAAACCCGCTGGACCCGATGGACGTGATGTGTCGGACCTCGACCTGCTGACCCAGTCCCTGGCGCGCAACGTCAGACGCTGGCGCACCGAGCGCGGCTTCACCCTGGACGCGCTGGCCGCCCGCTCCGGGGTCAGCCGGGGCATGCTGATCCAGATCGAGCAGGCCCGCACCAACCCCAGCATCGGCACGGTCGTCAAGATCGGGGACGCGCTCGGGGTGAGCGTGCCCACGCTGCTCGACTACGAGCGCGGGCCCCGGGTCCGGGTCGTCCCCGCCGAACAGGCGGTCCGCCTCTGGCACACCGACGCGGGCAGCTACAGCCGCCTGCTCACCGGCACCGAGGCGCCGGGGCCGCTGGAGCTGTGGGACTGGCGGCTGATGCCCGGCGAGAGCAGCCCCTCCGACCCGCACCCCACCGGCACGGTCGAACTGGTCCACGTCACCTCCGGCGAGCTGACCCTCACCGTGGACGGCACACCCCACCGGGTACCGGCCGGGGCGAGCGCCACCTTCGAGGCCAACACCCCGCACATCTACGGCAACGAGGGCGACGTACCCATGGAGATGGTCATGACCGTCTCCGTGCCGCCCGTGGGCCGGCAGGGCTGTTAGCGTGCCGTCATGCGCGCCCCCATCGGAGACTTCGACACCGTCCTTCCCGCCCCGGACGCCCTCGACCGGCTGACCGCGCCCGTCGCCGCCGCCCTGCGCGACTGGCAGGGCAAGACCCCGGCCGACCGGATCGTCTACGTGGACACCGACCCGCGCTGGGCGGACACCGCCGTCTTCGTGGAGCACTACGGCGCGGAGCTGATGGACTGCTCGGCCAACTGCGTGGTGGTCGCGGGCAAGCGGGGCGGCGAGACCACGCTCGCCGCGTGTCTGGTGCTCTCCACCACCAAGGCCGACGTCAACGGCGTGGTGCGCCGCCAACTCGGCGCCCGCAAGGCGTCGTTCGCCCCCATGGACACGGCGACCGGCGAGAGCGGCATGGAGTACGGCGGCATCACGCCCATCGGACTGCCGGACAGCTGGCCGCTGTTGGTGGACTCCGCCGTCGTGGAGCTGCCGTACGTGCTCGTCGGCAGCGGGCGCAGGCAGGGCAAACTCCTGGTGCCCGGTGAGGTGTTCGCGCAGCTGCCCGGGGCCGTGGTGATCGAAGGACTCGGTATCGGCTGAGTCAGACCGGTGCGTGGTGGGCCAGCGGCAGATGCGGGTCGCTCTCACCCGGAACCGGCTCCGGATCGGCGTGCACCAGGGCGGCGGTGAGCCCGGGTACGGCGTGCAGCAGGGCGTGTTCGGCCGCCACCGCCACCGCGTGCGCCTCGCGCGCGGTGGCCTCCCCGTCCACCAGGACGGCCAGTTCGGCCCGCAGCCGGTGCCCGATCCAGCGCATCCGCAGCTCGCCCACCCCGCGCACGCCCGGCACCTCCCGTGCCGCCCGCTCGGCCCGGTCCACCAGCTCCGGATCGACCGCGTCCAGCATCCGCCGCAGCACCTCGCGGGCCGCGTCCCGCAGGACGAGGACGATCGCCGCCGTGATGGCGAGCCCCACCAGCGGGTCCGCCGCGCTCCAGCCGAGCGCGGAGCCCCCGGCACCCAGCAGTACGGCCAGCGAGGCGAAGCCGTCGGTGCGGGCGTGCAGCCCGTCCGCCACCAGCGCGGTCGAGCCGATCTCCCGGCCGACCCGCACCCGGTACCGCGCCACCCACTCGTTGCCCAGGAAACCCACCAGCGCGGCCCCCGCGACGGCGGGCAGGTGCGCCACCGGGCGCGGATCGAGCAGCCGGTCCACGGCCGCCCAGGCGGTGAACACGGCCGAGGCGGCGATGGTCAGCACGATCACCAGTCCGGCCAGGTCCTCGGCGCGCCCGTAGCCATAGGTGAACCGCCGGGTCGCCGCCCTGCGCCCGAGCAGGAACGCGATGCCGAGCGGCAGGGCCGTCAGCGCGTCCGCCGCGTTGTGCACGGTGTCCCCGAGCAGCGCCACCGATCCCGAGACGGTCACCACCACCGCCTGCGCCAGCGCGGTCGCCCCCAGCACGGCCAGCGACACCCACAGCGCCCGCAGCCCGCGCGCGGAGGACTCCAGCGCGGCGTCGGTCCGGTCGGCGGTGGCGTGCGAGTGCGGGGTGAGGAGATGGCCGAGCCGGTGGAGCGGGCCCGCGTGGTGGGAGTGACGGTGGCTCACTTCGGTCCCCTTCCGCCGGGCGGCGCCTGGACGTGCCGCGCCCACGGGGACATTGTGGACGCGAACGGCCAAACATGCACCTGTCACCTGCATGGAATGCGCAGGTGAGAGGCCCGCGCCGGGGTCACGGGGCGGCCCGCCGGGTTCAGCGCCCCAGCCGGGGGATCTCGATCGCCGGGCACGCGTCCATGACCATCCGCAGCCCCGCCGCCCGCGTCCGCTCGTACGCCGCCTCGTCCACGACCCCCAGCTGGAACCACACCGCCCGCGCGCCCTTGGCCACCGCCTCGTCCGCGACCGCTCCGGCCAGCTCGCTGTTGACGAACACGTCCACCACGTCCACCGCGAAGGGGATGTCCGCGAGCGAGGCGTACCCCTGCTCGCCGTGCACCGTCTCGGCCTTCGGATGCACCGGCACGATCCGCTTGCCGAACCGCTGGAGGACCCGCGCCACGCCGTACGCGGCCCGGTTCCGGTTGCCGGACAGGCCGACCACCGCCCAGGTGTCGCCCAGCTCGGTCAGGATGCTGCGGATCGTCGCCTCGTCGCCGTACACGGCGGCCTCCTCGGTTCACGGCGGGAACGGTGCCGTGGGCTCGAACAACGCCCCGCGCGCGCCGATTCCCCCGCCCGGGACACGAAATGGCCGCTCATCGGATACCGACGTGCCCCAAATCGGCGCAAGGTGCTGCGTTCGGGCGTTCGCACGCCTACGCTCGCTGCGTGCTGCGCATCCTCGACGCCCGGACCGGCGAGTTCGTCACCCCCACCCCCGCCCGTCGCGGGCTGACCCGTGTCGAGGCCCATGTGCCCGGCCTGGACCTGACCGCGCTACGGGTCCTGCTCGCCGCCGACCTCCTCGTGCGCGCCCTGGAACTGGCGGGCACCCCGCTGTGGACCCTGCTCAGCGCGCCCCGCGAACAGGCCGAGCTGCGCACCGCCGGGACCACCCTCGGCATCCGCCCCTTCGAGGACAGCCGTGATCTGGCCTCCGGGCTCGGCGAGGCGCAGACCGTGCACGTGCTGCGGGCGGACGCGTCCGCGCCCGGCACCGGGCCCGTGCTCGCGGTGGCCCCGGTGGAGTGGACGGGGCCGGAGGAGGAGCCGCTTCCCGCACTGCTCGACGACCCCGACGCGCTCCGCCTCGCCCTGCTCTCCGTCCCGCGCACCGAACCCGTCCGCCTGGACCGCGCGACGCTGGACGAGGCCGCGCGGACCGTCGCCGGGTGGCGCTCGGGCGTGGCCGGCTGGGCACGGCAGCCCTCGCGCCCCGTGCCGGACGAGGTACGGACCCGGCTGCGCGCGGCCTGGGAGGACGACCTCGACCTGCCCGGCGTGCTGACCGTGCTGCGCGAGGCCGCCCAGGCGCCCGGACTGCCGGACGGCGCCCGTTTCGAGACGTACATGTACGCCGACCGGCTCCTCGCCCTCGACCTCGCGAGCGGCCTGGGCGGCACGGCATGAGCGGACCGGCGCGCCGGCTCGTCGTGCTGCGGCACGCCAAGTCCGCGTGGCCGGAGGGGGTTTCGGACCACGACCGCCCGCTCGGACCGCGCGGCCTGCGGGACGCCCCGGCCGCCGGACGGGCGCTGGACCCGCCCGACCTCGTCCTGTGCTCCACGGCCGTACGGGCCCGCCGCACCTGGGAGCTGGCCGCCGCCGAGTGGGCCGTACCGCCGCCGGTGCGGTTCGACCGGCGGATCTACGAGGCGGTGCCGGCCCGGCTCCTCGAGGTCGTGCGCGAGACACCGCCCGAGGTGCGGACGCTGCTGCTCATCGGGCACAGCCCCGGACTCGAAGGGCTGATCGCGGGGCTCGCGGGGGAGGCGGAGGGGGACACCCTGGAGCGGGTGCGGGCCAAGTTCCCGACGTCGGCGGTCGCGGTGCTCGACTGGGAGGGGCCGGACTGGGCGGCGCTCGCCCCCGGCGCGGCCCGGCTGACGTCGGTCACGGTGCCGCGCGGGGAGAAGACGCCGGGCGGGGAGAGGACGCCGGGCGGGGCAAAGCCGTAGCCCGGTTCAGCCCACGTGCACCCACGGCCTGCGCTCCTGGTCCGGCTCCGCGCGGCGCAGGACCTCGCGGGTGACCGGGGCCGACTCGCCGTTGCCGAAGACCAGGAAGCGGATCAGATGGCTGACCGGGTTGCCCTCGGTCCAGTTGAAGTAGACGTGCGGGGGTTTCCCGGTGCGGTCGCGCAGCGCGAGCAGGACGGCGGCGATGGTGTTGGGCACCGTGGGCCCGTCCGCGCGCAGCCGTCGTACCCCGTGCTTCTCGTCGCCGTGCACCGTGATCTCGGCGGTGAAGTCGGAGGAGTCGCGCACGAACACCTCCAGGAAGATCACGTCGGCGCCCTTGGGCAGCCGGGTGTGCTCGCGCTGGTCCTGCTCCTTGGCGCGGTAGGCCCGCTTGCTGTGCTCGTCCGGCTCGTTGGCGATCAGTTGGAGGGGGCCGTGTTCGGCGGCCGCGTCGACGATCCGCAGCGCGGCCTCGTCGAAGACCACGTCGGTGGCGCGCAGCTCGAAGGCGCGGTGCACGCGCGAGCCGAAGGAGGTGAGCATGATCGCCACGATGAAGATGGACGCGATCTTGATGCCGTCGGGCCGCTCGATCACATTGAGGACCAGCGTGTACACGAACACGGCGGTGATCAGCCCGAAGCCGACGGTGGCGGCCCGGTGGTGGCGCCGGTGCACCGCGACCGTGGAGGCGAACGCCGCCGACAGCATCAGGACCAGCACGCCGGTGGCGTAGGCGCCGCTCTGCTCGTCCACGCTCGCGTGGAACCAGAGGGTGATCAGCACGGCCGCGACCAGGAAGACCAGCACCAGCGGGCGTACGGCACGGGTCCACTCGGGGGCCATGCCGTAGCGGGGGAGATAGCGCGGGACGAGGTTGAGCAGGCCCGCCATGGCGGAGGCGCCCGCGAACCACAGGATGGTGATGGTGGAGAGGTCGTAGACCGTCCCGAAGATCTCGCCCAGGTAGCGGTGGGCCAGATAGGCGAGGGCGCGGCCGTTGGCGGGGCCGCCCGACTTGAAGTCCTCCTGAGGGATGAGGATCGTCGTCGCCAGGCTGGACAGGAGCAGCAGACAGCTCATGATCAGCGCGGCGGTGGTCAGCAGCTTGCGCGCGCCCCGGATGCGGCCCGCCGGGTTCTCCCAGGTGTCCGTCGGGGCGCCCTTGATCTGCGGCATCACCGCGACACCGGTCTCGAAGCCGGACATGCCGAGCGCGAGCTTGGGGAACACCAGCAGCGCGACGCCCACCATGGCGAGCGGCGAGGAGTGCGCGGTGGTCATCGCGTGCGTCCAGTCGGAGATCTGGACGGGGCGGCTGAGGACCTCGTAGGCGCAGGTCGCGAGCACCACCACGTTGAGCGTGAGATAGGTGGCCACCAGGGTGACCGCGATCCCGATGGCCTCCTTGAAGCCCTTGAGGAAGACCGCGCCGAGAAGACCGATCAGGACGAGCGTGATCCAGGTGTTCGCACCCTCGATCCAGTGCGGGGCGAACGGGTTCTCCAGCACGTGCGCGGCCGCGTCCGCCGAGGACAGCGTGATCGTGATCATGAAGTCGGTCGCCGCGAACCCCAGCAGCACGAGCACCAGGATCTTTCCCGACCACCAGGACAGCAGCCGCTCCAGCATGGCGATGGAGCCCTCGCCGTGCGGACTCTCCCGCGCGACCCGGCGGTAGACCGGCAGCGCGCCGAACAGCGTCAGCGCGATCAGCACCAGGGTGGCCAGCGGCGAGAGCGTCCCGGCCGCGAGGGCGGCGATGCCCGGCTGATAGCCGAGCGTGGAGAAGTAGTCGACGCCGGTCAGGCACATCACCCGCCACCATGGGTGACCCTTCTGCTCCGGGCGCGGGGTGCGGTGCGGCCCCGGATGCCGCGCGGTCTGCTCGCTCAGCCCCTCCAGGAGCCACGCCCGGCACCGGCCGCGCACGCCGTGCCGCCCGGGCGCTCCGGTGGTGTCGGGGTGGACGGGGACGCGGGTCATGCGGTGCCGGCGTCGGGACGGACGGGGACGCGGTTCATACGGTGCTGCCTCCTCGTACGGTGACCGGGACCCCGGCCGCCTGATCGCTCGGCGCGTATGCCCCGCATCCTCACCCGCACACCGGGGCGCGGGCCAGTGCGGCGCTCCGCATAGGCTGGCCGGATGCAGGACGAGTACCGCACCGTCGCCCGCGCGGGCACGCACGAGACCGAGATCAACCGTTCCCGCTTCCTGTGCGCGCTCGCCCCGGCCGCCACCGAGCGCGAGGCGCAGGAGTTCGTCGCGGCCGTCCGCAAGGAGCACGCGGACGCCACGCACAACTGCTGGGCGTACGTCATCGGCGCCGACGCCTCCGTGCAGAAGGCCAGCGACGACGGCGAGCCGGGCGGCACCGCCGGGCTGCCCATGCTCCAGATGCTGCTGCGCCGCGACATGCGGTACGTCGTCGCCGTCGTCACCCGCTACTACGGCGGCGTGAAGCTCGGCGCGGGCGGTCTGATCCGCGCCTACGGCGGAGCGGTCGGCGAGGCGCTGGACACGGTCGGCACCCGTACCCGGCGCCGCTACCGGCTCGCCACGGTGACCGTCGACCACCAGCGCGCGGGCAAGGTGCAGAACGACCTGCGCTCCACCGGCCGCGAGGTGCGGGACGTGCGCTACGGCGAGACGGTCGCCATCGAGATCGCCCTGCCGGACGCCGACGTGGCCGCCTTCCGGGGCTGGCTGGCGGACGCGACGGCGGGGACGGCCGGCTTCGAGCTGGGCGGCGAGGCCTACGGCGACGTCTGAGGAGGGGAACCTCTGGAGAGGGGACCTCTGAGGAGGGGAAGCGTGCGACAGTGCCCGGCAATTGGGATGAAACGGGCATAACGGTCAAGGGTGGGGCGGTCGGTACTCAAGCGACGGGGCTCGTTGTCAGACCCTCCCGTTAGTCTCGGGAATCATGAGACTCCTGCACACCTCCGACTGGCACCTCGGCCGGTCCTTCCACCGGGTGAACATGCTCGGTGCGCAGGCCGAGTTCATCGGCCACCTCGTCGACGCCGTGCGCGAGCACGCTGTGGACGCCGTGGTCGTGTCGGGAGATGTGTACGACCGCGCGGTGCCACCGCTCGCCGCCGTCGAGCTGTTCGACGACGCCCTGCACCGCCTCGCCGGCCTCGGCGTGCCCACGGTGATGATCTCCGGCAACCACGACTCCGCCCGCCGCCTCGGCGTCGGCGCCGGACTCATCGACCGCGCGGGCATCCACCTGCGCACCGACCCCTCCGCCGCGGGCACCCCGGTCGTCCTCGCGGACGCCCACGGCGAGGTCGCCTTCTACGGCCTGCCCTACCTCGAACCCGCCCTCGTCAAGGACGAGTTCGGGGTCACCAAGGCCGGGCACGAGGCCGTCCTCGCCGCCGCCATGGACCGGGTCCGCGCCGACCTCGCCGCCCGCCCGCCGGGCACCCGCTCCGTCGTCCTCGCCCACGCCTTCGTCACCGGCGGCCAGGCCAGCGACAGTGAGCGGGACATCACCGTCGGGGGAGTGGCGGCCGTGCCCGCCGGGGTCTTCGACGGCGTGGACTACGTCGCCCTCGGCCATCTGCACGGCTGCCAGACCCTCACCGAGCGCGTCCGCTACTCCGGCTCACCGCTCGCCTACTCCTTCTCCGAGGCCGAGCACCGCAAGAGCATGTGGCTGATCGACCTCGGCGCCGACGGCTCGGTCACCGCCGAACGCCTCGACTGCCCGGTGCCGCGCCCGCTCGCCCGCATCCGGGGCACCCTGGACGACCTGCTGGCCGACCCCCTCCTCGACCGTCACGAGGGCGCCTGGGTCGAGGCCACCCTCACCGACGCGATCCGCCCCGCCGACCCCATGGCCCGGATCGCCGCCCGCTTCCCGCACACCCTCAGCCTCGTCTTCGACCCCGAGCGCGCCCCCGACGACCCCGCCGTCTCCTACGCCCGCCGCCTCGCCGGACGCGACGACCAGCAGATCGCCGAGGACTTCGTCGCCCATGTGCGCGGCGCCGGACCCGACCCGCGCGAGGCGGCCGTCCTGCGCGACGCCTTCGACGCCGTACGCGCCGACGACACCGTGCGGGAGGTGGCCCGGTGAGGCTGCACCGACTCGACATCACCGCCTTCGGCCCCTTCGGCGCCACCCAGAGTGTCGACTTCGACGCCCTCTCCGCCGCCGGACTCTTCCTGCTGCACGGCCCGACCGGCGCCGGGAAGACCTCCGTCCTGGACGCCGTCTGCTACGCCCTCTACGGCTCCGTCCCCGGCGCCCGCCAGAACGGCCAGGGCACCCACCTGCGCAGCGACCACGCCGAGCCGGGCACGCGCACCGAGGTCCGCCTCGAACTCACCGTCTCGGGGCGCCGGCTGGAGATCACCCGGCAGCCTCCGTGGGAGCGGGCCAAGAAGGGCAACCGGCCGGGCACCACTGTCGACAAGGCCCAGACGTGGCTGCGCGAGTACGACTCCTCAGCGGGTGCCTGGAAGGACCTCAGCCGCTCCCATCAGGAGATCGGCGAGGAGATCACCCAGCTGCTCGGCATGAGCCGCGAGCAGTTCTGCCAGGTCGTCCTGCTGCCCCAGGGCGACTTCGCCCGCTTCCTGCGCGCGGATGCCGAGGCACGCGGCAAACTGCTCGGGCGCCTCTTCGACACCCGGCGCTTCGCGGAGGTGGAGAAGCGGCTCGCGGAACGCCGCCGGGCCACCGAGGCACGGGTGCGCGAGGCCGACACCGCGCTGCTCGCGGACGCCCACCGGATGCAGCAGGCGGCGGGTGACGCCATGGAGCTGCCCGAGCTCGCGCCCGGTGACCCCGGGCTCGCGTCGGCCGTCCTCGCGGCCGCCGCCGTCGCGCGCAGTTCCGCCCGTGAGCGCCTCACGATCGCCCACTGCCGGCTGACCGCCGCCGAGTCCGGCCATGCCGAGGCTCAGCGGGAGCTGGGTGAGGCGCGTGAACTCGCCCGCGCGCAGGCCCGGTTCACCGAAGCCCGGCAGCGGGCCGCGCGTCTGGAGGAGCGCTCCGGCGACCACCGCGCGGCCCAGCAGCGCATGGAGCGCGGCCGCAAGGCCGAAACCGTCGCCCCCGCTCTCGACCTGCGCCGGGAGGCCGAGACCGCCCATCTGCGGGCGACCCGCGCCGAGGAACACGCCCGGCGGCCGCTGCCCGGGGAACACGCCAGCGCCGACGCGACAGGGCTCGCGGCAGCCGCGCGCCGCGCCGCCGAGGAACTGGGCGGGCTCGGCTCCGCCCGGCGCGCCGAGGAACGGCTCACCCGTGTGCTCGCCGAGCGGACCGGACTCGACCGCGAGGAGCGGGCGGACGAGCACGCGCTGCGCGAGGCGGACGCCTGGCTGAGTGGCTGGGAGGCCTTGCGGAGCGGACTCCAGGCGCGGATCGACGCCGCCGGGGAGGCGGCCGTACGGGCGGAACAGCTCGGCGCTCGGCGCGAGCCCGTACGGCGACGGCTGGACGCGGCGCGGCGGCGGGACGCCCTGACGCAGGAGCTGGAGGCCGCCCGCCGCAGCGCGCTGGACTCGGGACAGCGCGCGGGTGAGCTGCGGGAGGGCTGGCTCGACCTCAAGGAACAGCGCCTGAACGGCATCGCCGCCGAACTGGCCGCCCACCTCACCGACGGCGAGCCCTGTGCCGTCTGCGGAGCCACCGAGCACCCCGCCCCGGCCCGCAAGGACGCCGGGCACGTGGACCGGGAGGCCGAGCAGAACGCCCTCGACGCGTACCAGGCCGCGCAGCGGCGGCACACCGAGAGCGAGAACCGGGCCGCCCAGCTGGACACCGCGCTGTCCGCCGCGACCGCCGAGGCCGGCGACACCCCCGCCGACCGTCTCGCCGCCGAACTCCACGACCTGGAGCGCGAGTTCGAGCAGGCCCGCCGCGAAACCTCCGCCCTGCACGCCGCCCAGGAGGAGCTGCGTCAGGCCGAGCGGGAACGCGAACAGCGCCTTGAGGCCCGGCAGGGCGCCGCCGTACGCACCGCCTCCCGCGTCACCCGGCGCGAGACCCTGGAGCGCGAACAGGCCACCCTTGAGGAGGAGTTGGCCCAGGCGCGCGGGGATGCCGCAAGCGTGGCCGACCGGGCCGCCCAACTGGAGCGCCGGGCCGCCCTGTTGACCGGCGCCGCCAACGCCGCCCGCGCCGCCGACGAGGCCGCCACCCGCCTGAAGGAGGCCGACGCCCGCCTGGCCGACGCCGCCTACCGCGCGGGCTTCGACACCCCGGCCACCGCTGCCGAGGCCCTGCTCGACCCCGGCGCCCACCGCGAACTCCAACACCGCCTGGACGCTTGGCAGTCGGAGGAGGCCGCCGTACGCGTCGCGCTCGCCGAACCCGAGACGGCACGGGCCGCTCAACAGCCGCCCGCCGACACGGTCGCCGCCGAACAGCGCGCCGCCGGGGCGGAACGCCGGATGCGCGAAGCGGTCTCCGCCCGCGACGCCGCCCGGCGGGCCGCCGCCGAGCTGGACCGCCTCTCCGCCCGGGCCGAGGACGGCGCCCGTGGCCTCGCCCCGCTGCGCGAGGAGTACGACCGGGTGGCCCGGCTCGCCGGCCTCACCGCGGGCACCTCCGCCGACAACGAGCGCAAGATGCGCCTGGAGTCGTACGTCCTGGCCGCCCGCCTCGAACAGGTCGCCGCCGCCGCGACCGCCCGGCTGCGGATGATGTCCTCGGGCCGCTACACCCTCGTCCACTCCGACGACCGCAGCGGACGCGGGCGCAGCGGGCTCGGGCTGCACGTCGTGGACGCCTGGACCGGCCGCGAGCGGGACACCGCCACCCTGTCCGGCGGCGAGACCTTCTTCGCCTCCCTCGCCCTCGCCCTCGGCCTCGCCGACGTGGTCACCGACGAGGCGGGCGGCGTCCGCCTGGACACCCTCTTCATCGACGAGGGCTTCGGCAGCCTCGACGACCAGACCCTGGACGAGGTCCTCGACGTCCTCGACTCCCTCCGCGAACGCGACCGCAGCGTAGGCATCGTCAGCCACGTCGCCGACCTGCGTCGCCGCGTCCACGCCCAACTGGAGGTGGTGAAGGGGAGAACGGGGTCGACGCTGCGGCAGCGGGGAGTGTAGAGCCTCGGTTCCTCAGGGCCGTACGCCCTCGAAGGCGATGGGCAGATGGCGGGGGCCGCGCAGTACCGCGTTCGGGCGGTACGGCGGGGGGTCCTCCACCAGTCGGGGGTCCTCCAGGCGCCGGGCCAGTTCGGCCAGCGCGATCTGGGTTTCCAGGCGGGCCAGGGGGGCGCCGAAGCAGCTGTGGATGCCGCTGCCGAAGCCGAGGTGCTGGAGGTCGTCGCGGTCGGGGTCGAAGCGCTCCGGGTCCTTGAAGCGCTCGGGGTCGCGGTTGCCCGCCGCCAGCATCAGCCAGATCCGGGAGCCCGCCGGGATCGTCACCCCGCGCACCTCGATGTCGGTGATGCAGGTGCGCTGGGGGACGAGCTGGACGGGCGGCTCGTAGCGCAGCAGTTCCTCCACGATGTTGGGGGCGAGGTCCGGGTCCTCGCGCAGCCGGTGCAGGAACTCGGGGTGGCGCAGCAGGGTCAGCATGCCGTTGGTGATGAGGTTGACCGTGGTCTCGTGGCCGGCGATCAGCAGCAGTACGGCGGTGCTGAGGATTTCCATCATCGTCATCGAGCCGTCCGGGCCCTTGCCGGCGGCCAGGTCGGAGAGCATGTCATCGCGCGGCTCCTTCGTCCGCTCCTCCACCAGCCCGGCCAGATACATGCCGAGCTGCATCCGCGCCTCCTGCGCGGTCTTCACGAACTCCGGGTCCGCTCCCTGCCGGGTGTCGGGGTCCAGGCTGGCCACCAGCGGGTCCACCCACGCCCGGAAGCGCGGCTCGTCCTCGCGGGGCACCCCGAGCAGCCGGCAGATCACCGTCACCGGGAAGGGGTACGCGAACTGGTCCACCAGGTCGACCTCCCGGGCGTCCCCGAACCCGTCGATCAACTCGTTCACGATCTGGTGCAGTTCGGGCCGCATGTCGTCGACGCGGCGCGGCTTGTGCGGTGGCCCGAAGGCGCTGTTGGCGATGCGCCGCAGCCGGTCGTGTTCCGGCGGGTCGAGGCGGATGAAGGAGGGCGGCAGGCCCGTGTTCTCCCCCAGCTCGTCCGCCCCCGCCTCCGTCAGATTGGTCGCGTCCGAGCTGATCCGGGGATCGTGCAGCAGGCCCTCGATGTCCCAGTAGGAGCTGATGACGTAGGGGTCGCCCGCCTCCTCGTGCAGCACCGGCGTGCGGCGCAGCTCCGCGTAGAGGGGGTACGGATTCGCGCGGTTGGCGAAGTCGGTGATCTGGCGCACCAGCGAGGCTCGCGTCATGACAGGTCCTTGGGGCGTCGTCGTGCGGCGGTCAGTGGTGGCCGGGGGTGAAGACCAGGCGGCGGTCGGCCGGGGAGTAGCCGCTCAGGGTCACGGTCGGGCCGTGGGTCGGCAGGGAGGGGTCGGGGAAGTCGGAGGACACCGCCCGCCGCCCCTCGGGACGCCGGTCCATCGTCGGATAATCGGCCGGGAAGGGGGCGCCCTGCTCGATCTGCCGCTGGTAGTACTCCAGCCAGCGCGCGTTGTCGAAGGACACGGCGGCCACGATGCGGCCCTTGTAGCCGTAGACACCGACGAATCTGCGTTCCCCCGTCGAGCCCTGCGTGATCATCAGCTCGTCGCCCATGGGCGGCACGCCCACCGACTTGATGTTCACCCCGAACTGCGAGGACCAGAAGGCGGGCATCCACATGTGGGGCCGACGGTCATAAGGCGGGCAGATCATGTTGTGCGCCGCCGTCTCCGCCTGCGCGACCGCGTTGCCCCAGTGTTCCAGCGACAGGAACTGGTAGCCGAACAGCGGATGCGGGGAGCGCGCCACGTCGCCGGCCACGAACACGTCGTCGGTGACGATGCCCCGGAAGTCGAAGGCACGGCACCCCGCGTCGCTCGCGATCCCGCGCGGCCCCGCGCCGATGCCGGACCCGGTCAGCCACTCGGTGTTGCGCAGCGAGCCCAGCGAGACGACCACCACGTCCGCCTCGACCACGCTCTCGTCCGACAGATGCACCGCCCGCACCCGGCCGACCGAGTCGCCCTCCAGCGCGGTCACGGTGACATGGGTGCGCAGGTCCACGCCGTTCTCCTCGTGGAGCTCGGCCGCCACCGCCCCGATCACCCCGCCGAGCGCGCCCACCAGCGGCGCGCCCGCGCGTTCGGCGACGGTCACCTCAAGTCCCATCTCCCGGCAGGCGGAGGCGACTTCGGACCCGGCGAACCCGGCGCCGATCACCATCACCCGCCGGGCCCCGGCGCGCAGCCGGTGGTACAGCGCGGTCGCGTCGTCCCGGGTGCGCAGCACGAAGACGCCGTCCAGCTCGGCCTCGTCCTCCTTGGGCCAGGGCCGGGCGCGCACGCCGGTCGCGATGAGCAGCCGGTCGTACTCGACCTCCTCGCCGTCGGCGAGCAGCACCCGCTTGCCGGTCAGGTCCAGCCCGGACGCCGGGACGCCGAGCCGCCACTCGGCGTCCACGTCCCGCCGCCGGGGCAGCTCGGTGTGCTCCGGGGACGCCTTGCCGAGCAGCACCGACTTCGACAGCGGCGGCCGGTCGTAGGGCTCGTACGGCTCGTCGCCGATCAGGGTCAGCGCGCCGGTGAAGCCCTCCGCGCGCAGCGTCTCGGCCGCGCGCAGCCCGGCCAGCGAGGCGCCGACGATCACGATCCGGCCCTCGCGGCGCAGCCAGTCCACGTAGTCAGCGGCCATCGGACAGCTCCCAGGCGGCTACGACGGCCACCGGCTCGTCCTCGGCGGGAGCGCCCTCGCACAGGCCCTCCACGGTGATCGCCTGGACCGGGCAGGCGGCGGCAGCCCGGGCGACCGCGTCCCGTTCCTCGTCGGCGGCGCGCGGGTTGTAGAGCAGCGCCTCGTCACCGTGCATGGTGAAGACGTCGGGGGCCAGGAACGCGCACTGGGCGTATCCCTGGCACTTGTTGAGATCGACGACGATCCTCATCGACGCTCCGCTCTTTCCGGTGGCCAGGTCCGGTGTGCCCCGCGCCCTCGCGCGACGGGCGGCCCCGGACGGCGGTCGTCCCCCGCCCGCCAGCATGGAAGCGGAGGGCATCCCGCCGCGCGGCGGGAGCCGCCGAACGGGTGAGCGAACCCTTACGGGGTGTTCCCTACGATTCGGCCCTTACGGGGTGGTCGCGCCCCGCCGCCGCCCGCTCGCCACCAGGATGTGCGCGCTCAGCACCAGCGACCAGGCGGGGAAGACCAGCTCCGCCCAGGGCACGTTCGAGGAGACGAAGAGCAGCACCAGCGCGGTGAGCGAACTCAGCACCGTCAGCCAGCGCGGCAGTACGCCCAGCCGCTTGCCGATCACGGACATGGACGACACGAAGACGGCCGCCATCCGCATCGCGTACTCGGTCATCAGCCCGTACGCGAAGTGCCGGCCGAAGTCCCAGGTCTCCGGCGACGGCGTGCTGCCCGCCGGGTGCGAGACCGCCAGCACGGCGGAGGCCGCCGCGGCCGCGCCGAACAGGGTCGCGGTGAAGACCAGACCGCTGCCGAGCAGCACGGTCGCGAGGAACCGGTCCTCGACCTCACCCACATGGGCGCGCACGGCGCCCAGGAACCACAGGAAGAAGATGCCCGCGAACGGGATCAGCGCCAGCGCCGTCTGCACCGCGCTGCGCCGCGCCGGGTCCGTGAACCCCCGCGCGGCGGCCGCGTCGGCGCCCTCGGGGATGCCCAGCCGCATCAGCACGATCGTCGCCGCAAGGAGCAGCGCGAACACCACCCCGGCCAGACCGGCCGCGCGCGGGGTCTCCAGCGCCTCCCGGCCCGGCCCCTTGTGCGCCTTGACCCGCATGAGCGGCCCACCTCCCGAGCGACGGCCCCCGCACCAGCAAGCAGCCGGTGCGCGGGACCGCGCCAGCGGGAGGGGGCCGTACGGCCGAGCACGAGGCGTGCCCCTTACGGGCACGAGGCCCGCCCCCTACGGGTGCGACGCCCGCCCCCTACGGGTGCGACGCCCGAGAGGTCAGAGCTGCGACAGCTCGTCCAGCAGGTCGTCCAGCCCGAGCGAGCCCAGCGACAGCGCCGCCATGTGCCACGCCTTCAGGTCGAAGGCGTCGCCGTGCCGCTCCCGCGCCCGTTCCCGGCCGAGCAGCCACATCCGCTCGCCGAGCTTGTAGCCGATCGCCTGGCCCGGCATGGTCAGATAGCGGGTCAGCTCGCTCGCCACGAAGTCCGCCGGACGGCTGCTGTGCGCGCGGAAGAACTCCTCGGCCAGCTCCGGCGTCCACCGCTCACCGGGGTGGAACGGCGAGTCCGCCGGGATCTCCAGCTCCAGATGCATGCCGATGTCGATGATGACCCGCACCGCGCGCATCATCTGCGCGTCCAGATAGCCGAGCCGCTCCTCCGCGTCCGCGAGGTAGCCCAGCTCGTCCATCAGCCGCTCCGCGTACAGCGCCCAGCCCTCGGCGTTGGCGCTCACCATGCCGACGGTGGCCTGGTAGCGCGAGAGGCGGTCCGCCACGTACGCCCACTGCGCCAGCTGGAGATGATGGCCGGGCACGCCCTCGTGGTACCAGGTGGACACCAGGTCGTAGACCGGGAAGCGGGTCGCGCCCATGGTCGGCAGCCAGGTCCGGCCCGGACGGGAGAAGTCCTCCGAGGGCTCGGTGTAGTAGGGGGCCGCAGCGCTGCCGGGCGGGGCGATGCGCGACTCCACCTCCCGTACCGGCTCGGCGAGTTCGAAGTGCGTGCCGTCCAGTTCCGTGATCGCCCGGTCCATCAGGTCCTGGAGCCACTGCCGGGTCTCCTCGACCCCCTCGATGTGCCGGCCGTGCTCGTCCAGGTGCGCGAGCGCCACCCAGGGCGTCGCCGCGCCCGGCAGGATCTTCTCCGCCTCCTCGGCCATCTCGGCACGCAGCCGGTGGAACTCCGCCCAGCCGTAGGCGTACGCCTCGTCCAGGTCGAGGTCGGTGCCGTTGAAGGAGCGGGACATGCGGGCGTAGCGCTCCCGGCCGACCACGTCGGGGGCGCCCTCGACCGCCGGGGCGTACACGTCCCGTACCCAGTCGCGCAGTGCGGCCACCGAGGCGGTCGCCGCGCGGGCCGCCTCGTCCAGCTCGGTGCGCAGCGCGTCGGGTCCGGCGGCGGCGAAGTCCTCGAACCAGCCCCTGCCCTCACCCGTGTCCGCCCACTCGGTGAGCTGCTCGACGAAGGTGGCCGTGGGCCGGGGCGCCGCGAACAGCTTGCGTTCCAGGCCCAGTTCGAGCGAGGCGCGGTAGCCGGCGTAGGCGGCCGGGACGGCGCGCAGCCGCTTTGCGATCGCCGCCCAGTCCTCCTCGGTGTCGGCCGGGGTCACCGTGAAGATGGACCGCACCGAGTGGCCCGGCGTGTGCATGTTGCCGACCGCGCGCAGGTGTTCCTCCGCGTCGTGCATGGCGAGCTGGGCGGTCAGCCGCTCGCGCAGCAGCCGGGCGCAGCGGCGCTCGGCGTCGCTGTCCGCGCCGGGCGTGCGCTCGGCCTCGTCCAGGCGCGCGAGGGTGGTGCGCGCCAGCTCCGCCAGGGCCTCCTGGCCGGCGGGGGAGTAGTCGGGAAGCCTGCCGGAGCTCTCCGCGACACCGAGGTAGGTGCCGGTGACCGGGTCGAGGGCGACCAGGTCGTCGACGTACGCGTCGGCGACCTGACGGGGCAGTGCGCTCTTCGTCTCAGACATGGCGCCCATCCTCGTCTGCACGGTGTGCCCACGTCACCCCGTTTCGGATCACGGCGTGCCGGGCGGCAGCAGCGGGCCGCAGTCCCACTGCTGGAAGATCAACCGCGTCTCCACCCGCGCCACTTCACGCCGCGACGTGAACTCGTCCAGCACCAGCCGCTGAAGATCGGCCATGTCCGCCACGGCCACGTGCACCAGGTAGTCGTCCGGGCCTGTCAGATGGAACACCGTCCGCGACTCCGGCAGCGCGCGCACCCGTTCCACGAAGGGGCCCACCAACTCCCTGCGGTGCGGCCGTACTTGCACCGACAGCAGCGCCTGGAGACCGCGCCCCAGCTTCGCCGGGTCCAGGCGCAGCTCGTGTCCGAGGATCACCCCCGAACGGCGCAGCCGCGCCACCCGGTCCAGACACGTCGAGGGCGCCACGCCGATCTGCGCGGCGAGGTCGCGGTACGTGGTCCGGGCGTCGTTCTGCAGCAGCCGCAGCAGAAGCAGGTCCACCGGGTCCAGTGCGACGGAATCGGCCATGTGCCGAACGTAACACGGCCATCGGACTCCTGAACCCGGCCGGTGTTCACCCTGACGCCCATGGACTCAGCGAGCAACGGCGCTTCTGACAACGCCCCTTCCCGTGCTCTGGCCACCGAGGCCGTGCACGCCGGCCGCGACGACCTCGCCGGCCAGGGCCTGCACTCCCCGCCCATCGACCTGTCCACCACCTATCCGTCGTACGACAGCCGGGGCGAGGCGGCGCGCATCGACGCGTTCGCCGCCGACGGCGCCGAACCGGTGGGGCCGCCGGTCTACGGCCGCCTCGGCAACCCGACCACGGCCCGCTTCGAGACCGCGCTCGCCCGGCTCGAAGGCACCGAGTCCGCCGTGGCGTTCGCCAGCGGCATGGCCGCCCTCAGCGCGGTCCTGCTCGCCCGCTCGGCGGCCGGCCTGCGCCATGTCGTCGCGGTACGGCCGCTGTACGGCTGCAGCGACCATCTGCTGACCGCCGGACTGCTCGGCACCGAGGTCACCTGGACCGACCCGGCGGGCATCGCCGACGCGCTGCGCCCCGACACCGGCCTGGTGATGGTCGAGTCGCCGGCCAACCCCACGCTCGCGGAAACCGACTTGAGGGCCGTCGCCCACTCCTGCGGCTCGGTCCCGCTGCTCGCCGACAACACCTTCGCGACCCCCGTGCTGCAACGCCCCGCCGAACTCGGTGCCCGTCTGGTGCTGCACAGCGCCACCAAGTACCTCGGCGGCCACGGGGACGTGCTCGCCGGGGTGGTGGCCTGCGACGAGGAGTTCGCCGGACAGCTGCGCCGCATCCGCTTCGCGACCGGCGGGGTGCTGCATCCGCTCGCCGGATATCTGCTGCTCAGGGGCCTGGCCACGCTGCCGGTACGGGTACGGGCCGCCTCCGCGAGCGCCGCCGAACTCGCCCGCAGGCTCGCCGCCGACCCGCGGGTGGCCCGCGTCCGCTATCCGCGTCTGGGCGGCGCGATGATCGCCTTCGAGACGCACGGCGACCCGCACGAGGTGATCTCCCGCGTCCGGCTGATCACCCCGGCCGTCAGCCTGGGCAGCGTGGACACCCTCATCCAGCACCCCGCGTCCATCAGCCACCGCATCGTCGACGCCGAGGACCGGCGCGGCGCCGGGGTGAGCGACCGGCTGCTGCGGCTCTCGGTCGGCCTGGAGGACGTGGACGACCTGTGGGCGGATCTGGACGGCGCGCTGGGGACGGCCGCCCGTACGCCGGTGCCGCTGAGCGAGGCGGTGGGGTGAACGCCGTACGGCCCGAACAGCGCTGTATCCAGGCGCTGTTCGGGCCGTACGTTCGTATCGGTTGTGATCAGCCGTGCTCGGCCGCGCCGCCGAGCCGTACCCGCCCGTCCTCCTGCGAGGCCGGCACCGGCACCGGGACCGCGTCCAGCCGGGCCGTGATGACGAGGGTGCCCTCCTCCACCTGGTAGTCCAGCGGGAGTCCGAGACCGCGCATCGCGGCGACCATGCCGGTGTTGGAGGAGCGGGTCACGGCGTAGACGCTCTCGCAGCCCGCCTCGACCGCCATCGCCACCAGGCGGCCGAGGAGTTCGGCGCCGATGCCGCGCCGCTGCCAGTCGTCCTCGACCAGCAGGGCGACCTCGGTCTCGTCGCCGTCCCACAGCAGATGGCCGAGACCGACGACGCGGCCCGAGGTGGTCTGTGCGGCCAGGGTGCGGCCGAAGCGGGGGCTGAGCAGATGGTTGAGGTAGCGGTCCGCGTCGGTGACCGGGCCGTGGTAGCGCAGCGCGAGGGTGGCGGGGGAGCACCGCTCGTGCATCGCGCGGGCGGCCTCCAGGTCCCCGGTGTCCACCCGGCGCACGGTGATGTCGTTGCCCTCCGGCAGGGTGAGCACGTCACGGCCGCGCGGAATGCGCGGGCCCAGCCTGCCGTCCAGCTCGACCAGCGCCCGCGCCCGCGCGAACTCGGTGGGTGTGAACGGCAGATACGGCCGCTCCACGCTCAACACCCCGCCGCCCGGGGCTCGTAGCCGCATCACCGTGTCCTCAAGGACACCCTCGACGGGCACGGCGTCCTTGTCCGCCGGCCGGCCCGGCAGCGAACGCACCGTGCACCGCCCCAGCAACTGCCGCAGCGCGAGCGGCAGTTCGGCGGTGTCGAGGGCCGTGCGGGTGGCCAGGCCGAGGACGCGGGTGGGGGCGTCCACCAGGTCGTGGGCGTCGGCCCGCTCCACCCAGGTGGAGGCGCCGCCCGCCTGGGCCACGGTCCGGGTCAGCTCGGTCGCCGTCAGCGCCTCCGGTGCCCGCAGCAGGAACTCGTCCACGGTGCCGTCGGCCAGCGGGTGCGTCTGGAGGCTCAGGATGTCGACCCGCGCCCCGGCCAGCGCGGTGCACAGCACGGCCAGCGAGCCGGGTTCGTCCCGCACGGTCGTCCGCATCCGCCACAGCGCGCCCGGGCCTTCCACCGCGGTGCCCTCGTCGTCGGACCGCCCGGCCGGCCGCGCCTCGGCGGCGGACCGGGCGCCGGTATCGCCGCCGGGGACCGGGGGTGCGTGTCCGTGCCGTCGGGACCACCAGGTGTGGAACCCCGCGGTCGCGGCCAGTGCGACCGCCGAGGCCACCAGCAGCGCGGGACCGTCGGGGCCGTGCCCGATCAGGTTCGCCACCGCGTCCGCGACGGCGACCGCCGTGAACAGCGCGGCCAGCTCCACGAGATCGCGTCGCCAGTGGTGCACCGGACGCCCGTGCCGGGCGCGCATCGTCTGGGTTGTCTCTGGTGTCATGCGGCCACTGTGACGCAGTGGTGTTGCGTGATCACGAACGCTCTGTGACCGATGGGTAAAGGCTGATTGGGCCGATTTCCTTGCATTTTCCACGATCCT
Source organism: Streptomyces sp. NPDC005435 (assembly GCF_040703155.1). Taxonomy (NCBI): domain Bacteria; kingdom Bacillati; phylum Actinomycetota; class Actinomycetes; order Kitasatosporales; family Streptomycetaceae; genus Streptomyces; species Streptomyces sp. NPDC005435. The sequence goes on from NZ_JBEXEQ010000009.1 coordinate 96,452, forward strand.
GCCGTGCCGCGACGCCGTGCACGGCGTCCCATCAGCCACGGAACGTGCTCACCCTACAGGCGAGTTGACCCGAACGAGGGGTGCCGCGCTCCGGGGGATGACGCCGGTGCGCGGCACCTACCGAGGGTACGGGACGCCGGCGGTCAGCGGCTGCCGTCCAGCAGGACGCGGGCCACGAGCGCCGGGTCGTCGTTCATCGGGACGTGCCCGCAGCCGGGCAGCCGCACCAGGCGGGCGTGCGGGATCGTCTGCTTCGCGCGCACGCCCTGCCGGCGCAGCAGCAGCCGGTCCCGGGTGCCCCACGCGACCGTGACGGGCGTACCGGGCACGGTGTCGGTGAACCGCACGGTGGCGCCGGTGCGCAGGGTCGCGTCGAAGCCGGTCGCCCCGGCCAGCGCCAGCGTCTCGGCGACCACGGCCTCGGGCGAACGGCGCGCCGGGCGGGCATAGATGGTGCTGGTCAGCGCCGTACGCCCCACCGCGTTGCCCGCCAGCCGCTCCACCAGCGGCAGCGGAAGGCGCTGTGCGATGCCGCGCATGGCGAGCAGCACCGCGAAGGCGTACCGCCGCTCGGCCTCGGTCCAGAACCCGGCCGGGGACAGCGCCGTGACCGAGCGCACCAGCCGGGCGCTGCCCAGCTCCAGGGCGAGCAGCCCGCCCAGCGAGTTGCCGGCCACGTGCGGCCGGTCCAGGCCCAGTTCGCGGAAGAACGCGCCGAGCACGGCGTTCGTCGTCGGCAGGTCGTAGTCCAGCCCGGCCGGCAGCCCCGGGGAGGCGCCGAAGCCCGGCAGGTCCACGGCGACGACCTCGCGCTCGGTGGCCAGGATGTCCGCCACCGGACCCCACGCCTGCCGGTGGTGTCCGATGCCGTGCAGCAGGACCAGCGGCTCACCGCGTCCCACGCGCTCGTAGGAGACGGTCACATCCCCCGTGCCGTGCGGGCCGGTGACCGGGAAGGAGGCGGTGGCGGACATGAAGTGCTCCTCGGGTGGACTGCGGACGGACGCGGTGGACAGCTTGTCAGCAATGGCTACCGGCGGGTAGTACCCGCGCCGGGCGGCGAACGCACCCGCCCCCGGTACCGGACCGGCCGATTCCGTACGGGCCTCGGGGCGTGTCGGGCGATACCGTCTGGACACCGGCGGACGGGTCGGCTGGGATGAGGCGGTGACCACCGACACCGCGACCGACGTCTTCGAAGAGAACCGCCCCCTCCTCATGGGCGTCGCCTACCGGATGCTCGGCCGCGTCGCCGACGCCGAGGACGTGGTCCAGGACGCCTGGCTGCGCTGGGCGGGCGCCGACCGCGGCAAGGTCCGCGAACCGCGCGCCTACCTGGTGCGCGTCACCACCCGCCTCGCCATCGACCGGCTGCGCCAGGTCAAGGCGCGCGACGAGGCGTACGTCGGCCCCTGGCTGCCCGAGCCGTACGTCACCGACTTCGGCGACACGGTCCCCGACACCGCCGACCGCGCCCTGCTCGCCGACTCCGTCTCCCTCGCCGTCCTCGTCGTCCTGGAGTCGCTCTCCCCGCTGGAGCGCGCGGTGTTCGTGCTGCGCGAGGCGTTCGGCTACCCGTACGCCGAGATCGCCGAACTCCTCGACCGCGGCGAGGCGGCGGTACGCCAGCTCGCCGGACGCGCCCGCCGCCATGTCGAGGAGCGGCGCCCGCGCTACGACGTCGACCCCGCCCAGCGCCGCGACCTCACCCGGCGCTTCCTCGCCGCCGCGACCGAGGGCGACCTCGAAGGGCTGATGTCGCTCCTCGCGCCCGAGGCCCGGCTCGTCGGCGACAGCGGCGGCAAGGCGAAGGCACCGGTGCGCGAGCTGCACACCGCCGACAAGGTCGGCCGCTTCCTCGCGGGCGCCGTCGGCAAGGGCGTCGTACCCGGCATGTCGTACGAGTTCATCGAGGTCAACGGCGCGGTCGCGGTGCTCGTCCTGCTCGACGGCAAGCCCGACTCCGTCTTCCAGGTGGACATCGTGGACGGCCTCGTCAGCACGGTCTACATCGTTCGCAACCCGGACAAGCTGCGCTCCCTCGCGAACACCGTGTGAACGCCCGGGTGTCCGGGGCCCGCCGATATGGGCCCTGGAGGGAGGATTGGTCTTGACCAAGGGTCAAGCCCGTTTTATGGTCACTGATAACTGCAACAACCTTTAATAAACAAGGGCGCCAAAACCGCCGGACAACGGCTTGCGGAGGACAGGGTGGGGACCACGCAACTGGAATCGGTGCCGGAACCGAAGTACTGGCATCTCAAGACCGTGCTCACCGAGGCACTCGACTCGGAGTTCTCGGTCGGCGAGATCCTGCCGAACGAACGCGACCTCGCGGCCCGTTACGGCGTCGCCCGCGCCACGCTGCGCCAGGCCCTGGAGCAGCTGGAGCTGGAGGGCCGCCTGCAGCGCCGCCGGGGCGTCGGCACCACCGTCGCGCCGCCGCGCGTGGGCGTCGCCGTCGGCACCTCGCGGCACACCTGGCCGGGGGCCGGGGACGACGCGTGGCAGCCCGTGGACTGTGTACGGTCCGTGCCGCCCGCCTCCGTCGCGGCCGCGCTGGAGACCGGCGGGGAAGAGGTGCACATCGTGCGCCGCTCCCGTACCTCGCACGGACGCAGCGTCGCCACCGAGCTGCTCTACGTCCCGGCGTCCTCGGTGCCCGACCTCACCGCGATCGACGCGCCCTCGGGGCCGTCCCGCGCGCGTGCGGTGCTGCGCGAGCTGCACCGGCTGGAGCTGGACGGGCAGGACCGCGCCGTCGAACTCGGTTCCGCCGGGGCGGACGACGCCCGTCAACTCGACCGGCTGCCGGGCTCCCCGGTCCTGGTCCTGACGACCCGCTTCCACGCGGCGGGCCGCACCGCGGCGCTCTCCGTGGCGACGTACCGCGCGGACACGTGCCGGCTGACCTTCGGGGACTCCCCGGACGTCGAGATACACGACGATCCGGCGCGCCGGGCGTCCTGACATCGGCTTGAACCGACCGCACGCCCCGCCGGCTTGGCGGGGCGTGCGGTGTTTTCCGGGCGGGGCGGCTCGGCGTTCGACGGCCCGGGCGGCTCAGTCGCCCGCCCCCACCGCCCCCTCCACCGCGAACAGTTGCCGTTCCACATGCGCCAGCGCCAGCCGCAGCGCCCCCATGGCGACGACCGCCTCCCCCAGGAGGGAGAGGACGACACCCGGGGGCCGCAGACAGTAGCGGGAGAGCTCCCCGCGCAGGGGGTCCAGGACGCCGTCCAGACCGGCCGCCCAGCCGCCTATGACGACGAGTTCGGGGTCGAGGGCCAGCACCAGCGCGGCCACGTCGTGCACCAGCCGCTGGATGAAGCGCTCCACGGCCGCCTGCGCCGCCCGGTCGCCCTCACGGGCCAGCGCGAACACCTCCGTGACCGCCTGCTCGTCCAGCGGGGGCAGCGGCTCGCCCGTGGTCGACAGCAGTGTCTCCGGGGTGGCCTCGCGGCCCAGCAGATGCAGCGCCCCGATCTCGCCGGCCGCGCCGCCGAACCCCCGGTGCAGCCGCCCGCCGATCAGCGCGCCCGCGCCCGGGCTGAGTCCGGCCAGCACGAACACCACGTCGTCGCTCTTCGCCGCCGCGCCCTTCCAGCGCTCGGCGACGACGGCCGCGTTGGCGTCGTTCTCCACCAGCACCGGGCACTTGAAGGAACGGCTCAGCCGGTCACCGAGCCGCAGCCCGGTCCAGCCGGGCAGCGCCGTACCCAGGCGAACCGTTCCGTCGGCCTCCACGATGCCCGGCGTGCCCACCCCGACCGCGCGCAGCGAGCCACGGGCGACCCCGGCCCGGCGCAGCAGCTCGGCGACCGTGCCGCGCAGCCGCTCCAGGCGCTCGTCGGCCGGCGCCTTCTCGTCGACGGGTCTGGTCTGGGTGCCGAGCACCCGCCCGTCCAGGTCGGACAGGGTCGCCACCACCCGGTGCGCCCCTATCTCCAGGCCCAGCAGATGCCCCGCCTCGGCCCGGAACCGGAACCGCCGCGCCGGGCGCCCCTGCCGCCGGGCCGTGCCCTCCTCGGCCGCCGTCTCCACCACGAGCCCCGCCTCGGCCAGCCCCTCCACGACCCCCTCCACGGTGGGCCGGGACAGCCCGGTCACCCGGGTGATCTCGGTGAGCGTCGCACACTCCGCATCGCGCAGCGCGCGCAGCACCACCGCGGAGTTGATCCTCCGCAGCAGCGAGGGATCGCCACCGGTCAGCTGCCCCACGGTCCGTCCTCCCAGCTCGCGGGCGTCGTGGGGCGGATCGTACTCGGGCCCGCCGGTCCCGGCGAGGGGCGGGCGGGGGTCAGCCCGGCGCGACGAACCCCGACTCGTACGCGGCGATGACCGCCTGGGTGCGGTCGCGCGCCCCGAGCTTGGCCAGCACCGCGCTCACATGCGACTTCACCGTCTCGGCGCCGACCACCAGCCGGGCGGCGATCTCCGCGTTCGTCAGACCCCGCGCCATCAGCCGCAGCACCTCCGCCTCCCGCTCGGTCAGCCGGGCCGCCGACAGGGGAGCGGAGGCCGACCGCTCACCGCCGAAACGGGCGGCCAACTGCCGTACGGACGCCGGGAACAGCAGCGAGTCGCCCGCCGCCACCAGCCGTATCGCGTGCGCGATCTCCTCCGGGCGGGCCCGCTTCAGCAGGAAGCCGTCCGCGCCCGCGCGCAGCGCCTCGTACACGTACTCGTCCTCCTCGAAGGTCGTCACCACGACGATCTTGGGCGGATCGGGCACCGTGCGCAGCACCGCGCGCGTGGCCTCGATGCCGTCCAGAAGGGGCATCCGCACGTCCATCGCCACGACGTCCGGGCGGAGTTGGCGCACCAGCGGGATGACGGCCGCTCCGTCGGCGGCCTCGCCGACCACCTCGATGTCGGGCTGGGCGTCGAGCACGGCCCGCAGACCGGCGCGGACCAGGGGTTCGTCGTCGACGAGCAGTACGGTGACGGGCATCCGGCCAGCGTAGATCAGTACGGACCGCCGTCGTCACCGCCGCCGTCAATAGACCTCAGCCGAGCGGGAGTTCCGCCCGCACCCGCCACTCCTCCTTGTCCGGACCGGTCAGGGCGCTGCCGCCGAGCAGCGCCGCCCGCTCGCGGATGCCGCGCAGTCCGCTGCCGCCACGGCTCTCGGCGAGTCCGGCCGGGAGCGGATTGCGTATCTCCAGCGTGAGCCGTGGCCCGGCCACGGTCACCCGTACCCGCACGGGGACCGGGCCCGCGTGCCGCAGGACGTTGGTCAGCGCCTCCTGGAGGATGCGGTAGCCCTCGCGGGACACCGGCCCTGGCACGGCCTCCACCGGGCCCGTCACCTCGGAGTCCACCTTGGCGCCCGAGGCCCGCGCCGACTCCAGCAGCCGTCCCGCGTCCGCCAGCGTGGGCCGCGCGCCCACCGGCCGTTCCCTCTCGCGCAGCACCCCGAGCACCCGCTCCAGGTCTTCGAGGGCGGCCCGGCCGGTCTCCTCGATGGCGGTCAGCGCGCGCCCGGTGAACTCCGCGTCGCCCGCCGCCCGCGCGGCACCCGCCTGGATCACGGCCACGGTCAGCGCGTGCCCGATCGAGTCGTGCAACTCCCGTGCGATCCGGGTCCGTTCGAGCAGCAGCTCGGTGCGCTCCTCCAGCGCGGCCAGGCGTTCGGCGGCCGAAGGACCGAGCAACCGCCGTGCGCACGCCGTGATGAGAGCGCCGAGCCCGACCACCGCACCGTACAGGGCGAGCAGCGGAAGCGGGGCCAGCAGCGCGAACGCCGGGTGGGGTGGCAGCCGGTCCAGCAGAGGGACGTTCGAAGAGGGCTTCCCCCAGGCGTACTTGGCGAGGTCGAAGGTGAGCGTCGGCAGCCACACACAGGCGAACGCCGCGGCCATCCCGAGGACCATACGGACCTCCAGCCACAGCACGGTGCGCCACCGGTCCCGCCAGGAGGCCGCCGGGACCGCGGAGATGCCCGGCTCCTTCTCGCCGGGCGTCAGCAGCAGCCGCGCCTGCACGCCCTCGCCCATCCGCACCCCGGCCACGAGACCGGCCGGCGCGATCAGGACCGCGGGCATCCAGGGCGTACGGAAGTCGATGAAGAGCCAGACGCTGACGATCAGCACCGGCACCCACAGATGCAGCAGGCGGGTGTACGTCGTCCCGCGCAGCAGCGGGCGCAGGAAGCGGACCATGGAGCCATCGTCGCAGGCCGCGACGGTGACGGACCTCCCCCGTGCGGGGGAGGCGATCCCCACGCCAGGGGGAGGCGCGGGCGCGCGCATCCGGCGAGGCTCGTCGCCATGACCAGCATCGAACTGCGCGACCTCACCAAGGAGTACGGCGGCAGACGCGCCGTCGACGGCCTGACCCTCACCGTCCGCCCCGGCCGCGTCACCGGCTTCCTCGGCCCCAACGGCGCGGGCAAGTCCACCACCATGCGGCTCGTCCTCGGCCTCGACCGGCCCACCTCCGGCACCGCCACCCTCGACGGCACTCCCTACGCCCAACTCACCGATCCGCTCAGGCGGGTGGGCTCCCTGCTGGACGCCCGCGCGGCCCACGGCTCCCGTACCGCCCACGACCACCTCAGGGTGCTGGCGGCGGCCGGCCGCATCCCCCTGGCACGGGTCGGCACCGTCCTGGAGCGGACCGGGCTCGCCTCCGTGGCCCGGCGCCGGGTGCGGACCTTCTCCCTCGGCATGCGCCAGCGGCTCGGCATCGCCGCCGCACTGCTCGGCGACCCTGAGGTCATCCTGCTCGACGAACCCGCCAACGGCCTCGACCCCGAGGGCATCGTCTGGGTCCGCTCGCTGCTGCGCGAACTGGCCGCCGAGGGGCGTACGGTCCTGGTGTCCAGCCATCTCATGGGCGAGACGGCCGCGTTCGCGGACCAGCTGGTGATCCTCGGCCGGGGCCGGCTCCTTGCGGACACCCCGGTACGGGAGTTCATCGACGCCCGGGTCCGCCCCCGGGTACGGGTGCGCGCGGCCGACACCGACGCCCTCGGCGCGCTGCTCCTGCGGCACGGCCACGAGGCCGAGCGGGACGCGGACGGCGCGTGGACCGTACGGGACGCCCGGGCCAAGGAGTTGGGGCGGCTGATGTCCGAGGCGGGGCTGCCCGTCCTCGAACTCGCCGCCCAGGAAGCCAGCTTGGAAGAGGCGTACCTCGACCTCACGGTCGCCGAGGCCGAGTTCACCGCACAGCCCCAGGAGGTCTGACCATGCCGTTCGTCCCCGTCCTGCACGCCGAGTGGCTCAAGATCCGCACCCTGCGGTCGCTGGTCGGCGCCCTGGCCGCCATCCTCCTTGTCACCGTGGGCTTTTCGGCGGTCGCGGCGGCCGACCCCGATCACTCCGACGCGCTGTTCTCGGCGTTCTTCGGCGTCAGCCTCGGCCAGATCGCGGCGGTTTCCTTCGGCGCCATGGCGGTGGCGGGGGAGTACCGGGGCGGTGCGCTGCGGCTGACGCTGGCCGCCGTACCGGACCGCACGCGCTGGTTCGCCGCCAAGGCCACCGCCGTCGCGCTGCCGGTGCTCGCGGCCGGCCTGCTCACCGGACTGCTGACCCTCGCGCTGGGCCGAGTCACCCTCGGTGCGGACGCGCCCACTTGGGGCGAGGGGCTGCGTGGCGCCGTCGGCTGCGCGCTGTACCTCACGCTGATGGCGCTCCTGGCCGCCGGACTCGCGGCCGTCCTGCGCAGCGGCGTCACCACGCTCGCCCTGCTGATCCCCTTCCTGCTGATCGTGTCCTTCGTCATCGGGGACCTCTCGGCCGGCGCCGCCGACTACCTCCCCGACCGGGCCGGCCAGATCGCCCTGCACAGCACCTGGGACGGCGCCCTCGGCCCCTGGTCGGGGCTCGCGGTCACCGCGCTGTGGACGGCGGCGGCCCTTCTCGCGGGGGCGTGGTGCGTGCGGCGACGGGACGCCTGAGCGACCGGTATCCGTCCGGAACCGGCACCCGTCCGGAACCGGCGCCTCCGCTGACACCCCGCCAATTGTCAGTGCCCCCCGCTTTACTGGATCCATGGACGTCGTCGCACGGCATCTCGCCGCCATCGACCGGCTCCGCGCCCCGGACCTGCCGGAGGGCGGGGCCGGGTACCGCACCGTGGTTCTGGAGACCGGCCGGGGGACCGGGCCGGAGACGCGGGAGCGTGTCGCCGGGGATCTCCACGCGCTGCGGGAGGCGATAGCCGCCCGGCTCGACGAGCGGTGGGGCGGCGGGCCCGCCTGGGGGCTGCTCACCCTCCGGGTCCGGCTCGCGCGGGGCGAGTCCATACCCGAGCCCTGGGCCACCCTCTGTCTGCGCACCGATGAACTGGACGTGTGGCAGGTGGGGGAGCGCGGGATGTGGGTGGCGGTGGGGGTCGCCGACCGGGACGCGGAGGACGAGGCCGAGCTGCTGGCGACGGTGACGTGGACGCCTCCGCCGTAGCGCGTGCTACGCCTCGGCCGCCGCCTCCCGCAGCCGCGCGAACTCCTGAGCCATCGTCTCCAGGGTCCAATGGGCGTTCAGGCCACTCGGGTTGGGCAGCGCCCAGATCCGGGTGTTCCCGATGGTCCGTTCCTGCGGGCCGATTTGGGCGCCGCGGTCCGCGAAGGCCGAGCGGTAGGCCGTCACGCCGACCACGGCCAGCCAGCGCGGCGCGTACCGCTCGACCTTGGCGGCCAGCAGCCGGCCGCCCTCGCGGTACTCCTCGGGCTCCAGCTCGTCGGCGCGGGCGGTGGCACGGGCCACGACGTTGGTGATGCCGAGGCCGTAGGAGAGCAGGTCGCGCTCCTCGGCGGGCCTGAGCTGCCGGGGGGTGAAGCCCGAGCGGTGGAGGACGGGCCAGAAGCGGTTGCCGGGGCGGGCGAAGTGGTGGCCCGTCGCGGCGGACATCAGACCGGGGTTGATGCCGCAGAACAGCACGTGGAGGCCGTCCGCGATGACATCGGGGACGAGACGGTCGCGGGCGGCCTCCAGTTCCGCCTGGGTGAGGCTCAGAGGATCGCCCCGGGGGTGTAGCGGGCGGCCTCCGGGTGCTTGGCGGCGATCTCGTCGATGCGGCGGACCAGGACGCCGACCTGGTCGGCGGCGGCACCGGTGAAGGACAGCTTGTCGGCCATCAGGGCCGCGAGCTGCTCGCGGCCCAGCGGCAGGCGCTCGTCGGCGGCGAGCTTGTCCAGCAGGTCGTTGCGGTCGGCGCCCTGCTCCCGCATGGCGAGCGCGGTGGCCACCGCGTTCTCCTTGATCGCCTCGTGGGCGACCTCGCGGCCGACCCCGGCCCGCACCGCGGCCATGAGCACCTTGGTGGTGGCCAGGAACGGCAGGTAGCGGTCCAGCTCGCGGGCGACGACCGCCGGGAAGGCGCCGAACTCGTCGAGCACGGTCAGGAACGTCTCCAGGAGGCCGTCCAGCGCGAAGAACGCGTCCGGCAGCGCGACCCGGCGCACCACCGAGCAGGACACGTCGCCCTCGTTCCACTGGTCGCCCGCCAGCTCGCCGGTCATCGAGGCGTAGCCGCGCAGGATCACCATCAGGCCGTTGACGCGCTCGCAGGAGCGGGTGTTCATCTTGTGCGGCATCGCGGAGGAGCCGACCTGGCCCGGCTTGAAGCCCTCGGTGACCAGCTCGTGCCCGGCCATCAGCCGGATCGTCTTCGCGACCGAGGACGGCGCCGCCGCCAGCTGCACCAGCGTGGTGACGACCTCGTAGTCCAGCGAGCGCGGATAGACCTGGCCGACCGAGGTGAACGCCCGCGAGAAGCCCAGGTGGGCGGCGGTCCGCTGCTCCAGCTCGGCCAGCTTGGCGGTGTCCCCGCCGAGCAGGTCCAGCATGTCCTGGGCGGTGCCGACCGGGCCCTTGACGCCGCGCAGCGGGTAACGGCCGAGCAGCTCCTCGACGCGCTCGTACGCCACCAGCAGCTCGTCGGCCGCCGTCGCGAAGCGCTTGCCGAGGGTGGTGGCCTGGGCGGCCACGTTGTGCGAGCGGCCGGCCATGACCAGCTCGCCGTACTCCGCCGCGAGCTTGCCCAGCCGGGCGAGGACGGCCACCGCGCGGTCGCGCATCAGCTCAAGGGAGACGCGGATCTGGAGCTGCTCGACGTTCTCCGTCAGGTCGCGCGAGGTCATGCCCTTGTGCACGTGCTCGTGTCCGGCGAGGGCGTTGAACTCCTCGATCCGGGCCTTCACATCGTGCCGGGTGACCTTCTCGCGCTCGGCGATCGAGTTCAGGTCCACGGTGTCGAGCACACGCTCGTAGTCGGCGATCGCCTCGTCGGGCACCTCGATGCCGAGGTCCTTCTGCGCCCGCAGCACGGCGAGCCAGAGCTGCCGCTCCATCCTCACCTTCTGCTCGGGCGACCAGAGCGAGGCGAGCTCGGTGGAGGCGTAGCGTCCGGCGAGGACGTTCGGGATGCGGGGCTTGGCGGGCGCTGAAGTCACGTGCACCGAGTTTACTGGCAATTCGTGCAGGCCAGCGCCTCGGGGTTGTTCGGAGGAAGCTACAAGGGCGCCGTGGCTCGCCAGGGGGGTGCCGTCCTGGACGGCCGTCCAGCTTCTCATGGACCTCGCGTCCCGGCTTCGGCAAGGCACCGGCAACGCACCGGCAAGGCGCCGGCAGCGCCACCGAACCGGAGCGCGGGTTCCCGTGCTCACTCATCCGCGTGAACCAGCCCCGTGGGCTCCCGGCGCGTGGCCCTGCCGTACGGGACACTCCTGACGGACCGATCGAGTCGGGACGGCCAAGAGCCTCACGCCTCCCCCGACCGCCCACGATCTCCCCACCGCAGGAGGGAACGGTGCGAGTGCGTCATGCCGGACAGGCGGCCGCAGCCGCCACGGCAGCGTTTGTCGCCCTCACCGGAGCGGCTCCCGCGCCCCTCCCGGACCATCGCGAGACGAACGGGTTCGGCTACTTCGCTTACGAACCGGCGGGGACGACCAGGCCCGTGAGGTATTTCTCCGACCGGCCCCTGGCGACGGACAGGGTCACGCCTGTCGCCGAGCTGCCGGAAGCGGTCCGGCGGCTGCTGAACGGCGAGCACGCGGCCACGCGCTCGGCGGCTCCCACGCCCACGGGGTACAAGCTCCGTCGCGGAGCGAAGACCACGGACTACATCTGCAGATCCAGTGATGTCTTCGCGATCGAGGCCAGTTGCGGTCCCAGCGAGTGCCGGCCGGTTCAGCAGGTCAAGCTCGGCATCAAGGAGTACGTCCGGGGCAGGACCTCGAAGAAGTGGGAGATCACGTTCCGCGCAAGCCCCTGGAGCGGTTCCTCGCACTTCGCAATGGACTACCGCTACCAGTGCGGGGTCAACATCAAGGGTGCGCGTGACGAGACCTGCGTGAGCCGGCGGAAGGACGCCGCGGACGGCGCTGCTTCGGGGGTCGCGGTCGACAAGCAGAAGATCGTGAAGGCCTTCGGCAACACCGCGGTGGTCACGAAGTTCCCGATGGTCAATCTGCTGGTCGACTTCGCTGACGGGTCCCACGCCACGGGCGACGGCAGTTGACCCCCGAGCCGCGGAGACGCCGTGATGAACTGGAGCGAGCTCAAAGAGCTGCTCGACGGGACACCCACGCCCGCTGTGGAGGGGCGGCACACCTCGGTCCAGCCGCGACGCCAGGACCTTCGAGGGTGGCCGCCTGCCAGCCCCGTCCGCCTCGGGACGCGTTTCGTGTACCGGCCGCCGGGCGACTGGCTCCTGGAACACGACACCGGTGACGTCTCGGTCGAGTTCGCGGAGCCCGGCGGGGAATCCTCACCCGAGGCCGTTCGCGCCGACCGGCTCGAGTTCACCGACGACTTCCCCTGGGACCTCGCTCCGCTGCCTCACCGGCTCATCGACTGCGCGGGTCTGGACTCTCTCGCCGGGGCCACCGCCATCGCGGGGCCGACCCGCGTCGTACACGACGGCCGGGACGCCTGGGATGTCACACTCGGCACCCGGGCGCCGGCCCCTCCCCTGAGGCTGGTCGTGGACGCGGCCCTCGGCATCATCCTCCTGGCCGAAGTGGCGGAGGCCGGCTACCGCGAGGAGCTGTCCGGCCTGTCGTTCCCCGGCGAGGTTCCGGACAGCCGGTTCCAGCTCACCCATGCCGCCGAGTCGGCGAAGCGGGCCCGCGAGGACGCGCGCGAACGGGCCGCCACGTACTACCGGCACCATCCGCTGCCCCTGCCCGGCTGGTGGCCCGGCGGGACCGCACACTTCGAACCCGTCCTGTTCGAGGGTGACCTCGGCACCGGCGTCCTCGCGATCGACCTGTACGACGACGACGCGCCCGAGAGCACCCCGAGCATGGCGGTCCTCATCCGCCGGCCGCTGAATTCCCCGCCCTTCGAACCCGGGTGGGTTTCCGACCCCTCGGCCTACGTGCACCACTGGGCGGACGCCCGATGGTCGTGGACGGTGGCGCTCTGGGGGCGCGCTCTCACCGAGGCGGAGTTCTCGCGTGTCGTCGCCTCCATGCCGGCGGAGTGACGGACGGCGCGGGGGAGCCGGGCTGGACCGCTGCTCAGAGTTCCACCTGGCGCCAGCCCGTCACCGGGCCCGGCTCCATGTGGTCCGCGGGGGTGATCCAGAAGGGCTTGCCGAGTTCGGCGCTGAACTGGGCGCCCGTCCGGCCGTCGCCCGAGGAGCGGCCGGTCAGGCGGCGGCCTATCCAGGGCAGCAGATACGTCCGCGCGAAGCGGGCGTCCTCCACGCGGCGGTCCAGCCAGCCCGGCAGCGGGGTGGGCGGGACCGGGGTGTGCCACTCGGTGTCCTCGGGCTCGTAGCCGAGCGACTGCCACACCGCCTCCGCGACCCGGCGGTGGCCCTCGTGGGTCAGGTGGAGCCGGTCCACGTCCCACAGGCGGGGGTCGGCCAGCGAGGGCGCGCTGTACAGGTCGACGACGACCGCGCCGTGCTTCTCCGCCAGCCCGTCCACGCAGTCGAACAGCTCCTCCATGCGCGGCCGGAACCGTTCGAGCACCGGGCCCTGCCGGCCGGGGCTGCGCATCAGCACGAGCTGCCCGCAGTGCGGCGCCAGCCGCTCGACCGCCTCGGTGAGCAGGCCCTTGACCCGGCCCATGTCGCACTTGGGCCGCAGGGTGTCGTTCAGGCCGCCGACCAGCGTGACCACGTCCGGCCGCATCGCCGCCGCGACGTCCACCTGCTCGTCGACGATTTGCCCGATCAGCTTCCCCCGCACCGCGAGGTTGGCGTACCGGAAGCCGGGCGTACGCGCCGCCATCCGCGTGGCGAGCAGGTCGGCCCAGCCCCGGTAGGAACCGTCGGGCAACCGGTCCGACATCCCCTCGGTGAAGGAGTCGCCGAGGGCGACGAGGCTGGCGTGGGCGGGAGGCGTGGAGTTCGTGTGCATGGCGACAGAGATGGTATCCCCGCCGCCATACCCACCGGTCGGTGCCCCCACCCGGCCCGGTGCGGCTAGCCGATCAGGCGGCGGCGCCAGTCCAGGGGGGTGACGGTGATGGCCCGGCCAGGGTCGTGATCCCACTCCGTGGGGAGACCGGCCGCTTCGACAGCGGCCACGACCTCGTGGCCGATGGCCGCGGTGGTCTCGGCCGAGCCGTCGAAGCCGCCGTAGAGCAGCGTCAGTCCCTGGCCGGCCGCGGCGGAGTCCGTGCACTGGGTGTGGAAGTAGACGAAGCCCCGGGCGTCGGGCTCGCCTTCGGCGCCGATCTCGGCCTGGCCGCAGCCACGGCAGCAGGTGACGTTCTCACGGGCGGTGACACCGGCCTCCCGCAGGGCGGCGAACGCGCGGGTGAGCCGCTCGGGATCGGTCTCGCCCCGCCACGCGGCCTGCTCCGCGACCCGCTCCAGCCACAGCCGGTCGGCCGGCGCCTGCGCCTGCTCGCGTGAGACGGGCCGGTGGTCCCCGTCGACCAGGTACTCCTCCGCGAGCTCGGCCAGTTCGGCGCGGGAGGAATAGCCGCCGACGAGCACCTCGCGGACGCGCCTCTCCAGCTCCGTGCGGTCGTCTTCGGCGAGGTCGAGCGGCGGCACCTCGGGGACGGGGCCCATGTCCAGCGGCGACCAGGCCAGAGGCGCGTCCCATCCGGCCTCCTGGCGGGCCCAGCCGGTCAGCGCCGCGATCACGGCCCCGGGCTCGTCGGCCCTCGCCTGGAAGTGCCGGTCGGCGGCACCGGCGCGGTGCTCCACCGTGTAGTCACCGCCGTCCTTGTGCCAGACCTGGGCGAAGACGTCGGGCAGGTCGGGTATGCGCTGGACCACCAGGAACCGGTCACCCTCCCCACCGATCCGCCGGACCAGCCCACCCAGCTCCCCGGCGGACACCCGCTCGTACCGCTCCCAGCCCTCCGTCGTCACCACGATCTCAAGCATGCGCAGACTCCGACACACCTTCTGACCGCGGCGAACCGGCTCCGGGGGCAGGCCGCGCCGCCCACCGCCGGAGGCGTCACGCCGTCTGGCCGAACAGCTCCCGCAGTACGTCCTCCATGGTCACCAGCCCGGCCAGCCGGCCGTCCTCGCCGATCACCGCCGCCACATGCGTCCGGCTTCCGCGCATCGCGGTGAGCACGTCGTCCAGGGGGCCGCTCTCGCGGACGCGGGCGATGGGGCGCATGTCGCGGAGGGGGAAGGGCATGTCGCGCGGGGAGGCGTCCAGGGCGTCCTTGACGTGGAGGTAGCCGACGATGCGGCGGCCGTCGTCCACGACGGGGAAGCGGGAGAAGCCGGACTCCGCGGAGAGGCGTTCGAGCTGTTCCGGGGTGATGCCGACGCGGGCGTAGACGACGCGTTCCAGGGGGACGACCACGTCGCGGACCGGGCGGCTGCCCAGTTCCAGGGCGTCGTGGAGGCGTTCCTGGGCGCGGTCGTCGATCAGGCCCGCCTCGCTCGCGTCCTTGACGATCTCGGCGAGTTCGGTGTCGGTGAAGGTGGCCGACACCTCGTCCTTGGCCTCGACGCGGAGGAGCTTCAGCAGCCCGTTGGCGAAGGCGTTGATGGTGAAGATGACGGGGCGGAGCGCCTTGGACAGGGCCACCAGGGGCGGGCCGAGCAGCAGCGCCGAGCGCACCGGCTCCGCGAGCGCGATGTTCTTCGGGACCATCTCGCCTAGCAGCATGTGCAGATACGTCGCCAGGGTCAGCGCGATGACGAACGACACCACGTGCCCCGCACTGGAGGGCACCCCGGCCGCGTGGAACACCGGCTCCAGCAGATGCGCGATCGCCGGCTCGGCGACCACGCCGAGGACCAGCGTGCACAGGGTGATGCCGAGCTGGGCCGCCGCGAGCAGCGCGGAGACGTGCTCCAGGCCCCACAGCACCCGCCGGGCCCGCTTGTCGCCCTCCTGGGCCAGCGGCTCGACCTGCGAGCGCCGCACCGAGATCAGCGCGAACTCGGCGCCCACGAAGAAGGCGTTGACGACCAGGGTCGCCAGTCCGATCAACAGCTGTACGGCGGTCATCGCGCCCCCTCGGTCCGCTCACCGTGCTCCGCGCCACCCTGCCCGGCGCCGCCCTGTCCCGTGCCGCCCTGCTCCGCCCCGTCCCGGACCGTGCCCCACGGCGCGTGCAGCCGCACCCGCGCGGCCCGGTGCCCGGAGGCGTCCGTGACGTCCAGCCGCCAGCCGGCGACCTCGATCCGGTCCCCGGTCTCGGGTATCCGGCCGAGCCGGGTCGCGACGAGGCCGGCCAGCGTCTCGTACGGCCCCTCGGGCACCCGCAGCCCGACGCTCGCGAGCTGGTCGGTGCGGGCGGCGCCGTCCGCCGCGTACACCAGGCGCCCCTCGTCGTCGCTGCCGTCGGGCGCGAGGTCGGGCGTCTCGTGCGGGTCGTGCTCGTCGCGGACCTCGCCGACGACCTCCTCGACGATGTCCTCCAGTGTCGCGACGCCCGCCGTACCGCCGTACTCGTCGATGACGACGGCCATGGTGCGGCGGCCGGACAGCCGGTCCAGGAGCCGGTCCACGGTCAGGGACTCCGGTACGAGCAGGGGGTCGCGCATGATCTGGGTGACCGAGCGCACCGGCCGGTCCTCGGCGGGCACCGCGAGCACGTCCTTGATGTGCGCGACGCCGACCACCGCGTCCAGACCGCCCCGGTACACCGGGAAGCGCGAAAGACCGGTCGCGCGGGTCGCGTTCGCCACGTCCTCGCAGGTCGCCTGGGTGTCCAGGGCGACGACCTGCACGCGGGGCGTCATCACGTTCTCCGCCGTGAGGTCGGCCAGGTTCAGCGTGCGCACGAACAGCTCGGCGGTGTCCGCCTCAAGGGCGCCCTGCTTCGCCGAGTGCCGGGCCAGCGCCACCAGTTCCTGCGGTCCGCGCGCCGAGGCCAGCTCCTCCGCGGGTTCCAGGCCGAAGCGGCGCACCACACGGTTGGCGGTGTTGTTCAGATGGGTGATGAAGGGGCGGAAGGCGTTGCTGAACCACCGCTGCGGCGTCCCCACCCGCTTGGCCACGGCCAGCGGCGAGGAGATCGCCCAGTTCTTCGGCACCAGCTCGCCGACGACCATCAGGAACACCGTCGAAAGGGCCGTACCGAGCACCAGCGCGACCGAACTCGCGGTGGTCGCCGACAGGCCCATCGCCCGGAACGGCCCCGAAAGGAGCTTGGCGATCGACGGCTCGGCGAGCATGCCGACCACCAGGTTGGTCACGGTGATGCCGAGCTGCGCGCCGGAGAGCTGGAAGGTCAGACTGCGTACGGCCTTCAGCGCGCCGGAGGCACCGCGTTCGCCGCGCGCGGCGGCCCGCTCCAGCTCGCCGCGCTCGACCGTGGTCAGCGAGAACTCGGCCGCCACGAAGGCACCACAGGCGAGCGACAGCAGGACCGCCACCAGAAGAAGCAGCACTTCGGTCATCGGGTCACCCCCGTCCCATGATCGGTCACGGGGGCGCGGAACGCGCGATGTCGCGTACTGGGAGGCTCGCCCATGGGCGGACGCTCACAACCTTTCGTCGAGGACCGGATGGCACCTCAAGGGTAAAGGAAACGCAAAGCGTCCGTGTGGGCGGGCTCTGCCGGCCTCACGACGTCAGCGGCTTCACCCAGCGGCGCCAGTGCTCCTCGGGCGCGTACCCCGCCGCGCCCCAGGCATGGTGGGCCGTCTCGTTGCGCACCAGCACCATCGCGTCCGCCCGGCGCCCGCCGAGCGCGGCGAACCGCCGCTCCGCCGCGTCCAGGAGCGCGCTCGCGATGCCCTGGCGGCGGTGGCCGGGGTGCACGGCGAGGCGGTACGCCGAGCAGCGCCAGCCGTCGAAACCGGCGATGACCGTGCCCACGAGCACCCCCTCGCGCTCCGCGAGCAGCAGCGCCTCGGGGTCCGTCGCGATGAGCCGGGCCACGCCGTCCCGGTCGTCGCTGATGCTGGTGCCCTCCGCCGACCCCCGCCAGAACTCCAGGACGGAGTCGATGTCGGGGACGGCGGCGGACCTGATCTGAAGATCGCTCATGCCCCCCGACCCAACCAGAACGCCGTCCGGCCGGGCCAGGGGATTTCCCCACCGCCCCCCTCGGCTCAGCGCTGCTGCTCCCGCTCCCGCCGCACCTGCGCCCGGCGCCCCTTGATCGAGGCACCCCGCAGCGCGTGGATGACGTCCTCCGCCGCGTCGTCGGGCACCTCCACCAGCGAGAAGCGGTCGGCGATCTCGATCGAGCCGATGTCCCGCCCGCTCAGCCGCGACTCCCCGGCGATGGCGCCCACCAGGTCCTGCGGCCGGATGCCCGCGCTGCGCCCGGCGCCCACGAACAGCCGCGTCATGCCCGGCGAGGAACGCCGGGGGCCCCGGGGGCCACGCGCGCCCCGGTCGCGGCCCCGGTCCCGGCCGCGGTCCCGGTCGTCCCTCGGCGCCAGCTCGGGGATCTCCTCCTCGTCGAACGCGGCCCCGCTCGACTCGTGCGCCAGCTTCACCGCCGCCAGCGCCACGTCCATCACGTCGAACTCGTCCCCGAGGGTCTCCACCACCACCCGGAACCGCTCCAGGTCCTCGTCGTCGAGCAGACTCTCGTGCAGCGCCGCCCGGGTCAGCTCCAGGCGCCGGGCCCGCAGGTCCGCGACCGACGGCACCTTCTCCAGCGGGACCTTCCGCCCGGTCACCCGCTCGATCGTCTTGAGCATCCGGGACTCGCGCGGCTCCGCAAGCGTGATCGCCACGCCCTCGCGGCCCGCGCGGCCGACGCGTCCGATCCGGTGGACGTACGACTCCGGCGCCGACGGCACGTCGTAGTTGATCACGTGCGTCAGATGCTCCACGTCGATACCGCGCGCCGCGACGTCGGTCGCCACCAGCAGGTCCGCCGTACCGTTGCGCAGCCGCCCCATGACCCGGTCCCGCTGCTCCTGGCTGAGCCCGCCGTGCAGGGCCTCGGCGCGGTAGCCGCGGCCGTTCAGCGTCTCGGAGAGCTGGTCCACCTGGTCACGGGTGCGGCAGAACACGATCGCCGCCTCCGGCGACTCCACGTCGAGGAGCCGCCCCAGCGCGGCCGGCTTCTGGTTGCGCGCCACGACGTACGCCGACTCGCGCACCCGGGGTGCCTCGCCCGGCGCGGGAGCCTCCCGCTCGATGCGCACCCGGACCGGGTCGCTGAGGTGCTTGCGCGCCATGGAGTCGATCCGTGCGGGCATCGTCGCCGAGAACAGCACCGTCTGCCGCTCCTCGGGCATGTGCTCCAGGATCGCGTCGATGTCCTCGGAGAAGCCCATGTCCAGCATCTCGTCGGCTTCGTCCAGGACGACCGTGCGCAGGTCGTCCAGCTTGAGCGTGCCCCGCGCGATGTGGTCGAGCGCCCGCCCCGGGGTCGCCACCACCACGTCCACGCCCCGCTGCAGTTCGCGCAGCTGGCGTCCGATGGGCTGGCCGCCGTAGACCGGCAGGACGCGTACGCCCAGGTCGGTGCCGTAGCGGTGGACCGCCTCCGACACCTGGATGGCCAGTTCGCGGGTCGGCGTCAGCACCAGTGCGGAGGGGCCCGCGCCGCGCTTGCCGTCGCGCGCGAGGCGCTGGATCAGCGGCAGCGCGAACGCGGCGGTCTTGCCGGTGCCCGTCGCCGCCTGCCCCAGCAGGTCGTGCCCCTGGAGGAGAGGCGGGATCGCCTCCTGCTGGATCGGGGTGGGCTCCTCGTAGCCGAGCGCGGTCAGCGCCCCCACGATCTCGGGGGCCAGTTCGAGATCGGCGAAGCCGACCTGCCCGTCGCCGGTGTCTGTCGTCATGGCGCATCCCTCTTCCGGAAGGCGGTCGCGGGGGCGCCCGGCGGCCCCTGGGCGCGCGAGCGCCGGGCCGCCCGCAAGACGTACGGCCGCGTCCGGGCCGTACGGGCTCCACACCGCGCCCGGGCGCACCCCGTGCGGGTCACGCGGTACGGAAGCATCTATACCGTGCCGAAACGGAAGGAAAACCCCGAATGGCCTAGAGGTCTGTCGAGCCCCGGCTCAGAGGTCCGCCGCGCCGGGCTCATACGTCCGCCGCCCGCACCCGCTCCAGCACCGGCGCGAACACCTCCAGGTACGGGTCCAGCACGGTCAGATACGAGAATCCGTACCGCTCCCGCAGCGCGAGCACCTTCGCCACGACCTCGTCCAGCGAGCCGACCAGGACGACGGGCAGCTCCAGCGCCTCCTCCAGGGTCAGCCCCGGCTGCCACTCCAGCAGCGGGGCGAGCGCGGCGGCGGGATCGTCGGTGACGGCGACGGTCTGGATCAGCAGGTTCCGCTCCGCCGGTACGGCACGGTCCGCCGCCAGCTCCTCGTAGCGGGCCACCCGCTCGGCCACCTCCTTCGGCGGGATCGCGCGCATCTGCCCGCCCACCATCCGTGCCCCGGTGAAGCCGATGGTGTCCGCGTGCGCCACGCCCAGCGGCAGCGTGCGCTCGCTGTCGCCGCCGATCAGCAGCGGCACCCGGTCCTGCGCGGGCCGGAAGCCCGCCTCGCCGGAGCCGAGCAGCCGCTCCAGCTCCTCCACCGTGCGGCGCAGCTGGTCCGCCCGTTCCTGAGGGGCGCCGAACGGCAGTCCGGCGCGCTCGTGCTCGGCGCGTACGTACCCGGTGCCGAGGCCCAGTTCCAGGCGGCCGTCGGTCAGCGCGTCCGTGGTGGCGACCTCGCGGGCCAGCAGCGTCGGGTTCCACAGCCCCGCGTTGAGCACCAGCGTGCCGAGCCGGGGCCGCTCGGTCACCGCCGCTGCCGCCACCAGCGCCGGGAACGGCGCGACCATGCCCAGATGGTCCGGGACCAGGAGCACGTCGTACCCCAGCTCCTCGGCCCGCCGGCACCTCGCCCGCCACTCGGCGGCGGGCGACGGGGTGAGCATGTTGACTCCGAACCGGAACGGACGCGGCATGAACTCTCCTGTACCTGGGGCAGGTTGAGCTGACCCGGTGATTCCACCACGCCCCGCGCCCGGCCGGGGCCGAACGCGTGGCTCACTCGTGCGCGATGGCCGCCAGCACGTTCATCCGCGACGCGCGCAGCGCCGGGAGCAGGGCCGCGACCACGCCGACCACCGCCGCGCCGATCACCACGGCGACGATCGTGCCCCAGGGGACGGCCAGTTCCTTCAGCCCGCGCAGGGCCAGGACCTGCTGGCCGCACACGCCCCAGACCAGTCCGAGCGCGAGCCCGAGGACCGCGCCGAAGACCGCGATCACCACGGACTCCAGACGGATCATCCGGCGCAGCTGCCGCCTGCTGAGCCCGATCGCGCGCAGCAGCCCGATCTCACGGGTGCGCTCGACCACCGAGAGCGCGAGCGTGTTCACCACGCCGAGGACGGCGATGACGATGGCGAGGCCGAGCAGCGCGTAGACCAGGTAGAGCAGGACGGAGATCTGGTCGTGGACCAGCTTCTTGTAGTCGGCCTGGTCGCGCACCTGGACCTGCGGGAACGGCTTGAGGGAGGAGTCCAGCGCGCCGCGCAGCGCGCTCGCGTCGGTACCGGGAGAGGCGTTGACGTACAGGGAGGAGTCCTGGCCGCCCGGCACGTACCTCTCCAGCGTGCCGAGGCCGAGGAAGACACCGCCCTGGGTGCCGAAGCCCTCACCCGTGTCCAGGTTGGTGAGCGCGCCGACCGTGAGGGCGGCCCGCCTGCCGCCCGGGAACTCCACCGGGAGCACGCTGCCGACCTTCACCCGGTGGTCCTTCGCGAACCCGGCGTCCATCGCGAGGTGCCCGTCCGCCAGCGCGGCCGCCGTCCCGCCCTGGGTGTAGGCCAGATGGGCGACCTGGTCGAGATGCGGGCCGTATCCGGCGGCCGCCGTCTCCACCCGCTTGCCGTCCGGCAGCCGCAGCGCGAGCGGGGTCAGCCGCTGCTGGACGACCAGACCGACACCCGGGGTGCCCTCGACCGCGTGGGTGACCTCCTTGGTGAACGGCGTGAAGTTCTGGCTCTGCACGACATAGTCGGCGCCCAGCGTGCGGTCGATCTGCCGGTCGAACGACGCCGACATCGACGCGCTCGCCACCGACATCCCGCCGACCAGTGCCAGACCCACCATCAGCGCCGCCGCCGTGGCGCCCGTACGGCGCGGATTGCGCAGCGCGTTGCGCTGGCTCATCCGGCCCACCGAGCCGAACAGCGCCGGGAAGGCCGCGCCGAGCACCCGGATCACCGGCCGTACGAGGAGCGGCCCGGCGACCACCGTCGCGATCAGCGTCAGCACCACGCCGAGCCCGAGCAGCGAGGCCGCCGTACCGGCCTTGTCCGACGCCACGCACCCGGCCAGCGCCGCCGCACCGGCCACGCCGACGACTCCGCCCGCGATCGCCCGCGCGGTCAGCGGCTTGTCGATGCCCGCGATCTCGGCGTCCGAGAGCGCGGCCATCGGGGAGACCGTCGCCGCGCGCCGCGCGGGCAGATACGCGGCGACGAAGGTGACGCCCACGCCGACCGCGTACGCCGCGACCGGGGTGCCCCAGCCGATCACCATCTCGGTGGCCTTGAGGTTCATCCCGAACGCGCTCATCAGCCGGATCAGCCCGAAGGCAAGCCCGATCCCGGCCGCGAGCCCCAGCGTCGAGCCGACCACACCGAGCAGCAGCGCCTCCAGGAGCACCGAGCGGCGCACCTGCCGCCGGTCGGCGCCCAGCGCCCGCAGCAGCCCCAGCTCACGGGTGCGCTGCGCGATCAGCATCGAGAAGGTGTTGACGATGAGGAAGATGCCCACCAGGACGGCGATCCCGGCGAAGCCCAGCATGACGTACTTGATCACGTCGAGGAAGCCGCCGAGGTTCGCCGCGGCCGACTTGGCCTGCTCACCGGCGGTCTTCAGGTCGTAGTTCCCGGGCCCGACCGCCGTCGCCACCCGGCTCTTGAGCACCTTGTCGTCGACGCCCGGGGCCGCGTCCACCGAGATGGCGGTGGCCCGGGTGTCCGAGCCCAGCAGCTCGCGCGCGGCCACCGCCGGGTCCAGGAAGACCAGGGCCGCGCCGGGGTTGGTCGTGGTGAACGTGGCGATGCCGACGACCCGGACCTTGAAGGTGCCCGGCTGCGCCTGCACGGTGAGCGTGTCCCCGACCCGTACGTGCTTCTTGCCCGCGGTGTCCGCGTCGAGCAGCGCCTCGCCCGCGCCGCGCGGGGCGTGACCCGAGGTCAGCTCGACCGGGCTGCGGTCGGTGAGGTACCAGGCCATGGCGATGGTGGGGGCGCCGGTCGTCGGGCCCACCGACTTGTTGCGGCTGTCGACCACCACGACGTTCTGCACCGACACGTCCGCGTGGGCCTTCGCCACCCCGGGCACCCCGGCCACCTTGTCCCGCAGCGCGGCCGGGAGGGTCTGCACGGTGCCGCCCGGCACCGGGGAGCGCAGGTCCTCCTTCGGGCTCACCGTCACATCGGCCGCCGTCGAGGCGAAGAGCCGGTCGAAGGTCCGGCTCACCGTGTCGGAGAAGATCAGGCTGCCCGCGACGAACGCCACGGACAGCAGCACGGCCAGCGCGGACAGCGCGAGGCGTCCCTTGTGCGCGAGGAAGCTTCTCAGCGTCGCCTTGAGCACCGGATCAGTCCTCCTGCGCCACGGCGTCGTCGCCGATCCGGCCCCGCACGATGTCGAACGCCTTCATCCGCTCCAGCACCGCGTCCGCCGTCGGCCGCTCCATCCGGTCCACGATCCGGCCGTCGGCGAGGAAGAGCACCTGGTCGGAGTGGGCGGCGGCGCCCGGGTCGTGGGTGACCATCACGACGGTCTGGCCCAGCTCGTCCACCGCCCTGCGCAGAAAGCCCAGCACTTCCAGCCCGGCCCGCGAGTCCAGGTTTCCGGTCGGCTCGTCGGCGAAGATCAGCTCCGGCTGCGAGGCCAGCGCCCGCGCACAGGCCACCCGCTGCTGCTGACCGCCCGAGAGCTGCGAGGGCCGGTGCTTGAGCCGGCCGCGCAGCCCCAGGGTGTCGATCACCTGGTCCAGCCACTTCTCGTCCGGCTTACGGCCCGCGATGTCCATCGGCAGCGTGATGTTCTCGGCCGCGTTCAGCGTCGGGATCAGATTGAACGACTGGAACATGAACCCGATCCGGTCGCGCCGCAGCCGGGTCAGCTCCTTGTCCTTCAGCCCCGTGATCTCGGTGTCCCCGAGCCACACCTGACCGGCCGAGACGGTGTCGAGCCCCGCCAGACAGTGCATCAGCGTGGACTTGCCCGAGCCGGAGGGGCCCATCACGGCGGTGAAACGGCCGCGCGTGATGTCCACGTCGACCGAGTCCAGGGCGATGACGGCGGTCTCGCCCGAGCCGTACGCCTTGGTCAGCCCGCGCGCCCGGGCCGCGGTGCCCTGCCCCGGCTCGGCCCCCGGCACGTTCTCCTCGGCAGATGTGAACAAGACCGCCTCCAGGTCACCTAGACCGACTCTCGCTGCCCCAGCCGAGCCTAGTGTGACCCGCCCCACATCCGCTCCGCTTTACGGCCGCTGTGGCAGGGGGGATCAGGGGGAACCTTCGCGTGGAAGCCCCCGGCGCGCGGGCCCGGTGGCCGCGCCGCGACGGGCCGCGAGCCCCGCCGCGCCAGGCGGGCCGCTGCGCCTTCCGGGTGGGGTGCCTTCAGGACGGGGCGCCGTCCGGGTGGGCCGCCCGACGCTACGTCGCCGGCCCCGGGCGCCGCGCCGTGCCCAGCACCCCGAAGGACCACGGCAGCCGCGGCCCCCGGTCCGGGAGGCTCACCCGCTGGTACGGCCCGACGGTGAAGCCCGCCTCCCGCAGCGCCGACAGCGGGTCCCGCGACAGATGGCAGCCCCCGGCCAGGCGGGGCCACACCGTGCGGTCCAGAGCGCGCTGGGCCGACCGCATCACGCGCCCACCGCCTTGCCCGTGCTCCAGGAACCGGACCTCGCCGCCGGGCTTGAGCACCCGCCGCACCTCCGCCAGCGCCCGTCCCACGTCCCGCACACTGCACAGCACCAGGCACAGCACGGCCGCGTCGAACGACTCGCTCTTCACCGGCAGCGCCTCCGCCGTCCCCGGTACGACGTCCACCGGCACGTCCGCCCGCAGCGCGGCCTGGAGGGCCAACCGCCTGAGCAGCGGCTCGGGTTCGATCGCCACGACCTCCGAGACGGCCGCCGGATACCGGGCGAAGTTCAGCCCGTTGCCCGCGCCGATCTCGATCACCCGCCCGGAGAGCCCGGCGAGCAGCCGCTCCCGCAGTCCGGCCAGGCCCAGCCGGGTGTCCGCGTTCTCGCTGAGATGGGCGTAGCAGCGGGCGAACAGGGGGTGGTGGACGGCGCCGGGCTTCGCCGCCCGGCCGGAGCGGGTCGCGGACAGTCGCATCGCAGCCTCCCGGGGAACGGTCCCGCCTCTACGGCGATTCTTCCCGAGGAGGCGCGGAATGTCCCGTCCTCGCGAAGACAATGGGCCTTCTTCGCGAAGACTTGGGCCTCCTGGTGGACACGCCCCCGGACGCGTTGTGGACACGCCCCGGACGCGGGGCCTAGAACGCCGCCTGCCGTTCCCGGAAGGCCCCCGCGTCCCACTCCCCGCCCAGCCGTGCCGACAGCCAACTCGGCGCCGTGGCACGGAAGTCGGCGGGCGACAGCGCACCCGCCCCGGCCGGGATCGCCCCGAGCAGCGGAGCCCCGGCCACGTCCGGCAGGTCGGCCACATTGCAACGGGCGGCCAGATCCGGGTCCTTGGGCCAGGAGCCGATCACCACGCCGATCAACTCCAGCTGACGCAGTCGTAGTTCACGAGCCGTCAGCTCCGTGGAGTTCAGCGTCCCCAGACCCGCCGGAGCCACCACCAGGACCGGCGCCCCCAGCAGCACCGCCGCGTCCGCCAGGGTGCCGCCGGCCGTGTCGAACCGTACGAGCAGCCCGCCCGCGCCCTCCACCAGCACCAGATCGTGCTCGGTGGCCAGCTTGGCCGCCGCCTCGGCCACCTCCTGCGGCCGCACCGGAGCCATACCGGCCCGCCGGGCCGCCGTACCCGGCGCCAACGGCTCGGGATAGCGGGCGAGTTCGGACGCGGCGACCGGGCCCGCGAGCCGGGCCACCTCGTCGGCGTCCCCGCGCTCGCCGGGCCGTACACCCGTCTGCGCGGCCTTCAGTACGGCCACCGAACGTCCCGCCGCGAGCGCGGCCGCGGCGACGGCGGCGGTCGTGACCGTCTTGCCGACCTCCGTGCCCGTGCCCGTGATCACCAGTACCGGCATGTCATCCCTCCCGCGCGGCGGCGCACACCGCGCGCGCGATCCGTGCCAGGTCCGCGTCGTCCGTGACGTACGGCGGCATCGTGTAGACCAGATCGCGGAACGGGCGCAGCCACACGCCCTCCCGCACGGCGGCCCTGGTGGCCGCCGCCATGTCCACCTCGTGATCGAGCTGGACCACCCCGATGGCGCCGAGCACCCGCACGTCCCGTACGCCGGGCAGCTCCGCCGCCTGGGCCAGGCCGTCGCGCAGACCGGTCTCGATCCGCTGGACCTCCGCCCGCCAGTCCTGGCCGAGCAGCAACTCGACGGAGGCGCAGGCCACATGGGCGGCGAGCGGATTGCCCATGAAGGTCGGCCCGTGCGCCAGCACCGGCACCTCGCCGCGCGAGATGCCGTCCGCCACCCGCGCGGTGCACAGCGTCGCCGCCATCGTCAGATAACCGCCGGTCAGCGCCTTGCCCACGCACATCACATCCGGGCTCACCCCCGCGTGCTCCGCCGCGAACAGCGCACCCGTGCGCCCGAAGCCGGTGGCGATCTCGTCGAACACCAGCAGCACGCCGTGCGCGTCGCACGCCTCGCGCAGCACCCGCAGATACGCGGGGGAGTGGAACCGCATCCCGCCCGCGCCCTGCACCACCGGCTCCACGATCACGGCGGCCAGTTCGTCCGCGTGCCGCTCGATCAGCGTGCGCAGATGCTCCGCGTACGACTCCTCGTACGCGGCGGGCGGCGCGTCCGCGAACACCTGGCGCGGCAGGGCCCCGGACCACAGTCCGTGCATCCCGCCCTCCGGGTCGCACACCGACATCGGGTGCCAGGTGTCGCCGTGGTAGCCGCCGCGCCAGGTCAGCAGCCGCCGCTTGGCCGGGCGGCCGAGCGAGCGCCAGTACTGGAGGCACATCTTGACGGCCACCTCGACGGACACCGAGCCGGAGTCCGCGAGGAAGACGTGCTCAAGCCCCTCGGGTGACATGTCGACAAGGAGCTTCGCCAGCCGTACGGCGGGCTCGTGCGTGAGCCCGCCGAACATCACATGGCTCATCCGCCCCAGCTGTTCCCGCGCCGCCGCGTCCAGCACCGGGTGCCGGTAGCCGTGGATCGCCGACCACCAGGACGACATCCCGTCGACCAACTCCCCGCCGCCGTCCGCCAGTCGCAGCCGGACCCCGCTCGCCGACTCCACGACGAGCGGTTCGGCGCGGCCCGGCATCGGACCGTACGGGTGCCAGACGTGCCGCCGGTCGAGGTCCAGCAGCTCGGCGGTACCGAGGCCGGCCGGCCCGGCGGTACCAAGCCCCGACGGCCCGGCCGTGTCGAGGTCAGGCATTGGGCGCGAGGTCCGTTCCGGCACCCCGGCGGCGTACGGCGACGAGGTCGGGGCGGGGGGTGTCGACAGCGGGCTTGGTGTCGGCCGGGGCCGTCGCCTGGGCCGGGGTTTTGGCCTCCGCCGGTGCGGATTCCGCCGTACCGCACGCGCCGTGCGAGCCGCAGCCCCCCTCCCCGGAACCGCCCGGACCACAGCCGTCCGCCACCCGGTGCTCCGGCAGCGTCACCTCGTCCGCGCCCTCCACCTCGAACCCGGCGTCCGCGATCATCTCCAGGTCGGCCCTGCCCGCCTGGCCCTCGCTGGTGAGGTAGTCGCCGAGGAAGATCGAGTTGGCGAGGTGCAGCGCGAGCGGCTGGAGCGAGCGCAGATGGACCTCGCGGCCGCCCGCGATGCGCACCTCCACGTCCGGGCAGACGAAGCGGACCATCGCCAGAATGCGCAGACAGCGCTGCGGGGTGAGGTTCCACTCCTTGGCCAGCGGAGTTCCCTCGAACGGGATCAGGAAGTTCACCGGAACGGAGTCAGGGTCCAGCTCGCGCAGCGCGAACACCACGTCCACCAGGTCCTCGTCGCGCTCACCCATGCCCGCGATCAGCCCCGAGCAGGCCGAGAGCCCCGCCGCGTGCGCCTTGTGCACCGTGTCCACCCGGTCGGCGTACGTGTGGGTGGTGGTGATGTCGCCGTAGGTCGCCTCGGAGGTGTTGAGGTTGTGGTTGTAGGCGTCGGCGCCCGCAGCCCGCAGCCGCTCCGCCTGGCCGTCGGAGAGCAGGCCCAGACAGGCGCACACCTCCACGCCCTCGTTCTGGTCCTTGATCGCCTTGATGGTCTCCGAGACCCGGTCCACGTCCCGGTCCGTCGGCCCGCGCCCCGACGCCACCAGGCACACCCGCTTGGCGCCCCCGGCGAGCCCGGCGGCCGCCGCCTCGGAGGCCTGGTCCGGCTTCAGCCAGGAGTACTTCAGGATGCCCGCCGTGGAGCCCAGCCGCTGCGAGCAGTAGGAGCAGTCCTCCGGGCACAGGCCGGACTTGAGGTTGACCAGATAGTTGAGTTTCACCCGCCGCCCGAACCAGTGCCGGCGCACCCGTCCGGCCGCCGCCACCACGTCGAGCAGGTCGTCGTCGGTGGTGGCCAGCACGGCGAGCGCCTCGGCGCGTGTCGGCGTCTCGCGCCGAAGTCCCTTGTCCACCAGCGTGTTCAGGAGGTCCATGGGGCCCGATCCTGTCCTACGGCACCGCCCCGGGCCAAGGAGACTTCACACAAGAGACGGCGTTCGGAGTGTGGGTATTGCCACATCATGGGCGGCCATCCGGGCCGCTAGTGTCTGTCCGCTACCTACAAAAGCACCGGAGGACCCATGGCGTTCGGCTGGATCGACGAGGAGGCCGGGGCCCGCCGCCGCGCCGGACTGGTACGCACCCTGCGCCCCCGCCCGTCCGACTCCCCGCTGCTCGACCTCGCGAGCAACGACTACCTGGGCCTCGCCCGCCACCCCGAGACCGTCGAGGGCGCCGTACGCGCCGCCCGCGCCTGGGGAGGCGGCTCCACCGGCTCCCGTCTGGTCACCGGCACCACCGAGCTGCACGCCGACCTGGAGCGCGAACTCGCCGCCTTCTGCGGCTTCGAGGCGGCCCTGGTCTTCTCCTCCGGGTACGCCGCCAACCTCGCCGCCGTCACCGCGCTCGCCCCGCACGGCTCGCTGATCGTCTCCGACGCGGGCAACCACGCCTCGCTCATCGACGGCTGCCGGCTCGCCCGGGGCGCCACCCAGGTCGTCGCGCACGCCGATCCCGAGGCCGTGGACAAGGCGCTCGGCACCCACCGGGGCGCAGCCGTCGCCGTCTCCGACACGGTGTTCTCCGTGGACGGCGACGCGGCCCCGCTGGGCGCCCTCGCGGCCGCCTGCCGGGCGCACGGCGTCGGTCTGGTCGTGGACGACGCCCACGGGCTCGGCGTCCTCGGCGACGGCGGCCGGGGCGCGCCGCACGCCGCCGGACTCGCGGGCGCCGGTGACGTGGTGGCCACGGCCACCCTCTCCAAGTCGCTCGGCAGCCAGGGCGGCGTGGTGCTCGGCCCGGAGCGGGTCATCGCCCACCTGGTGAACACGGCCCGTACGTTCATCTTCGACACCGGCCTCGCCCCCGCCTCCGCAGGCGCCGCCCTCGCCGCGCTGCGGCTGCTGCGCCGCGAGCCCGGACGGGCGGTGCGGGCCCGCGCGGTCGCCGCCGAGCTGCACACGCGGCTGACCGCCGAGGGGCTGGACGCGGTACGCCCCGACGCCGCCGTGGTCTCCGTACGCGCCCCCTCCGCGTCCGACGCCGTCGAGTGGGCGGCCCGCTGCCGTGCCGCCGGGCTCGCCGTGGGCTGCTTCCGGCCGCCGTCCGTGCCGGACGGGGTCTCCCGGCTGCGGCTGACGGCACGGGCGGACCTGACCGGGGAGGAGATCGCGCGCGCGGTGCGGGTGATCGGCGAGACCCGGCCGCAGGCGCCGCGGGGGCGGGAGTGAGCCGGTTGTGCGCCGGAGCGCGTCGACAGCCTCAAATCCGTTCTCGCGTCGCAGAGTTCACCGCATCGGGCGATAGATATGTGCATATATCGGGGGTTGGTGCCCCGGGCCGGTCCGGTGGTGGCAGGCTGACCGCCCAGCGTGGAAAGGGACGACGTCGCCATGGCAGACCATCTGGAAGCATCCGTCACTCTGCCGAGCGAGCCCGCCTCGGTCGCCACGGCCCGCACCTATGTCCTCGGCGTGCTGGCGGGATGGGGGCTGCCGTCGGACACCGAGGCGGCCGACACCGTACGGCTCATCGTCTCCGAGCTGGCCACCAACGCCGTGCAGCACACCTTCGGGCAGTCGCCCACCTTCACCGTGGACCTCGTCCTGGTGCGGGACGAGTGGCTGCGCATCGGGGTGACGGACAGCCACCCGCGCTTCCCCAGACGGCTGCCGGCGGCCGTGCAGCAGGACAACGGGCGCGGGATGGTCATCATCCGGTGCCTGACCGCCGAGTGCGGCGGCAGGCTCCGGGTGCGCTCCACCCGCGAGGGCGGCAAGACGGTCGCCGTCGAGCTGCCCTGGACGGCACCGGCCGGGCCCCTGACGGCGGCGGCGCGTCAGGAGCCGTAGCCGCGGCCCCGCTCCGGGGACCGCGGCGGCGCTCACACCGGGTCAGTTCACCCGGCCGTACCAGACGCTCTTGGTCCAGATCTTCTGCAGGCGCACCACGTCCCCGGTCTTCGGGGCGTGCCAGATCTTGCCCTTCCCGGCGTAGATCCCGACGTGGTAGACGCTGGACCCCGAGTGGAAGAACACCAGGTCGCCCGCCTTGCGGTGGCCGGCCGAGATGTGGTGCGTCTTGTTGTACTGCTGGGCGGCGGTGCGGGGCAGCTTCTTGCCCGCCTTCTTGAACGAGTAGAGCGTGAGCCCCGAGCAGTCGAACCGGCGCGGTCCGGTGGCCCCGTAGCTGTACGGCGATCCCTTCTTGGACGCCGCGACCTGGAGCGCCTTCGTCGCGGTGGTCGCGGCGGAGGCCTCGGTGGCCAGCCCCGGTACCGCGATCGAGCCGCCCACGGCGGCCAGGGTGAGGGCCGAGGCGGTTCCGGCCCGGGCCATCAGCGACGGGACACGATTGAGCGCAGTCATGCGCAACCCTTCGTCAGCCGCCTGTGAAGGATGACCTGTCGGATTCGGGCTGGCGAAGTTGCCCGGCCGTGTCGCCACGGCTTCACCCCAAGGGCCACTCGGTACGGCCGCCCGCTGTGCGCGAACGTCCGTGCCGGCGACCCGTCTTGCTCGGGTCCTCCACTCCTGCCGATGCACTCCTGTCGACCGGTCATCCGGGCGGCGGCAGGACTCGGCGTCCGCCCGGACCGCCCCGCCGCTGTGGCGGGGGCTTGTCGTCAGACAGGGATCTTCACGTACTACTGACGGAAAATCCCAATGGAATCGGCGGTTTGTGGTGTTACTCACCACTCACCCGTTCGGGTGGACAGTCCCGTTCTCGAACTTCCGTCAGTCCCCGGGCGTAGCCCCGGACCTGGGACGCGAGGTCTTTCGCGCCCCCGTGAACCGTACGCTGCGCAAGTCGGAGGCCGCGGAAACGTGCCCGGAGATACCACGGTCGGCGGTACCACGTTCGGCCCGTTTCGGCTCCCCGAGTGGAGGAGTGCTCGACACGCGGGGGCCGGCGGGGGTGCCGGGTGTCCGGGCCGGGTGCCGTGGTCGGGCGGGAGCGTGGCGGGGGTGGGGCCGGGGGGTGTGCCGGCCCGATGGAAGGGCGGGGGTATTCCGGCGCGTCGGGTCACTTCCCGTCGTCCGGGGGGAGCACGACCCGCGCGGTACGGCGTTCGCCGTCCAGCACCCGGAGCGCGCGTGCCAGCGTGCTCCCGTGCAGCTCCGTCTCGCCCCGCTGGTGCATCAGCGTGAGCGCGTCCCGCAGCTCTGTCGCCTTGCGCACGAGGGCCTGGGCGGCCCGCAGACCGCGGTACGTGTCCTCCTGGCGGGCGGGGTTGATCCGCCCCAGCAGCTCGGCGACCTCCAGATAACGGTCGATCAGGTCGCCCTCGGCGCGGGTCAGGGCGGGCAGCGGCGGAAGCTCCGGCAGCACGGCGCGCTCACCGGGTGCCGGGGGCGCGGCGCTGGACGACCTCGTCGGCGAGCCCGTACGCGACGGCGTCCCGCGCGTCCAGCACCAGCTCCCGCTCCAGATCGGCGTGCACGCGCCCGGCGTCCCGCCCGGTGTGCCGGACGAGCATCTCCTCCATCAGCGCCCGCGTCCGCGCCAGCTCTCCGGCCTGGATGAGCAGATCGCTCGGCTGCCCGTGCACGGGTTCGCCCAGCGTGGGCTGCTCCAGCACGACCCGCGCCCCGGGCAGCACGAACCGCTTCCCCGGCGTCCCCGCCGCGAGCAGCACCGCCGGGGCGGAGGCGACCTGGCCGAGGCAGTAGGTCGCCACGTCGCACGAGACGTACCGCATCGTGTCGTACACGGCGGTCATCGCGTGGAACGAGCCCCCCGGGCTGTTCAGATACAGCGTGATCTCCCGCTCCGGCGCCGTGTGCTCCAGCTGCATCAGCTGCCCGATCACATCCGCCGCCGCCGTGTCGTCCAACACCGTCCCCAGAAACACGATCCGCCCCTCGAACAGCTTCGAATACGGATCCAGCGTGCGCATCTGCCCCGTCCCGGAACGCTCGGTGAACTCGGGCAGGACGTAACGGGCGGACGAACGGGACATGGGCGTACCCCTCCTGACGAATGGACCGGTGATGGCCCTCGCTTCTGTAAAAAATGTACAGGACGTACGGGTCGCTGCGCTGCCTTGACGGTCAGTCATGCTGGTTCCGCCCGAGCGGTGTTGAGGTGATCGGCACCTGCACGGCCCGCACGGGGTGCACCGGGGAATCCCGGGACCATTTCGGGCGGCGCCTAGACTTGCCCCATGGCCTATGAGATTCCGGTGACGCAAGCCAGGGCTGAGCTGGCGGATCTGATCAACCGGGTGGTGTACGGCGGGGAGCGGGTGGTGGTGACCCGGCATGGGAAGCCGCTCGTCGCGTTGGTGTCCGCCGCCGATCTGGAGCGGCTGGAGGCGCTGGACGCGGCGGAGCAGGAGCGGGTCGTCAGTTCGGTGTCGCGGGTGCATGAGGGCGGTGCCGGGGTGCGGCAGCGGTTCGGGATCGCGGCGGAGCACCGGGGGCCGGGGGCGTCGTAGGGTGCCGGGGGGCGCGCCGGAGCCGCGCCGGTTAACCTCGCCGAAACGCTCGCGAACTAGCCTTCCCCTCCACGTCACCAGGGCTTTTCCGGCCGAGCCGGCGGAGCCACGAGGTGGCGGCGGCAACCGGGCCCCGCACGGTCCGGAGCGAGGACTGTGAGGTGGGACGTGCAACTGACCCCGCACGAGCAAGAGCGGCTGCTGATCCATGTCGCGGCGGACGTCGCCGAGCGGCGCCGGGCCCGAGGACTGAAGCTGAACCACCCCGAGGCCATCGCGCTCATCACGTCGCACATCCTGGAGGGCGCCCGCGACGGCCGCACCGTCGCCGAGCTGATGTCCTCCGGACGCAAGGTCCTCACCAGGGACGACGTCATGGCGGGCGTGCCCGAGATGATCCACGACGTGCAGGTCGAGGCGACCTTCCCGGACGGCACCAAGCTCGTCACCGTCCACGAGCCGATCGTCTGAGGGGCGCCGCGATGATTCCCGGAGAGACGCTGTTCGCGGACGAGCCGATCGTCTGCAACGAGGGCCGCGAGATCACCCGGCTCACCGTGCTCAACGCCGCTGACCGGCCCGTCCAGGTCGGCTCCCACTACCACTTCGCCGAGGCCAACCCCGGCCTGGCGTTCGACCGGCCCCAGGCGCACGGCAAGCGGCTGAACGTCGCCGCCGGCACGGCCGTCCGCTTCGAGCCCGGCATCCCCGTCGAGGTCGAACTCGTCCCGCTCACCGGCGCCCGGATCGTCCCCGGACTGCGCGGCGAGACCGGAGGCGCCCTCGATGCCTGAGATCTCCCGCGCCGCGTACGCCGACCTGTTCGGCCCCACCACCGGCGACCGCATCCGGCTCGCCGACACCGATCTGCTGATCGAGATCGAGGAGGACCGCTCCGGCGGCCCCGGCCGCTCCGGCGACGAGGCGGTGTTCGGCGGCGGCAAGGTCATCCGCGAGTCCATGGGCCAGTCCCGGGCGACCCGCGCCGACGGCACCCCCGACACCGTGATCACCGGTGTCGTCGTCGTGGACCACTGGGGCGTGATCAAGGCCGACGTCGGCATCCGCGACGGCCGCATCACCGGCATCGGCAAGGCCGGCAACCCGGACACCATGGACGGCGTCCACCCCGACCTCGTCATCGGCCCCGAGACCGAGGTCATCGCGGGCAACGGCCGCATCCTCACGGCGGGCGCCATCGACGCGCACGTCCACTTCATCTGCCCGCAGATCGCCGACGAGGCGCTGGCCTCCGGCGTCACCACGCTCGTCGGCGGCGGCACCGGCCCCGCCGAGGGCTCCAAGGCCACCACCGTCACCCCCGGCCCCTGGCACCTGGCCCGGATGCTGGAGGCGATGGAGGCCTACCCCGTCAACGTCGGCTTCCTCGGCAAGGGCAACACCGTCTCGCACGACGCGATGCTCTCCCAGATCCGCGGCGGCGCCGTCGGCCTCAAGCTGCACGAGGACTGGGGCTCCACCCCGGCCGTCATCGACGCGGCCCTCACCGTGGCCGACCGCACCGGCATCCAGGTCGCCATCCACACCGACACCCTCAACGAGGCCGGGTTCGTGGGCGACACCCTCGCCGCCATCGCGGGCCGGGGCATCCACTCGTACCACACCGAGGGCGCGGGCGGCGGGCACGCACCCGACATCATGACGGTCGTCTCGCAGCCCAACGTGCTGCCCAGCTCGACCAATCCGACCCGGCCGTTCACCGTCAACACCGCCGAGGAACACCTCGACATGCTGATGGTCTGCCACCACTTGAACCCCGCCGTCCCCGAGGACCTCGCCTTCGCCGAGTCCCGCATCCGGCCGTCCACCATCGGCGCGGAGGACATCCTCCACGACCTCGGCGCGATCTCGATCATCTCCTCCGACTCCCAGGCTATGGGCCGCGTCGGCGAGGTGATCCTGCGCACCTGGCAGACCGCGCACGTGATGAAGGGCAGGCGCGGGGCGCTCCCCGGCGACGGCCGCGCCGACAACCACCGGGTACGGCGCTACGTCGCCAAGTACACGATCAACCCGGCGCTCGCCCAGGGCCTGGCCGCCGAGATCGGCTCGGTGGAGACCGGCAAGCTGGCCGACCTGGTGCTGTGGGAGCCCGCGTTCTTCGGCGTCAAGCCGCTGCTCGTCCTCAAGGGCGGCCAGATCGCCTACGCGCAGATGGGCGACGCCAACGCGTCCATCCCGACCCCGCAGCCGGTGCTGCCCCGCCCGATGTACGGCGCGATCGGGCGCGCCCCCGCGTCCAACTCGGTCAACTTCGTGGCCCAGTTGGCGATCGAGGACGGGCTGCCCGAACGCCTCG
Organism: Streptomyces sp. NPDC005435; assembly: GCF_040703155.1. Classification (NCBI taxonomy): domain Bacteria; kingdom Bacillati; phylum Actinomycetota; class Actinomycetes; order Kitasatosporales; family Streptomycetaceae; genus Streptomyces; species Streptomyces sp. NPDC005435. The sequence continues at coordinate 131,370 of NZ_JBEXEQ010000009.1, forward strand.
GGCTCGGCAAGCGGTTCGTGGCCATCGAGTCCACCCGCGCGGTCACCAAGGCCGACCTGCGCGAGAACGACGCCATGCCGGACGTACGGATCGACCCCGACAGCTTCGCCGTGCACATCGACGGCGAACTGGTCGAGGCGACTCCGGCGGCCGAACTGCCCATGGCCCAGCGTTACTTCCTCTTCTGATGTCCAGGGCCGCACTGCTCGTCCTGGCCGACGGCCGCTTCCCCGCCGGAGGGCACGCCCACTCCGGCGGGGCGGAGGCCGCCGTCAAGGCCGGCCGCATCACCTCGGCCGCGAGCCTGGAGGAGTTCTGCCGGGGACGGCTGCACACCTCCGGGCTGGTCGCGGCTGCGCTCGCGGCGGCGGCCGTACTCGGGCTGTCCGCACGGGAGTTGGACGCGGCTGCGGATGCCCGTACGCCGTCGCCCGCGCTGCGCACCGCCGCGCGCCGACTGGGCCGTCAGCTGACGCGGGCCGCCCGTGCCACCTGGCCGTCCCCCGAACTCGACGCGCTGGCGGCCGAGTTCCCCAAGGGCGCGCATCAGCCGGTCGTCCTCGGGCTCACCGCCCGCGCCGCCGGTCTCGCGCCCGAGGACGCCGCGTACTGCGCCGCGTACGAGAGCGTCAGCGGCCCCGCGACGGCCACCGTGCGCCTGCTGAGCCTCGACCCCTTCGACGCGACCGGCGTACTGGCCCGGCTGGCACCGGAGCTGGACCGCGTGGTGGACCGCGCGACGGAGGCGGCCCGTCGGGCCCTGACCGAGGGCACCGACGCGCTGCCCGCCGCCTCGGCACCCCTGCTGGAGACCGGCGCGGAGTGGCACGCGGCCTGGCCGGTACGTCTCTTCGCCTCCTAGCGCCTCACCCCGCACCGAACTTGGAGCCGCTCATGCACCTCGACCACACCCACACCGGCCCCGCCGCCGTCAGCGCCGACGCGCACCGGCCCGACGGCGCGCGGCGGGCGCTGCGCATCGGGCTCGGCGGTCCCGTCGGGTCCGGCAAGACCGCGACCGTCGCCGCGCTGTGCCGGGCGCTGCGCGACGAGCTGTCGCTCGCCGTCGTCACCAACGACATCTACACCCGCGAGGACGCCGAATTCCTGCTCAGGGAGGCCGTGTTGCCACCCGAGCGGATCACCGCCGTGGAGACCGGCGCCTGCCCGCACACCGCGATCCGCGACGACATCTCCGCCAACCTCGAAGCCGTGGAGGACCTGGAGGACGCGGTCGGACCGCTGGACCTGATCCTCGTCGAGTCCGGCGGCGACAACCTCACCGCCACCTTCTCCAAGGGGCTCGTGGACGCGCAGGTCTTCGTGATCGACGTCGCGGGCGGCGACGACATCCCGCGCAAGGGCGGCCCCGGGGTCACCACCGCCGACCTGCTGGTCGTCAACAAGACCGACCTCGCGCCGTACGTCGGCTCCGACCTCGCCCGGATGGCCGCCGACGCGAAGGCACAGCGCGCCGAACTGCCCGTCGTCTTCCAGTCGTTGCGCACGGAGGCGGGGGTCGCGGACGTGGCGGAGTGGGTGCGGGGGCGGCTGGCGGCGTGGACGGCGTGACGGGGGTGGCGACCCGCTTGGCTCCAACCAGCCTCCGTGCGAACGGCGTTCGCGCCCACGCCCGCATCTCCGCCCGCGCCGACGGACGCGGCGGCACCGCGCTCCCGGTCCTGGACGGCGACGGCCCGCTGGCGCTCCGGCGCACCCGCGCGCACGGGGGAGAGGCGCGCGTCCTGCTCGTCGGCGCGATGAGCGGACCGCTCGGCGGCGACCACTTCACCGTGCAGGCCGAGGCCGGAGAGGGCGCCCGGCTGCACCTGGGCTCGGCCGCCGCCACCATCGCCCTGCCGGGCCAGACCAAGCACGAGGCGCACTACGACGTACGCCTGGACGTCGCCGCCGGCGGCGAGCTGCACTGGCTCCCCGAACAGCTGATCTCGGCCGCCGGAAGCGAGCTCCATGTCACCACCCGGGCCCAACTCGCCCCGGGCGCACGGCTGGTGCTGCGCGAGGAGCAGGTGCTCGGCCGGGTGGGGGAGGACCCCGGCAGACTCACCAGCCGCCTCACCGTACGGATCGCGGACACCACCGTCCTCGATCAGGAGCTGTCCTGCGGCCCCGGAGCGCCGGGCGGCTGGGACGGTCCCGCGGTCCTCGGCGGCATGCGCGCCGTAGGCCAACTGGTCGTCGTACGACCCGAGTTCGCTCAGGAGCGGCCCGAGGCCCGGCTGCTGGGGGAGGGTGCGGCGCTGATGCCGCTCGCCGGTCCCGCCGTCCTCGTCAGCGCCGTCGCCCCCGACGCGCTGGCCCTGCGGAGGCGGCTGGACGAGGCGCTGGCGGAGCTGGCGTAGAGCCGCTCGCTCACCGGTATGCGGTGATCCGTTTATCGGATTGGTAAAGAAGATCCGCAAACTCTGTTCTCAGACGGCTCACAGCCGAAAGGATCCCCGCCTGAATATGTCCATCAGGCACGGGGAGGGGCTCCTTGAGGGAGAACAGAAAGAACCTGGTTCTGGCGCTCGGTTCGGCCGGAACACTCGTCGCAAGCCTGATAGCCGGGGCGGTGGCGGCACCCGCCGCCTCCGCCGACAGCCGGCACGGGCAGGACCGTGAGGCGCTCGGCGCCGCGATCGCGGCCGCCCGCGCCGCCCACCAGGGCATCGACTGGCAGGACTGCCCCGCCGACTGGGGGCTCGCCAAGCCCATCCAGTGCGGCTGGGTCACTGTGCCCGTCGACTACGCCCACCCCCACGGCAAGCAGATCAAGCTCGCCGTGGACCGCATCGGCAACACCGGTACCAAGAAGGACCGTCAGGGCGCGCTGGTCTACAACCCGGGCGGCCCCGGCGGCTCCGGGATGCGCTTCCCGACGCGCGTCACCGGCAAGAACCCGCTGTGGACGAACGTCTCCAAGGCCTACGACTTCGTGGGCTTCGACCCGCGCGGTGTCGGCCACTCGGCGCCCATCTCCTGCGTCGACCCGCAGGAGTTCGTCAAGGCTCCCAAGGCGGACCCGGTGCCCGGCACCGAGGCCGACAAGCGTGCCCAGCGCAAGCTGGCCCGCGAGTACGCCGAGGGCTGCGGCGAGCGCAGCGGTGCGATGCTGCCGCAGATGACCACGCCGAACACCGCGCGCGACCTGGACGTCATCCGCGCCGCGCTCGGTGAGAAGAAGCTGAACTACCTCGGCGTCTCGTACGGCACCTACCTCGGCGCCGTCTACGGCACCCTCTTCCCGGGCCACCTGCGCCGCATGATCGTGGACAGCGTGGTCAACCCGGACCGCGACAACATCTGGTACCAGGCCAACCTGAACCAGGACATCGCGTTCGAGGGCCGCTGGAAGGACTGGGAGGACTGGGTCGCCGCCAACGACGCCGCCTTCCACCTCGGCACCACCCGCGCCGCCGTCCAGGACAAGTGGCTGAAGCTGCGCGCGACCGCCAAGAAGCAGCCGCTGGGCGGGGTCGTCGGCCCGGCCGAGCTGATCGGCTTCTTCCAGAGCGCGCCGTACTACGACTCGTCGTGGGTGCCGGTCGCCACGGTGTTCAGCAAGTACGTCGCCGGCGACACCCAGGCGCTGATCGACGCGGCCGCGCCGGACCTGTCGGACACCGCGGGCAACGCGTCCTCGGAGAACGGCAACGCGGTCTACACGGCCGTGGAGTGCGCCGACGCCAAGTGGCCGACGGACTGGAAGACCTGGGACCGGGACAACACCCGGCTCAACAAGGACTACCCGTTCATGACCTGGGCCAACGCCTGGATGAACCTGCCCTGCGCCACCTGGCCGGCCAAGCAGCACACGCCGGTCGAGGTCACGACGCACCACGGTCTTCCGCCGGTCCTGATCGTGCAGTCCAAGCGTGACGCCGCCACCCCGTACGAGGGCGCCGTCTCGCTGCACAAGCGCTTCAAGAACTCGCGTCTCATCACCGAGCGGGACGCGGGCTCGCACGGCGTGACCGGCCTGACCAACCCGTGCATCAACGAGCGGGTGGACGCCTACCTGCTCACGGGCCGGCTGGACCGCTCCGACGTGACGTGCGCCCCGCACGCGACGCCGAAGCCGTAACACCCGGTACGACGGGGAGGGGCGGCCGGAAGCCTTCCGGCCGCCCCTCTTCTCATGTCCCCAACAGGGCGTCTTCCGCCGCGTAGTCGAAGAGTTCCGGGTACGCCCCCGCGAGGAGCGGGAAGCGCTCGGTCCAGCCACCGGCGCGCAGTTCGGCCGTCAGCCACTCCACCGTCTCCGGCAGGCTGTCCTCGTACGACACCACCGGCCGGTAGCCCAACTCCCGTTCGGCGGCGGACATGTCGCACACGATCGGCCGGGGCCCCGACCAGGGGGTCAGACCGACGGAGCCCTCGCGCGGCGGTCCGTCGAGCCGTGTCGTCTCCGTCTTCACCCCCATGACCGAGTCGACGGCGGCCCCGATCTCCTCGGCCGTCGGCGCCTGCGGATCACACGCGTTGAGCACCCGTGTCCCGGGCCGGGCGGCCGCCAGCCGGACCAACTCGGCGACGTTCAGGGCGCTCGCGGGATGGAACCGGGACTCGCCACGGAACGCGAGGACGCGCGTGCGGCGCCCGTCGAGATTGCGCTTCACGAAGTACAGCTCGCGGGGGAGCCGGCTGTACGGTCCGTGCACCGAGCCCGGCCGCAGTACGGTCACCGGCAACCCGGCCTCGTCGGTGAGGAGTTCACGTTCCAGGGCCGACTTGCGCGTGGCGTAGGTCGCCTCCCCGGGGCGTACCGTCGCCTGGGTCTCCGGGATCGGCACCGGGAAGTCCGGACAGCCGTCCACGTCGTCCATGGTGTCGAAGCCGCGCCCGGCGTCGTCCGCGTACACCGCCACGGTGGATATCACCACGGCCGAGCCGACCCGGTCCGCCAGAGCGGTCAACTGCCGTGCGTGGACGGTGTCGTAGCCCACCAGGTCGACCACCAGATCGCAGCCGTCGCCCACCACGGCGCCGAGCGCCGCGTCGTCGGCACGGTCCAGCGGGACCGCCCGCACCCCCTCGTCCCACGCCGCGCTCCGGCCACCGCTCCGCGTCGCGGCCGTCACCTCCCATCCGTCCCGGACCAGGGCGTCCACCACGGGACGCCCGATCTGACCGTTCCCACCGATCACCACAGCTCGCTTCATGCGGCGATCTTGACCGGGCGTGGCGCCGCTGACGCGTGCTTGCGCCGAGAGCGGAGTCCGCCGACAGCGGAAGCGGGCCGAAGCGCAGGTCAGCTGAGCGGAGCGCGTGGGAAGCGGCGCTGGCGCTCGCCCTTGCCTTCCTTCACGACGGCCGCGTACTCGTCGACGTACTCCTGCCCGGACAGCGCGAGGATCTCGTACATGATCTCGTCCGTGACCGCCCGCAGCACCGCCCGCTCGCCCTCCATCCCCGCGAAGCGGGAGAAGTCCATCGGCTTGCCGAACCGGATGCCCACCGGCCGCAGCCGGGGGAGCTTGCGGCCGGGCGGCTGTGCCTCGAAGGTGCCGATCATCGCGCAGGGCACGACCGGGACGCCCGCCTTCAGCGCCATCACCGCCACCCCGACCTTGCCCTTGTACAGCCGCCCGTCGTGCGACCGCGTGCCCTCCGGATAGATCCCCAGCAGCTCACCGCGTCCCAGTACCCGGAGCCCCTCCCGGATCGCCGCCTGCCCCGCCTCCTTGCCCGACCGGTCCACCGGGATCTGCCCCGCACTCCGGAAGAAGAACGCGGTCAGGCGTCCCTTGAGCCCGGGCCCGGTGAAGTACTCGGCCTTCGCCAGGAACGTGATCCGCCGCCTGAGGATCGCCGGCATCAGAAAATGGTCCGAGAACGACAGATGATTCCCGGCGACGATCGCCGCCCCCGACGCGGGAACGTTCTCCAGCCCCTCGATCCGCGGCCGGAACAGCACTCTGAGCAGCGGCCCCAGCACGACGTACTTGAGCAGGTTGTAGAACATGGCCCGACCCTCACTTCAGCAGGTGCAGTCATCTGTAACCACGTTCGTGAGAACTCATGCTGACCCGTCGGCAGCCGACTGATGACGCATCAGCCGAATGTCGTCGCCGAAGCCGCCGCGGGTCAAGAGGCAGGCGACCCCAGTTGCCGGCAGATCAGCCCGTGGGCGAGCCGCGCCGCCTCCATCAGGTCCTCCCGCGTCGCGTCGAGGCCGGACCGTACGGACAGACCGTGCCAGAGGGCCTGGACGAGCTCGGTCAGGGCCACCGCGCCGACTCCGCCGGTCAGCTCACCGTCCTCGACGGCCCGTTCGACGCGCCGCAGGAGTGCCTGCCGGTTGGAGCGGTGGAGTTCGGCGACGTAGGCGCTGGTGTCGAGGGTGTCGGTGCTGTCGGTCATCACGGCGCTGCTCACGAGGCACCCGGGATGTGTGTCGTCCGGCTGGGTGAACTCGTGGACCGAGTCGACGAGGACGCGCTCCACGACGGTCCGGACGTCCTGCTCCTCCACGGCCCGCCGGTAGATCTCGCGGTACCGCTCGGCGTACCTCCGCACCGCCTCCTCGAACAGTCCCGCCTTGCTGCCGAAGGCGGCGTAGAGGCTGGAGGTGGAGAGGCCCAGGGCCGCCGTCAGGGCGCGGGTCGAGGTGCCGGAGTAGCCCCGCCGCCAGAAGAGGCGGGCGGCTTCGAGGATCGCGCGGTCACGGTCGAAGGCTCGCGGTCGTCCACGGCTGCGTTCGGTCACCCTTGCATTGTAGAGCGTTCGCTCCATAATAGATTTATGGAGCGAACGATCCAGAAGAAGGTGCCGGTCGGTGGGGGCAGTTGGGTCACGGTCGATGTGTACGGGGAGCCGGACGCCCCGGGCCTCGTCGTCGTCCCGGGCGTGATGAGCGACGCGCACACCTGGCGCCATGTCGCGCTCGCCCTCGACGCCTGGCCCTCGGTGGCGGTCGTCAACCGGCGCGGCCGCACCCCCTCGGGGCCGCTGACCGGCTCGTACTCGATGCGGACGGAGGTCGAGGACCTCGGCGTGGTCCTGGACGAACTCGGCGGTGCGAGGGCGCTGTTCGGCTGGAGTTACGGCGGCTTGATCGCCCTGCTGTCCGCCGACGAGCGTCCGGTGCGTCAGGTGATCGCCTACGAGCCGGTGATGCGGCCCTTCGGCCGGCACGCGCTGCCGGACCTGGAGGCCGCGGAGGAGGCGGCGGACTGGGACCGGAGCGTCGAGATCGTCAACCGGCGGATCTCCGGCTTCTCCGCCGCCCACGTCGAGAACCTCCGCGCCGATCACGACGGTTGGGCGGCCTTGCGCCGCCTGAGCGCGCCGCTGCGCGCCGAGTTCGGCGCGCTGGACGCGACAGTGCCGCCGGATGTGATGGCCCGCCGGGCGGAGCGGGTCGACCTGATCATCGGCGAGCGCAATCGCGGGACCGAGCCCTACGGCACGTCGTTCGACGACGTCCGCGAGCGCCTCGCCCATGCCGAGGTCCACGAGCTCGCCGGGCAGGGCCACTTGGGCCACATCGAGGCACCGGCGGAACTCGGCCGACTCATCAACAGCCTGGCTGGTAAGGGTTCTTGGTCTCCGGAAAGGTCAGGAGTCCGCCCGTGACAGAGCCGCGGTCCTCGCCGAGGACCGCGGCTCCGGTCGGCTACGGCGCCTCCGGGTCACCGTCTCCGAGCTGCAGCCACCACGCGTCGTCGTCGCGGCTGAGGTGCAGCGTCTGCCGTTGCCCGTCGCCGAACCGGAGCTCGACCGTGGCCAGTTCCGGCACCACCGGGTCGTGCACCGTGACTTCGACCGGCTCGCCGGCGTGTCTGCCGTACCGGGTGATCAGCTCCTGTGCGGCCTGCTCGCGGCCGGTGTACCAGGGGGCGCCGATGCGGGCGAGGTCGGCGGCGTCACCGGCGTACAGCCGCTGGACGTACACCTTCACGAGCAGATCCGTGTCCTCGGCGACCTCTTTGGCCTCCGGGGTCCCGGACTTCACGGCGAGCACCGTGACCTTCACCGCCGGCGTCTTCCACAGGGCGTAGGGGGCGGGGGGCCGGAACAGCCACCAGCCGGCGACGCCCGCCACCAGGACGGCGAGCGCCGCTGCCGCCCACCACATGTGCTTTCTGGATCTCTGGGGCATCAGTACCACTCCGGAACCACGTGGAAAATGTCCGCCCACGTGCCCTTGGAACTGGCGATGTAGGAATCGAGACGCTTGTTGAGGCGGGCGTTGTTGTGCGCGGTCACGTACGCCTTCCCGTTGGACATCTTCGTGATGACGCCCGCGTGGTCCCAGCCGCCCTTGCCGCCCCAGTTGAAGAGGACGATGTCGCCGACCTTGGCTTCCTTCTGCTTGCTCTCAGTGTTGATCATTCCTTTGCTGTTGCGCAACAGGAAGGTGTACAGGTAGTCGGCGACCGTCCAGCTGTGGGAGTGCGTGTAGTAGAAATGCCCGTGTGGTGCGGTATTTCCCTTCCGCCACCAGTAATCGGCGTTCTGCTTGTTCTTGCCCACGCCCTTCATGCGCATTCCGCCGCCGTAGTACAGCGCCTGCGAGACGAAATTCGTGCAGTCTTCACCGTATTGGGGAACGTCGTCCCAGTGATCGCGGGCGTATTTCGCCGTGCCGTTGGCGTTGATGGTGGCGCTCGCGAGCTGCGCCGCCGAGGCGGAGGCCGTGGAGGCCACGAAGCCGGCCGGATGCGTGGCCGTTGCCGTGCCGTCGTCGTTGGCCACGGTGCCGTAGGTGACGGCGCCCAGGGCGCGCTCGTCCTTGGCCAGCTGCTGCTCGGACTGTACGGCGCTGGTCCTGCCGCGCAGTACCGGCGTGCTCCCGCCCGTGAAGGTGTACAGGAACGTTTCTTGCGAGGTTTCCGGGTCCGACGGTGTGTCCGTCGGCGTCCGCTGTTCCTCGACCGTCGCGCGGACGGCCACCGATCCGTCGGCGGAGGGCAGCACCAGGGGTTCGGAGAGGCCGGCGCCGACCGCCGTGTAGGTGAGGCCGTCCGCCTTGAGGGCGTCGCGGGTGTCGATCAGCCAGGACTCCTCGGCCTTCAACAGCCCCGCGTACATGGGCGCGTTCGGACGGCCGGCCGTCGCCGCGGCGGCACTGTTGCTCGCTCCCTTCGTCAGGGAGGCCCCGGAGTCGAGGTACTCCTTGACCGCCTGGGTGTAGACGGCGCTGTCGAGCGGGGCGCTCAGGGGCTGGACCTGCGCGCTGGTGACACTGTCGCTCGTGCCGTACGGGCTGGAGGCGGTGACCCGGAAGGTGTACGACTGTCCGTTGGCGAGTCCGGTGAGCACGGCGTTCGTGCCCTTGGTGGTGCGCTCGGCGACCACGGTCCCCGAGGAGTCGACGGCCTTCACCCCGTAGGTGAGCGTGCTGTCGTTGTAGCCGCTGTCGTCGGCGGCACCCCAGGTGACGACGGCTCCCTTGTCACCGGCCTGGGCGCGGACCGTCGTGGGCGGTGACGGCGGTGCGGCCGCCTCGTAGTCGACGGTGAGCGTGCCGGTGGTGAAGCTGATGCCCGCGGTGCTCGGCGCGTCGTCCGGCACGCGCAGCACCAGGCCGTTGTTGGCGTTCGCGCGGTCGGTCCAGCCGACGACCAGACCGGTGATGTCGACCGACCAGGGCGCGGCGGCCGTCATGTTGGCCTCCGGGGCGGTCGCGTCGTCCAGGTCGCTTCCCGTGCCGTTGGTGGTCCAGGCCGCGTTGAGCGCGTACAGGTCGAGCGCGGGCGTGCTGCCGGTCGTCTGCAGGGTGAGCACGGCGTTGGTCACGCGGGCGCCCGCGGGGATCTTCGAGATGTCGGCCTTGAGGTAGGTGCGCCAGTTCTTGCCCGAGACGCTGCCGACCTTCAGCGGGGTGCCGGTCTGGCCGACGCAGGTGTCGGTGCAGGCGGTCGCCTTGGTGAGCGGCAGCTCCACCGTGGACGTGGCGGGTGCCGGGTCCGGTGTGCCGACGGACGTGGTGACCGGGCTTCCGGCGGCCCACGCGGAGCACTTGCCGGCGTAGCAGGCCCTCATCGACCAGTTCAGCGGTCCGCTGGAGGGCATCCGGTCGGCGGGAATCTGGAAGCCGGCCCGCTCGCCGTTGGGCACGAGCTGACTGCCCAGCGTCTGGGCGCCGTTGGGACCGTCGATGCGGAACTGGGCTTCGACCATACCGCCGTTGGGCGAGGTGACGATGCCGGTGACGAGGGGGGAGGGGGTGTCCGTCGCCCCGGTCTGGAGCCCGGTGGGAAGGTCGGCCGGCTGTACGGCGGTCGCGTCGACCCGGAACGCCTTCCAGCCGGACCAGGCCGAGGTGTCGATGCCGTCGCTGGTGCGGGCGCGCATCTGCAGATGGCTGCCGTCGGGCGCCGCCGACGTGGTGGGGATCTGCTTGGTGGCCACGGCTCCCGGCGCGGACGCGGCGCTCTTCCCGGTCCAGGTGTAGGCGGTGTCGGCGAACGCGGGGTCCGGCTGCACCTGGAACTCCGTCACCAGGGACGAGCCGGCGTCGCTGTCATTGGCCTCGGCCTGGAGCGTGGGCGTCACGGACGCGGCGGTGGTGAGCGTGGTGCCCGGCTTGAGCGGGCCGACGTCGAGCTTGGCGGGGACCGTCGGGGCGGAGTTGTAGGTGACGATCAGCGACGGCTCGGTGGCGGCGTCGTGCGAACCGTCGACATAGTTGGCGGAGCGGTAGCGGCGCCAGGTCAGGGGGTCGGTCTCGTCCACGGCGGCGAGCCGCACACCGTAGTTGGGCTGGCCGTCGGCCCACGCCTGGGTGATGCCGTCGACGTCCCAGGACACCTGGCCGGCGGGGCAGTTGGAGCTGTAGCCCTTGGCCGCCTTCGACACCGGTGCCGACGCGGTGGTCGTGCTCGGCTGGCTGCTCCAGGAGATGCCGGACGGGTCCCAGTCACCGGTGACGCGGCGCACCTGGATGCCGGAGTTGTCCGTCGAGCAGGAGGACGACCAGTAGGAGTACAGCCGCAGGTCGGCGCTGACGATGTGCTTGCCGAGGAACCTGGCCGCGTCGAACTTGAGGTAGGAGCGGGCGCGCTGCGTCCCGTTGTACGTCCCTGCCTTCAGCTCGGTCGAGCCGCGCTGGGAGGTCGGGTAGTCGCTGTCCTGGATCCAGGTGTCCGTGAGCGGGCCGAGCAGGGTGTTGGTCGGGTCGACGGTGACGGGGTACTTCACGGCGGGGTCCGCGAGGAACGACGCGTCCGGCTTGAGGACGAGGGTCTGGCCGTCGGCGCCGCTCTCCACGGAGACGTCGACGTCGGTGACCTTGGCCGGTTCGCCCGAGGCGGAGCCCTCCGCGTCGCCCCACATGACCGGTACGGGGGCGGTCGCGACGTGCTTGCCGTCGGCGCTCTCCCACAGCAGGTGGTCGTCGGCCGTCCGGTGGAGCGTGAGTCCGTCGGCGGACACGGGGATGCGCAGCTCCACGTCGTCCGTGGGGCGCTGCTTCAGGACGAGCTGGTGCGAGAAGCCCTCCGGCAGCGCGGACACCACGAGGTCCTGGCCCGGCCGTACGTCGCTGTAGACGGCGGTGTCGCCCTGGATCTCCGGCTCGGGGAGGTTGCCGTCCCAGCTGATGCCGAGGGTCCTGTTCCCCTCCTCGACCTCGGCCAGCGGGCCGGTGCCGCCGTCGGAGATGCGGATGTCCGCCGCCGCCTGCCGGGGCTCGATCCCTCCGTCGCGGTGGACGAGGGTGGTGTCCACGTCATGCCACGAACCCTCGTCGTCCTTGACCCGAACCGGCCCGGTGGACGACTCCACCGTCACCGACCCGTCGGGATTGACGAACGTGGTGGAACTCTCGGTGCGCAGGTCCGCGACCTCCACGCGTTCCCCCGACGCGGCCGCGCTCCTGCGGGCCGCGCCGATCGCCGCGTCCTCGTCCCCGGACGCGGTCGCGGACGCGGGCGCGGACACGGCCGGATCGTCAGCCGTGTCCGTGGCGTGCGCGGCCGGCAGCCCGACTCCCATGCTCAGGACGCCGCTCATGACATACGCGGCATAGACCAGGACACGTCTGCCGGCCGGTCTGTGTTGTCTTCTCATCCACCCCACCCATTGCTTCACAGAAGCTTGATCAAAAACTCAAAGGATCTTCACAGATTGATATCGCCATGTCCATGCCTTGAGGGCGGGGGATCAGGTGAGGCGGGTCGGACGAGGGGTGGGTCGCATCATCGCGAGCGGCCGCGCGCTGCCACCCAGGGCTCTTGTCCCGTACCGGTGGGTCTGGTTTCGTGCCGCGTGTGCCGCGCCACGGGTGCGGGGTCATGGAGACACGAGGAGAGCGGGCGGCGTGGAGCGGGAAGTGGGGACGGATGCCGGGGGTGTTCTGCCGGAGGGGCTCGGGCGGGCGATACGGGAGACCGCCGGGGAGATCGCCGCGCTCCTTGACGGCGCGGCGGACATGAACCGTCCCGTGCCGGGGCTGGAGTGGACCGTCGGTGAGACGGCCGCCCATCTGGCCCTGGCCAACGGGCTGATGGCCGAGCTGGCCTCCGGCCGGGAGCACCGTTACGGGGACGGTACGCCGCAGAGCCTCGCGGCGGCCAACGCGCGCAGCCTCGCCGAGTTCCCCGAGCGCGGGGCGAAGCCGCTGGCGGCGATGATCGTGGAGCAGGCCGGGGTGTTCCTGGACGCGGTGGGCGGCGGCGCGGCGGAGGGGACGCTGCTCACCCCGCTCGGTCCCATGGACCGGACCGTCCTCGGCTCCTACCTGCTGACCCACATGCTGGGCCACGGCTACGACCTCGCCCGCGCGCTGCGCCGCCCGCACATGATCGACCCGGCGCGGGTCGCCCTGTGCCTGCCGTTCCTGAAGACGGCGATGCCGCGCGTGGCCGATGCCGGCGCCGCCTCCGGGCTGACGGCCCGTTACACCCTGCGCGTCCGGGGCGGCGAGACGTTCGGCGTCGCCTTCGCCGACGGCGCGGTCCAGGTGCTCCCCGGCCCGCCGGAGCGGTCCGACTGCACCCTCCTCACCGAGCCGGTCACCTTCCTCCTCATCGCGCTGGGACGCCGGGGGCCCTGGCAGGCCATGGCACGCGGAGGCGTACTCGCCTGGGGGCGCAAGCCCTGGCTCGCGCCCCGCTTCCCGACCCTGTTCACCGCGCCGTGAGCGGTCCCGTGTCCGCCCCCGCCTGCCGAGGCTTCGGTCGCAGGTCGTAGGCCCAATGCCTCAGGCGTACGGCGACACCGCTGGCTAGGTTGACCGGCATGCGGACCGTGGAAACCAGTCGCCGGGATCGGGCGAAGCGCAGGCAGGACACTCTCGACCGGCTCACCGGGACCGGGATGCATGGGTGTCGACCGCTCACCCCCGACACGGCCCGCACCAGGTGCCGTTGTGGTTCTGGTGGGACGGCCGGGCGGTGTGGATGTGCACCGGAAGCAACTCCGCGACCGTGCGGAACCTCCGGGAGGAGCCGCGCATACAGCTGGCGTTGCCGGACAGCTACGACGTCGTCCTGCTGCGCGGCGAGGCGCGGTGTCTTCCGGCCGGGGAGGTGCCCGCTGAGGCGGCGGACGGGTTCGCCGGGAAGTTCGGGTGGGATCCCCGGACGGAGGAGGGTCCGTTCGCCTATGCCCGGGTGGAGTTGAGCACCGTGCTGGCCTGGCGCGGGTCACCGGAGCTGCGGGGCAGGGTGCTCATGCGCGAGGGGGTCTGGCTGCCTGATCAGGACGGTTGAGCGGCGTGGTGGGCCGCGAGCACCGGGGGAAGGCCCTCGGTCAGCATCCTGCGGCGGACGCTGCCCAGCAGCTTCGACATGGCGAAGCCGCCGACGCCGGTGAACCCGGTGTGCTGCCAGGTGAAACGGGTGCCGCCGGGTATCTCTTCGAGGAGGTACGTCACCTCGGTGACCTCGCCGGCGCCGGCGTCGCCCTTCCAGGTGTAGCGCAGCCGGCGGGGCGCGTCGGCCTCCTGGATCTCGCAGTACACGATCCCCGCCCAGCCCATGGCCGGCTTGCCGACGAACCGGAACTCCGTGCCGACGACCGGCGCGAAGCCCTCCGGGCGGCCGCCCCGGCCCGTGGTCGTCCACTGGGCCACGCGGGCGGGGTCGGTCAGGACGTGCCAGACCTCCGCAATCGGATACGGGTACTCGCGCACGACGTCGTACCTGCTCATCTTGTTCCTCCGGGGCGGCTGGAGCGACTGGGACGGCTGAGGTGAAGGGCGAAGGGGGCGGCTGCGGCGGATGGGCGGCCGATGCTGCCGAACGTAGCCTACCTACCGGAAGGTAGGCAAGCCTACCGTGCGGTAGGCTGCGGGCATGACCCCACCGTCCGCCGCCGAGCCGCCCCGCCGTTCCGGCGCCGAAACCCGCGCCGCGATCCGCCGCGTCGCCCTCGATCTGTTCACCGCGTCGGGGTACGAGGCGACCTCGATGCGCGAGATCGCGGAGGTGCTCGGGATCAAGAAGGCGTCGCTCTACTACCACTTCGCCGGCAAGGAGGACATCGTCCGCTCCCTGGTCGAGCAGCGGGGAGCGGAGGCGGAGGACCTGCTCGCGTGGCTCGAAACCCAGCCCCGGACACCGGAGTCGGCGAAGGCGGCCGTGCTGCGCTGGGTCGAGTCGTTCTCCGCCGACAAGCTCCACGGCATCCGCTTTTTGACCGCCAACCCGCTCCTGGTGCGCACCCTCGCCGGACAGGGCGGCAACCGGATCGGGTCCGCCCTGGCCACCCTCGTCGACGCCCTGGCCGAACTGCTGCCCCGCCGCACGCCGGCGGACGTACTCCAGCTGCGCATGGCCCTGTTGAGCATCAACGCCGCCGTGGACGCCTCCGCGCGCGGCGACTTCAGTGACGAGGACATCCTGCGCACCGCACGGCACATGGCGGCCACCGCGATGGACGAACTGCTCGCGCGCCAGGGCGAAATGAAGTCCGACGACTGAGCGAACCGAACGCCGATCGAACCGAACTCGCCCTGTCCGTTGACGAGTTGGGATCCGGGCCCCATCATCTTGCCGACCGGACGCGATAACGATGTCAACGATGACATGTGCATGTCCACAGGTGAGGGTGGTTTTCCCGTGCGCCGAAGAGCCGCAGCCCTGCTCGTCTCCCTGACCGCGCTCCTGGCCGCGCTGCTGCCGGCCACCCCCGCGGCCGCCGGGACGGTCCAGGACTACCCCGAGTTCCCGTACCCGCCGACCACCTACAGCGAGCCGTACCGGGGCCAGTTCCACTTCAGCTCGCAGTCCGGCTGGATGAACGACCCCAACGGGCTCGTCTACGCCAACGGGCTCTACCACTTCTTCTACCAGCACAACCCGCACGGCCTGGCCTGGGACACCATGCACTGGGGCCACGCCACCAGCCCCGACCTGGTCCACTGGACCCAGAAGCCCATCGCGCTGGAGCCCGGCGTCCACTCCGGCACGCTCTTCTCCGGCGGGGGAGTCGTCGACAAGGACAACACCTCGGGCCTGAAGACCGGTTCGCTGGACCCGATCGTCGTCTTCTCCAACACCAACGGCGTCAGCGTCTTCTACAGCAACGACAACGGGCAGACCTTCCAGTCCTACGACAAGGGCCGCAAGGTCATCGACATCCCGGACGAGAGCCGTGACCCCAAGGTCTTCTGGGACGCGGCCCGGCACCGCTGGGCGATGGTGGTGTGGTCCGCGCAGGGCGGCAACGGCGTGAACATCTACACCTCGCCCAACCTCCTGGACTGGACGTTCGCCAGCCGCTTCAGCGCACCCTGGCTCTTCGAGTGCCCGGACATGTACCCGCTGAACCTGGACGGCAAGTCCGGCCGGCAGAAGTGGATCCTCACCTCCGCCTCCAGCCAGTACGTCGTCGGCTCCTTCGACGGCAAAACGTTCAGCACCGACTGGACCCAGCCCCAGCAGATGGACCTCGGCACCACCTACGCTGGCGGCAGCTTCTACGCCGCCGAGACGTTCACCAACACCCCCGATGGCCGTACCGTGCAGATGGCCTGGCAGGGCGGCAACTACGGCAGCACCTGGACCGGCAACGCGAGCTTCCCCGCGACCCTGGCCCTGGTGACCACCCCCGACGGGCCCCGGATCACCCGCACCCCGGTCGCCGAACTGTCCACCCTCGCCTCGGACAGCCGCAGTTGGAAGAACCGGACCATCGACACCGCCAAGTACGGCAACCTCCTCGACGGCGTCAAGGCCGACACCTACGAGCTGACCGCGCAGTTCGACGTCAGCGGCGCCACCGCCTCCCGGTTCGGCTTCGATCTGCATCTGCGCCCGGACGGCTCCGCCGATCGCCGGGTCGTCTACGACCTCAAGGCCCAGACGCTCCAGGGCAAGCCGCTCAAGCCGAGGAACGGCAAGGTAAGCCTCCGACTCCTGGTCGACCGGGGGCAGTTGGAGACCTTCGCCGATGGCGGTCTCTTCTCCCTCTCCGACAACGCCAACTTCGACTCCGGCGCCGACAGCCAGGGCATCGGACTCTTCGCGCTCGACGGCAAGGTGACCCTGGACAGCGCCACCTTCACCCGCCTCAGCACCAGTTGGGGCACCGGGCAGTCCACACTGCTGAGCAACCTCAAGAGCCCCTGGCACGCCTCCGGCGGCAACTGGAGCGACGTCGGCGGCGGCAAGAAGGCCTCCGCCTCCGGTGACGCCTTCTACCTCAGCGCCGCCGGCGCGGGCGACGCCACCTACCAGGGCGACATCAGCCTCGACTCCGCCCGCGCCGGCGGTCTCACCTTCCGCGCGGACGCCTCCGGCGCCGGGTACACCGCGAACATCGACACCAGCGGCGTCGTCAAACTCTGGCGCCCCGGCCGGGACATCGCGACGTACGCCACACCCATCGCGGCCGGCAGCACCCACCATCTGAAGGTGCAGACGAACGGCGACCGCATCCGCGTCTGGCTCGACAACGGCTCCGACCCGGTCATCGACGCCACCGACGGCGCATACACGAGCGGGGTGTTCGGCGCGAACGTCTACAGCGGCACCGCCACCGTGCAGAACCTCAACACCGGTACGAACGGCTTCACTTCCTTCACCACCGGACGGTGGACACCGCGCGGCGGCACCTGGACGACCGGCCCCGACGGCCTGCACGGCCGTACCGCCGGTGACGGCTTCTACCTCAGCGACCGCACCGGCGCCGACTTCACCTACCAGGGCGACCTGTCCGTCACCAACGGCACCGCCACCGGCCTCACCTTCCACGCGGACGCCTCCGGCGCCGGGTACACCGCGAACATCGACACCAGTGGAGTCGTCAAACTCTGGCGCCCCGGCAAGGACATCGCCACGTACAAGACGAGCGTCGTCGAGGGCCGCACCTATCACCTCAAGGTGCAGACGAACGGCCCCCGCATCCGTGTCTGGCTCGGCAACGGCGCCGATCCGGTCATCGACGCCACCGACTCGACGTACGCGAGCGGGCTGTTCGGGGTGAACGGCTTCGCCGGGAACACGGTCGCGCAGAATCTGACGGTCAGCTGAGCGGGCGTCAGGGGGCGGTGGCCGTCCGCCGTCTCATCCGATGGTGACCACCCGGGCCCAGGCGGGCGGCCCCTCCGGGACATAGCCGGGGTCCTCCTTGTCCTGCGCCCGGGGCGGCCGCGGGAAGAGGCCGACGACGGTACGGCACGGCGGCGGGGCGGACGGCCAGGGGGTCTGGCCGTCCGTCAGGGCCACGATCACGTCCGGGCGCGGCCGCGTGCGCAGCGCCCGGGCGAACCCGGACCGCAGATCCGTGCCGCCACCGCCGATCAGCTCGATGCCCTCGGCACGGCACAGCGGTACGGCGATCCCGGCCGCCGCGTCGCAGGAGATCACCGACACCAGGTCGCGCCGGCCGCCCACCGCCCGGGAGATCGCCGCCACTTCGAGGAGCGCGCTGCCCAGTTCGGCGTCGCTCACCGAGCCGGAGGTGTCGATCACCACGCAGACCCGGGGCGGTGTACGGCGCAGACTCGGCAGCACCACCCCGGGCACGGCGGCCGAGCGGCGGGACGGCCGCCGGTAGGTGTGGTTCTCGCCCACCCCGGGCGCGGACGCCGCCGAGCGGACCGCCGCCCCCAGCAACCTCCGCCACGGCTGCGGCGGATGGAACGCCTCGTCCGCCCAGCGACGCCAGCCGTCCGGCGCGGTGCCAGGGCGGCCCCTGATCCCCTCCGCGACCCGGAACCGCACCGCGTCCCGCTGCTGCCTGCTCAGCCCGAACGCCCCGCCGGGCCCGAGGTCCCACGGCCGCACCCGCCCGTCGGCACCGCTGCCGCAGTCCAGCCAGGCCAGATCCGAGGTGAGCCCGGACAGCGAGGCGGTACGCAGATATTCCTCCATCAGCAGATCGGCGCGCAGGTCCAGCAGCTCCGGGTGCACCGCCCCGGCCGGCCGGGGCAGGCCGTCGCCGTAGATGTCGTCGTTGATCTCGAAGTCGGCGGCGATGTTCCGCCGCAGCGGCTCGCCGGGGCCGTGCGCCTCGTGCTCCCGCGCGTACCGCTCGCCCCGGGCGTGGTGGTCCCGCAGCAGATGGGACACCTCGTGCACCCAGACCCCGGCCAGCTCCTCCACGGGGGTGCGGGCCACGAAGGCGGGCGAGACGTAGCAGCGCCAGTACGGGTCCACCGCCATGGTCGGCACCGAGCGGTCCTCCACGACACGCAGCGCGAAGAGCGCGTCGGCGAGATAGGGGCGGACCTTGACCGCGTGGAGGCGGGCGGTGAGCAGCTTGGGGAGGGGGAGGGCGGAGTCGGCGGAGGGCGGGGGAGGGGTGGGGCGTACGGGGCGTGGTGGGGGCTTGGGGCGTGGTACGGGGCGCTTCGCGGCGCCGGTCGTGGTGGTCGTACCGGTCGTGCCGGCCGGCTGGCGTTTGGCGGCCCCGGTCATCGGCGCACCCCGGCCGCCATGGCCACCCGCTCCACCGATTGGTCGGCCCCTCGGGCGAGGCCGACC
The DNA here is from genome assembly GCF_040703155.1 of Streptomyces sp. NPDC005435. Lineage (NCBI taxonomy): Bacteria > Bacillati > Actinomycetota > Actinomycetes > Kitasatosporales > Streptomycetaceae > Streptomyces > Streptomyces sp. NPDC005435. The sequence goes on from NZ_JBEXEQ010000009.1 coordinate 150,254, forward strand.
ACCCCGGCAAGCCGCTCCACCGTGTCCGGTATGTCCCAGTCGTCGCGCCGGAGCGCGGCCAGGGCCGTGGCCGGGGCGACCAGGAGATCCGGGGCGCCGGTCTCCAGCGCCCGGGCCAGGACCGCCCAGGCGGCCTCCCAGCGCTGCCGTTCGGGCCGGGCTCCCACGGCGGCGACCACCGCCTCCAGCGCGGCCTGCCGCAGATCGCCCCGTTCCGGCAGCTCGGCGGAGGCCGGGTCGGCGAGCAGGACCTCCGGGTCGGGGAGGTCCAACCGGTCCATGTGGGCGAGGAGTTCGAGCCCGGGACCGTCCCCGACCGCGCCCCGCACGAGCAGCGCCAGTACGTCGCGGGAGACGGACGCGGCCGTGCCGAAGGCCAGCAGCGTCAGCGCGGCCTCCCAGCTGCGGGGCGAGGGCCAGGCGCCGCCGCGCCGGGTCTCGGTGCTGGGCAGGCGGTGGATCAGGGTCGGGCGGGCGCTCAGGAAACCGGTGACGGCGCGCCGCGCGAGGGCCACCGCCTCCGGCAGCAACTCCGGCTCCAGGCGGGGAAGTTCGGCGCGGGGCCAGACGCCGCCCAGCCCGCGCGCCACCACCTCGCGGTCGTGCGTCCAGTACAGATGCACGAACCGGTTGGCCAGCGGCGGGCTCAGTTCCCAGCCGTCCGCCGCCGACGCACGTGGATTGGCGGCCGCCACGATCCTTACCCCCGGCGGGAGTTGAAGCGCCCCCACCCTGCGCTCCAGGACGACCCGGAGCAGCGCGGCCTGCACGGCGGGAGTCGCGGTGGACAGCTCGTCGAGGAACAGCAGCCCCTTGCCCGCCCGCACCAGTTCGACCGCCCACTGCGGCGGCGCCATCGGTACCCCGCGCACCTCCGGGTCGTCGCCCACGATCGGCAGCCCGGAGAAGTCGGACGGCTCGTGGACGCTGGCGATGACGGTGGTCAGGGGCAGTTCGAGCGTGTCGGCGAGCTGCGTCAGGGCGGCGGTCTTGCCGATGCCGGGCTCGCCCCAGAGCAGGACGGGCAGATCGGCCGCGACGGCGAGCGCGAGCGCTTCGAGCTGCTCGTCGGGGCGAGGTTCGGTGGTGGTCGTGCGGAGGAGGGTCAAGAGGTCTTGTGCGAGGACGAGTTGGGGTGCGGTGGACGTGCTGGGGTTCATGGGCATCACCTGGGGAAGCGAAGGGGGACAGTTTTGTCCCAAGGGGCATGACGACGTGCGGAGTTGACTGGTCTGTGCGTGAAGCCGGTCAGAGAACCAGGCCGGTTCGAGGACGGTTCTTCCTGTCGCGCTTGTGGATGAGCGGGACCGGAGCGTGGCGGCCGAGACGGGGGCGCCGGCCGGCTTCCCAGGCCGCCTCGGCGGCGGGATGCACGGCGACCAGTCCCGAGCGGTAGAGACCGTGCGCGATCCGGCCGGCCGCCGCCGACTCCAGCTCGTCCCGCAGCGGCCCGTCGCGCAGCAGCGCCCCGGGGCCGAGCAGGCCCTCCACCACCGTCAGCGCCCCCGCCGTGTCACCGTGCCGCAGCCGCTCCCGGATCGCCGGCAGCGCCTCGGGGCTGCGGTGCACGGCGTCGATCGCCCGCAGACACGGCAGCGCCGGCCCGCCGAGCCCCACCAGCAGCTCCTCGCGGCGGAGCTCTGCCGGATCGTGGTCGACGGCGGTCAGCGCACCGTCCCGCAGCGCGATCCGGTGCACCTCTCCCCGACACTCGACCCGATGCGGATCGTGCGGGCCGGCCACGGGCGCGGCGGACCCGCCCGCCCCGTCCGCCGCCAGCGCGGCCGCGACCAGCGGATGCAGCTGCGACGGCGTCACCAGACCGGCCCGCAGCAGCTCGGCGTCGGGCAGCACTCGCGCCGCCACCTCGGGCAGCACCGCAAGCGCCGCGACCTCCTGCGGGGGCGGCGGCTCCCGTACGAGCCGAACCGCCGGCGCATGGCTGTCGTCGGGCGCGACGAGTTCGAGTACGGCACGACGGCGCGACCCGAGCCGTACGGTGAACACCCCCCGAGCCCGCCCCTCGGCGCGCAACAAGGTTTCCGCCTCGGCGGCCCAGTGCCCGATAGCCCACGGGGAGGGCAGATCCAGCCCCTCGGGCGGCTCGGCCCGGCCGGGCGGACGCCAGGGCCTGGCGCACGCGCGGGCGTCCCACAGGTGCCGGTGCAGGTCGAGCCGGAAGCGCCGGTCGGGATGCGGATGCGGGTGATGGCCGCCGTCCCCGCTCCCCGGCCCCTCCCACAGGGCCAGCGTCATCCGCTGTCCGGCGTCCGCCCAGGCGGGCGGCGTCCGTACGACGAGATGCACGGGTACGGCCCCCGCGTAGCGGGCGAGCGTCAGGGTGAGACCGGGCCGCAGCCGCCCGTCGGGCACGATCCGGGGCATGTGCCACCGCAGCAGATCGGGCGCCAGGTGCCGCAGATCGGCCCGCAGCCGGCCGGTGAATTCGTTGCCGTGCCGCTTGCGCACGGCGCGGAGATCGAGATCGAGGTCCACCCGGGCGGCCGCACAGGCCCCGCCCCAGTCACCGGCCGCCCGCCGCGCGGTGGCCGTCTCGATCATGGACAGCGGCACCGCGTACTCCCGCACGCGCCGCCACATCGACAGTCGGGTCGGAACGTTCACGAAGTGAGATGCCATCAGCACTCACCTTGCGCGAACGATTCCCCCGATCCACAAGAGGAGAAGTTCTTCATCGCGGGCATCGTAGGCGGACCGGCGGCGGGCTGTCACGCGGATATACGGCCCACCGTCCGGGTCGCGGGACACGGGTCGCCTTCCCGGGCCGCCTAGTCGGTCTCCTCGTCCGGGTCCTCCCCCTCCGCCTGGGACGGCGTCGTGCGGGGTACGTCCCGGCGGACGGACCGGCCGGGGATTTCGACGTCCGGTTCCCGTTCGCCCTCGGCCTGGGACGGGGTCGGGGTCTCGAAGCTCATGGACGGCCTCCCTCCGTGAGGACTCCCGGGTACCCGGGACCCGGGGTTCGTCACGGAGGGCACCGGATCATCTGGCCAGGGACAGGGCGGCCGTCGTCACCGAGGTGAGGCAGGCGGCGGCCGCCAGGGTGCAGGCGACGCAGCGGAGGCGGAGGGTCTGGTAACGCTGTTCGTATTCGGTGCGCAGGGAGCGGCAGCGGGCGGCGACGCGTTCGAGGTCCTGGCGGGCGCGGTGGAGGCTGTCGGCGATGTAGTGCCGCTCGATCTCCTCGCGCTGGGCGGTGGTCAGCCAGTCCATCGGGCCGGTGAAGTCACGCGCGCGCTGCTCCGCGACCGCGATGGTGGCCTGCCACAGGAGGTAGCCCTCGACCTCGTTGCCGAGCCTGGCGTCCTCCGCCTCACGTCCTGCTGGATCGCTCATGGTGTCTCCGCGCGGTCACGGCCGGATCGCGTGCGCGGCGTGCTCGGCCATCGCGATGTCGGGGTGGTGCAGGTCGAAGGCCGGGGATTCGCTGCGGATGCGGGGCAGCGTGAGGAAGTTGTGGCGCGGCGGCGGGCAGGAGGTCGCCCACTCCAGGGAGCGGCCGTAGCCCCAGGGGTCGTCGACCTTGACGAGCTTGCCGTAGTGCGCGGTCTTCCAGACGTTGTAGAAGAACGGCAGCATCGACAGGCCGAGCAGGAAGGCGCCGATGGTGGAGACGGTGTTGAGGACGGTGAAGCCGTCGGCCGCGAGGTAGTCCGCGTACCGGCGGGGCATGCCCTCCGCGCCCAGCCAGTGCTGGACCAGGAACGTGGTGTGGAAGCCGATGAACAGCGTCCAGAAGGTGATCTTGCCCAGGCGCTCGTCCAGCATCTTGCCGGTGAACTTCGGCCACCAGAAGTGGAAGCCGGCGAACATCGCGAAGACCACGGTGCCGAACACCACGTAGTGGAAGTGCGCCACCACGAAGTACGAGTCCGAGACGTGGAAGTCCATCGGCGGGGAGGCCAGGATGACGCCGGTGAGGCCGCCGAAGAGGAACGTGACGAGGAAGCCGGTGGTCCACAGCATCGGTGTCTCGAAGGACACCGAGCCTTTCCACATGGTGCCGATCCAGTTGAAGAATTTCACGCCGGTGGGCACCGCGATCAGGAACGTCATGAAGGAGAAGTAGGGCAGCAGCACACCACCGGTGACGTACATGTGGTGCGCCCACACAGTGACCGAGAGGCCCGCGATCGCGATCGTGGCGGCGATCAGGCCCATGTAGCCGAAGATCGGCTTGCGGGAGAACACCGGGATGATCTCCGTGACGATGCCGAAGAACGGCAGGGCGATGATGTACACCTCCGGATGGCCGAAGAACCAGAAGAGGTGTTGCCACAGCAGCGGGCCGCCGTTGGCCGCGTCGTAGACATGGGCGCCGAACTTGCGGTCCGCCTCCAGGGCGAGCAGCGCGGCCGCGAGGACCGGGAAGGCGAACAGGACCAGCACGCTGGTCAGCATGGCGTTCCAGCAGAAGATCGGCATCCGGAACATGGTCATGCCGGGCGCGCGCATGCAGATCATCGTGGTGATGAAGTTGACCGAGCCGAGGATCGTGCCGAAGCCGGAGAGCGCCAGGCCCATGATCCACATGTCGCCGCCCACGCCGGGGGAGCGGATGGCGTTGGAGAGCGGCGAGTAGGCGAACCAGCCGAAGTCGGCCGCGCCCTGCGGGGTGAGGAAGCCGCCGACCGCGATGAGCGAGCCGAAGAGATACAGCCAGTACGCCAGCATGTTCAGCCGGGGGAACGCCACGTCGGGCGCGCCGATCTGCAGCGGCATGATCCAGTTGGTGAAGCCCGCGAACAGCGGCGTCGCGAACATCAGCAGCATCACGGTGCCGTGCATCGTGAACGCCTGGTTGAACTGCTCATTGGAGATGATCTGCAGTCCCGGACGGGCCAGCTCGGCGCGCATGAGCAGCGCCAGCACCCCGCCGACCAGGAAGAACGCGAACGACGTCGTGAGATACAGCGTGCCGATCGTCTTGTGGTCGGTGGTCGTCAGCCACTTCACCACGACACTGCCGGGCTCGCTGCGCCTGATCAGCAGCTCGTTCTCGGACGAGTCCTCCGCTGCCGGGTCGGGGCGGTCGATGGTAGTCACGGGTTGCGCTTCTCCTGGTGTTCGCGGTCCGGCCGCCCCATGGCGTAGGTGACCGCAATCCTGCGGGCTCGGGGCGGAGAAGGGGGCGCCCGGGCGGTCGACATACCGCCGTACGAGTGGTTGTCGCACACGAGTGGAGCAGTGGTCGGAAAAGCGCACCGCGAGGCGGCGGGAGGCCCGCAGCGGCCTCAGGTCTGCCGGGCGTTCACCGGATCGTTCGCGACCTCGTCGGGACACGCGCGCCGGGCACGCGACGCGCGCCGGTCCCGCTGCCAGTCGAAGGCCGCGAGCGCCAGGGACGCCGCCATACCGGCGAGGGCGGCGGCCAGGGCCATGGTGAGCGCGGAGCGGTAGCCGCTGTGGGCGCCGAGCGCCACGTAGAACAGGCCGGGCAGCGCCGCCGTACCCACCGCCGCGCCCAGGCGCTGACCGGTCTGGAGGGCGCCGCCCGCCGCGCCCGCCATGCGGACGGGCACCTCGCGCAGGGTCATGGTGATGTTCGGGGACACCACGAACCCGCTGCCCACACCGCCCAGGAACAGCAGCGGGGCGGCGAGCCAGGGGGCGCTGCCGAGCGGGGCGAGGCGGAGCAGCAGCGCGGTGCCGGCGAGGCCCGCGATCACCGCCGTCAGACCGCACACCGTGAGCACGCGGCCGAAGCGCTCCACCAGACGCCCGGCGAGCACGGCGGCCATCGCCGAGCCGAGGGCGAACGGGGTCACCGCGAGCCCCGACATCAGCGGCGAGAAGCCGAGACCGTGCTGGTAGAAGAGCGCGAACACCAGCCAGACACCGCTGAAGCCGATGAAGTACAGCGTGCCGACGCCCGCACCGACCGCGTAGCCGCGCACGGTGGTGAACAGGCGCGGGTCCAGCAGGGGCTGGGTGCCCCGGGCGACGAGCCGCCGCTGCCACAGGGCGAAGAGCACGAGCAGCGCCGCGCCCGCCGGGAACAGCCACCACAGGCGCCCGATGCCCCCGGAGTCCGCCTGGACCATCGGGAACATGACCGCGAGCACGCCGAGGCCCAGGAGCAGCACCCCGGGCACGTCCACGTGTCCCCGGCCGCCGGGGCGGGTGCGGGGGAGGAGGCGCCGGCCAAGGAGGACGGCGAGGATGCCGATGGGGACGTTCACGTAGAAGATCCACCGCCAGCCCTGGTCGCCGGAGGCCAGGGCGAGGATGGCGCCGCCGGTCAGGGGGCCGACGGCGGAGGAGATGCCGACGGTCGCGCCGAAGAAGCCGAAGGCCCGGCCGCGCTCGGCGCCCCGGAACATCTGCTGGATGAGCGCGGAGTTCTGCGGCGCCATGAAGCCCGCCGCCAGCCCCTGGGCGAGCCGGGCCACCACCAGCAGGGTGATGTCGGGGGCGGCTCCGCAGGCCGCGCTGAACAGCACGAAACCGGTGAGCGCCAGCAGGAAGATACGGCGCCGGTCCAGGGCGTCGCCGAGCCGCCCGGCGGTGACCAGGGCGAGGGCGAAGGTGAGGGCGTAGCCGGAGACCACCCACTGCACCTGGGCCGGTGAGGCGTGCAGGTCCCGCTGGACGGTGGGCAGCGCGACGGCCACGATCGTCACGTCCAGCAGGCTCATGAACCCGGCCACCAGGGTGACCGACAGGGCCCGCCACCGGCGCGGGTCGGGCTCGTACCCGGCCTCGCCGGTCTCCGGCCGGCGGCTCCCCGTTCCCGATGCCGACGCTGTCACCTGTGCTCCTCTCGCCGGGGTCACCTGGCGCGCCTCGCGGGTCAGTGCGCGGACGCCCCGAATTCCGCGTGCTGGGTGCGGAGCGAGAACGCCGATTCCGCCGCCGGGGGATCACCGATCCGGCGGCGGCGTGCCTCCTGCCGTGCCTCACCGATCAGCCGGCGGAATTCCGCGTCGGACAGCGGACGGCGCGGATTCGGCACACCGGTGTCCCGGCACGCGTCCGGGGTGCTCATATGCGGATCGTCACCTGCCTCTTCCAGCGGTGGCTCCAGCGCACGACCAGCCCCACCAGACCGGCCAGGGTGAGCGCCCAGACGAGCATGAACGCGCCGGTCAGCAGCGGATTCATGAACAGCACGTCCAGGGTGAGCAGGGCGACGGAGACGAGCGCGAGGGCCGACACCCACAGGGCGAGCCGGTGCCCCCGGGTGAGGCGGGCACGGAAAGGCTCCTTGCCCAAGGTCTTTTCCATCGCGGCCAAGGTCCGCAATTCCCGCTCGGACAGGTGCACGATATCCATGGAAAACACCCTCTCGGGTGGAGGAAATACTCCCTTTCAAGTAACCGGGCCGCAACAGGTGAAACGCGGACCGGCGGGCACGGATTCCCCTCATGTCCGCATACCGGAAACGGGCACGGAGGCCTGCAACTGGTCCGCCAGCCGGTGCGCCTGGGTCAGCAGCGCGCCGTACGTGGCGATCCGGTCGGGGTCGTCGGCGGCCGAGCGGATCAGGCCGCGGCGCAGGGGCGCGAGCGTGTCCCGCATGGTCTCCACGGCCTCCCGCAGCGCCTCGTCGCCGCCCCGCCCGAACCGGCTGTGGCCGTACAGATGCAGGGCGCGGGCGGTCTGGTTCAGGAACTTCGCGTACTGACCGGCGAGTTGGTGCTCAAGCCGGGGTGCCGAGCCGTCGGCGGAGGCCACTTCCAGGACGGTACGGGTCACTCCGGCGGTGTGCACGGCGGCGTAGTCCAGGACGGTCAGCGCGTCGTCGTAGGCCTGACCGGGCGGCGGTACGGAGCCGGTGCGGTGGCGGAAGTTGGCCCTGAGGCTCTCCCGGGAGTGCGCCATCGCCGCGCGGGCCTGCTCCACGAGGCCGTACAGCCGCAGCGCCCGCTCGTGCCAGGCGCCCGCCTCCTCGGCGCCCTCCAGCCGCCCCTCGGCCAGTCCGCCGGCCACCTCGCGCAGGATGTCGTACGCCTCGTCGGTCGCGTCCTGGAGCAGAGCCCGGGCGTCGCGCAGATACACCGGGGGCCGGATCAGGGCGTTGACGCCGATGCCCACGAGGGCGCCGAAGCAGGCCGCGCCGATCCTCGCGGCACCGGCGCCGATGGACACCGGCCCGGCGGTCAGGGCGAACAGGGCGCCGGTGGCGGCGTAGATCCCCTGGCTGCCCAGGCGCCGCCAGTGACCGATCAGCATCACCGGGGGCAGGACGACGGCCATCGCCGCGACGGTGTCGGAGATCAGGAGGCCGGCGGCCGTCGCGGCGACCGTGCCGAAGGCGAGCGCCGCGAGCTGCTGGAGGCCGTGGGCGAGGGAGCGGTACACCGTCCACTCCACCAGCACCACCGCCACCCAGGGCGCGACGAACGCCGCGGGCACGTGCAGCCACCAGCCGGCCACCGCCCAGGCGATCCAGGCGGCCAGCGCGGCCTTCGCGGCCTGTGCGATCAGGTCCCGTTCCCGGCTCGGACCGTCCCAGGCGCGGCGCACGCCCAGCGCCGTCGCGGACAGCTCGCGGACCACCGCCTGCCAGGTCGCTCGTATCCCGTACACGGGGACACGGGTGCCACGCCTCGCGCCGTCCATGCCGTCGCGCGGCCGGACGGTCCGGACGGTGCCGGAAGGTCAGTCCTCGCCCCTGACGATGTTCCCCTCGGCTCCGGCGCGGGGCGGGGTGTCGTCGGTGACGACCGCGGCCACACAGGTGCGCACCCGCCGGCCGCGCAGCCGGCGGGCCCTGGCCCAGCCGGTCTCGACGACACGGACGGACGCCCACTCCGTCGTGTCCCCGGTACTGTCCTCGGTCTCCTTGGTCATGGCGTTGTCGCTGGTCACGGCCTTCATCTTCCTTCAGAGTCCCCATGGGGCTGCCTCAGTCGGGTCACCGGTGCGCAGCGGGGCAAACATCGCCCTGGTGAGGAGGGGCCCGGTGCGGGCCCTGTGCGCGTCAGGGAGCGCTCTTCCGCGTCTCCCGGTCGTCGCCCGGCTCCGGTCCGAGGCCGACCCTGCGCAGGACGATGTCGCGCGCCAGCTCGCTGACCGTCCGGCCCTCCGCGAACGCGGCCGCCCGGATACGGTCCAGCGCCTGTTCCGGGGACAGATCGAGCTGCACCATGACCATGCCGACCGCCTGATGGACCTCGCCGTGGCCGGCCTCCGAGGCCCGCACCCACGGTGCCACGCCCTCCTCCGCGGGCCCTTCGCCCGTGCCGTGGCCGGACTGGAGAGCGGTGGTGATGGCGAAGGTGACGGCGTCCCGGGTCCACAGGGCGATGCGCAGGTCGGACTCGGACAGTCCGCCGGGGCGGGCGCGGTACAGGTCGAGGGTGCCGATGGTGGTTCCGTCGGCCCCCAGCGGCAGCGAGAACACCGCCCGCACGCCCAGCCCCACCGCCTCGGCGGCGAACACGGGCCAGCGCCGCGCGTCGGGGCCCTGGGTGAGGTCGGCGGCCAGCACCGCCGCCGCACCGTCCAGCGCGCACTGGCAGGGGCCGTCGCCCAGCGTGTACTGCGTCTCCGCGAGCCGCGCCGCCGTACGGTCACTGGCACACCAGGTGGCCCGCACGCTCGGCCCGCCCGCGATGCAGACGGAGGCGCCGTCGACCGGCAACAACTCCACGCAGGCGCGGCACAGAGCCTCGGGCATCCGGCCGGGCTCGACCCCGGCCCGGTCGTCAGCGGACATGATCCACCAGCATCCTGCGACCTTGTCCCGGAGGCCGGGGCCGTCCGGGACGGATTGGTTTCACCTGCGGTTCTCCAGGCGGGCGGGGGCGAAACGTGCGGGGCGGCGGCGATGCCGGCCGGGAGGGGCGGGGCGGTGTCGGGGAGGGGGCGGGGTGGCGGGTGCTGGGAGGGCGCGGCGAAGGCCGGGCGGGGCCGTCGTCGCCGGAGCCGTCGTCCAGCGGCGCGACCAGGAACTTGCCGTGACGACGCGGCTCCGCGAACGCCCGTCCCGCCACCGCGCGTTGGAGCCGTTCGGCGGAGACCTCGCGTAGCACCCCCGCGTCGACTTCCCGGACACGCCGTCCCTGTCCGCAGCGCTCCAACACGCCCCGGAAACACTCGACATCGCGCAGCTCCGGCACAACTGCCTCCGTGAAGAAGCCCGTTCAGGCCGCGAGCGGCGCCGTGTCCATGCCCGCGCGTTCGCCGAGCCCGGCCAGGAAGTCCTGGATGGCCTCCAGGGCGGTACGCGTCGGCCGCCAGCCCAACTCCTCATGCGCGCGGGAGCAGTTCATCAGCGGCAGCCGCAGTACCGCGTCGAAGAGGTCGGGAGAGGCGGGCACCAGCCGCAGCCACCAGGCCGCCGCGAGCGCGGCGCGCAGCGGGGGCAGCGGCACCCGTACCGGCTTCGCCTCCAGGAGCTTGCCCAACTCGTCGGCGTTCAGGACCGGTTCGGCGGCGAGATTGAACGCGCCGCGCACCGGCAGGGTGACGGCCCGCGCGAACGCGTCGGCGGCGTCGTCGGTGTGCAGCGCCTGGAACACCAGCCCCGGCAGATCCGGCACCGCCGGCACGAACTGCGGCCGGATCAGGTGGGCCGGGATCAGCGACCCCGCGAAGATCCTGCGCTGCTCGGCGGCCGACTCCCGCTTGAACATGAAGCCGGGACGCATCCGTACGACCCGGACCTCCGGATGCGCCAGTTCGTAGGCGTCCAGGCAGCGTTCCAAGTACGCCTTCTCCCGGCAGTACGCCGCCTGCGGCCAGCCGTCGGTCGGCCACGACTCGTCCACCGCGCGGTCCTTGGGACCCGGGGAGTACGCGCCCACCGACGAGGCGTGGACCAGCGTGGGCACTCCGGCCGCCGCGACGGCGTCGAACACCCGCCTGCTGCCGAGCACGTTGGTCCGCCAGGTCGTCAGCGGATCGTGCGTGGGCTGGAACTTCCAGGCCAGCTGGATCACCGCGTCCGCGCCCGTGAAGTGGGGGAGGAGGTCGTCGCCGCCGGGCTCGACGTCCACGGCCGCCCAGGTCGTCTTGGCGGGCTGCCAGTCGGGTGTCCGGCGGGCCAGCCCGAGGACGGAGCCCACCTCCGGGCGCTCGCCCAACGCCCGCACCACACTGGTGCCGACGTTCCCGGTCGCCCCGACGACCACGACCCGCAGGCCGCCTCCCGTCCCGCCCAGCGTCGTGTCGTCCATGACAGCCGCCTCCCGACCTGTGCGCGTTCCGTTCCGCGGGCCAGCCGGGTACCCGCGCACGCGGCCCGCCATGCGCCCCGGGGACGCCGACGACCGGCCCGGCGCCGATGACCGGCCCGGGCCCGGTGACCGGCCCGGGTGAGCCCCCCGCCGCCGGGTACCCGGCACCCGGACGAGCCGCACAGCACAGACCCACCCCTGGAGGCGACCATGCGTGCTCTCACCTGGCAGGGCAGGAGGGACGTACAGATCCGGACCGTCCCCGACCCCCAGCTGCGGGACCCCACCGACGTGATCGTCCGGGTGACGTCCACCGGGATCTGCGGCTCCGACCTGCATCTGTACGAGATCCTCGGGCCGTTCCTCGACGAGGGCGACATCCTCGGCCACGAGCCGATGGGCCTGGTGGAGGAGACCGGCCCCGAGGTCACCTCGCTCGCCCCCGGCGACCGGGTCGTGGTCCCCTTCAACGTCTCCTGCGGCACCTGTCACATGTGCCGCCAGGGCCTGCACTCCCAGTGCGAGACCACCCAGGTGCGCGACCGGGGCATGGGCGCCTCCCTGTTCGGCTACACCAAGCTGTACGGCCAGGTCCCCGGCGGCCAGGCCCAGTACCTGCGGGTGCCCTTCGGCGACGAACTCCCCGTCAAGGTGCCCGACGGACCGCCCGACGCCCGCTTCCTCTACCTCTCCGACGTGCTGCCCACCGCCTGGCAGGCCGTCGAGTACGCCGACATCCCGCCCGGCGGCTCGGTGGCCGTCTTCGGCCTCGGCCCCATCGGCGACATGGCCTGCCGCATCGCGCAGGAGCGGGGCGCGGGCCAGGTCATCGGCATCGACCTCGTACCGGAACGGCTGGAGCGCGCGAAGGCACGCGGGATCACCGTGTTCGACATCGGCGCGTACGGCGACGCGCTGCCCGACGCGATCCGCGACCTCACCGACGGACGCGGCCCCGACGCCGTCATCGACGCGGTCGGCATGGAGGCGCACGGCGCCCCCGTCGCCAAGGCCGCCCAGTGGGCCACCGGACTGCTGCCCGACGCGCTCGCCCAGAAGCTCATGGAGCACGCGGGCGTCGACCGGCTCGGCGCGCTGCACGCCGCCATCGACACCGTGCGCCGGGGCGGCACCATCTCCGTCTCCGGGGTGTACGGCGGCACGGCCGACCCGCTGCCGATGCTCACGCTGTTCGACAAACAGATCCAGCTGCGCATGGGCCAGGCCAACGTGCACCGCTGGGTGGACGACATCCTGCCCCTGCTCACCGACGAGGACCCGCTCGGCGTCGACACCTTCGCGACCCAGACCATGTCGCTGGAGGACGGCCCGCGGGCGTACGAGATGTTCCAGACGAAGAGCGACGGCATGGTCAAGACGATCCTGGAACCGTGGTGAGCGGGGGCACGATCGACACGGCGGCCCGATGAGGATTCGGACGGCCCCGGCTGGGAACCCGGCGGGGCATGATTCGGACCCTTCTGCGCGGCGGCGTCGCGGGCGCCGCCGGAACGACCGTCCTGAACGCCGTCACCTACGCCGACATGGCCCTGCGCGGCCGGCCCGCCAGCGACGCCCCGTCCGAGGTCGTGGACAAGGTCGCCCACGACGTGGGACACCCGGTCCCCGGCGAGGGCGCGACCCGGGACAACCGGCTGACCGGCATCGCCGCGCTCACCGGCATCGGCGTCGGCTGCGCCACCGGGGTCGCCGTCGCCGCCCTCCGTGGCGTCGGCATCCGGATGCCCTGGTGGCTGGGCGGCCTCCTGACCGGCGCCCTCGCCATGGCCGGCGCCGACGTGCCGATGGCCCGGCTCGGCGTGAGCGACCCGAGGACCTGGTCCGCCGTGGACTGGACCTCGGACGTCGTCCCCCACCTGATCTACGGCACCGTCACCTACGGCATCCTGACGGCGTCGGACTGCCACCACTGCCACCGGTAGCCGCGAGGGTCCGCCTGCGTGGGCGCGGGCTTCGTCCCGCACCGCCGGGGCGAGAAGGAGTCCTGACCGTCCGGTCCGTGCCCGTCCGGTTCGCGTCCGGCGGGTCCGGGCGCGGGCCCGGGGCGGGGCCGTCGTACGATGCGAGCGATGTCCCGCACCCGTCAGCGCACCCCGGCCCCGCCCCCGTGGCGGCTGCTCGTGCTGCTGGTGCTGGGCGGGCTGCTGGCCATGCACGGCCTGGCACCCGGCGGTGGACTCGGGCCCGTCCAGCGGGCGACCGCTCCGCACATGTCCTTCGCGCTCAGCGCCCCCGGCGACTGCGGGGCGGACCACGGGCACGGCGGCGGCCACGACGCGCGCCACGGGCACGACGGCGGCGGCCATGTGCACCACGCCGACGCCACCTGCGCCTCGGCCGCCGTACCCGGTGGGCCCGAACTCGCGCTCCCCGCCTCCCCGGACGCCATCGCCCCCGCACCCGGCGTCCTCGCGCCCACCCGCGCCCTCTCGGCACCGGACGGCGCCCGGGCCCCGCCCTCTCTCGCCGAACTCCAACTCCTGCGGATCTAGAGGCACTCGCGCGGCCGTACGCGGTCGCGTTCAGCGGTGTGCCCTCAACGACATTCCGGACCACAGGAGTTCCCGCATGACCACCCGTCACACCCTCCGTACGGCGACGCTCGGCGTGGCCGTACTCTCCACCGCCCTCCTCCTCGGCGCCTGCGGCAGCGACCGCGGCGACACCGGCGCCCACCCCGCGCACGGCCCCACCGCCACCACGGCAGCGCACAACACCCAGGACGTCACCTTCGCGCAGGCCATGATCCCGCACCACCAGCAGGCCCTGGAGATGGCCCGGCTCGCCGCAGGACGGGCCAAGTCCGCACAGGTCAAGGACCTCGCCGCGCGCATCGAGAAGGCACAGGACCCGGAGATCCGCACCATGACCGGCTGGCTGAAGTCCTGGGGCGAGCAGCTGCCCATGGCCGGCATGGACCACTCGGCCCACACCGGCATGACCGGAATGATGGGCGCTGACGACATGGCGGACCTGGAGAAGAAGAAGGGCGCCGCCTTCGACTCCGCCTTCCTCTCCCTGATGATCCGCCACCACCAGGGCGCCGTGGAGATGGCCGGCACGGAGAAGGCCAAGGGCCGCTACGCCCCGGCGAAGAAGCTGGCCGGCGCCGTCATCGACGGCCAGAGCGCCGAGATCGCGGAGATGAGGAAGCTCCTCGACGGCGACACGTAGCGCCGGGCACGCCGGTGGGCCGGACGCACCCGCGCCCGGCCCACCGGCTCCGTACTCAGCCCGCCTGCCCCAGCACCTTCGCCAGGGTGTCCAGCGCCCCGCGCAGCTCCTCCGCCGTGATGGTCAGCGGCGGCGCCAGCCGGATGGTGGAGCCGTGGGTGTCCTTGACGAGGATGCCCTCGCGCATCAGCCGCTCGCTGATCTCGCGCCCGGTGCCGAGCGCCGGGTCCACGTCCACGCCCGCCCACAGGCCGCGCGCCCGGAACCCGGTCACGCCGTGGCCGATCAGCGCCGTGAGCCCCTCGTGCAGGACCAGGCCCAGCTCGGCGGCCCGGCTCTGGAAGTCGCCGGTCTCCAGGAGTTCGACCACCGCCGTGCCGACGGCCGCCGCGAGCGGGTTGCCGCCGAAGGTGGAGCCGTGCTCGCCCGGGTGCAGCACCTCCATGACCTCGCGCCGGGCGACGACCGCCGACACCGGTACGATCCCGCCGCCGAGCGCCTTGCCGAGCAGCACCACGTCCGGCACCACGTTCTCGTGCTCGACGGCGAGGGTGCGCCCGGTGCGGCCGAGCCCGGACTGGATCTCGTCCGCGACGAACAGGCACCCCTCGCGCCGGGTCAGCTCGCGCACCCCGGTCAGATAGCCCTCGTCCGGGATGATCACCCCGGCCTCGCCCTGGACGGGCTCGATCAGCACGGCGGCCGTGTTCTCGTCGACCGCCTCCTCCAGCGCCGCGAGATCGTTGTACGGCACGATCTTGAAGCCGGGCGTGAAGGGGCCGAAGCCCGCGCGCGCCGACTCGTCGGTGGAGAAGCTGACGATGGTGGTCGTACGCCCGTGGAAGTTGTCCGCCGCGACCACGATGTTCGCCTGGCCGTCGGGGACGCCCTTCACGTCGTACGCCCACTTGCGGGCCAGCTTGATGCCGCTCTCCACCGCCTCCGCGCCGGTGTTCATCGGCAGCACCATGTCCAGGCCGATGAGGGCCGCGAGGCGCTCCGCGAAACCGGCGAGCCGGTCGTTGTGGAAGGCGCGGGAGGTCAGGGTGAGGCGGTCGAGCTGGTCGTGGGCGGCCTGGATCAGCGCCGGGTGGCGGTGGCCGAAGTTGAGGGCCGAGTAGCCCGCCAGCATGTCGAGGTAGCGGTGGCCCTCCACGTCCTCCACCCAGGCGCCCTCGGCGCGCGCGACGACGACCGGCAGCGGGTGGTAGTTGTGCGCGAGGACCGGCTCCTCCGCCCGGATGAGGTCGTCGGACGTGCGCGGGTGCGCGGGTGCGGTCATGAGCGGATCTCCTGGGTGCAGCACTTGATGCCGCCGCCCGCCTTGTGCAGCTCGGACAGGTCGACGGGAACGGGGATGTATCCATGGTCGTCCAGACGCGCGGCGAGTGCCTCGGCCTGGGGGGCGATGAAGACGTGACGGCCGTCGGACACCGAGTTCAGGCCGAAGGCCAGCGCGTCGTCCCGGGTGGCGAGCACGGCGTCCGGGTACAGCCGCCGCAGCACCTCCTGGCTGCCCGCCGAGAAGGCCTCCGGGTAGTAGACGACGTTGTCGTCGTCCAGCACGAACAGGGCCGTGTCCAGGTGGTAGAAGTACGGGTCCACCAGGGTCAGGGCGATCACCGGGTGCCCGAAGAACTCCTGGACCTCGCGGTGGGCCTCGCGGGAGGTGCGGAAGCCGGTGCCGGCCAGCACGTACCGGCCGGTCCACACGAGGTCGCCCTCGCCCTCGGTCACCGACAGCGGGCGGTACACGTCGTAGCCCGCCGTCTTGAACCAGGCGTCGTAGTGCTCGGACTCCGGGCGCCGCTCCTGGGCGTGGAACAGCGAGCCGAAGACGCGGCCGCCGACCACGATCGCCGAGTTGGCGGCGAACACCATGTCGGGCAGCCCGGGAACCGGGTCGATCTCCTCCACGGTGTGTCCGTGGTCGCGGTAGGCGCTGATCAGCGTGCGCCACTGGGTCCGCGCCAGCTCCACGTCCACGGGGGCGTCGGGGCGCATCCAGGGGTTGATGGCGTACCGCACTTCGAAGTGTCTGGGTTCGCAGACCAGGAAGCGCCGGGGGCGCCGCACACGGGTTTCGGCCACAGAGGGTTTCCTCCGCTTTCCGGTGTGTCACTCGGGGATGTCACCACGGTAAGAACACCCGGCGACGGCGGACAAGAAACAAAAGCTGCGTGTGGGCGCAGTATCGCTGCGTCTCCACCTGGGAGAACGCACGACACCTGCGTCCGTTCGAGGTTTACCGGACGATCACTCCGGCGCCGCCTGGGTGGCGCCCGCTTCCGGACTGTCCGGGAGAAGGTGGGACAGGACCATCACGCTGATCGTCTTCCGGATGAAGGGCTCGGCGCGAATACGCTCAAGGACGTCCTCGAAGTGCTCCACGTCCCGCGCCCGTACGTGCAGCAGCGCGTCCGCGCCCCCGGTCACCGTCATGGCCGCCGCGATCTCCGGATGCCCCCGCACGACCTCGGCGAGCCGCCGGGGCGGGGCCGCGCCCTCGCAGTAGACCTCCACGTACGCCTCGGTCCGCCAGCCCAGCGCCGAGGGCCGCACGGTCGCCGTGAACCCCGTGATCACCCCGCTCTCCCGCAGCCGGTCCACCCGCCGCTTCACCGCCGTGGCCGACAGCCCGACCACCGCCCCGATCTCGGCGAAACTGCTCCGCGCGTTCGCCATCAGCGCGGTGATGATCTTCCGGTCGAGGTCGTCGAAGGACGCGGCCCTGCTGTTCATGCGGGCACTGTAAGTCAGCTGGCCGGGGCACTGCCCCGCGAGCCCTGCCGACCGGCCCTAGGGGGTGTCTAGGACTTGGTCAGGACCAGGGCCACGGTCAGCAGTACCAGGACGATCCAGCCGAACCAGAGCCAGCCGTTGCCGCCCAGGACGACCGTGTACGCGGTGACGACGACGAGGCCGCCGACCGTCAGGGCCCCCATGACCCTGGTGGAGCCGTTCGTGGAGCCGTTCGTGGAACCGGGCATCGCGGCACCCTCCTCGTGGTCGGTCCACCCCCATGGTGCCCCGCCCAGGCCGTCCGCGGTACGGCTCGGGGCCGGTCGCGTTCTCCGCGACCGGCCCCGTACGACCCTTGTTCCCATCGGTGGCGTCAGCCCTGGCGCCCGCTCAGCGAGGCCAGATAGGCGTTGTACGCCTCCAGCTCCTTGTCACCGTCCCGGTCCGCGGCGCGGTCCGTGCGGCGGGCCTGCCGCTGCTCGGAGCCGTACCACTGGAACAGCAGGGCGATCAGCACCAGCACCGAGGGGACCTCGCTGAAGCCCCAGGCGATGCCGCCGGCCGCGTTCTGGTCGGAGAGGGCGTCGATGCCGAGGGAGGCCGCCGGGTGCTGGAAGGTCTTCACCATCGGCTCGGACGCCATCATCAGCGCGATGCCGAAGAACGCGTGGAACGGCATCCCCGCGAACAGCTCCAGCATCCGCATCAGATAGCCGGGGCGGTGCGGGCCCGGGTCCACGCCGATGATCGGCCAGAAGAACACCACGCCGACCGCGAGGAAGTGGATCATCATCGCGATGTGCCCGAGCGGCGAGCCCATCAGGAAGTCGAACAGCGGGGTGAAGTACAGCGCGTACAGGCTCGCGATGAACATCGGGATCGTGAACGCCGGATGCGTGATCACCCGCATGTACCGGCTGTGCAGCAGCGCGAGCAGCAGCTCGCGCGGGCCCTTGCGGCCCCGGCCCGCGGTCGGCAGCGCGCGCAGCGCCAGCGTCATCGGGGCGCCGAGCAGGAGCAGGATCGGCGACAGCATGCTGATCACCATGTGCTGCACCATGTGCACGCTGAACATGACCATGCCGTAGTCGTTCAGCCTGGTGCACATCACCAGGCCGATCGTCAGCACGCCCACCGCGAACGACACCGTCCGCGCCGTCGACCACCGGTCCCCGCGCCGCCGCAGCCGCACCACGCCCCAGGCGTACAGCCCGAGCCCGGCCAGACAGGCGACCAGGAAGAACGGATCCGCCGACCACTCCAGCCCCCGTCCCAGCGTGAACGGCGGCAGATCCGGCATCATGCCGTGCCCGCTGTGGTCCATCCGGCGGCTCCTGGTTCGTGGGGGTTGTGCGGATTCTGTCCGCACTCAGGGTACGGGCGCCGCCGTGACCGCCCGTGAGCGGGGTCGCCCGTACCCTCCGGCCCCTCAGACCACGCACTCCGCCTCGGCGTACCGCTCCGCCGGGACCGTTTTCAGCCGGCTCACCGCCTCCGCCAGCGGCACCGTGACGATCTCGGTGCCGCGCAGCGCGGTCATCATCCCGAACTCCCCTCGGTGCACCGCCTCCACCGCGTGCCAGCCGAACCGGGTCGCCAGCACCCGGTCGTACGCGGTCGGAGTGCCGCCGCGCTGGACGTGCCCGAGGATCACCGGGCGGGCCTCCTTGCCGAGCCGCCGCTCCAGCTCCACCGCGAGCTGCCGGGCGACCCCGGCGAAGCGCCGGTGGCCGTACACGTCCGTGCCGCCCTCGTCGAACTCCATGGAGCCCGCGCGCGGCTCGGCGCCCTCGGCCGCGACCACGATGGCCGACCGCTTGCCCGCCTCGAAGCGTGCGCCGACCCGCCGCGCCAACTCCCCGACGTCGAAGGGCCGTTCCGGGACGAGGACGGCGTGGGCGCCCGCCGCCATGCCCGAGTGCAGCGCTATCCAGCCGGTGTGGCGCCCCATGACCTCCACGATGAGCACCCGCTGATGGGACTCGGCGGTGGTCTTCAGCCGGTCGAGCGCGTCGGTGGCGACGCCGACCGCCGTGTCGAAGCCGAAGGTGACGTCCGTCGCGGCGATGTCGTTGTCGATGGTCTTCGGCACGCCCACGATGGGCAGCCCGCTGTCGGAGAGCAGCCGGGCCGCCTTGAGCGTGCCCTCGCCGCCGATGGGGATGATCGCGTCGAGGCCCAGCTCCTCCACATGGCCCCGCACCCGCTCCACCCCGCCGCGCAGCCGCTCCGGACGCACCCGCGACGAACCCAGGATGGTGCCGCCGAGCGCCAGGATGCCGCTCACGGCGTCGAGGTCGAGCTTGATGTAGTCGCACTCCAGGAGGCCCTTCCAGCCGTCCCGGAAGCCGATCACCTCGTCGCCGTGGTCGACGAGGGCGCGGTGTACGACGGACCGGATGACGGCGTTCAGACCGGGGCAGTCGCCACCGGATGTGAG
This sequence comes from Streptomyces sp. NPDC005435, assembly GCF_040703155.1. Lineage (NCBI taxonomy): Bacteria > Bacillati > Actinomycetota > Actinomycetes > Kitasatosporales > Streptomycetaceae > Streptomyces > Streptomyces sp. NPDC005435. The sequence goes on from NZ_JBEXEQ010000009.1 coordinate 169,778, forward strand.
GACACCAATGCGCATAGCCCGAGATACCTTCTCGACGAGTACCGGGAGGCCGGACCGCGTTGTCCGGCGGCTTTCCCGGTCAGAGTACGGCGCGAGCGGCCGCCGCCCCACCGGGCGTCCGCCTGATGGACGCGCCCGCACAAGTGAGCGGACACACAGTCAGGCGGGCCCGTGACACCGTCACAGGCCCGCCTGGAATGTACCGCTTCAACCCTTTCGGGCGTCGCCCTTACGCGGGCTGCTTCGCCGCCGCGATCCGCTCCTCGCGCAGCGCCTCGTACCACCGGTCGTCGATGGGCGGCAGCGCGTTCACGTCCAGCGCCAGCTTCAGCAGCAGGTCCGCGATCTGCGGGTTACGGGCCAGCACGGGGCCGTGCATGTACGTGCCGAACACGGTCCCGTTGTACGCGCCCTCCGTGCCGTCCCCGGTGCCGTTGCCCCGGCCCAGACGGACCTGGGCGAAGGCGCGGGCGGTCGGGCCCAGATGGGTGACGCCCTGGTGGTTCTCGAACCCGGTCAGCGGAGGCAGACCGAGCTGCGGGTCGATGTCGCCAAGGACGTCGCCGACGCACCGCTCGCCCTCGCCGCGCACCGAGACCACGTCGAGCAGACCGAGGCCCGGCTCGCGCTGGCCCAGGTCGTTGATGAACTCGTGGCCGAGGATCTGGTAGCCCGCGCAGACGGAGAACACGATCGCGCCGTTCTCCACCGCCCGCTGGAGGTGACCGTCGCGGCGCAGCCGCTCGGCCGCCAGCCGCTGGGGCCGGTCCTCGCCGCCGCCGATCAGGTAGATGTCACCGGAGGTCGGGATCGGCTGGTCGCTGCGCACGTCCAGCCGGGCCACGTCCAGGCCGCGCTGGCGCGCCCGGCGCTCCACGACGAGGGCGTTGCCCTGGTCGCCGTAGGTGCTCAGCAGGTCGGGATAGATCCACACCAGCCGCAGTTGGTTGTCGCTCATGAGGTGATCGCCCTTCCTGATCAGTTGCCGACCCGGCGGCGCAGGTCCTGGAACGCGGTGTAGTTCGCGATGACCTCGATACGGCCCGGCGGTGCCGCGGCGACGGCTTCGTCGAGGTTCTCGCACACCTGGAAGTTCTGGTTCGCCACTTCCAGGCGGACGGCGAGGTCCAGCTTGCGGTCGCCGATGACGAAGATCGGGTGACCGGTCAGCCGGGTGTAGTCCACGTCCCACAGCCACGAGGTGTCGGTGCCGTCCGCGCCGCGCGCGTTCACGGAGAGGATCACCGGGGTGGGCGGCGGGTCGATCAGGGAGAAGGTCTCCAGCCAGCCGGCCGGGTTCTTCGCCAGCAGCAGCCTGAGGTCCCGGTTCTGGAACTGGACCACGTCGTAGCGTCCGGCGACCGCCTGCACCTGGTACATCCGCTCCAGGGCCACCTGCGGGGGCACCCCGAAGACGGCGGCGACGGCCGCGGAGCTGGCCGCGTTCGCCTTGTTGGCGCGGCCCGGCAGCTGGAGGTGGATCGGCCAGGCCGAGCCGTGCGGGTCGAGCACATGGTCGCCGGAGAGCGCCCAGCTCGGCGTCGGACGGCGGAAGCCGCACTCGCCGCAGAACCAGTCGTCGCCCGGGCGCTGCATGACACCGCCGCAGGACGGGCACGACCAGGCGTCGTCCTTCCACATCTGGCCGGCCGCGACCCAGACCACGTTGGGGGAGGACGAGGCCGCCCACACCACCAGCGGGTCGTCGCAGTTGGCGACGATCACGGCCTTGGAGTCCGACAGACCCTCACGCCAGTTCTCGGCGAGCATCCGGGTCTCGGCGGCACGGTCGAGCTGGTCGCGCGAGAGGTTCAGCAGCGCGATGCACTTCGGGCTGGTGTCCCGCGCCACACCGGCCAGGTACTTCTCGTCCACCTCTATGACGCCGAACTTGGCGTCCGAGCCGCCCGCGAGGGCGGAGGTGATACCGGCCGGCATGTTGGCGCCGAGCGCGTTGGACACGACCGGTCCGGCGGCGCGCAGCGCCTCCGCGATGAGCCGGGTCGTGGTGGTCTTGCCGTTGGTCGCCGACACCAGGACCACGTCCAGGTGTGTGGCGAGCCGGGCCAGCAGGTCGGGGTCGAGCCGCAGAGCGACCTTTCCGCCGATCACCGACCCGCTGCCGCGCCCGGCGGCGCGCGATGCCGCCGCGACCGCCTTGCCCGCGGTCACGGCCAGCTTGGCCCGCGGGGAGAGCGGGTCCGAGTTGCCTGCCATCAGTCCTCGATCCTCCTTGCGTACGCGCCGCGCCTCAGGCCATCCGGCAACGTGGTGGGGGCCTCAGCCTATCGAGAACCGTTCGCACACCCGAATCCCGGCCCACACCGCGCGGTGGTGAGGGGCCGAACGAACCGTACCCTTGCCGCCATGCGACAACGCTCCATCCCGGGCGCCCGAGGGCGCGTCAGGCCCCTTTCCCTCCTCGGCGACCCCGTTCTGCACGCCCCCTGCGCGGAGGTCACCGACTTCGGCCCGGAACTCGCCCGGCTCGTCGCGGACTTGTTCGCGACCATGTACGCGGCCGAGGGGGTCGGCCTCGCCGCCAACCAGATCGGCGTCCCTTTGCGGGTGTTCGTCTACGACTGTCCCGACGACGAGGAGGTCCGCCACCTCGGTCACATCGTCAACCCCCGCCTGGTGACGGCCGACGGAATCGAGCTGCGCGGACCCGAGGGCTGTCTGTCCCTGCCCGGTCTCGAGGCGGGCACGGAGCGGTACGACCACGCGGTGGTCGAGGGCTTCACGGTGGACGGCGAACCGGTGAGCGTGGACGGCACGGGCTTCTTCGCCCGCTGTCTCCAGCACGAGTGCGACCATCTGGACGGCACGGTCTATGCCGACCGGGTCACCGGCCTGCGCAAGCGGCGGCTGGAGCGGCAGGTGAGGCGGGCCGACTGGAGCCGCTGAGGGCCTTATCGGGGTTGCCGGAAGCCCGGGGTGACTCAGAAGCCGGGGTCGGCTCGGAAGCCCGGGGTGGCTGAGAACCCCGGGTCGGCTCAGAAGCCGGGACCGCCGACCCGGTCCCCGGCGGCCGCGAGGCGGCCCCACAGCAAGTCGGCCAGCGAGCGCACCAGTTCGGCACGGGAGCAGGGCCGCTCGCCCAGCCACCAGTCGCCGGCCGCGTGCATCATGCCGACGATCCCGTGCCCCCACACCCGGGCCAGCTGCTCGCTGCCCGGACCGAGGTCCACCCGCTCCTCGATGACCTGGGCCAGCTCCTCGCCCATCCGCCGCAGCAGCGGCACGCTGTGCTTGCCCACGTCGAAGCCCGGGTCGCCGGACGCGCTGCCCTCGGCGGGGTGCATCAGGAAGCGGTAGACCTGCGGCCGGGCCTCGATGGCGGCCAGGTAGGTGTCGAGGGTGTTCTCCACCCGCTCGCGCCGGTCCGAGGGCGCGTCCAGGGCCGCCCGCAGCGAGTCGAGCAGGGCGTCGGTGTGCCGTTTGGCGAGCGCGGCGTAGAGCCCGCCCTTGTCGCCGAAGTGGCGGTAGAGGATCGGCTTGGTGATGCCCGCCTCCGCGGCGATGGCGTTCATCGACGCCTGCGGTCCTTCGCGCAGCACCACCCGGTCGGCGGCCTCCAGCAACTCGCGCCGTCGGCGGTCGGCGGACCGCTGCTGATCGGTCCGCTGCGTGGTGTCCATGTGCTCTCCCCACCTGTGCTGATTCGGTGACGCCTGCGCAAAGTAACACTGAAAGGCCCCCTGACATCGAACGGGATACCGAGAGGCCCTGCGCGGTTGACTTCCCCTACCGGTCGGTAACAGACTGCGGTTACCGCTAGTAACAGTAGTACGCGCCGCCGCTGGAGGGGACATGGCCGAGTTCACCATGGAGCTCAACGACGAACAGAAGGAGGTCCGGGACTGGCTGCACGGTTTCGCCGCCGATGTGATCCGTCCCGCCGCCGCCGAATGGGACGAGCGTGAGGAGACTCCCTGGCCGGTCATCCAGGAGGCCGCCAAGGTCGGCATCTACTCCCTGGACTTCTACGCCCAGCAGTACTTCGACCCCACCGGGCTCGGCATACCCATGGCCATGGAGGAGCTGTTCTGGGGCGACGCGGGCATCGCCCTGTCCATCGTCGGCACCGGCCTCGCCGCCGTCGGCGTCCTCGCCAACGGCACCGAGGAGCAGATAGGCATCTGGATCCCGCAGATGTACGGCGACGCCAGTGACGTGAAGGTCGCCGCCTTCTGCTCCTCCGAGCCCGACGCCGGCTCCGACGTCGCCTCGATGCGGACCCGTGCCGTGTACGACGAGGCCAAGGACGAGTGGGTGCTCAACGGCACCAAGACCTGGGCCACCAACGGCGGCATCGCCAACGTCCACGTCGTCGTCGCGGTGGTCGACCCGGATCTCGGCTCCAAGGGTCACGCCTCCTTCATCGTCCCGCCCGGCACGGCGGGGCTGTCCCAGGGGCAGAAGTTCAAGAAGCACGGGATTCGTGCCTCGCACACGGCCGAGGTCGTGCTCGACAACGTCCGCGTGCCGGGGTCCTGCCTGCTCGGGGGCAAGGAGAAGCTGGACGAGCGGCTGGCTCGGGCGCGGGAGCGGGCCCGCAGTGGCGGTGAGCGGGTCAAGAACGCGGCGATGGCCACGTTCGAGGCGTCTCGACCTGCCGTCGGGGCTATGGCGGTGGGCACGGCTCGGGCTGCTTATGAGGTTGCCCTCGATTACGCCGTCACGCGGGAGCAGTTCGGGCGGCCCATCGTGGACAACCAGGGGGTCGCGTTCCAGCTTGCCGACATGCGGACCTCTATCGACGCGGCTCGGTTGCTCGTGTGGCGGGCTTCCTGGATGGCGGTCAACGGGAAGCCGTTCACCGCGGCCGAGGGGTCCATGTCGAAGTTGTTCGCCTCCGAGACGGCCAAGAAGGTTACCGGGCAGGCGATTCAGATTCTGGGTGGCAACGGGTACACGCGGGAGTATCCCGTTGAGCGGATGCATCGGGATGCGGCCATTTACACGATCTTTGAGGGGACCAGCGAGATTCAGCGGCTTGTTATCGCGCGGACGCTCGCTGGGGTGCCGATTCGGTAGCGCCGTCGGGGAACTGCCTGATTCGGTCCGCGCGTTCGTCGTGGCCGTTCGCGCAGTTCCCCGCGCCCCTTTCGGGTGGGACCAGTCAGCGGTGTTTCAGAGGGGTGAGTTGGGTGATGTCGTAGCGCTTCCTCAGCGCCTCTATCGCCTCGTGATCCGGAGGACCTCCGCTGTCCAGGATCTCCAACAGCTCCTCGAAGTAGCGTTCGTGGTCCGGTGGGGGAGAGGCCTGGAAGAACATCTTCGCCGGGGTGTCCGTCGGGTTGGCGAAGGCGTGGGGACAGCCTGGGGGGACGACGATCAGGGTGCCCGGGGTGGCTCTCACCACTCTCGTGCCCGAAGTCGACTCCCACTTCTGCCAGTTGTCGGGGGTGCGGATGCGCGGCTCGAAGGCGAGGACGTCCAGTTCGCCGTCCAGGACGTAGAACAATTCCTCGCTGCGCGTGTGGACATGGGCGCCGACGTCGAACCCGGGCGGGACCTCCACCTCGAAGGTGGAGGCCGTCCGCGAGTGGGTGCCGGTGACCTTGAACGTGACCCGCTGGGCGGCCGTTTCGACGATCCGGCCCTCTCCCGGCGGTACGAGCAGTCCCTCGGTGGTCATGGGCCGCTCACCAGGTCACCGGCAGCGCTTCTGGTCCCCGGATCAACGCGCCCTTGCGGAAGGGGACTTGATCCGGCGGCACCGCGAGCCTGAGGCCGGGTACCTGGTCCAGGAGCGTGTCCACCAGGAGTTCGGACTCCAGCCGGGCCAGCATCCCGCCGGGGCAGTAGTGCGGGCCGAAGCCGAAGGCGACATGCGGGTTGGGGCTGCGCTCGAAGTCGATCGTCTCCGGGTCCGGGAAGACCTCCGGGTCGCGGTTGGCGGCCAGGTAGGAGACGTAGATCGCGTCGCCCGCGCGCACGCGCACGCCCCTGATGTCCACGTCCTCCAGGGCGATCCGGGACAGCCCGACGGCGTTGCGGTGCGGGATGTAGCGCAGCAGCTCGTCGATCGCCTTCGGGCGGATCGCCGGGTCCCGGCGCAGCCGGTCCGCCAACTCCGGCCGGGTCAGCAGCAGATAGAACATCTGCCCGCTGTTGTTGGTGACCGCCTCGCCGCCGATCTGGAGCAGTACGGCGAGCCCGACGGCCTCCGCCAAAGTGACCTCCGCCCGGCCGACGGCCGCGCCGAGCAGCGAGGCCACGTCCTCGCCCGTGCTGCCCTCGCGCAGGGCGATCAGGTCGGAGAAGTAGGCGCTCATCTCGCGCTTGGCCTTCTCGCTGACCTCCTTGCCGTGCGCGGAGGACAGGATGAGCTGGGTCCACTCGTGCATCGAGTGCCGGTCGGCGGCCGGGACGCCCATCAGCTCGCAGATCACCCCGATGGGGAAGGGGCTCAGCACCGACCGGGTGAGGTCGGCGGGCGGGCCGTCCTGGAGGAGTTCGTCGACCAGCTCCTCCAGCATGTGCCGGGACTTCTCGCGGACCCGCTCCACGCCCTTCGCGGTGAACGCGGCGGCGACCGAGCGGCGCAGCCGGGTGTGGTCCGGCGGGTCCAGGAAGCCGACCGCGCCCCGGTCCGGGATGAAGTGCGGGGCGAGCCGGGTGACCGGCTTGTCCATGACCGCCTCCCGGCCGAACCGGGGGTCGTTGGTCACCATGCGCACATCGTCGTGCCGGGTGACCAGCCACGCCCAGCCCTCGCCGTTGGGCAGCTGGATACGGGTGACCGGGCCCTCGCTCATCAGCTCGGTGAGCACCGGGTCGAAGTCCGTCCCGGCCAGGTCGAGCGCCGGCCACCGCCGGACGGGAGGCTGGGTCTCGGTGAGTGTCTCCTCGGACATGGCGCCTCCTCTCAACTGCCGTCGGACCAGCGGCCGACGGTCATCTCGGCGGTGATACCAGGGCCGAACCCGGCCATCAGCCCCCGCTGTCCGTCCTCGGCGCCGCCGTCGTCGAACAGCCGGCGCAGCGCGTCCAGGACGACGGCGCTCGCGATGTTCCCGTACTCGGTGAGCGTGGACCGGCTGAACCGGAACGCGTACGGCTCGACGTTCAGGAACTTGCTGAGGTCGTCGAGTATCCGGGGACCGCCGGCGTGGATGATGTAGAAGTCCAGCTCGGAGGCGTTCCAGCCGTGGGTGCCCGCGAGGTCCTGGAGCGCCGGGGCGAGCGGCTCCATCGTGGTCGGCACCCGCTTGTCCAGCAGGAAGTGGAACCCGGTGTCCCGCACGTCGTACGAGATCCAGTCCTCGGTCTTGGGGATCAGATACGACCCGTTGCGCTCCAGCCGGACACCCCGGCCGCCCTGGCCGCGTACGACGGCGGCCGCGATGCCGTCGCCGAACAGGCCGTTGGACAGCAGTGATCCGACGCCGAGGTCGGTGGGCTGGTAGCACAGCGAGCAGAACTCGCAGGCCACGATGAGGGCGTTGGCCTCGGGGTAGGCCGAACAGAAGTCGTGCGCCCGGTTGACGGCCGCGCCGCCCGCCGCACAGCCCAGCTGGGCTATGGGCAGCTGCCGGGTGGTGCTGGAGAAGTCCATCTCGTTGATCAGCCACGCGGTGAGCGAGGGCATCATGAAGCCCGTGCACGACACGTAGATGATGACATCGATGTCAGAGGTGAGGAGCTCCGCGTCGTCGAGCGCCTCGCGGATCACCGCCGGGACCCGGGCCTTGGCCTCCGACTCGTACAGCTTGTTGCGCTGCTCGAATCCCGGGTGCTTCAGGGTCTCCTCGATGGGCTGCACGATGTGCCGGGTGCGCACTCCGGTGTTCTCGATCAGCCGGAGGGCCAGCGGGAGCTGGGGGTTGTCCGCGTGATGCGTACGCGCCAGCTCCAGCGTCTCCTCCATCGTGATCACATGCTCCGGCACGGACACCGAGGGTCTGCACAAAGTCGCCATGAGCGGTCCCTGCTTTCGCCGTCCGGCGGGCCTTCGTCCGCCGGTCAGAAGGTGGTCCACCCACACTCACCCGAGAGAGCGACGAACTCGCGCGGTGTTACTCCGAACCGGCGAGAACAGAGAGTAAGGGGTGCCCATTTCCGCAGGTCAAGGGCGACTTCCCTAGGGGCGCGGGGAACTGCGCGATCAGCCCCGGACGGCCCGCACCCAAATGACGACAGAACCCCTACGGCGCCCCACTGCTGTGCGCGATGCACGCCACATCGATCCGGTCCGCCAGTTTCGCCAACTCGATGGCCAGCGCGGCGACCGTATCCTCGTCCAGCCGCTCCCCCGCCTCCACAAGATGCACCCACCGCGCCCCCACACTGCGCAGCAACGCACTCACATCGGCCGCTGAAACCGACAGCGCGCCACGGTCGTCCACGATCAAGGGCAACGTCACTTCGCGGGTCACAGTCGGGATCGTAGTCCGATCAACCTCACGCACCCTGCCAAACCGTCGTGATGTTGCAGAACTCCCTGATTCCCTGCCCGGACAGCTCACGCCCGTACCCCGACCGCTTCACACCCCCGAAGGGGAACGCCGCGTGAGAGGCCGTCATCCCGTTGATGAAGACGCCCCCCGCCTCGATGTCCCGCGCGCAGTGCGCCATCTCGTCCGGGTCGTGGGTCCACACGCTCGAACTGAGGCCGAACGGCGAGTCGTTGGCGATCAGGATCGCCTCCTCCAGATCGTCGGCGCGATACAGCGTGGCCACGGGTCCGAACGCCTCCTCGCGGTGGATGCGCATCTCGCGGGTGATCCCGCCGAGGACGGTCGGCGGGTAGTACCAGCCCACGCCCTCGGGTGCCTCGCCCCCGCACAGCACCTCGGCCCCGCTGCGGCGCGCGTCGTCGACCAGTTCCGCCACGTCGTCGCGGCCCTGCTCGGTGGCGAGCGGGCCGATGTCCACGTTCTCGTCCAGCGGGTCGCCGACGGTGAGGTCCTTCATACGGGCGACGAACTCGGCCACGAACGCGTCGTAGACGTCCCGGTGGATGATGAACCGCTTCGCGGCGATGCAGGACTGGCCGTTGTTCTGCGTCCGGGCGAGCACCGCCGTGCGGGCGGCGCGGTCGAGGTCGGCGGAGGGGAGGACGAGATAGGGGTCGCTGCCGCCCAGTTCGAGGACCGTCTTCTTGATCATCTCGCCGGCGGTGGAGGCGACCGCGCGGCCGGCCGGTTCGCTGCCGGTGAGCGTCGCGGCCTTCACGCGGTCGTCGCGCAGGATCGCGTCGATGGCGGAGGAGCCGATCAGCAGCGTCTGGAAACAGCCCTCGGTGAAGCCCGCCCGGTGGAACAGGTCCTCCAGGTAGAGGGCGGTCTGCGGGACGTTCGAGGCGTGCTTGAGCAGGCCGACGTTGCCCGCCATCAGCGCGGGCGCCGCGAAGCGGATCACCTGCCAGAGCGGGAAGTTCCAGGGCATCACCGCGAGGACCGGGCCGAGCGGGCGGTAGACGACCCGGGCCCCGATGGCGCCGGAGTCCCGTACGTCCGCCGGGTCCGGGACCTCGTCCGCGAGCAGTTCCGCGGCCCGCGCGGCGTACCAGCGCATCGCCTTGGCGCACTTGGCGGCCTCGGCGCGGGCCTGGCCGATCGGCTTGCCCATCTCCAGGGTCATCACCCGCGCGACCTCGTCGCGGTCCTCGTCCAGCAGGTCGGCGGCCCGGTTGAGCAGCCGGGAGCGCTCGGCGAACGGGGTGGTGCGATAGGTGCGGAAGGTGGCCTCCGCGAGCTGGAGCCGGCGCTCCACCTCGGCGTCGTCCATCGGCTCGTACGTCTTGAGCGTCTCGCCGTTCGCCGGGTTCACCGTCGCGATGGGCATGGCTGGCCTCCCTGAGCGGTTTTTCCTCGACCTTCGCGCGCGCCGCCGGGCAGCGCAACGCGTGGCCGTCCGTCTCAGCCCGAGTGCTCCGCCAACCGGTCGAGAAACGCCCCCTGCCCGGCGACGAGCAGTTCCCGCGCCTTCTCAGGGGTGAACCAGGCCACCCGGTCCAGCTCGGGGAAGTCCTGCATGCGTCCCGAACGCGGCGGCCACTCCATGGTGAAGGTGCCGGGGGAGATGGTCTCCGGGTCGAGGTCGCCCGCGACCGCCCAGGCCGTGACGATCTTGCCGTTGCGCTGCGCGATCTCGCCCAGCGGCAGGGCCTCGCCGTCCGGCGGCTCCAGGCCCAGCTCCTCGCGGAACTCGCGCCGGGCCGCCTCCCACGCGGGCTCGTCCGGCTCGTACTCACCCTTGGGCACCGTCCAGGCGCCCGCGTCCTTCTTCGCGAAGAACGGGCCGCCCATATGGCCCAGCAACACTTCGAGACCATCAGCTGTGTGTCGGAACACCAGCAGTCCCGCGCTGCGCTTCGTCGCACGCACTGTCACGCCATGACCTCCGGGTGGGCCGCGAGCAGGTCCTCCACCGTATCGGCTTCCTCGGGCCGCTTGTCCTCGCGATAGCGGACCACGCGCGCGAAGCGCAGGGTGACACCGCCGGGGTAGCGGGTGGAGCGCTGGAGTCCGTCGTAGGCGATCTCCACGACGAGTTCGGGGCGTACGGTCACGCCCCAGCCGTTGTCCTCGACGGCCAGCTCCCCGAGGCGCTCGGTCTGCCAGGCGAGCATCGCGTCGGTCATGCCCTTGAAGGTCTTGCCGAGCATCACGAAACCGCCGTCGGCGCTGCGCGCGCCCAGGTGCAGATTGGAGAGCTTGCCGGTGCGCCTGCCGTGTCCCCACTCGGCGGCCAGGACGACCAGGTCCAGGGTGTGCACCGGCTTCACCTTCAGCCAGGACGCGCCGCGCCGGCCCGCGCTGTACGGCGCGTCCAGGCCCTTGGCCACCACGCCCTCGTGGCCGCGCGCCAGCGTCTCCGCGAGGAACGCCTCCGCCGCGCCGGTCTCCTCGGGACCCGCCACCAGCGCCCGTCGTACCCGCATCGGCTCCGGCACCAGCCGGGACAGCTCCGCGTGCCGCTCGGCGAAGGGCAGGTCCAGCAGATCGCGGCCGTCGACGGACAGCGCGTCGAAGAAGACGGGGGAGACCGGCACCTCCTCGGCCGCCCGCGCCACGTCCACCCGCGAGCCCACCCGTCCCGCCGTCTGCTGGAAGGAGCGCGGCCGCCCGTCCGGGCCGAACGAGATCACCTCGCCGTCCAGCACGAACCGCTCACCCGGCAGACCGAGGGCCGCCGCCACCACCTCCGGCAGCCGGTCGGTGATGTCGTCCAGGGTGCGGGTGTGGACGCCCACCGCGTCGCCGTCGCGGTGCACCTGGACCCGGATGCCGTCGAGCTTCTCCTCGACCGCGCACGCCCCCAGCTTCTCCACCGCCTCCGCCACCGAGGACGCGCTGCGCGCCAGCATCGGCAGCACCGGCTGACCCACGGTGAGCCGGAACCGCTCCAGCGCCTCCGGCCCCTCGGCGAGCAGCGCCCCGGCCACCGGCTGGAGCGACCCGGCCAGCATCACCGCCCGCCGCACCTCCGCCGGTGCCGCGCCGGTCGCGGCGGCCAGCCCCTCCACGGCGGCCGCGTCCAGCGCGCCCTGCCGTACCTCGCCGGTGAGCAGGGCCCGCAGGAAGCGCTGCTCGTCCTCGGTGGCCGCGCCCATCAGTTCGCCGAGAATCCGGGACCGTTCCTTCTGCGAGCCCGCGCCGGACACCGCGCCCAGCTCGGTCAGCCGGGCGTCGACCTCCCGCACGGTGAGCGAGGGCTCCGCTGCGGGCGGCACCGGCTCGCCCAGCACCTTCCAGCCGACACCGATCCGCCCCTGTGGCAGTCGCCCCGCCAGATACGGGATGACGACCGGCACATCCGCCGGCTCCGCCTCCCGGAACAGCTCTGCCAGCAGGGCGGTCTTGCGATTCCGGGACGCCGTGGCGGCGACCTCCCGGGAGACCTCCGCGAGCCGGGTCAGCAACATGCAGCCATGGTGCATCGGGGGAGGGCGGATCACACCCCGGTACGGGAGCCGGGGGTTACGCGGGCTCCGCCGCCTGCGCGTCCAGATCCGCGAAGAGCAGTTCGCCGTTGAGGGCGGCGCCCGCCCGGTAGCCCCGGCTCGCCGCGTTCACCACCTGCTCCGCGAAGCCGCTCGCGTTGCCCGCCGCCCACAGCCCCGGCACGCTCGTCAGCCCCCGCTCGTCGATCACCGGGTACCGGCCGAACGGCGTCTCGCGCATCTCGGCGCCCAGCGCGGTCAGCAGCTCGTCGCGGGGTACGGCGCGCGGGGCGACGTACAGGACCGCGCGGTCGTGGACCGTGCCGTCGCCGAGCCGTACCCCGGTGAGCCGGTCGTCGGTCACCACCAGGCCGGCCACCTCGCCGGGGACGACCTCCACCCCGGCGGCGGCCAGCCTGCGCCGGTCCTCGGCCGCCAGGTCGGACTCCGGTACTTCGTGCAGGAAGAGCCGTACGTCGTCGGACCACTGGGTCACCATCAGCGCCTGGTGCGCGCCGAGCGGGCTGGTGGCGAGCACGCCGGTGGGCAGGTCGCGGGACTCCCAGCCGTGGCAGTACGGGCAGTGGATCACGTCCCGGCCGAAGCGGGCGGCCACGCCCGGGACGGGCGGGAGGTCGTCCCTGAGACCGGTGGCGACGACGAGATGACGGGCGCGTACGGTCCGGCCGCTCGCGAGGGTGACGGTGAAGCCGCCGGGTGCGCGACCGTCAGGTGTCGGGCTCGCGGACACCGCGCGATCCCGCTCCAGTTCGACGCCGTACCGGGCGATCTCCTCGCGCCCCGCCGCCAGGAAGTCCGCCGGTGCCATGCCGTCGCGCGACAGATAGCCGTGCAGGTGGGCCGAGGGCGCGTTGCGCGGTTGGCCCGCGTCCACCACCAGCGTGCGCCGCCTGGCCCGGCCCAGCACCAGCGCGGCGGACAGCCCGGCCGCGCCGCCTCCGACGACGACCACGTCGTAACCGTCCCCGCTGCCGTACTCGTTTCCGGAACTCTCGGTCAAGGTGACCACCTCCGGGTCCGACGGTCGCGCGCTCCCTGCCGTGTTGACAAACCTGTTTGCCGATTCTGCAATGAAAGACATGGACCACAGCCACCAGGGGACGCAGGAAAGCACCGAGGAGAGCACGGAAGAGGTGCTGGCAGGCGTCGGCCCGCGTCTGCGGCGCATCCGCAAGCAGCGGGACGTCACCCTCGCCGCCCTCTCCGAGCGCACCGGCATCTCGGTGAGCACCCTGTCCCGGCTGGAGTCGGGGCTGCGTCGGCCGAGCCTGGAGCTGCTGCTGCCCATCGCACAGGCTCACCAGGTCCCGCTGGACGAGCTGGTCGGCGCGCCGCCGGTCGGCGATCCCCGGGTACGGGCGAAGCCGATGACGCGGGACGGGCGGACCTTTCTGCCGCTGAACCGGCGCCCCGGCGGGCTCCAGGCGTTCAAGGTGCTCGAACCGCAGCGCGTCCGCGAGCCCGACCCGCGCACGCACGAGGGCTACGAGTGGCTGTACGTGCTCTCGGGCAGGCTGCGGCTGGTGCTCGGCGACCACGACGTGGTGCTCGGGCCGGGCGAGGCGGCTGAGTTCGACACCCGGGTGCCGCACTGGTTCGGGTCCACGGGGGAGGGGCCCGTGGAGTTCCTGAGCCTGTTCGGGCCGCAGGGCGAGCGGATGCACGTACGGGCGCGGACGGGGCGGCAGGGGGAGGCGGGCTGATCTCGGGGGGATCGCCGCGGGGGTGGGCGGGACGGCCCTTCCCTCACCGGCAAGCGACCGCTTAGTATGCCGGGGAACCCGGTCGCACGAGGCAGTCCCGTGGAGGCTTCACATGCAGGCATGGCAGGTGCACGAGAACGGCGAGCCGGGTGAGGTGATGCGCCTCGCGGAAGTGGAGCAGCCCGTGCCCGGCGAGGGGCAGGTGCTGCTCCGGGTGCGCGCCGCCAACGTCAACTTCCCGGACGCCCTGCTGTGCCGGGGCCAGTACCAGATCCGGCCACCGCTGCCCTTCACACCCGGCGTCGAGATCTGCGGCGAGACCGAGGACGGGCGCCGGGTGATCGCCAACCCCGCGCTGCCGTACGGCGGTTTCGCGGAGTACGCCCTCGCCGACGCCCGCGCGCTGCTGCCCGCCCCCGACTCGCTGGACGACGCCGAGGCCGCCGCCCTGCACATCGGCTACCAGACCGGCTGGTTCGGCCTGCACCGCAGGGCGCACCTGGAGGCGGGCGAGACCCTGCTCGTCCACGCCGCCGCCGGCGGTGTCGGCAGCGCGGCCGTCCAGCTCGGCAAGGCGGCCGGGGCGCGGGTCATCGGTGTCGTGGGCGGCGCCGAAAAGGCCGCCGTGGCACGTGAGTTGGGCTGCGACGTGGTGGTGGACCGGCTGAGCGAGGACGTGGTCGCCGCCGTCAAGGAGGCCACCGGCGGCCGGGGTGCCGACGTGATCTACGACCCTGTCGGCGGCGCCGCCTACGCGCAGTCCGCCAAGCTCGTCGCCTTCGAGGGCCGGATCGTCGTCGTCGGCTTCGCCAGCGGCACCATCCCGAGCCCCGCCCTCAACCACGCCCTCGTGAAGAACTACTCGATCGTGGGCCTGCATTGGGGCCTGTACAACACCAAGGACCCCAAGCTGGTCCTGCGCTGCCACGAGGAACTCACCGAACTCGCCGCGCGCGGCGCCATCAAGCCGCTGATCAGCGAGCGCGTACCCCTGGACGGCGCGGCCGACGCCGTGCAGCGGGTCGCCGACGGTACGACCACGGGCCGTATCGCCGTGGTCCTGGAGAACGGAGCCGCCGTATGACCGACGCCGGGGAACTGCGCCGCCGCACAGCCGAGTTGCTGGCCGCGCACCCGCCCGCCACCACCGACCGCCTGGACTTCCTGCGCGCGCAGTTCGATGCCGGACTCGCCTGGGTGCACTACCCCGAGGGCCTCGGCGGACTCGGGGTCCCGCGCGCCCTCCAGGCCGTCGTGGACGCCGAGTTGGAGGCCGCGGGGGCTCCCGACAACGACCCCCGGCGCATCGGCATCGGTCTCGGCATGGCCGCGCCGACGATCCTGCGCTACGGCACCGACGAGCAGAAGTCCCGCTTCCTGCGCCCGCTGTGGACCGGCGAGGAGGTGTGGTGCCAGCTGTTCAGCGAGCCCGGCGCCGGCTCCGACCTGGCCGCGCTCGGCACCCGCGCCGTCCGCGACGGCGACTCCTGGGTGGTCGACGGGCAGAAGGTGTGGACCTCCAGCGCCCATCTCGCCCGCTGGGCCATCCTCATCGCCCGCACCGACCCGGACGTGCCCAAGCACGCGGGCATCACGTACTTCATCTGCGACATGACCGACCCGGGTGTCGAGGTCCGGCCGCTGCGCCAGATCACCGGCGAGGCCGAGTTCAACGAGGTCTTCCTCACCGGCGTGCGCATCCCCGACTCCCGCCGCCTCGGCGAGACCGGCGACGGCTGGCGGGTCGCCCAGACCACGCTCATGAACGAGCGCGTCTCCATCGGCGGCATGCGGCTGCCCCGCGAGGGCGGCATGATCGGCCCCGTCGCGAAGACCTGGCGCGAACGCCCGGAACTGCGCACCCACGATCTGCACCAGCGCCTGCTGAAGCTCTGGGTCGAGGCCGAGGTCTCCCGCCTCACCGCCGAACGCCTGCGCCAGCAGCTCGTCGCCGGACAGCCCGGCTACGAGGGCTCCGGCATGAAGCTCGCCTTCGCCCGCCTCAACCAGGAGATCAGCGGCCTGGAGGTCGAACTCCGGGGCGAGGAGGGGCTGTTGTACGACGAGTGGACCATGCGGCGCCCCGAGCTGGTCGACTTCACCGGGCGCGACGCCGGATACCGCTATCTGCGCGCCAAGGGCAACAGTATCGAGGGCGGGACCAGCGAGGTTCTGCTCAACATCGTCGCCGAACGCGTCCTCGGCCTGCCCGCCGAACCGCGCACCGACAAGGACGTCGCCTGGAAGGACCTCGCCCGATGAGCACGACGAACACCGGTGTGCGGACGCCGGACGCCGAACCCGATCTGCTCTACTCGGAAGAGGAGGAAGCGCTCCGCGCCGCCGTCCGTGACCTGCTCGGCGACCACTGCGCCCCCGAGTCCGTGCTCGCCCGCGTCGAGTCGGACACCCCGCACGACCTCGCCCTGTGGAAGCTGCTGGCCGACGGCATGGGCCTGGCCGGACTGCTGATCCCGGAGGAGCTGGGCGGCCAAGGCGCCACGCACCGCGAAGTCGCCGTGGTGCTTGAGGAGTTGGGGCGTTCCGTGGCCCCCGTTCCGTACGTCGCCAGCGCGGTCACCGCCACCGAGGCGCTGCTCGCCTGCGCGGACGCCGAGCTGCTGCGCGACCTCGCCTCCGGACGGGTCGTCGCGGCCCTCGCCGTGGCACTGCACCGCGCCCCCGGCGCCGCGTTCCCGACGGCACGCCTCGAAGGGGGCCTGCTGCACGGGGAGTTGACCGGCATCGCGGACGCGGCCGCCGCCGGCGTGCTGCTCGTCCCGGCCGACGACGGCGGCCTCTACGCGGTGAACGCCGACGCGGTCACCGTCACCCCGCAGCTCTCGCTCGACCTGACGCGCCCGCTCGCCACCGTCACCCTCGCCGGGGCGCCGGGCCGCCGCCTGGGTGCCGCCGATCCCGCCGTGCGACGCGCTCTGACGGCCGCCGCCGGACTGCTCGCCTCCGAGCAACTGGGCATCGCCGACTGGGCGTTGACTGAGACCGTGCGCTATCTCAAGGAGCGCAGGCAGTTCAACCGGCCCGTCGGCGGCTTCCAGGCGGTCAAGCACCGGCTCGCCCAGCTGTGGCTGGAGGTCGTCAGCCTCCGTGCCGCCGCCCGAGCCGCCGCCGACGCGCTCACCACGGGCGTGGACACCGAGGTCGCCGTGGCCGTCGCCCAGGCGTACGCCTCTCCGGCCGCCGTGCACGCCACCGAGGAGGCCGTCCAGCTCCACGGCGGCATCGGCATGACCTGGGAGCACCCCGCGCACCTGTACCTCAAGCGCGCCAAGGCCGACTCGCTCGCCCACGGCACGGCGGGCGCTCATCGGGAGACCCTGGCGACGCTGGTCGATCTTCAGGCGCCCTGACACCGGCCCCGTGACAGCCCCCGTCCGCGCGACATCACCCGGACGGGGGACACGTCAGCCGCCCGGACGAACCCTCCGCTACGCCACACTTGCGGCCGAACGCCGCCCAACGGGCGCGCGCGGAGGAGGTTTCCGATGGCCGTTTCCATCTCGGTGATGTTGCTGCTCCTGATCCTGGCGGTGGTCTTCCTGCGCAATGGCGCACTGAAGATCTCGCACGCCCTGACCTGTGTCCTGCTCGGCTTCTGCCTGGCCGGCACCAGCATGGGCCCGAGCATCTCCAGCGGGCTCACGGCGACGGCGGAGCTGGTGAGCGGGCTGCGGCCCTGATCCCCCGGCTGTCGCCGCACCGGCTCACGGCACCGCGAACACCCCGATGCCGTTCGGTACGGGGCGTTCCGCGCCGCCGCTCGGATGGCTGCGGATCACGACGGTGCCGCCGCGCTCCCGCGTCACCAGCTCGGTCGAACCGCCGCCGTCCAGGTTGAACCCCTCGGCCGCGCCCAGTCTCCGCAGCGTGCCGGCCTCCTCGGCGAGGGTCAGACCGCTCCGGTAGTCGGCGGAGCCGTCCAGCGCGAGCAGCAGGAGCCCCCGGCCGCCGGGGGTGATGCCCACCGCCGTACGCACGGCCGCGACGGTGTCGTCCAGGCCGGGCAGCGGCTCGCCCCGGCTGAGGACGGGAAAGCCGCCGATCGCGAAGGCGTACGGCACCGAGCCCGCCACTAGGCCGTACCTGACGCGCACCCGGTCGCCCACGGACAGCCCGCCCAGCAGCCGCGCCCCGCCGCCCCGCCCGAGCAGCACCGTCGTGTCCCGGTCGATCGGGCCGCCGCCGGGCCCCTCGGACACGGTCACCACCCGGCCGCCGCGCACGGCCACCTCCCGGGCGTCGGTGTCGCAGCCGCCTGCCCTGTCGGTGTCCGTGCCGCATACGGCGCGGGCTCGGGAGACGGTGCCCCACCACATGGTGAAAGCACCTATGGAGTCCTGGGGGACGGCGTACTGGTTGAGGCCGCCGAGCGCGAACGTGCCCGCCGCCGTGTGGACCGAGCCCACCAGCCGCAGCCGTCCCGGCCGGGCCCTGTGGTCGATCCCCACACCCACCACCTCGCGCCCGGTGGTGCCGGGTGGGGGCGTGGGTCCGAAGCGCTGGCCCGCCGGCACCGCCGCCTTCATGGCCCGTCCGTCCGCGACCGCCGGTCCCGAGGTCGCGCCCGTGGCCTCGACGCCCGGATGCCGGGTCTCGGTGATGTCGAAGAAGTCCCCGTTGACCCCCGCGACCGCCCCGGCCGTCTCCGTGAGCCGTGAGACGGTCTCGCGGGCGGCCACCGCGCCCGGATGCAGCAGCCGGACCCGCACATGCCGGTCGCCCAGATCGACGGTGAGCAGATGCGCCCGCGCGGTCCCGGCGGCGCCGGTGACGTCGAACTGCCGGTACCGCACACCCCGTACGACCTGTGTGCCCTCGGGCGCGGCCCCCGCCGGGGCCACGAACACGGTGAGCAGCGCGAACACCGCACCGCACGAAGCGGCCACCGCCGAACGGCGGTTCACGGCGAGGTCAGCCCTCGACCACGTGCGAGCGGATCAGGAACCGTACCCCTTCGGGTGCCTCGAGGGAGAAGCCGCTGCCCCGGCCCGGCACCACGTCCACGGTCAGCCGGGTATGGCTCCAGACCTCGAACTGGGACCTGGACATCCAGAACGGCACCGTCTCCGGCACGTCCTCGACGGCGAGTTCGGCGAGCAGGACGTCGGAGCCGCCGGTGCGGAACTCGCCGGCCGGGTAGCACATGGGCGCGCTGCCGTCGCAGCAGCCGCCGGACTGGTGGAACATCAGCGGACCGTGCTCGGCCCGCAGCTTGCGCACCAGCTCGGCCGCCTGCGGCGTGAGCCGGACGCGAGGGACCTCTTCGTCTGCCATCGCTTCCTCCAATGCCCCCAGTCTGCGGGCTCCCCAACAGCACGTCCAGCACGCGTACTTCACGGCCGAGGGCCGGTCCCGGCGACGGGGCCGGCCCTCGGGGCGTCCTCAGCGCTGCGGTGTCGGACCCGCGTGCGCGGGGGCTCCCGCCGCACCCGGCGTCGAGAGCACGTCCACGTCGCTGGCCCGGACGTAGGCGAGCCGGTGGTCCAGCTGGATCTCGTAGTACGGCTCCTGGCCCTTGATGACCGGCGCCGGGATGTCCTGGAAGGAGGAGCGGTCCACATAGGAGCCGAACACACGTGCCCCGGTCACATACCGCTGGCCGGCCTTGATGGTGTACGGCAGCGGGGTCTCCTGGGCCTCGTCCACGCCGTCGGGGTAGGCGGACTGCTCGGGGAGCGCGCGGCCGTAGACGGGGATCTCGCTCCGGCCCGCCTTGGGGGTGATCATGTGACCGCGCGCGCCGACCGCCGTCGGCCGGCTCTTCGGGTTCTTGAACCACGCCTTGTGGCCCTGGAACCAGATCGCCGTCCAGTCGCCCTTGCGCTCGGCGACCGCGAAGTTCTGGCCCGTCGAGACCCGCGAGGCGAGGTCGTCGATGTCCACCGTGGCGTCGTCGCCGTCCGGGCGCCGGCCGGGGTCCTGGATCAGCGGGGCGTCCTCGGAGGGCTCGGTGTACAGCCGGACGGCGCTCGAACCGTGCGGCGCGCAGGTCGCGCCCTTCTCCGAGCAGCCCGTGAAGAGCGGCTTGTGCTTCGCGTAGTCCGGAAGGATCATCACGACCTCGCTGTCCGGCCCCGCCGTGGCCTTGAGCGGCGCGCCGAGCAGGTCGAAGTAGTGCCGCCAGTCCCAGAAGGGACCGGGGTCGTCGTGCATGTCCGGGATGCTGCCCTCGGTCGGCGAGGGGACGTTGTCGTGCCCGAAGATGTGCCACCGGTCCAGCGGGATGGAGTAACGTTTCGCCAGATATTTCACGAGCCGGGCCGAGGACCGGTACATCTGCTCGGTGTACCAGGCGTCCGGCCGGCGCAGGAAGCCCTCGTGCTCGATGCCGATCGAGCGGCCGTTGACGAACTGGTTGCCGGAGTGCCAGGCGGCGTCCTTGGTCTTCACGTGCTGGGTGACATGACCGTCGCTGGAGCGGATGGAGTAGTGCCAGGACGCCTCCTCCGGGTCCTGGATGGTCGCGAGCATCGAGGCCAGCGGCGCCTCCGTGTCGTGGATGACGATGTACTCGATCCGCTGGTCCTTGGGGCGGTTCGCCAGGTCGTGGTTGCCGTAGGCGTCCTCGTTGATCCGGACGTACGGCGCGCTCAGCCACGAGCAGTTCAGCTCGGGCGGGCACTCGGTGTTCTTCGAGCGCTCCGCGCCCTGCGCGGTGGCGGGGTGCGGGCGCACCCGGGGGTTCGCGGCCAGGACCACGTGCTGCCCGGCGTCGGTGACACGGTCGGCGCCCTTGCGGATGATGTCGAAGACGTCGTTCGCGTACGCCTCGGCCTGTGCGGTGTCGGTCGTCCCGGCGAACTTCGCCACCGCCTCCCACCACTGGGCCGGGTCCGCGCTGAGCGGCTTGCCCAGCTTGCGCTGGGTCTCGGCGAGCAGGGCGGCACCGCCGCGCACATTGGCGGCGTCGTCCTTCTGGAGCCGCTCCAGGGGCAGCTTGAGGAGTCCGGCGGCCCGCCGCAGGTCCGCCTGACCGCCGGTGTTCCGGGAGGCGGCCCCGTGGGAGGCGGCCGGACTCGGCGTCAGCGTCTGCGGCCGGGGTGTCACATGGTGCCGGGGCTGCTCGGGCGGCGGCCCGGCGGAGTCCACCAGGTGCATCGGGCCGTAGCCGCCGACGACACTCGCGACGCCGGGGTGCGAGTCCCACCGCGACTGGAGGTAGGACACGCCCATCAGGACGCTGCGGGGCACGTGGTACTCGGCCGCGGCGGCGGTGTAGTCGTCCTGGAGGCGGTTGTCGGACGGGCCGCCGTCGTCCGAGTGGTCGAGCAGCAGCAGCGGCAGCAGCAGCGCTGCCGAAGCGCTCACACAGACGATTCGCCGGTGTCCGCGCACATAACCGGAGACGCGGGGGGCGACGCGTTTTCTCATACGGGGGGCTCCAACGAGGTCGGCGTGGCCAGAGAATGCGACCAGGGCGCGGGGGTTCGCCCTGCACGTCACCCCTCGTACGTTTCCTTGCCTCGCGCGCCACGTCGCGCCGAGCGTCAACCGCGTGGACCATCCCCCGCGCCGAGGCCACCCGGTCGGCGGCAGTCGCGCCCCGCCCGGCGGACGACGGGTCAGCCGCCCTCCACCGGGTCCGTGTGCCAGTCCGGGTGACCCGGCATCGGCGGGGTGTGCGCGCCGTACAGCCAGGGCTCCAGAAACGGTGTCAGGTCCTCACCCGCGACCTTGGAGGCCAGCCTGACGAAGTCTCGGGTGCCGGCCGTCCTCCCCTGGTACTCCGTCACCCAGGTGCGCTCGATCCGCGCGAAGGTGTCCGCGCCGACCTTCTCCCGCAGGGCGTACAGCACCAGCGCGGAGCCGTCGTAGCGGATCTTCCGGAACAGCGTTCCCTCGGTCGGCTCGGCCGGGGCGCCGTCGTCGTGGCGCCACTGGTCGTGCTGCTCGTAGGCCGAACGCATCATGTCCGCCATGCTCGGACCGCCGTGGCCGTCGGCGTACAGCAGCTCGTAGAACCGGGCGTGACCCTCGCTCAGCCACAGGTCGGACCAGCGGTGGATCGCCACGCTGTCGCCGGTCCAGTGGTGGGTGAGCTCGTGGACGAGGTTGCGCTCGGCGGTCACCTGATCCCCCAGCAGATCGGCGCTCGGCAGGGTCGACAGCGACTGGGTCTCCAGCGCCACGGGCAGATCGCCCGCGCCCACGAGCACGCCGTAGCGGCGGAACGGGTACGGACCCAGCCGCTGCTCCAGCCAGGCGAGATGGTCCGGCGTCAGCGAGCGGTACGCCTGGGTGCCGGCCACCAGCGAGTCCGGCACCACGTCCCTGACGGGCAGCCCGTTCGGCCCCTTGCCGTCGATGACCGTCAGCCTGCCGATCGCGACCTGGACCAGCTGGGCGGCGAGCGGCTGCTCCGAGTCGTACGTCCACCGGGTCCGCCCGCCCGGCAGGGGCTCGCGCTTGACGAGCCGTCCGTTGGCGACGGCCGTGATGCCCGGCGGGGTGGTGACGCGGAAGGTGTACGGCGCGCGCAGGCTGGGGTGGTCGTCCGCCGGGAAGATCATCTTGGCGCCGTCGGGCTGCGGCGACAGCAGGGTGCCGTCGTCGGTGGGCACCCAGCCGTAGTCCTGGATCGCGTCGTCGCGGTGGCGGCGCTGCGTCGGGTCGGCGGTGTACGCCACCCGCACGGTGAACCGGTGCCCGCGCGCGAGGGGCCGGGCCGGTGTGACGACCAGCTCGTCCCCCTTCCGCTCGGTCCTCGCCGGGGCCCCGTCCACGGTGACGGCGCCCAGCGTGTTCCCGGCGAAGTCGAGGTCGAACCGGGACAGGGCCTGGGTGGCGGTCGCGGCGAGGGTCGCGGTGGCGGGGAAGGGGGTGCGGGGCGCGCGCCAGTCGAAGTCGAGGGTGTACCGGTCGACGGTGTACCCGCCGTTGCCGTCGAGCGGCACGAGCGGGTCGCCGATGCCGGGCGCGCCGGGCGCGGGGATGTCGGCGGCCCGGGTGGCGGTATGGGCCGTACCGGGGGCGGGCTGGGCGTCCGGGGTCCTGGAGCGCGGTTCGAGGACGAGGAAGGCGGTGGCGGTGAGCGCGACGGCGGTACCGGTCAGGGCGAGGAGCGGGAGGGTGCGGCGGGGCAGAGGCATGGCGGCACTATGTCAGGGGTGGGGTGATATCAGGGGTTTGGTAGGGGTTTCCCTGATGTCGGTGCCCTCCCCGGGGGCCGCCCGCTGTCCCCGGACTGTGCGGAAGATGT
The DNA here is from genome assembly GCF_040703155.1 of Streptomyces sp. NPDC005435. Taxonomy (NCBI): domain Bacteria; kingdom Bacillati; phylum Actinomycetota; class Actinomycetes; order Kitasatosporales; family Streptomycetaceae; genus Streptomyces; species Streptomyces sp. NPDC005435. The sequence continues at coordinate 192,621 of NZ_JBEXEQ010000009.1, forward strand.
CAACCCCGCACAGCCTTCGTCGTTAGCGTCGGTGCCTGCTGTGACACCCCCTCGGAACAACCTCTGGAGCGCTGATGCCCCCCACCATCCGCCGGGCCGTGATTCCCGCCGCCGGGCTCGGATCGCGGCTGCTGCCGCTGACCAAGGCCACGCCCAAGGAGATGCTGCCGGTCGGTGACAAGCCGGTCGTGGAGCACACCGTGCGCGAGCTGGTGGACTCCGGCATCACCGACATCACCATCGTCGTCTCCGGCGGCAAGTCCCTGATCCAGGACCACTTCCGCCCCAACCCGGCGCTCGTACGGCAGCTTCGGCAGGACGGCAAGACCGCCTACGCCGACGCCGTGGAGGAGGTCGCCGAGCTGGCCCGGCAGGGCCACATCACCTACCTCGACCAGCACGGCCCGTACGGCAACGGCACCCCCGTCCTCAACGCCGCCCGCGGCTTCGGCGACGAACCCGCCCTGGTCCTGTGGCCCGACGACGTCTTCGTGGCCGAGGTCCCGCGCGCCCAGCAGCTCATCCGCGCCTACGAACAGACCGGCTGCCCCGTCCTCGCCCTCCTCCCGATGGACCCCGCCGACTCCCGCCGCTACGGCGTCCCGGTCGTCAAGGAGGACCTCGGCGACGGCATGGTGCGCATCACCGGCCTGGTCGAGAAGCCGGAGCCGGAGGCGGCGCCGTCGGCCTACGCGGCCATCGGCGGCTACGTCGTCACCCCCGGCATCGTCGACGAACTCCGCGAGCAGACCCGGCTCTGGTACGAGGCGGAACGGCGGGGCGCCCCGGCCGGCGAGGTCTACCTCACCGACGCCCTCAACGCCTACGCCGCCCACCACGCGGTCTACGGCCAGGTCATCCAGGGCGAGTGGTACGACACCGGCAACCCCGCCGACTATCTGGTGGCCCAGATGGCCCACGCCCTGTCCCACCCCGAATACGGCCCGGTCCTGCGGGAGTTGGTGCGCAGGCTCGACGGCTGACGGCCGGTCTCAGGGCCGGGTCAGCATGGCCACCAGGTCGTCCGCGAGGGCGTCGTCCACCGGGCGGCCGGTGGCCAGCAAGCGGTACCACAGGGCGCCGAAGACCAGGTCGAGGACCGTCTCCGGCGTGGGGGAGGAGGGCAGATCACCCCGGGCGCGGGCACGGTCCAGGACGACCTGGAGCGCCTCCCGTCTGCGCTCGAGCAGGTCCGCGCGGAAGACCCGGCCGAACTCAGGGTCGATCTGCGCCTGCGCCATCAGCACCCGCAGGATGTCGGCGACCGGGCGTCTGCGGCTGAGCGCGAAGGTGTCGGTGAGGAATTCCCGCAGGTCCGCCGCGTAGGAGCCGTGGTCCGCGTTGGACACGAACAGGCCGGCCTTCGCCGCGAGCGCCTCCAGCAGGACGTGCGCCTTCGACGGCCACCAGCGGTAGATCGTCTGCTTGCCGCAGCCGGCCCGGCTCGCGATGCCCTCGATCGTGAGGTCCGCGTAGCCGGCCTCGCCGACGAGTTCGTAGGCGGCGGCCAGGATCGCGGTCCGGCTCTCCTCGCTGCGTCTGCGGCCTCGTCGGGGTGGGGGTTGCCTGTCCATGACCATGGGGGCTAGCTTAATCGAGACGCGACGGTTCGAAATAAGCGGGCCGTGCTGACGGCTCGCGTTGAGGAGATTTGGTCATGTCCCAGCACACAGCTCTGGTGGTCGGCGGCACGTCCGGGATCGGGCTCGCCACGGCGCGCCTGCTCGCGGCACGCGGCGCGAGCGTGCACATCGTCGGCCGCGGCAAGGAACGGCTCGACGCCGTCGCCGCCACCGACCCCGCCCTCGTCGGCCACCGGGCCGACGCCGCCGACGGCGACGCGATCCGCGCCGTCGCCGAGGGCATCGGCAAGATCGACTGGCTGGTCCTCGCGGCCAGTGGCGGCGAAGGCGCGGGCCCGCTCGCCGAGTTGGACCTCACCGTCCTGCGCCGGGCCTTCGACGCCAAGCTCTGGACGCACCTCGCCACACTCCAGGCGGTCCTGCCGCACCTGACCCCGAACGGCTCGGTCACCCTGCTCGGCGCCGTCAGCGCCCGCACCGGAATGCCGGGCACCGCCGGACTCGCCGCCGTCAACGGCGCGGTCGAGGCACTGGTACGCCCCCTCGCCGTGGAACTCGCCCCGATCCGCGTGAACGCCGTCTCCCCGGGCCTGGTCGACACCCCCTGGTGGGACGGGCTCCCGGAGGAGGCGCGGCAGGGCTACTTCGCCCAGGCGGCCGCCGCCCTTCCCGTACGGCACGTCGCCACGGCGGAGGAGGTGGCCGAGGTGGTGGCCCTCGCGGCGACGAACGGCAACCTCACGGGGACGGTGCTGGAGGCGGACGGCGGGGCGCGGCTGGTGACGCTGGGGTGAACGACTTTGCGGGGTGCGGGGGTTGGAGGCATCGGGCGGCTGAGGGCGCCGGGCGGTTCGGGCCGTCGGGTGAGTCGGGCCGTGAGGCGGTTCAGGCCGTGAGCTCGGTCAGGGGCGGTGTGGCCGGGGTCAGACCCACCCGCAGGTAGTACTCCGTGCCGATGATGCGGTGCCGTGTCGCGGCGGGGAGGCGGGCGAGGATGCCGGGAAGCGGGCGTTCGCGTTCGACCTGGCTGCGGTGGGCCAGGATCGCCGCCCACTTGCGGTCCAGCCACGGGCGTACGTCCACCACCGCGCTCACCTGCTCGCGCGGCACGGCCAGGACGGACTTGCGGACCCTCGTCATCAGGGGTCCGAGGTCGGCCACCGCCGAGTCGGGGTGGGTCGCCAGATACACCGCGCCCGGCTGCCATGGCTCGCCCGCCTCGGGGTGGAGGTCCCCGAGCCCGGCGGCGGCCGCCGCGAGCAGGGTGACCTGGTGGGTGCGGCGGTGGTCCGGGTGGCCGGTGAGACCGCCGTACGCGTCGTGCGTGAGGACGATCTCCGGGCGCGCGGCGCGGATGGCGGCCACCACCCGGGCGACCGCCTCCTCCAGCGGCACGTCGCACCAACGCGGCCGCCCCGGCGCCGAGTCGGGGGCGCGGTCGTCGGCATAGCCGAGCATCTGAGGCGGCTCGGCGCCCAAGGCCCGTACGGCATCGGCCAGTTCGTCCGCGCGCCGGGTGCCGGGCGCCCAGGTGGCGGTCACGACCGTCGTCCGGGCGCCCGCCGCCGCGTGCCGGGCGAGGACACCGCCGGCGACCAGCGACTCGTCGTCCGGGTGGCCGAACACGGCCAGGATGCCGGGCGGTGTCATCGGCTCACCGCTCCGGCGAGAGGGCGTGGTCCTCCACCGGGCCGTACAGCGCGGCGGGCTGGTCCGTCCGGAACGCCCAGTAGCGGTCGCCCCAGCTCCAATGCCACCACTCCGTCCCGTAGTTGACCAGGCCCGCCGAGGTCAGGGCGGCCGAGAGGAGGGCGCGGTGCTCACGGGCCCGGTCGCCGATGTTGGTGGCGTCGGTGTAGCAGGCGCCCGCGCTCTCCTCCGGGGTGGCGTTCATCCGCGTGCCCATGTCGAGTTCGACGCCGTCGCCGTCGGTCAGGGTGAGGTCGACGGCCGCGCCCGCGCTGTGCGGGGCGATCTCCGGGGGCGAGACATAGCGGCTGGCGGCGTCGCGGAGGCGGTCCGACGGCCACTCGGGATTGTCCCGGGCGAGTTCGCCCGCGTACTTCGCGAAGTACCGCCGCTGCAGGGCCGGTGGCCGGTACCCCTCCACGATCAGCAGACCGAGCCCGTCCGGCAGCAGCGACCGCGCGTGCAGCAGCCGCTCCACGACCCCCTCCCGCAGCTGCGCGAAGGCGCCGGCCGCGTCCCGCCTGCGGGCGTCCACATGGAACGCCCCGCCCACGCGGACGTCCACCAGCCGCTCCCCGCACTCCCTGACCGGTATCCCGGCCACCCGGGCGTCGGACATCAGCACGATGCTCACTCGGTCTCCCAGTCCCATGCGTCGAAGTATGCCGCCACACCGGTGAGCCGGGCCTCCAGCACCGCGCTCAGCCGGGCGAAGTCCCTTGACGGCATGAGCGGTTGCCACGCGCCGAGCGGCAGCACCCGCGCCTCGTCGTGTTCCTCCGGGTCGAGTACGAGACCCCGGATCTCCGCCTCGCCGAGCCGCCCGCCGTCGAAGACGAGCCCCATCGTGCTGTACGGCCACGGGGAGCCCGGCAGCCCGAACACCGTCGCCAGCAGCCGGGGCGGCCCCGTCACCCGGATGCCGGTCTCCTCCTCGCACTCCCGGACGGCCGTCTGCCACGGACGTTCCCCGGGCTCCATCGTGCCGCCCGGGAACTGCCAGGGGTGCTCGGCGCTGTAGACACCGTGCAGTTGCAGGGGCCGGTCGTGCTCGTCGGTGAAGAAGACGCAGGCGAAACCGGTGGCCTTCATGACCGTCTCGGCGTACTCCGCCGGAGGCAGCCAGACCTTCTTCCCGAGGGGTTTCTGTTTCAACGAGCCTCCGTGAGAGGGATGTTCGGGCTACCGGCCGCGCCGCCGAACCGTGCGGGGACGATACGGAGCCGCTCCGTCGCCGGGTCGTGGGCGACGGTGTCGCCCGGTTCCTGGAAATGCAGGGCCAGTCGGGCTCCGGCCCGGTAGGCGGTCAGGCCCGCGTGGCAGTACGCCACCACCGGCGCGGGCAGCGCGTCGAGGCCGGCCCAGGTCATCGCGTCGCACACCTCGGGCTCCATGACCGCGGGCTCGCCCGACCAGCGGCGCACCTCGAAGAACAGACCCACGCGCGCGCTGCCGCCGGGGCCGCGGTGGTGCACGGTGAGGGCGGCCCGCACGTCGTCCGGCGCGATGAGCACGCCGGTCTCCTCCCGCGCCTCCCGGATCAGCGCCGTCACCACGTCCTCGTGCGGCCCGTCCAGATGCCCGGACGGCAGGTGCCACAGCCCCGCCGCGTAGACCCGCCCCGCCCGCCGGGACATCAGCACCTCGGGGCCGCGCTCGCCCTCGCGGCGCAGGATCAGATGAACGTCCACCGGCTCGGTGTGACGGCGCCCGGCGCTCAACGGCGGCCCTTCTCACCGGACTTGGGAGTCACCCGACTCACCAGCCCAGCTCCGTGTACGCGCGCCCGGCGCGGATGCCCTCGATGGCCGCGCGGGCGTAGGGGACGACCGGGTCCGGGAGGGCGTCTGGGGGCCACCAGCGCCACGCCAGGCACTTGTCCGGTTCCCGCACCTCCGGCATGCCCTTCAAGTTCCGTACACGGAAGACCAGTTGCATGCGGGGCCGGGTGTGCCGGGCGTCCAGCAGATGCACCACGTGCGCGAACTCCACCTCGGCGGGGTCGATCACCAGCCCGCCCTCCTCGTACGCCTCCCGCACCAGGCACGCGATGGCGGACTCCTGCTCGCAGTGACCGGCCAGGAAATGCCAACTCCCGCCCTCGTAGGCGGAGTCGGGATGGCGCAGGCCGAGCAGCACCCGCCCCTCCGGGTCCTCCGCGTACAGGTGGACGCCGATGACGTTCAGGATTCTCCCGCCCCGCGCTGGTGTGAAGTCGGCGTCGTCGGCGGGCATTTAGGCACCTCTCGGGCGGATACGGCGGGCTTGCTCAGACTGCCCCGGCATGGGCGGGGTCATGCCGCAGGGCGCGGGGATGACCGGTTCGGGGCAGGTGGCGTGAACCCGGCGGTCGTTGGGGGAGACTGGCCGGTCGTGGACCTTGGACGTGTACTGCTCGACGTGACCCCGCTGCGCTCGTCGCCCGCCTTCCGGCGGCTGTGGCTGGGGCAGACCCTGTCCGGGTTCGGCGGGCAGATGACGGCCGTCGCCGTGATGTTCCAGATCTGGCGGACGACCGGGAGCACGGCGTGGACCGGCGCCGTCGGTCTGGCGCAGGCGGCCCCGCTCGTCGGCCTCGGGCTCTTCGCGGGCGCGCTGGCCGACCGGGTGGAGCGCCGCCGCCTCTATCTGTGGACGACCGCGGGCCAGGCCGTCTGCTCGCTGCTCCTTGCGCTCCAGGGGTTCCTCGGACCGCTGCCGCCCGCCGGCGTGCTGGGACTCGTCGCCCTCCAGTCCTGCTTCGTCGCCGGAGGGGCGCCGGTCTCGCGGACGTTCGTCCCGCAGCTGCTCCCCGAGCAGCAACGCGCGGCCGGCCTCGCGCTGCGGCGCATCGCCATGCAGGCCGCCATGCTGGCCGGACCCGCGCTGGGCGGTCTGCTCGTGAGCGGAGCGGGCGTCGGCGGATGCTACCTGGTCGACTCCGTCACCTTCCTCGCCGCGCTCCTCGGCGCCCTCGGCCTGCCCCGGATGCCGCCCGACGGCGACGGCGAGCCCGCCCGGCCGGGGCTGCGCGGCGTCGGGGACGGCCTGGCCTTCCTCGTGCGCACGCCCGTCGTGCGCGGGGCGCTGCTCACCGACCTGGCGGCGACCGTGCTGTCCATGCCGATCAGCCTGTTCCCGCTGGTCAACGCCGAGCGGTTCGGCGGCGATCCGCGCACGCTCGGCCTGTTCCTCACCGCGATCGCCGTCGGCGGGGTGAGCGCGTCCCTGCTGTCCGGGACCTTCACCCGGAGCCCGCGCCCCGGACGGGTCATGCTCGTCGCCTCCGCCGCGTGGGGAGCCGCGCTGATCCTCTTCGGGCTGTCGGCCGATCCCTGGCTCGGGCTGGCCTTCCTCGTCGTCGCGGGCGCCGCCGACACGGTGTCCGTGGTCGCCCGCAGCACGGTCGTCCAGGCGCACACCCCGCGCCCGCTGCTCGGGCGGGTCGGCGCGGCCGAGCAGATCGTGGGCCAGGCCGGGCCCGACCTCGGCAATCTGCGCGGCGGACTCGTCGCGTCCGTCACCACCGGCACGACGGCGCTCGTCAGCGGAGGTCTGCTGTGTGTGCTCGCGGTCGTCGCCGTGGGCGCCACCACGGCCGAGCTGCGCCGTAGCCCCGCGTACCGCGAGGGTGGCCGTGCGTGCCCGTGCGATAAAAATGTCGCCTGTGACACGATAAGTGAGGAATGTGCCCATCTTCAGACATAGGAGGGCGCTGATATGCCGAACGCCGAGCACGCGCGGGAGGCGCTCAAGGGCTTCCTCGACATGTGGGTGACCGGCACGACGGCCGGCCTCCGCGCGCCCCTGCTGCACCGGCCGGGTGAGGTCGGGCTCCCGTACGAGGACGTGTTCTTCCCGTCCATGGACGGCGTGCCGCTCGACGGCTGGTTCATCCCGGCCGACTCGGACAGGCTGGTCATCCACAACCACTTCCTGCCGGGCAACCGGTGCGGTTACCCGGGCCAGTTGCCCCAGTTCGGCGGCCTGGGCGGCTTCGAGGTGAACTTCCTCCCGGAGTACAAGGCGCTGCACGACGCGGGCTACAACATCCTCGCCTACGACCTCCGCAACTTCGGCCTGAGCGGCGCGGCCAACGGCGACACCGTGGGCATCGGACTGCTGGAGTACCGGGACGTCGTCGGCTCGGTGCGCTACGCCAAGTCCCGCCCCGACACGGCCGCCATGGACACCGTCCTGCTCAGCGTCTGCCTCGGCGCGGACTCGACGTGCGTCGCCATGGCCAGGCACCCCGAGGAGTTCGAGGACATCAAGTCGCTGATCCTCCTCCAGCCCGTCTCGGGCAGCTACATCATCGAGGAGTTCGTCAAGGCGAACGACATCCCCCACGGCTACGAGGAATTCGACCGCGCCCTCTTCGAACGCACCGGCTTCCACCTCGCCGAGCAGTCCCCCCTGGAGTACGCCAAGTCGATCCGCATCCCCACCCTCGTCGCCCAGGTCCACCACGACTCGATGACCCGGCCCGAGGACGTGCAGTCGATCTACGACGCGATCCCGGCGGAGGACAAGAAGCTCGTGTGGATCGAGGGGACGACGCAGCGGTTCCGGGGCTACAACTACTTCGGCGAGCATCCGGAGGTCGCGATCGAGTGGTTCGATTCGCATATGTAGCTGGAGCATGTGTGGGGCGTCTGTGTGTGGGGTGCGCACATGGGGGCCGCCCACATAGGGCCCGCCCACATGCGTCCACGCGCCCCAGACCTGCGGAGTTCCTCAGCGGCTACGAACCCGAGCTGATCCGCGCCGACCCCCACCGCCAGGCCGTACGGGCGAGCGCGTCACGCGCTAAGACAAGCAGCACCTCTTCCCGACGGAGACCGCGATCTACCGCGCGGGCGCGACCGGACGCACCCTCGAACTCGGCGGCCGGCGGCTGGACCTTGGCATCTGCCACGACTCCGGCTTCCCCGAGCACGCCCGAGCCGGCCTGCGGAGCCGTCGCCGTAAGAGCCTCGTCAAGGCAGGCCCCGGTGGCGTAAGAGGGCTGTCAACGTGGGGGCCGGACCGGGCGGGGGAGGGGTTTGCTCGAAGGGTAAGCGATCAGTTCTTTCCCTTCAGGAGTCCAAGATGGCCGATACGGCCCTCGTTCTCGCCGTCCTCGCGGGTTTCGCGCTGGTGGCTCTCGTCGCCAAGGGGGTGACGAAGCTGTGACCACCGAGAACGTCGTCGGTCTCGTCGTGGCCGTCGCCCTCCTGGGCTACCTCGTCCTCGCCCTGATCTTCCCGGAGAGGTTCTGAGCGCGGCCATGAGTCCCGTACTCGCGAGCGTGCTCCAGCTGCTCGCCCTGACGGGCGCGCTCGCGCTCGTCCACATCCCCCTCGGCACCTATATGGCCCGGGTCTACGACTCCCGCAGACATCTGCGCGTGGAGCGGTGGATCTACAAGGGCATAGGCGCCGACCCCGGCACCGGCATGACCTGGCCCGCCTATCTGCGCGCGGTGCTCGCCTTCTCGGTCGCCGGTGTCCTCTTCCTCTATCTCCTCCAGCGGCTCCAGGGCGTGCTGCCCGGCTCGCTCGGCTTCGCCTCGGTGCCGCCGACGCAGGCGTTCAACACGGCCGTCTCCTTCGTGACGAACACCAACTGGCAGTCGTACTACGGCGAACAGACCATGGGGCACGTCGTGCAGACCTCCGGTCTCGCGGTGCAGAACTTCGTCTCCGCCGCCGTGGGCATGGCCGTCGCCGTGGCCCTCGTACGCGGCTTCGCCCGGTCCCGCACCGGTGAACTGGGAAACTTCTGGGCCGACTTGGTGCGCGGCACGGTACGCGTCCTGCTGCCGCTCGCCGTGCTGGCCGCTCTCGTACTGGTCGCCTGCGGAGTCATCCAGAACTTCTCCGGCATCCACGAGGTCGGTCAGTTCATGGGTGGAGACCAGCAGTGGAACGGCGGCGCGGTCGCCTCCCAGGAGGCCGTCAAGGAGCTGGGCACCAACGGCGGCGGCTACTTCAACGCCAACAGCGCGCACCCCTTCGAGAACCCGACGCCCTTCACCAACCTCTTCGAGATCTTCCTCATCCTGGTGATCCCGTTCTCGCTGACCCGTACCTTCGGCGTGCTCGTCGGCTCGGTGCGGCAGGGGTACGCGATCCTCGCCACCATGGGCGTCATCTGGCTCGGCTTCTCCGCCCTGATGATGTGGACCGAGTTCGCCCACCACGGCCCGGCGCTCCAGGCGGCCGGCGGCGCGACGGAGGGCAAGGAGGTCCGCTTCGGGATCGGCGGCTCGGCGCTCTTCGCGGCCTCCACCACGCTCACCTCGACCGGCGCGGTGGACTCCTTCCACTCCTCGTTCACCGGGCTCGGCGGCGGTCTCACCATGCTCGGCATGATGCTGGGCGAGATCGCGCCCGGCGGCACCGGCTCCGGCCTCTACGGCATGCTGATCATGGCGGTGATCGCGGTGTTCCTCGCCGGTCTGATGGTCGGCCGGACCCCCGAGTACCTGGGCAAGAAGATCGGCGCGCGTGAGATGAAGCTCGCCGCCTGCTACATCCTCGTCACCCCCGCCCTGGTGCTGGTCTTCACCGCCGCCTCCATGGCGCTGCCGACCCCGCCGCACTCGATGCTCAACTCCGGGGCGCACGGCTTCTCCGAGGTGCTGTACGCCTTCACCTCGGCGGCGAACAACAACGGCTCGGCCTTCGCGGGGCTGAACGCGAACACCGACTGGTTCAACGTCACCACCGGGTTCGCGATGCTGCTCGGCCGCTTCCTGCCGATGGTGTTCGTGCTCGCGCTCGCCGGCTCGCTCGCCGCGCAGCGCCCGGTGCCGGTCACCGCGGGCACCCTGCGCACCGAGAAACCGCTGTTCACCGGATTGCTGGTCGGGGCGATCCTGATCGTCACCGGGCTGACCTACTTCCCGGCGCTCGCGCTGGGTCCGCTCGCCGAAGGGCTGGCGTGATGACCACTCGTATGGACAGGCAAGAGGACTCGATGTCCGCACTCACCTCCGCCCCCACCGCCCCCCAAGAGCCGCCGGCACCGAGGCGGGACCCCCAACGCCGGGTCGGCGTGGGCCTGTTCGACCCCCGGCAGCTGGTCAGGTCGCTGCCGGACGCCGCCCGCAAGCTCGATCCGCGTGTCATGGTCAAGTCGCCCGTGATGTTCGTCGTCTGGATCGGCTCGGTGCTGACCACCGCGTTCTCCCTCACCGACCCCACCGACTGGTTCGGCTGGGCGATCAGCGCCTGGCTGTGGCTGACCGTGCTCTTCGCCAACCTGGCGGAGGCGGTCGCCGAGGGCCGGGGCAAGGCGCAGGCCGACAGTCTGCGCCGGGCCAGGACGGACGCGGTGGCGCGCCGGCTGACCGACGGCCGCGAGGAGCGGGTGCCCGGCACCGAACTCGGCATCGGTGACCTGGTGGTCTGCGAGGCGGGGGACATCGTGCCCGGCGACGGTGACGTCGTCGAGGGTGTCGCCTCCGTGGACGAGTCCGCCATCACGGGCGAGTCGGCGCCGGTCATCCGCGAGTCCGGCGGCGACCGCAGCGCGGTGACCGGTGGCACGCGGGTGCTCTCCGACCGCGTCGTCGTCCGGATCACCACCCGGCCCGGCGAGACCTTCGTCGACCGGATGATCGGCCTCGTCGAGGGCGCCGCCCGGCAGAAGACGCCCAACGAGATCGCGCTCGACATCCTGCTCGCCTCGCTGACCATCGTCTTCCTGCTGGCCTGCGCGACGCTGCCGCCGTTCGCGGACTACGCGGGCACCCACCTCACCATGGTCGTCCTCATCGCCCTGCTGGTCTGTCTGATCCCGACCACCATCGGCGCCCTGCTCTCCGCGATCGGCATCGCGGGCATGGACCGGCTCGTCCAGCGCAACGTGCTGGCCATGTCCGGGCGGGCCGTCGAGGCGGCCGGTGACGTCTCCACCCTGCTGCTCGACAAGACCGGCACCATCACCCTCGGCAACCGCCGCGCCGCCGAGTTCGTGCCCGTGCGCGGCATCACCGAAGCCGAACTCGCGGACGCCGCCCAGCTGTCCTCGCTCGCCGACGAGACGCCCGAGGGCCGCTCCGTCGTCGTCCTCGCCAAGGAACGGTACGGGCTGCGCGAGCGGCACCAGGGCGAACTGGTGGGCGCCGAGTGGGTCGCCTTCTCCGCCCGGACCCGGATGTCCGGGGTCGACGTGGCGGGGCGCGAGGTCCGCAAGGGCGCGGCCGGTTCGGTGGTGGACTGGGTGCGCGAGCGCGGCGGATCGGTGTCCGACGACGCGGAGGCGGTCGTGGACCGCATCTCCCGCGCCGGGGGCACCCCGCTGCTGGTCGCCGTGCGCGACGCGAAGGGGGCGCGGGTCCTCGGTGTCGTCCACCTCAAGGACGTGGTCAAGGACGGGATGCGGGAGCGGTTCGCGGAGCTGCGCCGCATGGGCATCCGTACGGTCATGATCACCGGGGACAACCCGCTGACCGCGAAGGCCATCGCCGAGGAGGCGGGCGTGGACGACTTCCTCGCGGAGGCCACCCCCGAGGACAAGATGGCCCTCATCAAACGGGAGCAGGCGGGCGGCAAGCTCGTCGCGATGACCGGCGACGGCACCAACGACGCCCCCGCGCTGGCCCAGGCGGACGTGGGCGTGGCGATGAACACCGGTACGTCGGCAGCCAAGGAGGCCGGCAACATGGTGGACCTCGACTCCGATCCCACCAAGCTGATCGAGGTCGTCCAGATCGGCAAGCAACTCCTCATCACACGGGGTGCGTTGACGACGTTCTCCATCGCCAACGACGTCGCGAAGTACTTCGCGATCATCCCGGCGCTGTTCGCGGCGGTCTACCCCGGCCTGGACGCGCTCAACGTGATGCGGCTGTCCTCACCCGACTCCGCGATCCTCTCGGCCGTGATCTTCAACGCGCTGGTCATCGTCGCCCTGGTGCCGCTCGCCCTGCGCGGGGTGCGCTACCGGCCCGTCGGCGCCGACCGGATGCTGCGGCGCAACCTCGCCGTCTACGGCCTCGGCGGTCTCGTCGCGCCCTTCGCCGGCATCAAGCTCATCGACCTGCTCCTCTCGCTGATTCCCGGGATCGGGTGACGGACCATGAACAACTCCCTCGTGACGAAAGCCCGGTTGCTCGGCGCGGGCCTGCGGGCGCTGCTGGTGCTCAGCGTGCTCACCGGCGTGCTGTACCCGCTCGCGGTCACCGGCGTCGCCCAGTCGCTGTTCCACAGCGCGGCCAACGGCTCCGAGGTGCGGGCGGACGGCCGTACCGTCGGCTCGTCCCTCATCGGTCAGTCGTACGACCTGCCGCCGAAGAAGGGCGAGAACGCGCCGGGCCCCGACCTCCGGTGGTTCCAGGGGCGCCCGGCGAACGGGCTCGGCGCCAACAGCGTCAACACCCGCTACCACCTGCTGCTGTCCGGCGCGACCAACCTCGCCGCCGACAGCGGTGCGGTGCGCGGCCGTTGCCCCGCCGTCCCCGAGGAGGGCACCCTCTGCGCCCAGGTCCTCGCCGCCCGCGCCGCGGTCGTCCGCGACAACTCGGTTCCCGGCCACCGGGTCACCCCCGCCGACATCCCGCCGGACGCGGTGACCTCCTCCGGTTCCGGCCTCGACCCCGACATCTCACCGGCCTACGCCCTCCTCCAGGTCCGCCGCGTGGCCGAGCGCAACGGCCTGCCCGTCTCCCGGGTGCGTCACCTGGTGGACGCGCACACGGAGCGGCGGACGCTCGGCTTCATCGGTGAACCCCGGGTGAACGTCATGGAGTTGAACGTGGCGCTGCGGGAGGTGGTGGCGCGGGGCTGACCGGAGTGCCCTTCAGCCCGGCGGAGCGGAGCCCTCATCAGGCGCGCCGCTCCGCCGCCGCGTGCCACCACCCCGGCGGGGAAGGGCCGTTCACCTCGGAGGTGGACTGGCCGGGATGCAGCCCCAGCCGCCGGAGCGCCCCGGCGTCGACGCGGACGTCGAACCAGCCGTGCCAGTGGCCGTCGGCGCCGACCCCGCAGGCGTGCCGCCAGCCGATCTCGTCGGGGGCGAAGGGCATCCAGTCGATGCCGCGTTCGCGCAGTCAAGCCCGCGCGGCCGCCATCGGCCGGAGGGCGCCCGGCAGATTCTCGTAGGCCGTGACGGTGATCCACTCGGTGCCCGTTGTCTCCATGTTCTCCATGATGCCCGGGATCGCTTCCCCGCTCCCTGGGCATAGGGGACTGGTGACCATCGGATGGGTGCGATGAGTATGCTCGGCCCCTGGCGGTCGGCGTCCACTGAGCGTAGGCGACGGGTAAGGGTGGGGAGAGGCGGAGCCATGGTGACGTCGCGGACGAGTGCGGCACGGCTCGTGCCGGCGGCGCGCGAGGAGGCGGGGTGGGACGGCCGGGAGCCGTCGGTGCTCCTGGTCGAGGACGACCCCGGGGACGCCCTCCTGGTGGAGGAACTGGTCGCCGACAGCGCGCTCAAGATGAGCCTGCGCTGGGTGCGTTCGATGGCCGAGGCCGCGGACGTGCTCGCCGCCGAGGTGCCCGACTGTGTCCTGCTCGACCTGCATCTGCCCGACGCCCAGGGCCTGGAGGCCCTGTCCATGGTCCAGGCGCACGCCGACCAGATGGCCGTCGTCGTCCTCACCGGCCTCGCCGAGGAACAGACCGGCCTCGCCGCCGTCGCGGCGGGCGCGCAGGACTACCTCGTCAAGGGCCGCGTCGAACCCGAACTCTTCGGCCGTGCCGTGCGCTACGCGATCCAGCGCAAGCAGGCCGAACAGGCCGCCGTCGCCCTCCAGGCCAGCCAGATGCAGGCCCGGGAGAACGCCCGCCTCGAACGCGGCCTGCTGCCCCGGCCGCTGCTGCGCGCCGACGGCGTGAACGTCGTGGCCCGCTACCGGCCAGGGCGCGCCCAGGCGCTGCTCGGCGGCGACTTCTACGACATCGTGCAGAGCGCCGACGGCGCCGTCCACGCCCTGGTCGGGGACGTCTCCGGACACGGTCCGGACGAGGCCGCCCTCGGCGTCGCGCTGCGCATCGCCTGGCGCACCCTGGTCCTCAGCGGCATCACCGGCGCCGAACAGGTGGGCCGCCTGGAGGAGTTGCTGGTGGCCGAGCGCGCCCGGGACGAGGTCTTCGCCACCCTGGTGAGCCTCGCCGCCGTACCCGGTGCCCACAGCGCCAGCGTCGTACGGGCCGGACACCCCGGCCTGCTGCGCCGTACCGGCGCCGAGGTGGACTGGGTGGAGGTGCCCGGCGGACCCGCGCTCGGCGTGGTCCCCGGAGTGGCCGGCTGGCCGACCTCCGAACTGCCGGTGCCGCCCGGCGCGTCCGTGGTGCTGTTCACCGACGGCCTGTTCGAGGGGCACGTCAGCCGGGGCACCGAACGCCTCGGCGAGGAAGGCCTGCTGGCCCTCGCCCGCGAGTCGGGCGCCCTGCCCGCCGAGGACTTCGTGGACACCCTGATCGACCGCGCCGAGGGGCTGGCCGAGGCACGCGGCGGACTCGCGGACGATGTGGCCGTCGTCCATGTGAGCTGGAACTAGAAGCGACATGACACATATGGAGTCGGAGCACACGGTGAGGAACGACAAGGGCGCGCGCCGGCGCAGTCTGACGGTGCAGGGCTGGTTCCAGCTGGTGCTGGCGCTGATGGCCCTGCTCGTGGTGGTCGGCACGGTGATCGGCGCCGACCTGCTCGGCCGCACGGCCCAGGCCACCGACAGACTGCTCCTGCGCGTCCAGCCCGCCCAGACGGAGGCGTACCGGCTCCAGTCCGCCCTGGTCAACCAGGAGACCGGCATCCGCGGCTACGCGATCGCCGCCGACCGGCAGTTCCTCACCCCCTACACCCAGGGCAAGACCGACGAGGCCCGCTCGGCCGCCCGGCTGCGCGAGCTCGTCGAGGACCAGCCCGCCCTGCTCGCGGACCTGGACGCCGTCGAGCGGCAGGCCGCCGACTGGCGCCGCGCCTACGCCGAGCCGATGGCCGCCTCCGTCAGCCCCGGCGACCCGAAGCGCGTCGACAAGACCACCGCCGAACAGGGCCGGCGCAACTTCGACCACCTGCGCGCCACCTGGGCGAAGCAGAACGCCGATCTCGCCCGCACCGTCCGCGAGGGCCACGCCGAGATCGCCCACGAACGCACCGTGCGCAACTCGGTGCTCGGTGGCATGGTGGCCGCCTTCCTGCTCACCGGCGTCGCCCTCGCCTTCCTCGTGCGCATGCTGGTCGCCCGCCCGCTGGAGATCCTCGGCACCGCCTCCCGGCGCGTGTCGGGCGGCGACTTCGACCACGTCATCACCGGCGGCGGCCCCGCCGACCTGACCGCGCTCGCGGACGACGTCGAGGGGATGCGCAGGCGCATCGTCGCCGAACTCGACGCCTCCCGCGACCAGGAGCGCACCCTGGCCCGCCAGGCCGCCGACCTGGACGCCCAGGCGGTCGAACTGCGCCGTTCCAACGTCGAGTTGGAGCAGTTCGCCTACGTCGCCTCCCACGACCTCCAGGAACCCCTGCGCAAGGTCGCCTCCTTCTGCCAGCTCCTGGAGAAGCGGTACGGCGACCACCTGGACGACCGGGGGCGGCAGTACATCGACTTCGCCGTGGACGGCGCCAAGCGGATGCAGGTGCTCATCAACGACCTGCTCACCTTCTCCCGCGTCGGCCGGCTCAACGACGCCCGGGTGCCCGTCGGCCTCGGCCAGGCCCTGGACAAGGCGCTGGCCAACCTGGGCGCGGCCGTCGAGGAGTCCGGCGCCGTCATCGACCGCCCGGACACCCTGCCCGAGGTCGTCGGCGACCCCACCCTGCTCGCCATGCTCTGGCAGAACCTGGTCGGCAACGCCCTGAAGTTCCGCCACGCCGAACGCGTCCCGCACCTCACCATCACCTGCGAACCCGACCCCGACGAGCCCGGCATGGCCCGGATCTGCGTCAAGGACAACGGCATCGGCATCCCTGGGGAGTTCGCCGAGAAGGTCTTCGTCATCTTCCAGCGGCTGCACAGCCGGGACGCCTACGGTGGTACGGGCATCGGACTGGCGCTCTGCAAGAAGATCGTGGAACATCACGGAGGCAGAATCTGGCTCGACACCGAGTGCACGGACGGCACCCGCTTCTGCCTCACGCTTCCGCCGGCCGCCCCCGTCCCGGACGAGTCCGGCGCCGAACCCCAGGAAAAGGCCTTGACATGACGACCCCCGCCGCCACCCCCATCGACGTACTCCTGGTCGAGGACGACCCCGGGGACGAGCTGATGACCCGGGAGGCGTTCGAGGACAACAAGATCGGCAACACCCTCCATGTCGTCCGGGACGGCGAGGAGGCGCTCCACTTCCTCTACCGGGAGGGCGAGCACGCCGGCGCCCCGCGTCCCGACCTGATCCTGCTCGACCTCAACCTCCCCAAGTACGACGGCCGTCAGGTCCTGGAGCGGATCAAGTCCGACCCGGACCTCTCCCACATCCCCGTCGTCGTCCTCACCACCTCGGCCGCCGAGGAGGACATCCTGCGCAGCTACAAGCTGCACGCCAACGCGTACGTCACCAAGCCGGTGGACCTGGACCAGTTCATCGCCGCGGTCCGCCAGATCGACGACTTCTTCGTCCAGGTGGTACGGCTGCCCCGGCAGGGCTGAAGGGGCCTTTGGCGTCCGGCGGTTCGGCGAGGGGGTGCTCCGGGGGCGGTTACACTCGTCCACTCATCGTGATCAAGGAGTAGACCATGCGCAACGCCGCTGTCACGCCCCGAGGGGACCTCATGCGCTGGGTCGAGCTGCCCGGCCGGGACGCCCCGCGTGTCTACGTCCACGGACTCGGCGCCACCTCGCCCGCCTACTTCACCGAGAGCGCCGTACACCCCCTGCTCGCCGGCCACCGCTCGCTGTTGATCGACATGCTGGGCCATGGCATCAGCGACCGTCCGGCGGACTTCGACTACAGCCTGGAGTCCCACGCCGACGCCCTGGCCGCCGCGCTGACCTCCGCCGGAGCCGACGGCGCCGAGCTGATCGGGCACAGCATGGGCGGCTCCGTGGCGATCGTCCTGGCCGCACGCCACCCGGAGCTGGTCTCCCGGCTGGTCCTGATCGACGCCAACCTCGACCCGATCACGCCCGACCCCGACGCCCCCGGAAGCTCGGGCATCACCGCCTCCTCGGAGCGGGAGTTCCTCGACGGCGGCTGGGAGAGGTTGCGCGACACGGCGGGCCCGCACTGGTGGGCCACCATGCGCCTGGCCGACCGCACCGCCCTGCACCGCAGCGCGAACCGGCTCACCCAGGGCACCACCCCCACGATGCGCGAGCTGCTGCTGAAGCTGCCGATACCGCGCACCTTCCTGTTCCCCGAGGCGAACGGACCGTTCCCGGGCACCGAGGGCCTGGAAGAGGCCGGGGTGCGGGTCGTCGCCGTGCCCGACTGCGGGCACAACATCATGCTGGACAACCCCGAGGCCTTCGCGCGGGAGACGGCCGCCGCCCTGGCGTGACTTAGGCATGCCTAAGTAGAGTTCGGGTGGCCGGACGCCCCGACTCCCCGCTGGAGCCCGCCATGACGAGCACTGCCGATGTGTCCACCGCGACGGCCGGCACGGAGGCGCCGCTGTGGCTCGCCCGGGTACGGCTCGGTGCCGGGGGGCCGCTCGCGCGCATCCGGGTCGCGGACGGCCGGGTCACCGAGATCCGGGCCGGGGAGGGGCCTCAACCCGACTCGCGTGAGCCGGTGTTCGACCTCGCCGGGCGGACCGTACTGCCCGGGCTGTGGGACGCCCATGTGCACATGGGGGAGTGGGCCGTCGCCCGCACCCGGCTCGACGTCTCCGGCCCCGGCTCGGCCCGCGCGGTCGCCGAGGTCGTACGGGAGCGGGCCCGACTGCCGCTGGACGAGAAGGTGTTGACCGGGTTCGGCTTCCGGGACGGGCTCTGGCCCGACGCCCCGCACAAGGACGTCCTGGACGCCGTCGTCCCCGGTGTGCCCGTCGCCCTGGTGAGCCAGGACCTGCACACCGCGTGGCTCAACTCCGCCTGCCTCGCCCTCGTCGGCCGCACCGGCCACCCCAGCGGGGTGCTGCGGGAGCACGAGTGCCTGGAGGCTCTCGCCGCACTGCCGAAGGCGCCCGTCGAGACCGTGGACCGCCTGGTCGGGGAGGCATGCAGGGCGGCCGCCGCGCGCGGGGTCACCGGGATCGTCGACTTCCAGTACGGCGACACCGTCACGGACTGGGCGCGGCGCGCAGCGGCCGGACGGCTGCCGGTGCGGGTGGAGGCCGCCGTCTATCCGGCGTACCTCGACGCGGCGATCGGGCGCGGGCTGCGCACCGGCTCCGCCGTGGACGGAGGCGCCGGGACCGTGCGCGTCGGCCCGCTCAAGCTCTTCACGGACGGCTCCCTCAACACCCGTACCGCCCTGTGCCGCGACCCCTACCCGGGGCTCGGGGACACCCCGCACGCGCACGGCATCCAGGAGACCGGCACCGAGGAACTGGTCGCGCTGATGCGCCGCGCCGCCGCCCACGGCATCGAACCGGCCGTGCACGCCATCGGCGACCACGCCAACACGGTCGCCCTGGACGCCTTCGAGGCCGTGCGCTGCCGGGGCCGGATCGAGCACGCGCAACTGCTCGGCGCCGCCGACCTGCCGAGGTTCGCCGCACTCGGGGTCACAGCGGGCGTCCAGCCCCGGCACGCCACCGACGACCGGGACATCGCGGACCGGCACTGGGCGGGCCGCACGGACCGCGCGTTCGCCTACGCGGACCTGCTCGCGGCCGGGGCCCGGCTGGAGTTCGGCTCGGACGCGCCGGTCTCGCCGCTGGACCCGTGGCTCGGCATCGCGTCGGCCGTGGGGCGCACCGGGGACGAGCGGCCGGCCTGGCATCCCGAGCAGCGGGTGCCGCTCGCGGCCGCGCTCGCCGCCTCCGCCCGGGCCAGGCGGCTGATCAGGGTGGGCGACCCCGCCGACCTGGTGTTCACGGACGTGGACCCGCTGGCGGCGGACCTCGCGACCCTGCGCACGATGCCCGTCTTCGCGACCATGCTCGGCGGCCGCTGGACCCACGGACCGGCCTGAGCGAGGGAGCTTGCGCTTCGCCGTTCCACGCGCATACTTAGGGTACCCTAACTTGGGATCTCGTCTCCGGAGCGGAGCCGTGGACGGCGTGCGCCGGTGCGCGCGCCGCACAGGTGCACGGCGGCACGGCCGCCGGATCCAGAAGGTGTGGCGGTGCCCGTCGGCGCCGGAACACGCGGCGGCCCCCGACCGGCTTCGCCCCGCCCGGCGACACCCGGGCGCGCCGACGCGCGGCCGTACCCGAGGGCGGGGTGCGACCCGTCGAGCCGACCGCGAGAGGCGAAGCCCATGCCGTTCCCGTTCCCCGAGACCGTGATGCCGTCCGGAGCGATCCCGTCCGCCGGCGCCGCCCCGCTGCCCCGGCCCGCCCACCTCCCGGACGCCGCCGCCCCGTCCGCCGGTGCGGTCCCGTACGGGACGCCCGAGCCCGATGGCGGCCCCTCCTGGTGTCTGGAGGTCCGCCGGGCCGTGCTCCTCGTCCGTGACGTGCGCGGCTGCCCCGTGGGGGACGACTCCGGGTTCGTCGCCCGCACCGAGCGGCTGGTCCGGGCCGCGCGCGAGGCGGCCGTGCCGGTCGTCTACGCGGTGCGGGTGCCGGAGCCGGGTGCCGTCCCGGCGGTGCGCGGTGTCGTCGACGCCGTCCAACCCCGGCCCGGCGACAGCCTGTTCACCGGCAAGCGGTGCAGCGCCTTCGCCGGTACCCGGCTGCGGGCACGGCTGACGGAGCTGGGCCGCGACCAGCTGGTGGTCGCCGGGGTCGCCGCCGCCACCGACATACTGCTCACCGCGGCGGACGCCTGGATGCAGGACCTGGAGCCCTTCGTGGCCGCCGACGCCGTGGCCGACCGTACGGCCGCCGACCACGCGATGGCCGTACGGTGGCTGGCCGCCACCTGCGCCGTCGTCGTGGACACCGACGCGCTGGTGGCGGCGTTCGGCGGGCACGGGACGGCCGGGACGCCGGCGGACGGGCGGTCCGGCACCCCCGGGTGACCCTGCCGGGGGTGCCGGACCGCTAGGGCCTGTCGTAGGCCGGCGCCCGTCCGGCGAGCAGGGAGCGGTGGATCTCCTCCGCGCGGACCGCCGTCGTGGACAGCAGGGTGCTGGTCAGGCCGTGCGTGTGCTCGGTCCCGCCCTGGAGGTAGATCCCGGCGGTGACCTCAGGGGCCGTCGCCACCCGGTGGTCGCGGCCCACCCGCAGCTCGTCGCCGTCGTCCCGCAGGCAGAGCTTGGCCGACTCGCCGAGCAGCCGGGTCAGGTCGCGGGGCCGGTACCCGGTCGCGAGGACGAACAAGTCGGCCTCCAGGACCTCGTGTTCACCGGTCGGCAGGAACTCCACGGTGATGTCCAGCCCCTCGCCGCCGGAGCGGGGCTGTACGTCGCGTACCCGCGAGACGTTGAGGAAGCGCAGCCGTTCGCGGCCGGCGACCTTCTCGCGGTACGAGGTCGCGTACAGCGCCTCGATCAACTCCATGTCCACCACGGAGTAGTTGGTGGAGCGGTGGTAGTCGAACAGGGACTGTTTCACCTCGGCCGGGGCGCCGAAGTACAGGTCCACCGCCTCCGGGTCGAAGATGCGGTTGGCGAACGGGCTGTCGTCGGCCGGGGTGTAGCCGTACTTGGCGAAGACCGCGCAGACCTCCGCGTCCGGGAAGGAGCGGTGCAGGAAGTCCACCGCCTCGGCGGCGCTCTGCCCGGCACCGAGCACGACGGCCCTGCGCACCGGGGCGCCGGTGGTGCCGAGTTCGCCGACGCGGGGGAGCAACTGGCTGTTGTGCCAGACGCGTTCGGTCAGCTCCAGGCCGGGCGGCACATGCGGTTCCAGGCCCATCGCCACGCTGATGTTCCGCGTCCGGTACCGCACCGTGCGGCCCGGCTGCTCCGGGTCCCGGCAGTGCACGTCGAAGTACTCGACCGTGCCCGCCTCGTCGCGCACCGGCTCGACGGCCGTCACCTCGCTGTCGTAGCCGACGAGGTGTCCGACGCGCTCGGCGGCCCACTCGAAGTACTGGTGGAACTCGGCGCGCAGCGGGAACAGCGTCTTCTGGTTGAGGAAGTCGATGAGTCGGCCGCGCTCGCGCAGGAAGCAGAGAAAGCTGAAGTCGCTGGTCGGATTGCGCAGGGTGACCAGGTCCTTGAGAAACGACACTTGCATGGTGGCGTCGTCGATGAGCATGCCCCGATGCCAGCCGAAGCGCGGCTGGCGTTCCAGGAAGCGGGCGGTGAGGCGTTCGCCCTCCGGACGGCTCGCGTTGTGTTCCTCAACGGCTATGGCCAATGCGAGATTTGACGGACCGAACCCGATTCCGAGGACATCATGAACGATGTCGGATTCCGTGCGGGGTGACTTCACCGTGGCATCGCCTCCCTCAGGCAGCCACATGTTAGATAAGGTTAGCCTTACCTAGCAACGGAGTCGTCGAAGAGGAGATCCTCATGCGCGTCGCCATGTTCGGCTATCAGACCTGGGGCCACCGCACGCTCCAGGCGCTGCTGGACTCCGGTCACGAGGTCGTCCTCGTCCTCACTCACCCGGCGAGTGAACACGCGTACGAGAAGATCTGGGACGACAGCGTCGCCGAACTCGCCGAGAAGCACGAGATACCCGTGCTGCTGCGCAACCGCCCCGACGACGAGGAAGTCCTCGCCGCCGTGCGGGAGGCGCGGCCCGACATCATCGTGGCCAACAACTGGCGCACCTGGCTGCCCCCGGAGCTCTTCGACCTGCCCCCGCACGGCACCCTCAACATCCACGACTCCCTGCTGCCCTCCTACGCCGGGTTCTCGCCCCTCATCTGGGCCCTCGTCAACGGCGAGGAGCGGGTCGGCGTCACCGCGCACCGCATGAACGGCGAGCTGGACGCGGGCGACATCCTGATCCAGCGCGCGGTGCCCGTCGGGCCGTCCGACACCGCGACCGACCTCTTCCACCGCACCGTCGACCTCATCGCCCCCGTGGTGCGCGAGTCCCTCGACCTGATCGCCTCCGGCGCCGACGCCGGGCGCTGGCGGCCGCAGGACCGGAGCAGGGCCAGCTTCTTCCACAAGCGCTCGCTGGAGGACAGCCGCATCGACTGGAGCTGGCCGGCCGAACGCCTGGAACGCCTGGTGCGGGCCCAGTCCGACCCGTACCCGAACGCGTACGCCTTCCATCGCGGCGAGCGCCTGCGGATCGTGTCGGCCGCCGTCTCCGAGGGGCGCTACGGCGGCACGCCGGGCCGGATCTTCATCCGTGAGGGCGACGGCGTGGTGGTCGTGGCGGGCCCCGACGCCCACTCCGGGCAGGGACGCGGGCTGCTCGTGCGGCGGGTGCGCACCGAGGACGGCACGGAGCTGGCCGCCACGGAGTACTTCCGCACGATGGGCGGTTACCTCACCTCGCGGCCCGAGTAGCCCTGTCCTGAGGCTTTCTGAGCAGCCGTCAATCCGTCGCCGTCGCGGGCTCCTTGGAGTCCGCGTGGTGGCGGCCCATCGGTATCACCAGCGGGGTGCCGCTCACCGGGTCGGTGGTGATCCGGCAGCGCAGATCGAAGACGTGCTCGACGGTCTCCTCGGTCACCACCTGGGCCGGCGGGCCCTCGGCGACGATCCGGCCCGCCTTCATGGCGATGACGTGATCGGCGTACCGGCAGGCCTGGTTGAGATCGTGCAGCACCATGACGACGGTGCGGCCCTCGCGCCGGTTGAGGTCGGTGATCAGGTCGAGCACGTCGATCTGATGGGCGAGGTCCAGATAGGTCGTCGGCTCGTCCAGGAGCAGGACGGGGGTGCCCTGGGCGACGGCCATGGCGATCCAGGCGCGCTGCCGCTGGCCGCCGGAGAGCTCGTCCACCGGCCGGTCGGCGAGATCGGTCAGGTTCGTCGCCGCGAGAGCGCCGTGCACGGCCTCCTCGTCCGCCTTCGACCACTGACGCCACCACGTCTGGTGCGGTGAGCGGCCCCGGCTCACCAGGTCCAGCACGGTCAGCCCCTCGGGGGCCACCGGGGTCTGCGGCAGGATGCCGAGCTTGCGGGCGAGTTCGCGGGTGGGGACCGAGCGCAGGGCGGTGCCGTCCAGTTCGACCGTGCCCTGGCGCGGGGCCAGCAGCCGGGCGAGCGCCCGCAACAGGGTGGACTTCCCACAGGCGTTGGCGCCCACGATGGCCGTGATACGGCCGGTCGGCACGGCGAGGTCCAGGCCCTCCACCACCGCCCGGCCGTCGTAGGCGAGATGGAGGTCGTGCGCCGTCAACCTCGGTTCGTACCGCCCGGGTTGAGTGGTCTTTTCGGCAAGCGGGGTGCGCGCGTCGGTGGATGCCATGCGATCAGCCTCCTGAGCCCGCGCGGTTGGCGCGGATGAGCAGCCAGAGCAGGACCGGCGCGCCGAGCACACCGGTGACGATCCCCACGGGCAGTTCCGTACCGGGGATCGCCTCCCGGGCGATCAGGTCGGACCCGAGGACGACGAGGGCGCCGGTGAGACCGGAGACGAGCGGGGGCGGCGAGTCGGTCGCGGCAAGGCGCTGGGCGATCTGCGGGGCGGACAGCGCCACGAAGGCCACCGGACCGGCCGCCGCCGTCGCGAAGGCCACCAGGCCCACCCCGGTCACCAGCAGCGCGAGCCGCACCGGCTGGACCGGCGTGCCGAGCCCCGCCGCCACGTCGTCCCCGAGCTGGAGCGTGCGCATCCAGCGGCCCATCGCCAGCGTGACCGGCAGCAGCACCGCCATCGACACGGCGAGGGCGTCCACCTGGTCCCAGGTGCGGCCGTTGAGGTTCCCCACCAGCCAGCCGACCGCCTCCTGGGCCTCGAAACGGTTGCCGCGCGCCACCAGGAAGTCGGTCGCGCTGGTGCAGATCCACGACACCCCGATGCCGACCAGGATGATGCGGTAGCCCGTCGCCCCGCGCCGCCACGCGAGCGCGTACACGACGGCGGCGGTGGCCAGCGCGCCGAGCAGCCCCAGCGTCTGCAGCCCCAGCCCGCCGGTCCAGCCGAGCACGATCGCCGCCACGACCGCCGTACCCGCGCCCTCGGTCAGCCCGATCATGTCGGGGCTGGCCAGCGGATTGCGCGTCATCGTCTGGAACACCGCGCCCGAGACCCCGAAGGCGATCCCGGCGAGCAGCCCGGTCAGCGCGCGCGGCAGCCGCAGATCCTGGACGACGATCACCGTGCCCGGATCGCCGGCGCCGGTGAGCGCGCGGACCACGTCGGGCAGCGGGATCGGATAGTCCCCGAGCGTCAGCCCCCAGCAGAACAGCAGGAACGCCGCGGCGCCGACCAGTACGCCGGTCAGGAGGAGCCGCGGGCGCAGGATGCCCGAGACGGGCGGCACGGCGAGCCGGTACGGCCGTCCGCGCCGGATCGGGGGCGCCGGTATCGCCGGGGAGGTGGGGTGGGCGGGCATCCTCATACCTCCGCGAGCTTGCGGCGTCGTACCAGGGCGATGAAGAACGGGCCGCCGACGAACGCCACCAGGACGCCCGCCTGGATCTCGGTCGGCGGGGCGACGATCCGGCCCAGGGTGTCCGCCGCGAGGAGCAGCATCGGCGCGATGGCCGCCGACAGCGGCAGCAGCCAGCGGTGGTCGGGGCCGATGCCGGCCGCCTGGGCGAGGACGCGGGCGATGTGCGGGACGACCAGGCCGAGGAAGACCACCGGGCCGATCACGGCCACCGAGGCGCCGGTCAGCAGCACGATCGCCGTCACCCCCTGGAGCCGTACGAGCCCGAGACGGCGGCCGAGCGAGGCGGCCACGTCGTCGCCGAGGGCGAGGCTGTTGAGCGCGGGCGCCGAGGCCAGCGCGAGCACCGCGCCGACGGTGAGGAACGGCAGCACGCCGACCAGGTCGCCCCAGTCCTGGTCGGCCAGTGAACCCGCCGACCAGAAGCGGTAGCGGTCCAGCGCGTCCGGGTCGGTGAGCACGATCGCGCTCGTGCAGGAGGACAGCATGAAGGTGATGGCGACGCCCGCGAGCGCCAGCTTCACGGGCGTCGCCCCCGAACGGCCCTGCCTGCCGAGGAGGTAGACGAGGACGCTCGCCGCGAGCGCCCCGGCGAACGCGAACCACACGGTGCCGTGGAGCGAGGAGAGCCCGAACACGCCCACCGCGACGACGATCGCGAACGACGCCCCCGCGCTGACCCCGAGGATGCCCGGGTCGGCCAGCGGATTGCGGGTGAGTGCCTGCATCAGTGCCCCGGACAGGCCGAGCGCGGCGCCGGTCGTCAGGCCGAGCAGGGTGCGCGGGACGCGCGCCTCCCAAACGACGTTGTCGACCGTCCTGCTGGGCGCGTGACCCAGGAGGGCGTGCACCACCTGGTCCAGCGGGACGCTCAGCGCGCCCAGCGCGACCGAGAGCAGGGACAGCAGCAGGAGCGCGGCGAGAAGGAGGCCGACGAGGGCCGAGCCGCGCAGCTTTCCGCCTGGGGCCACTGGACTCTCTCCACGTCATCGTCCGTTCGCGGGCGCCTGGTTGACAGGTAAGGCGAGCATAACCTCAGTTGTCGCCCATCGGGTCGATCTTCTCGAAGAGGGCTATCAGGTAAGGCAATGCTTACCTTACTATGCGAGCGGTTGCGGCTCCCAGAGCCGGTTCCGTCTCGCGAAGGGGAGGCACGGGCCGCTGTGTCGGGTAACACGCGTTCTGCTGAAGAGGCGATGACCGAAGAACCGCGGACCCCCGGGGCCGCGACCGCGCGGGACCACTGGCGGCAGCGGTTCGCCGGCCCACCGGCGGACACCGCACTGCCGGCCGACCTGGCCGCCTCCCGCCCCTCCGCCCCCACGGCAGTGCGGCAACGGCCGCTCGGTGTGCCACGGCCGGCCGAACACGTCCTGCTCGCCGCCCACTTCGCGCTGCTGCGCCGGTACGGCGGTGCCGCCACCGACTTCGTGGCGGCCCGGGCGGGGCTCCCGCTGCGGGTCGCCGTGGAGGGGACGACGACCTTCGCGGAGCTGTGCGACCGGGTGGCGGCGGAGATCGACGCCGCCGAGGAGCACCGGCTGTCCACCGCCGAGGTGCTCGCCGCGCTGACCGTCGAACCGGGCCGTGGCGGAGCCCTGTTGTGCGCCACCGGCTTCGGACCGGACCCCTGGAGCGGCCCGCTCGACCTCGCCCTGAGCGTCACGGCGGAGGACGAGCTGCGGGTGGCGTACCGCACCGACCTCTTCGAGCCCGCCACCGCCGACCGCGTCCTCGGCCACTACGCCACCCTCCTCGCCGACGCCCTGGCCCGCCCCGAAACCCCCGTGGGCGACCTGGAGTTGCTGACGGCGGCCGAGCGCGCGATCGTCCTCGACGCCTGGAACGACACCGCGCACGACGTGCCCGCCCTGACCTGGCCCGAGATGTTCGCCGCCCAGGTCGCCGCCCGCCCCGACGCCGTCGCCCTCGTCCACGAGGACGTGACCCTCACCTACGCCGAACTCGACGCCCGCGCCGCCCGGTTGGCCCAGGCGCTCGCCGCGCGCGGGGCCGGTCCCGAGAAGGTCGTCGCCATCGCGGTGCCCCGCTCGGCGGACCTGATCGTCGCCGAGGTCGCCGTGCTGAAGTCGGGGGCGGCCTACCTCCCGCTCGACACCGACTATCCGGCCGACCGTGTGGCCTACATGCTCCAGGACGCCCAGCCGGTGTGCGTCCTGACCACCGGCGAGGTCGCGCCCGAACTTCCCTCGGACGTGCCGCTGTTGGTCATGGACGCCCCGGAGACCCGGGCCGGGCTCGCGGAACTCCCGACATGCGACCCCGAGTCCGCCCGCGCCCTGACCACCGCCCACGCCGCCTACGTCATCTACACCTCCGGTTCCACCGGCCGCCCCAAGGGCGTCGTCCTCACCCACGCGGGCGTCGCGGGGCTCGTCGCCACCCAGAGCGAGCGCTTCGGGATCGGCCCGCACAGCCGCGTCCTCCAATTCGCCTCGCCCAGCTTCGACGTGGCGTTCTGGGACCTCTGCCTCGGCCTGCTCTCCGGCGGCCGGCTCGTCGTCGTACCCGCCGACCGCCGCTTCCCCGGCGCACCGCTCGCGGAGTACGCCCTCGAACACGGCATCACCTTCATGATCCTGCCGCCCGCCCTGCTCGCCGCGCTGCCCGAGGATGTACAACTCCCCTCCACGGCAACCCTGCTGGCCGGCACCGAGCGGGTCTCGCCCGAGCTGGTCGGGCGGTACGCGCGCGGCCGGATGATGTTCAACGCCTACGGTCCGACCGAGGCCACCACCAACTCCACGCTGGGCCTGTGCGATCCGGACACCCCGGCAGGCACCATCGTGCCCATCGGCGTCCCCGACCCCGGCACCCGCGCCTATGTGCTGGACGACCGGCTGCGGCCCGTACCGGCGGGCGTGGTGGGCGAGTTGTACCTCGGCGGCGACGGGCTCGCGCGCGGCTATCTCGGCCGGCCCGCGCTCACCGCCGAGCGGTTCGTGGCCGACCCCTTCGGGGCGCCCGGCGAACGGCTGTACCGCACCGGCGACTTGGTGCGCTGGAAGGCCGACGGCCGGCTGGAGTTCCACGGCCGCGCCGACAGCCAGATCAAGATCCGGGGCTTCCGGATCGAGCCCGGCGAGATCGAGTCCGTGCTGCGCGCCCACCCGGCCGTCGACCAGGCGGCCGTCGTCGTCCGCGAGGACCGCCCCGGCGACCGCCGGCTCGCCGCGTACGTCGTGCCCTCGCTGGACGGCGAGGCCGAGGTCGCGGAGTGGAAGGACCTGCACGAACTGCTGTACTCGGCCGCCGGTGCGGAGGGCTTCGAGGAGAACTTCGCGGGCTGGAACAGCATGTACGACGGGCTGCCCATCCCGCTCGCCGACCTGCGCGAATGGCGGGACGCCACCGTGGCCCGCGTCCGCGCGCTCCGGCCGCGCCGCGTCCTGGAGATCGGCGTCGGCAGCGGGCTGCTGCTCTCCCGGCTCGCCCCCGACTGCGCCG
This sequence comes from Streptomyces sp. NPDC005435, assembly GCF_040703155.1. Lineage (NCBI taxonomy): Bacteria > Bacillati > Actinomycetota > Actinomycetes > Kitasatosporales > Streptomycetaceae > Streptomyces > Streptomyces sp. NPDC005435. The sequence continues at coordinate 220,806 of NZ_JBEXEQ010000009.1, forward strand.
AGTACTGGGGCACGGACCTGTCCGAGGAGGCGATCGGCGCCCTCCGCGCACAGGTGGCCGCCGTGCCCGGCCTCGCGGACCGGGTGACCCTGCTCGCCCGCCCCGCGCACGACATCACCGGGCTGCCGGAGGGCCACTTCGACACCGTCGTCGTCAACTCGGTGATCCAGTACTTCCCCGGCGCGGAGTACCTGACGGACGTGATCCGCGCCGCCGCCCGGCTGCTCGCCCCGGGCGGCTCCCTCTTCGTCGGTGACGTGCGCAATCTGCGGCTGCACCGGGCGCTGTGCGCGGCGATCGAGCAGGCGCGCGCCGAGGACGGGACCGACAAGGAGGCGCTGCGCGCGGCCGTGGACCGGGCGGTCGCCTGGGAGGGTGAACTCCTCGTCGATCCGGACTACTTCACCGCGCTCGACGGGTTCACCGCCGAGGTGCGGATCAAGCGGGGCGTCCATCACAACGAGCTGACCCGTCACCGGTACGACGTGGTCCTGCGGCCGTCGGCCGGCCTCGCGGGTGGCGGGCGTGCGGTGGAGACCGTCCCGTGGTCCTCCCTCGGCAGCCCGGACGCCCTCGGCTCCCGCCTCGGCGCCGGCCGCCCCGCCGCACTCCGCGTCACCGGGGTACCCAACGCCCGGCTCGCCCCCGACCTCGCCGCCCTCGGCACCCTGGACGACAGCAGCCGCTCCGGAACCGGCGGCGCGGGGGTGGACCCCGAGACGCTGTACGCGACGGCCGCGCGGCACGGGTATCGCGCGGACCTCACCTGGAACGGGGAGGCCGAGGACGGCAGCGTGGATGCCGTGTTCTTGCTGGGCGAGGGCGAGGGCGAGGGCGAGGGCGAGGGCGGGGGCGCCGTCCCCGGTCCGCTCTACCTCCCCGGCCGGAACCGCCCCCTCACCAACCGCCCCGCGCCGTTCCGCAACGTCACCGCCCTGATGACCGCGCTCCGCGCGCACGCCGCCGCGTCCCTGCCCGAGTACATGGTCCCGGCCGCCCTGGTCCCGCTGGACCGGCTGCCCGTCACCCCGAGCGGCAAGCTGGACGCGGCCGCGCTGCCCGCCCCCGACTACGGGCTGCTCAGCGCGGGACGTGCCCCGCGCACCCCGCGCGAACGGCTGCTGTGCGAGCTGTACCGGCGTGCGCTCGGCGTGCCCTCCGTCACCGTCGACGACGACTTCTTCGCCCTCGGCGGTGACAGCATCACCGCCATCCAGCTGCTCGTCCTGGCCCGCCGCGCCGGTCTGGAACTGACCCCGCGCGATGTGTTCCGGCATCGCACGGTGGCTCAGCTGGCCACCGCCGCGCGCATCCCGGCCGCGGAGAGCGACGCCACCGACGACATCCCGTGGCCCGCCCCGACCGAGGACGAACTCGCCGCGCTCCAGGGGCAGTACCCCCTCGAAGTCGCCGAAGTGCTCCCGCTCGGCCCGCTCCAGGAGGGCTTCTGGTTCCACGCGCTGGTCGACGGCGGGGAGAGCGACGCCTATGTCGTCCAGCAGGTCATCGAACTCACCGGCCCCGTCGACGGCACCCGGCTGCGCCGGGCGGCTCAACGCCTGCTGGACCGGCACGCCCCGCTGCGCGCCTGCTTCCGCCAGCTCCCCGACGGCCGCCCGGCCCAGATCATCGCCACCGGTCTCGAACTCCCCTGGCACGAGGTGGACCTCGCCGCCCAGGAACCCGCCGTACGCGCGGGCCTCGCCGAGGCCGTCGCCGCCGACGAACGCGCCCACCGCTTCGACCTCGCCCGGCCGCCCCTGCTGCGCTGCGCCCTCGTACGGCTCGGCGCGGAACGCAGCCGGCTGATCCTGACGTTCCATCACATCGTCGCGGACGGCTGGTCCCTGCCCGTCCTGCACCGCGAACTCCTCGCGCTCTACGGCGACGAGCCCGCACCGCTCCCGGAGCCCGCCCCCTACAGCGCCTACTTGGCCGGGATCGCCCGCGCCGACCGCGAGGCCGCGCGCGACGCCTGGCGTACCGCGCTCGCCGGGGTCGAGGAGCCCACCCGGATGGTGGAGACCCCGGCCGGCGCCGGGCCGCTCGCCCCGGCCCAGATCCGGGTCGTACTGCCCGAACGCGCCACCGCGCTGCTCACCGCCCGCGCCCGCGAGCACGGCGTCACCCTGGGAACCGTCGTCCAGGCCGCCTGGGGTCTGCTGCTCTCCGGGATGACGGGCCGTCAGGACGTGCTGTTCGGCACCACCGTCTCCGGCCGGGACGCGGCGGTGGACGGCATCGAGTCGATGATCGGCCTGTTCATCAACACCCTCCCCACCCGGTTCGCTTGGCGCCCCTCGGACTCCCTCGGCGCCGTCCTCGAACGCCTCCAGCGGGAGCAGAGCGCCCTGCTCGGCCACCAGCATCTCGGGCTCGCGGAGATCCAGCGCGTCACGGGGCACCCCGGTGGCGGTGAACTCTTCGACACCCTGGTGGTGTTCGAGAACTACCCGGCCGAGCCGCACCTCACGGACGCCACGGGCACGGTACGGATCGCGGGGCACGCCTTCCACGACACCGTGCACTATCCGCTGGCGCTCATCGTGAAGCCCGGCCGGCGACTCGACCTGCGCCTCAAGCATCACGCGGCCAGGCTGCCGGGGGAGGTTGTGCAGACCCTCGCGGACCGGCTCACCCTCGTCCTGAACGCCCTGGCCGACGACCCCGGCCGCACGCTCGCCTCCCTCGACCTGCTCACCCCGGCCGAGCGCGCCCACGCCCACCCCGAGGGCGAACGCCACCCGCTGCCCGCCACCACCCTGCCCGAGGCTATCGCCGCCCAGACCGCGCGCACCCCGGACGCGACCGCCGTCGTCTTCGACGGCACCACCTTGACCTACGCCGAACTCGACTCCCGAGCAGAGGCGTTGGCCCGCCGCCTGCGGGCCCGGGGGGCCGGTCCCGAGCGGTTCGTCGCCGTCGCCGTACCCCGGTCGGCCGAGCTGATGGTGGCGCTCCTCGGCGTGCTGAAGACCGGCGCCGCCTATCTGCCGCTCGACCTGGACTACCCGGCCGACCGGCTGGCGTATCTGCTCACCGACTCCGGCGCCCGTACGGTCGTCACCACGACACGGGACACCGAACGGCTGCCGGACGCGGGCGACTTGGACATCGTGTGCGTGGACGCCGAGGAGGACGCCGTCGCGGCCGGGGGTGACGCGGTGGAGGCCCCCCACCCCGACCATCCCGCCTACCTCATCCACACCTCCGGCTCCACCGGCCGCCCCAAGGGCGTCGTCGTCTCCCACCGGGCCGTCCTCAACCGGCTGGCCTGGATGCAGGGGGCGTACGGACTGACCGCCGAGGACCGGGTGTTGCAGAAGACACCGGCCGGATTCGACGTGAGCGTCTGGGAGTTCTTCTGGCCGCTGTGCGAGGGTGCCGCCGTCGTGCTCGCCGCTCCGGACGGCCACCGCGACCCGGCGTACCTCTCCCGGCTGGTCCGGGACGAGCGGGTCACCACGCTGCACTTCGTGCCCTCGATGCTGGAGGCGTTCCTCGCCTCGGACGAGGTGACCGCCGACCCCGGCTGGGCGATGAGCCTGCGCCGCGTCTTCAGCAGCGGCGAGGCCCTGCCCGGCCACGCGGCCGCCCGCTGGCACGCCCTGACCGGGGTGCCGCTGCACAACCTCTACGGCCCCACCGAGGCCGCCGTCGACGTCACCCACCACCCCTACGACGGCGCCCCCGACCCGACCGTCCCGCTCGGCCGACCCGTCTGGAACACCGGCCTGCGCGTGCTCGACTCCTGCCTGCGCCCGGTGCCCGACGACGTGCCCGGCGAGCTGTACCTCACCGGCGTCCAGCTGGCCCGGGGCTACCACGGCCGCCCCGGCCTCACCGCCGAACGCTTCCTCGCCGACCCGTACGCCGGCACGCCCGGCGCGCGGATGTACCGCACCGGCGACCTCGTGCGCCGCCGCCCCGACGGCACGCTCGACTACCTCGGCCGCGCCGACCGCCAGGTCAAGCTGCGCGGCAACCGCGTCGAGCCCGGCGAGATCGAGGCCGCGCTCACCGCCCAGGACACGGTGGCACGGGCCGCCGTGACCGTACGGGACCGGCGGCTGGTCGCCTACGTCGTCCCGGCCGCCGGGCGCACCGTCGAGCCCGCCGGGCTGCGCGCCGCCCTGGCCGACGCGCTCCCGGCCGCGATGGTGCCGGACGACTACGTGGTCCTCGACGCGCTCCCGCTCACCCCGAGCGGCAAGCTCGACCAGGCCGCGCTGCCCGCCCCCGAGGCCGAGCGCGCCGTACGCCGGGCTCCCGAGGGGGAGCGGGAGCGGCTGCTCACGGAGATCTTCGGCGCGGTCCTCGGCATCCCGGACGCCGGTCCCGACGACGACTTCTTCCTGCTCGGCGGCGACAGCATCAGCTCCATCGCCGTCTCCAGCCGGGCCCGCGCGGCCGGGCTCGACCTCGGCCCGCGCGACGTGTTCACGCACCGCACCCCGGCGGCACTGGCCGAGGCGGCCCCGGCGCTCGCGGTCACGGCCGGTACCCGTACCGCCTCCGCGCTCGCCCTCACCGACGCCGAACGGGCCCGGGTGCGCGCCCTCGCCGGACCGGCCGGGCTCGCGGACGTCTGGCCGCTGGCCCCGCTCCAGGAGGGCCTGTTCTTCCACTCGAACTACGACGACGGCTCGACCCTGGACGTCTACACCGTCCACGAGACCTTCGACTTCGCGGACCGGCTCGACGCCGGCCGGCTGCGCGCCGCCGTACGCACCCTGCTGGCCCGCAACCCCGGCCTGCGCGCCGGGTTCACCAGCGACGGACTCAGCCGCCCGGTGCAGTTCATCACCGAGGACCCCGGCATCCCCCTCGAAGAGGCCGACCTGTCCGGGCTGGCGCCCGCCGAACAGGACGCCCGGCTGGCCGAGTTGACCGCCGTCGAGCGCGAGCGCCGCTTCGACCTGACGGCGCCCCCGCTGTTCCGCCTGCTGCTGGTACGGCTCGGCGCGGAGCGCGGCGACCGGCTGATCATCGGCCGCCATCTGATCCTCTGGGACGGCTGGTCGGCGTGGCTCTTCCTGGACGAGCTGTTCACCCTCTACGCCACCGGCGGCGACGCCGACACCCTGCCCGAACCCGGCAGTTACCGCGACTACCTGACCTGGCTCGACGCCCAGGACGACCGCGACGCGACCACCGCCTGGCGTACCGCCCTCGCGGGCCTGGACGAGCCGACCCTGCTCGCCCCGGGCGCCGACGGCCTGGACCCGGTGATTCCCGACCAGTTGGACCTCTGGCTGCCCACCGACCTCGGCGAGAGGCTACGGGAGACCGGGCGTGCGCACGGTCTCACCCTCAACACCCTCCTCAACGCGGCCTGGGGGCTCACCCTCGCCTCCGCGACCGGACGTACCGACGTGGTCTTCGGCACCACCGTCGCCGGACGGCCCAGCGAGGTCCCGGAGGTGGAGCGCATCATCGGTCTCTTCCTCAACACCGTTCCCACGCGCATCGCCTACGACCCCGCCGAGCCGGTGCTCGACCTGCTCCGCCGCGTCCAGGGCGAGCGCCTCGACCTCATGCCGCACGAGCACTTGAGCCTCGGTGTGCTCCAGGCCGAGACCGGGCACCGCAAGCTGTTCGACACGCTCTTCGTACTGCGCAACAGCGACACCGCCGAGCGGCTGGCCGGCCTGCGCACCCGGCACGGCGCCACCGCCGTCGCCAACGTGGACGCCACCCACTATCCGGTCAACCTCGTCGTCACCCCGGGCCCGCGGGTGCAGGTCACCCTCACCCACCGCCCCGACCTGATCCCGGCCGGCCGCGCCCGCGCGCTGCTCGACCGCTTCGCCCTGCTGCTCGACCGGCTGACCACCGACCTCACCGCCCCCGTCGGCTCCCTCGACCCGGCGCTCCCCGAGGAACGGGCCGCACTCGCCCGGCAGTGGGCCGCCAGCCGTGTCCCCGACCCCGAGGACACCATCGCCGACCTGCTCGCCGCCCAGGCCGCCCGCACCCCCGACGCCCGCGCCCTCGTCTTCGGCGACCGCACCCTGACCTACGCCCAACTCGACACCGCCGTCGACCGCATGGCCCACCTGCTCATCGGCCACGGCGCCGGACCCGAGACGATCGTCGCCCTCGGCCTGCCCCGCTCCCTCGACACGGTGATCGCGCTCTTCGCGGTCCTGCGCACCGGCGCCGCCTACCTCCCGCTCGAACTCGACCACCCCGCCGACCGGTTGTCGCTCATGCTGGCCGACGCCCGGCCCCTGCTGCTCCTGACGACCACCGCCGTCTCGGCGACCCTGGACGGCGACCTGCCCCGCGTCCTGCTCGACGACCCGGAGACGCACGCCGCCCTGGACGCCCTGCCCGCCACACCCGTTCGGCGGCGCTTCAGCCTGGAGCACCCCGCCTACGTCATCTACACCTCCGGCTCCACCGGCCGCCCCAAGGGCGTCGTCACGCCCTACCGGGGCCTGACCAACATGCAGTTGAACCACCAGAAGGAGATCTTCGACCCCGCCGTCGCCTCGGCCGGCGGACGGCGGCTGCGCATCGCGCACACCGTGTCCTTCGCCTTCGACATGTCCTGGGAGGAGCTGCTCTGGCTCGTCGAGGGCCACGAGGTGCACATCTGCGACGAGGAACTCCGCCGTGACGCCGAGGCGTTGACCGCCTACTGCGAACAACACCGCGTCGACGTCGTGAACGTCACCCCCACCTACGCCCGCATCCTCATCGAGCAGGGCCTGTTGGAGGGGCACGTCCCGCCGCTCGTGCTGCTCGGCGGCGAGGCCGTCCCCGAGACGGTGTGGACGGCGCTGCGCGACACCGAGGGGACGTACGGCTACAACCTGTACGGCCCCACCGAGTACACCATCAACACCCTCGGCGGCGGCACCCACGACAGCGCCACGCCCACCGTCGGCCGCCCCATCCGGGGCACCCGCGCCCACATCCTCGACGCCTGGCTGCGGCCGGTGCCCGACGGCGTGCCCGGCGAGCTGTACATCGCGGGCGTCGGACTGGCCCGGGGCTATCTCGACCGCCCCGGCCTCACCGCCGACCGCTTCGTGGCCGACCCGTTCGGAGAGCCCGGCGAGCGCATGTACCGCACCGGCGACCTGGTGCGCCGGGGTCCCGACGGCAACCTCGACTTCCTCGGCCGCACCGACGACCAGGTCAAGATCCGCGGCTACCGCGTCGAGCCCGGCGAGATCGAGACCGCCCTCAGCCGCCACCCGCTGGTCGCCCAGGCCGCCGTCGTCGTCCGCGACGAACGCCTCGTGGGCTACGTCGTCCCCGCCCGCACCACCGGCGAGGAACGCTCCACCGCCGAGGACGCCCAGGTGGGGGAGTGGCAGGAGATCTACTCCGACGAGTACGAGGAGATCGGCACCGCCGTCCGCACCGAGCGCTACGACGGCTGGGACAGCTCCTACGACGGCCGTCCCATCCCCTTCGCGGAGATGCACGAGTGGCGCGAGGCCACCCTCGCCCGCATCACCGCGCTGCGCCCGCGCCGCGTCCTGGAGATCGGCGTGGGCTCAGGGCTGCTGCTCTCCGGCATCGCCCCCGACGTCGAGGCGTACTGGGCGACCGACTTCGCGGCACCCGTCATCCGCAAGATCGGTGAGGAACTGCACTCTCACGCGCCCGAGTTGGCCGCCAAGGTCGAGCTGCGCTGCCGGCGCGCCGAGGACTTCACCGGGCTGCCCACCGGGTACTTCGACACCATCGTCATCAACTCGGTCGTCCAGTACTTCCCGAGCATCGACCACCTCACCACGGTGATCCAGGGCGCCATGGACCTCCTCGCCCCCGGCGGCGCCCTGTTCGTCGGTGACGTACGCAACCTCCGGCACGCCCGCCTGTTCCACACCGAGATCCAGCGCGCCCGGGGCCTGGAAGGGGCGGAGCTGGAGCGGGCCGTGGAGCGCGGCCTGCGTCTGGAGAAGGAACTCCTGGTCGACCCCGACTACTTCACCACCCTCGGCCACCACGTCGACCTGCGCACCAAGCGGGGGCACCACCACAACGAACTCACCCGGCACCGGTACGACGTGGTGCTGTACCAGGGTGAGCCGGATGTGTTCGTGGACGGGCTGCCCCCGGTCGCCTGGCCGGGCGTCGCGGATCTCGAACAGCGGCTGGTGGACGGCCCGTTGCGCGTCACCGGAGTTCCGGACGGCCGTACCGTCGCGGGCGGCGTCGATCCCGAGAGCCTGCACGAGCTGGGCGCCCGGACCGGGCACCAGGTCCTCACCACGTGGTCTTCGGAACCCGGCACCTACGACGCCGTGTTCGTCGCCCCCGGCGAACTCCGGCTCACCGCCGGCCTCTACCGTCCCGGCGCGGGCACCGCCCCCTACGCCAACGACCCCACCGCGGCCCGCGAGACCAGCGCCCTGGTACGGCGCCTGCGCGAGGACCTCGGCCGCGAACTGCCGGACTACATGGTCCCGTCCGCCTTCGTCACCGTCGACACGCTGCCCATGAACGCCAACGGCAAGCTCGACGTGCGCGCCCTCCCCGACGCCGAACCCGTCACCGCGCTCGGCGGCGGACGCGGACCCCACACCCCCGAGGAGGAGACGCTGTGCCGGCTCTTCGCCGAGGTGCTCGGGCTGCCCGAAGTCGGCGCCGAGGACGGCTTCTTCGACCTCGGCGGCCACTCCCTGCTCGCGACACGGCTGGTCAGCCGGGCCCGCACCGAACTGGGCACCGAACTCGCCATCCGCGACCTCTTCGAGGCGCCGACCCCGGCTCTGCTCGCCGTCCGCGCCGACAACGGCAGGCCCGCCCGGCCCGCCGTCACGGCCGCCCCGCGCCGCCCGGACCGCGTGCCCCTGTCGGCCGCGCAACGACGCCTGTGGCTCGTGGAATCCCTCACCGGCTCCGGCGCCGCCTACAACTTCCCGCTGGTCGTGCGGTTGCGCGGCGCCCTGGACACGGAGGCCCTGCGGCTCGCGCTGCGTGACGTGGCCGCCCGCCACGAGTCCCTGCGCACGCTCGTCGCCGAGCACGACGGAGAGCCGTACCAGCACATCCTCGCGGCCGGGGACGCCGTACCCCTGCTGACCGTCACCGACCGCGCCGAAGACGAGCTGCCCGAGCTGATCGAGGCCGCCCAGCGCCGCCCCTTCGACCTCACCCGCGAACTCCCGCTGCGCGCCGAGGTGTTCCACCTCGCGCCCGACGACCATGTGCTGGCGGTCGTCCTGCACCACATCACCACCGACGAGTGGTCCGACCGCCCCTTCCTGGCCGACCTCGAAACCGCCTACGCCGCGCGGGCCGCCAGACGCGCCCCCGAGTGGCCCGCGCTGCCCGTGCAGTACGCCGACTACACCCTCTGGCAGGACGCTCTCCTGGAGCGGCTGGGAGAGCAGCAACTCGCCTACTGGAAGCAGACGTTGCGGGACCTCCCGGACGAGCTGCCGCTGCCGCTCGACCGGCCCCGCCCCACCGCGCCCACCGGCGAGGGCGCCACCGTGCGGTGCACGGTCCCCGAGGACACCGGGCGGGCCCTGCGCGACCTGTCCGCCACGACCGGCGCCAGCATGTTCATGCTGCTCCAGGCCGCCACCGCCGCCCTGCTCCACCGGCTCGGAGCGGGCGACGACATCCCCCTGGGTGCCCCCATCGCGGGCCGCACCGACAGTCAACTGGACGATCTGGTCGGCTTCTTCGTCAACACCCTGGTGCTGCGCGCCGATCTGTCCGGCGAAGACCTCACCTACCGCCGACTCGTGGACCGGGTACGGGAGTCCTCGCTCGCCGCCTTCGAGCATCAGGACGTGCCGTTCGACCATGTGGTGGAGGCCGTCAACCCGCCCCGCGCCAGCGGCCGCAACCCGCTCTTCCAGGTCATGCTGGGCTACCACCACCGCCCCGACGGCGACCCCGGCACCCTGCTCGGACTGCCGGTGAGCCGCTGGTACGACATGGACACCGGGACCGCCAAGTTCGACCTCGACTTCACCTTCGTGGACGAGTCCGACAGCACCGGCCGCATCACCCTCCTGCTGGAGTACGCGACCGACCTGGCAGACCCGGAGACCGCCGGCCTGCTCGCCCGGCGACTGGTCCTGCTCCTCACCGAGGCCGCCCGCACCCCGGACGCCCCGATCGCCGGGCTCGACCTGCTCACCCCGGGGGAGCGGGACGCCGGCTGGAACGACACCGGGCGGCCGCCGGAGACCCGCAGCGTTCCGCGGATCCTCGCGGACACGGCCCGCGCGCATCCCGGCCGTACCGCACTGGTCACGGGGCCGGACGGCGACCTCAGGCGTACCTCGTTCGCCGAACTCCAGGGTGAAGTGCGGGGGTTGGCTGCACTCCTGCGCTCCCGGGGTGTCACGGCCGGTTCCGTGGTCGGCCTCGCGCTGCCCCGGCACGCGATGGTGCCCGCACTCCTCGGTGTCCTCGCCTCCGGCGCCGCCTATCTCCCGCTCGACCCGGAACTCCCGGCCGAGCGGCTGGAGTTCATGCTCGGCGACGCGGAGCCCGTCTGCGTCCTCACCACCCGCGCGCTGGCCGACCGGCTGCCCACGGACACCCCGCGTCTCGTCCTGGACGAGGCCCTGCTGCCGGACCCCGGCGAGGGCCCGCTGTCCGACACCGGCGACGTCCGGAGCGCCGACCCCCAGGACGCCGCCTACGTCATCTACACCTCCGGCTCCACCGGCCGCCCCAAGGGTGTCGTCGGCACCCACCAGGGCCTGAGCAACCTCTACGCGTCCCACCTGCGCGACCTCGTCGAACCGGCGGTGCGCGACACCGGCCGCGACACCCTGCGCGCCGTACACGCCGCCTCCTTCGTCTTCGACGGCTCCTGGGAACCCCTGCTCTGGCTCCTCGCGGGCCACGAACTGCACGTCGTGGACGAGACGACGATGCTCGACCCGGCCGCGCTGCTGCGCCGGCTGGACGACAGCGCGATCGACTTCACCGACCTCACCCCGACGTATCTCCGCGAGCTGATCCACCACGGCTTCCTGACCCCGGGTACCCGCGTGCCCGCCGTGCTCGCCGTCGGCGGCGAGGCCACCCCGCCCGACCTGTGGGGGCGCCTGACCGCGCTGCCCGGCACGGCCGTGCACGATCTGTACGGGCCCACCGAGTGCGCCGTGGACGCCTACGGCTGGCACCACACCGCCGACGGTGCCGGCGCGGCCCCGCTGGACAACATCCGCGCCCACGTCCTCGACCCGCTGCTCCGGCCCACCCCTGTCGGCGCGCCCGGCGAGCTGTACCTCGCGGGTGCCGGACTGGCCCGGGGGTATCTGGGCCGACCCGGCCTGACCGCCGAGCGCTTCGTGGCCGACCCCTTCGGGGAGCCCGGCGCGCGGATGTACCGCACGGGTGACCTGGTGCGGCGGCGCCACGACGGCACGCTCGTCTTCCTCGGGCGCGTCGACGACCAGGTCAAGCTGCGGGGCTTCCGGATCGAGCCGGGGGAGATCGAGGCCGTCCTCACCGGCCACCCCGGCGTGTCGGCCGCCACCGTGGTCGTGCGGGAGGACCGGCCGGGGGCGCCGCGACTGGTCGCCTATGTCGTCCCGGCGCAGGACACTGCGGGTCTCGATCCCGCCGAGCTGCGCGCCCACTCCGCCACCCGGCTGCCCGAGCACATGGTCCCCGCGGCCTTCGTCACCCTCGACGCGCTGCCCCGCACGGTCAACGGCAAGCTCGACCGGAACGCGCTGCCCGCCCCCGACCCGGCTACGACCGCGATGCCGGGCGGCCGGGCGCCGCGCACCCCGCGCGAGGAGCTGCTGTGCCAGCAGTTCGCCGCCGTCCTCGGAGCGGAACGCGTCGGACCGGACGACGACTTCTTCGCCCTCGGCGGTCACTCGCTGCTCGCCATGCGGCTGGTCAGCCGCGTCCGCAGCCAGCTCGGCGCCGAACTCACCCTGCGCACGGTCTTCGACGCCCCCACCCCGGCCCGCCTCGCCGCCCGCCTGGACACACCCGGCTCTGGCCGGCGCCCCGCCCTCGCCGATCCCCGGCCGCGCCCGGAGCCGCTCCCGCTGTCGGCGGCCCAGCGGCGGCTGTGGCTGCTGGCCCAGGTGGAGCGGGACAGCACCGCGTACACGATCCCGGCCGCCTGGCGCCTGACCGGAGCGCTGGACCGGCGGGCGCTGGCGGACGCGCTGAACGACGTGGTGGCCCGGCACACCCCGCTGCGCACCGTCTTCCCGTCCGTCGACGGAGTGCCGTACCAGCGGGTGCTCGACCCGGCCGAGGCCCACGTCCCGCTCGCCGAGGCACCTTATGAGGAGCTGCCCGCCCACGCCGGTCACGTCTTCGACCTGGAGCGTGAACTCCCGCTCCGCGCCACGCTCTTCGAGACCGGCCCCGACGAACACGTCCTGCTGCTCCTGCTCCACCACATCGCCACCGACGAGTGGTCCGACCGGCCTCTGCTGGCGGACCTGAGCGCCGCCTACGCGGCCCGTACGGCGGGACGCGCGCCCGACTGGGCCCCGCTTCCCGCGAGTTACCCCGACTACACCCTCTGGCAGCGGGACCTGCTGGAGGCCACGGAAGCGGAGCTGGTCGCCCACTGGACCCGGGCCCTGCGCGGGCTGCCCGCCGAGCTGAACCTGCCGGCCGACCGGCCGCGCCCGGCCGAGTCCAGCGGGCGCGGCGACACCGTCGGCTTCACCGTGTCCGCCGAACTGGCCGACTCCTTGCGCGGGTTGGCCCGTACGCACGGCGTCAGTATGTTCATGGTCGCCCAGGCGGCCGTGGCCGCCCTGCTGCACCGGCTCGGTGCCGGGGACGACATCCCGCTCGGCGCCCCGGTGTCGGGCCGTACCGACGAGGCGCTGGAGGGGCTGGTCGGCTTCTTCGTCAACTCCCTCGTACTGCGGACCGATCTGTCCGGCGACCCGACCTTCGCCGACCTCCTCGCTCGCGTCCGGGAGACCGACCTCGCCGCCTACGACCACCAGGACCTGCCGTTCGAGCGGCTGGTCGAGGCCGTGAACCCCGAACGCTCGCTCGCCCGGCACCCGTTGTTCCAGGTGATGGTCGTCCACCTCGCGGGCACCGGCGCCGGACCCGCGCTGCCCGGCGTCGCGGCCCGCCGTGAACCGGTCGGCCAGGCGACCGCCAAGTTCGACCTCAGCTTCGACTTCGTGGAGGAGGGCGAGGGCATCCAGGGCTGGATCGAGTACAGCACCGACCTCTTCGACCGCTCCACCGCCGGCCTCCTCGCCCGCCGGCTGGAACGGCTCCTGGCGCAGGCCGCCGCCGACCCCGGCCGCCGCGTCCGCGACCTCGACGTGCTCCAGGACGAGGAACGCGCCCGCGTCCTCACCGAGTGGAACGCCACCGACCACCCCGTCCCGGCCGTCACCCTGCCCGAGCTGTTCCGTGCCCAGGCGGCGCGCACCCCCGACGCCACCGCCCTTGTCTTCGAGGGCAGTTCACTCACCTACGCCGCACTCGACGAGCGCGTGGACCGGCTCGCCCGCGCCCTCCGCGCCCGCGGCGCGGGACCCGAGGCCACGGTCGCCGTCGCCCTGCCCCGCTCCACCGCCCTGGTCGTCGCGCTGCTCGCCGCCCACCGCGCGGGCGCCGCCTACCTGCCGCTGGACACCGGCCACCCGGCCGGCCGGCTGGCCTACACGCTCACCGACGCGCGCCCGGCCTGCCTGGTCACCGCCGACAGCATCGACCTCCCGGACACCGGAGTGCCCCGCCTCGCCGTGGACCTGGACGGCACCCCGGCCACCACGCAATCCGCCCCGCTCCCGGACGCGTACGATCCGCTCCACCCCGCCTACGTCATCTACACCTCCGGTTCCACCGGCCGCCCCAAGGGCGTCACCGTCCCCCACTCGGCCATCGTCAACCGGCTGTTGTGGATGCAGGACGCCTATGAACTCGGCTACGGCGAGCGGGTGTTGCAGAAGACCCCGGCCGGGTTCGACGTGTCCGTGTGGGAGTTCTTCTGGCCGCTGATCACCGGTGCCACCCTGGTCGTGGCTCCGCCCGAGGCCCACAAGGACCCGGCCCGGCTCGCGAACCTCCTGTGTGAACAGGGCGTCACCACCGCGCACTTCGTGCCGTCCATGCTGCGCGCCTTCCTGGAGGAGCCCTCGGCCGCCGACCGCACGGCCCTGCGCCGGGTGTTCAGCAGCGGGGAGGCACTGCCCGCCCCGCTGGCCGCCTGCTTCCACCAAGTGCTCCCGGACGCCGCCCTGCACAACCTCTACGGCCCGACCGAGGCCGCCGTCGACGTCACCGCGCACGAGGTGGGCCCCGACCCGGTGAGCGTGCCGATCGGCCGGCCGGTCCACAACACCCGCGCCTACGTCCTCGACGCCGGACTGCGCCCGGTACCGCCGGGAGTGGCCGGTGAACTGTACTTGTCCGGTGTCCAGTTGGCGCGCGGCTACCTCGGCCGGCCCGCCCTCACCGCCGAGCGGTTCGTCGCGAGCCCCTTCGACGCGCCCGGCACCCGCATGTACCGCACCGGCGACCTGGCCCGCTGGACCGCCGACGGTGAACTGGAGTATCTGGGCCGCACCGACCACCAGGTGAAGCTGCGCGGCTTCCGTGTCGAGCCCGGCGAGATCGAGGCCGTCCTCGCCGCCCACCCGTCCGTCGCCCACGCCACCGTGCTGCTCCGCGGCGAACACCTCGTCGCCTATGTCGTCCCCTCCGGCGAGGGGGAACCCGGCTCCGCACCGCTGCGCGCCCACGCGGCGGCCGCCCTGCCCGACCACATGGTCCCGGCCGCCGTCGTCACCCTCGACGCGCTCCCGCTCACCCCCAACGGCAAGCTCGACCGCACCGCCCTGCCCGCGCCCGACTTCGCCGCCGAGGTCACGGACACCCGCCCGCGCACCCCGCGCGAAGAAGCCCTGTGCACCCTGATCGCCGGGGTGCTCGGGCTCGAACGGGTCGGCCCCGACGACGACTTCTTCGCCCTCGGCGGGGACAGCATCGTCGCCATGCAGCTCGTCGCACGGGCCCGCGCCGCCGGGCTGGCCTTCAGCCCGCGCGACGTGTTCCGCCACAAGACGGCCGCCGGACTCGCCGCCACGGCCACCGCCCCGGCCCTGCCGGACACCCCCGACGCCACCACCGACCTGCTCGCCCTCACCGACGCGGAACGCGCCGAACTCACCGGCCTGCCCCCGGGCACCGAGCTGCTGCCCGTCACCCCGCTCCAGGCCGGACTGCTCTTCCACGCCGCCCTGGACGACGGCGACGAAGGCCCCGACGTGTACACCGTCCAGGTCTCCTACGACCTCGAAGGGCCCCTGGAAACCGAGCGGTTGCGCACCGCCGCTCAGCGTCTGCTCGACCGGCACGAGAACCTGCGCGCCGGATTCCGGCACCTGGCGTCCGGGCGGCCCGTCGCCGTCGTACCGCGCACGGTCGCGGTGCCCTGGCGGCAGCTCGACCTCGGTGCGGACGACGCCGGGGACGCGGACGACACCGGTGGCGCGGACGGCCACGGCACCTGGAGCAGGCTCCTTCGCGAGGAGCGGCGCCGCTTCGACACCGCCCGGCCGCCCCTGCTGCGGCTCCTCCTCGCCCGCCTCGGGCCGGACCGGCACCGCCTGGTCCTCTCCCACCAGCACCTCCTGCTCGACGGCTGGTCGCTGCCCCTGCTCACCGCCGAGCTGTGGCAGCTCTACGAGGGCCGGGACCTGCCCGCCCCCGCTCCCTACCGCGCCCAGCTGCGGCTGCTCGCCGCCCGCGACCCCGAGGTCTCCGCCACGGCGTGGGCCGACGCCCTGGACGGACTGGCCGAGCCCACCCGGCTCGCCCCCGCCGACCCCGGCCGCGCCTCCGAGGTCCCGCACACCCACACCGTCGAACTGGACCCGGACCGCACCGCCGCCCTCGACGCCTTCGCCCGCGCCCAGGGCCTCACCCTCAACACGCTGGTCCAGGCGGCCTGGGGCATCCTGCTCGGCCGGCTCACGGGGCGTGACGACGTGGTGTTCGGCGCCACCGTGGCCGGTCGATCACCCGAACTCCCGGGCGCGGAGACGATGATCGGCCTCTTCATCAACACCGTGCCCGTACGCGTCCGCATCCGGCCGGGGGAGAGCGTCGCGGACCTGCTCGCCCGGCTCCAGGACGAACAGTCCCGGCTCATCGACCACCAGCACCTCGGCCTCGCCGACATCCAGCGGGCCGCCGGACTCGGCGAACTCTTCGACACGCTCATGGTGTTCGAGTCGTACCCGGTGGCCGAGGAGCCCGACGACGCGCGCACGGACCGCCCCCGGATCACCGTCCGGGACCACGAGGACGCCACCCACTACCCGTTCGCCTGGGCCGTGGAGCCCGCCGAACGGCTCCGGCTCACCGCCGAGTTCCGCCCCGGTTCGTTCGAGGAGGGGACCGTACGGCACATCACGGCCGCCCTGGTGACCCTGCTGACCACGATGGCCTCCCGTCCCGAACTGCCGGTCACCGGGCTCGACTTGCTCGACACGGCAGGCCGCCACCAGGTCCTGGAGACCTGGAACGACACCGCGCTGCCCGCGGCCTCCGAACACACCACCGTCCCCGCCCTGTTCGCCGCGCAGGCGGCCGCGACCCCGGACGCGCCCGCCGTCAGCGACGCCACGACCGGCTGGACCTTCGCCGAACTCGACGCCCGCACCGACCGGTTGGCCCGCGCCCTCGCCGCCCGGGGCGCCGCCCCCGAACGCCTGGTCGCCCTGGCACTGCCCCGCACCGCCGAGCACATCGCCGCGATCCTCGCCGTGCTGAAGTCGGGCGCCGCCTACGTGCCCCTCCACCCCGACCTGCCCGAGGCCCGCCTGCGCGACCTCCTCGCGGACACCCGGCCGGCCCTGATCCTCACCACCGCCGAACTGGCAACCTCCCTGCCCGGTACGGACGTTCCGGTCGTACGCCTGGAGGAGCTGACCGACGCCCCCGAGGCCCCCGTCACCCCGCCCGGGCCCGACCACCCCGCCTACGTCATCCACACCTCCGGCTCCACCGGCCGCCCGAAGGGCGTCGTCGTCACCCACCGGGGACTCGTCAACCTCTTCCACAGCCACCGGCACGACCTGCACGAGCCGGCCAAGCGCCGCACCGGCCGCCGTCATCTCCGTGTCGCCCACGCCTGGTCGTTCGCCTTCGACGCCTCCTGGCAGCCGCAGCTCTGGCTCCTGGACGGGCACGCGCTGCACATCGCGGACGACGACACCTGCCGCGACCCGGAACTCCTCACCGCGTTCATCCGCGACCGGGGCATCGACTTCATCGAGGTCACCCCCTCCGTGCTCGACCGGATGGCGGACGCCGGACTGTTCACTCCGGACGGAGACTGCCCGCTCGCGGCCGTCGGCTTCGGCGGTGAGGCGGTGCCCGAGCCGCTGTGGACCCGGCTGGCGGCGCTGCGCGACACCGACGCGGTGAACCTGTACGGCCCCACCGAGGCCACCGTGGACGCCCTGATCGGCCGGGCGGGCGACAGCGAGCGGCCCGTCGTCGGCCGTGCCGTGCACAACTCCCGCGCCTATGTGCTGGATGCGGCGCTGCGGCCGGTGCCGCCCGGGGTCACGGGCGAGCTGTATCTCTCCGGCCCCGGTCTGGCCCGCGGCTATCTCGGCCTGCCCGGCCGGACCGCCGAGCGTTTCACCGCCGACCCGTTCGGGGTGCCCGGCGCCCGTATGTACCGCACCGGAGACCTGGCCCGCTGGACCGAGGACGGCCTGCTGGAGTTCGCGGGCCGCGCCGACGACCAGGTGAAGATCCGCGGGTACCGCGTCGAACTCGCCGAGATCGAGGCCGCGTTGGACACCCACCCGGCCGTCGTACGGTCGGTGGTCACGGCCCGCGAACTCCGGCCGGGCGTACGGCAGCTCGTCGCGTATGCCGAGGTTCCGGACGGTGACGCCGAACCGGCCGATCTGCGCGCCCACTTGGCCGCGCGGCTCCCGCAGTACATGGTCCCGGCCGCCGCCGTGGTCCTGGACCGGCTGCCGCTGCTGTCCAACGGCAAGCTGAACCGCGCGGCCCTCCCCGCGCCCGACCTCGCGCGCACGGGCGGAAGGGCGCCCGGGAACGAGACCGAACGCCTGCTGCGCGACCTGTTCGCGGAGGTCCTGGGCGTGCCCCCGGCCGCCGTGGGCGCCGACGACGACTTCCTCGCCCTCGGCGGGGACAGCATCGTCGCCATGCACCTGGTCGCCCGCGCCCGGACCGCCGGACTCAGGATCACGCCCCGCCAGGTGTTCCGGCTGCGCACGGTCGCCGAGCTGGCCGCCGTCGCCGTACCCCTCGGCGCCGCCGAGCGTGTGCCCGGGCACGACGACGGCACCGGCACCGTCCCGCTCACGCCGATCATGCACGCCCTGCGCGAGCGCGGCGGCCCCATCGCCGCCTACCATCAGGCCGCCCTCGTCCAGACCCCGGCCGACCTGGACGAACCCGGACTGCGCACCCTGCTGCGGACACTCGCCGACCGCCACGACATGCTCCGCGCCCGCCTGGACCGGGGGCCGGACGGGCGGACGTGGACCCTCCAGGTGCCCGGCTCGCAGGACGTCGACACCTGGCTGACCCGCGTCGACGTACGCGACGCCGACGACGGAGGGCTGCGCGAGGCCATCGCCCGGCACGCCGCCCGCGCCCGCGACGGGCTCGACCCGGACGGCGGCGCCATGGTCCAGGCCGTGTGGTTCGACGCCGGACCCGGCCGGCCGGGACGACTGCTGCTCCTCGTGCACCACCTGGTGATCGACGGCGTGTCCTGGCGGGTCCTGCTGCCCGACCTCGCCGCCGCCTGGGCCGACCTGCGGGCCGGGCGTCCCCCGCAACTCGCCCCCGTGGAGACCTCGTTCGGCCGCTGGTCCCGGCTGCTCGCCGCCCACGCCACCGACCCGGCCCGCACCGGCGAGCTGCCCCGCTGGCGTGCCGAACTCGCCCCCGGCGCCGGGCTGCCGCCGGCCCGTCCGCTGGACCCGGCCCGGGACACCGTCGAGACCACCCGCTATCTCTCCCTGACCCTGCCGCCCGACATCACCGGGCCGCTGCTCGGCCGCGTCCCCGCCGCGTTCGGCGCCACCGTGAACGACGTGCTGCTGACCGCGTTCGCGCTCGCCGTGGCGGACTGGCGACGGCGCGCACTGGACGCCGGGAACGCGGGCGGAGCCGTCCTCGTGGACCTCGAAGGACACGGCCGCGAGGAGGAGTTGGCCGGGGACGCCGATCTGTCCCGCACGGTCGGCTGGTTCACCAGCGTGGTCCCGGTCCGGCTCGACCCCGGCGACATCGACCCGGCCGACGCCCTCGCGGGCGGACCCGCGCTGGACGCCGCGCTCGCCGCGATCGGCCGCCACCTCGCGGACCTGCCCGCCTCGGGCATCGGGCACGGGCTCCTGCGCCACCTCAACCCGGAGACCGGCCCGCTGCTCGCCGAACTCGACGAACCCCAGATCGAGTTCAACTACATGGGCCGCTTCGGCCACGCCGAGGCCGCCGACTGGTCCTACGCCCCCGAGGAGGACGCCGCCGACCTCGACGCCGACCCCGCCATGCCGATGTCGCACGCCCTCACGCTCAACGCCCTCACCGAGGACCGCGCCGACGGTCCCCGTTTGAACGCCCACTGGGCCTGGGCGGCCCGGCTGCTCACCGAGGACGCGGTGGACGACCTCGCCCGGACCTGGTTCCGCGCCCTGGAAGCCCTCGTACGACGGGCCGACGCCCGCACCGAGACCGACTGACCGACCGACCCGACGACCCGGAAAGGCCTCCCATGACCAACCCGTTCGAGAACCCCGACGGCGTCTACTCCGTCCTCGTCAACGACGAGGGCCAGCACAGCCTGTGGCCCGACTTCGCCGACGTACCGGCCGGCTGGCGTGTTGCGCACGGACCGGCCGGCCGCCAGGAGTGCCTGGACTACGTCGAGACCCACTGGACGGACATGCGGCCCAAGAGCCTCATCGAGCGGTCCTGAGGGCCGAGTCCCCTGCCGGGGAAGGGACGGCGAAGCCTGCGCACCGTCAGGCCGAGGCCCCGCAGTCGACGACCAGATCGGTGCCGACCACCGCACCGGCCTCGGGCGAGGCGAGGTAGAGCACCGCGGCCGCCACTTCCTCGGCTTCCGCGAGCCGGCCGAGCGGGTTTGCCGTCTTCACCCGCTCGGCGCGGTCGGCCTCGGTCTCGCCGGGCCGCAGCGACATGGGGGTGGCGGAGGCGCCGGGGCTGACGGCGTTGATACGGATGCCCTGGTGGACGTGGTCGAGAGCGGCGGCGCGGGTCAGCGCGGAGACCGCCGCCTTCGAGGTGATGTACGCGGCGAGGTTCGGGATGCGGAGGTGTGCGCCCAGGTTGGAGGAGATGTTGACGATGGCGCCGCCACCGTTCGCCTTCATGTACGCGATCTCGTGCTTCATGGCCAGCCAGACACCGGTGACATTGGTGCGCAGCACCGCGTCCCAGTCCTCCTCGCTCACATCGCCGACGGCTCCGACGGCACGGAGTATCCCGGCGTTGTTGACCGCGATGTCCAGCCCGCCGAAGCGGGTGACGCTCTCGCGTACGAGGTGCTGGAGCCGGCCGGAGTCCGTGACATCGGCGGTGACGGCGGTCGCGATGCCGCCGGCGACCTCGATGAGGGCGACCGTCTCGTCCAGGGAGGCCGCGGTGCGTCCCGCGACGACCACGGACGCGCCCTCGGCGGCGAAGGCGCGGGCGATCGCGCGGCCGAGGCCGGAGCCCGCGCCGGTGACGAGGACGGTCTTGCCGGTGAAGCGGTTCATTTCGGTGACTCCCGTGACTGATGGGCTACTTGGTGCGGTGGTTCAGTGGGGCGACCGCGCCGAGAGTGGTCCTGCCGCGACCAGGGGCGAGGCGTTGCCGCCGAGTGCGAGCAGGTTCTCCTCCGCCAATATTTGACTGATCGGTTCATTATTCGGGCATGCGGCAGGAGCCCGGTGGATGCGATGAGGGTGCGTCAGTCCAGCAGGGCCAGGGCCTGCTCGGCCGCGTCCCGCACCCGGGCGGGATCGTTCGACGCCTTGCCGACGACCCGTACCCCCTGGAGCAGTACGAGCAGCATGCGGGCCAGGGCGCGCGGATCGCGGCCCTCGGGCAGCTCGCCCTGGGCCTGGGCCCGCACGAGCGCGGAGTGCAGCGGGATCTCGACGTGCTCCCAGCTGAGCTCGACCCGACGGGCCGCAGCGGGGTCGTGCGGGGCCAGCTCGGCCGCGGTGTTGGTGACGAAACAGCCGCTCAGCCGGCCCTCGGGGGCGGTGGCCTCCGCGGCGAAGCGGCGCACCACGGCCCGCACCGCGGGCAGCGCGGGGCCCGGCTGGGACAACTCGGCGAGGAGAACCGGGTCGTGCGTCTCGGCGTACCGGTCCAGGGCCTTCAGATACAGCTCGTGCTTGTTGCCGAAGGTCGCGTAGATGCTGGCGCGGCCGATGCCGAGGTGCTCGACCAGATCCGTCAGTGACGTCGCCTCGTAGCCGCGCTGCCAGAACAGCTCAAGGGCCGACTGCAGTGCGGCGTCCGGATCGAATTCCTTGGTCCTGGCCATGGTGAAGACATAAGCAGATCTGGAACGGTCGGTCAAATAAGATGGTGGTGTGCTGCGCGAACAGCTCCAGCGGAAGCCGTGGCCCGCGCATCCGCTGGAGCTGTTCCGCCTTCAGGACGCCGGCTGCCCCACCTTGGTCGCCGGCTTGCCGTCCACGGCCGCGTCGAGCTGCGGCACCAGCCGGTCGAGGACGTACGGGATGCTCAGCACGGTGGAGAGGGACACCGCGTTGCCGTAGTCGCTGGTCTCCTTGACGAAGACCTCACGCCCCTGCTTCACCACCTTCAGGTCGCCGTACAGCGGGTTCTTGTGCAGCTTGGTGACCGCCGAGGTGGTGTCGGGCGCGATCCACACCGCCACGTCCTGGTCGAGCAGGTCGTACCGCTCCTTGCTGATGTTGGCGCCGAACTGGTCGCCGATCAGCTTGTCCAGGTCCTTCGGCAGCGAGAAGCCGAGGTCCGCGAGGAGCCGCGAGCGCGGGTCCTGGCTGCCGAAGACGAAGACGCCCTGGTACGGCGTCGCCATCACGGCCGTCTTCCCGGCGAAGTCCGGATGCGCCTTCTTGGCCGCCGCGAACTTGTCCTGCACGCCCTTGACCAGCTGCTTCGCCTCGGCCGGCTTACCGAGCGCCTTGCCGATCTCCTCCGTCTGCTGCTGCCAGGGGATGCCGTAGTCGTTGTACTGCTTGGGCTGCGCGACGACCGGCGCGAACTTCGACAGGTTCTCGTACTGCGACTTGGTGAGCCCCGAGTACAGGGCCAGGATGAGGTCCGGCTTGAGCGCGGCGATCTTCTCCACCTGCGGTCCGGTGCCGGTGTCCTTGAGGACGGTGGGCGCGGGGGACGAGCCCAGCTTGCCGCTGGCCCAGGGGCCGACGGCGCCCTTGTAGCCGCCCACCCACTCGGTCGTGCCGACCGGCACCTTGCCGAGGGCGAGCACCGCGTCCTGGTCGGTCAGGCCGACGGTGACGATCCGCTTCGGCTCGGACTTGATCGTCGTACTGCCGTATTTGTGCGCGATGGTGACGGGGAAGGCGCCGCTCGACGCCGACGAGCCCGACCCGCCGGACGACCCCGCGTGGTCGTCGTCGGCGGAGGAGCCGCACGCGACGGCCGCGCCGACGAGCAGGAGTACGGAGGTGAGCAGTCCGGTCAGCCGGGTGGCTCTACTGGCACGGGCCATCGAGTGATCATCCTTACGGTCGTGAACGGTCGGTCGGTGCGGGGGGTCCGGGGGGTTCTGGTGCGGGGGAGGGGCCGGGGGACGCCGGGCGCTGTGCGGACCAGGCACGCCACAGCCGCGCGTACGCGCCGCCGGCGGCGAGCAGTTCCTCGTGGGGGCCCTGCTCCACGATCCGGCCCTCGCGCATCACCACGACGCGGTCGGCGGTCGCGGCCTGCCCGAGCCGGTGGGCCACGACGATCGCGGTCCAGCCCTTGAGCACCTGCCGGGCGGCCGACTCCAGCAGCCGGGCGCCCGAACTGCCCGCCTCCGCCGTCGCCTCGTCGAGTACGGCGACCGGCGGATCGGCCAACCACAGTCGGGCGAGCGCCAGTTGCTGGGCGCGGTCGGCGGTGAGCCGGTGTCCGCCGTCGCCCACCACCGTGTCGAGCCCCTCCGGCAGCGCTTCGGCCCAGTCCCGCGCGCCCACGGCGGCCAGCGCCTCCAGCAGCTCCCCGTCGGTGGCGTCAGGGCGGGCGAGTCGTAGGTCGTCGGCGAGCGGCCCGGCGAAGACGTGCACCTCCTGGGTGACCAGCGCGACCGAGCGGCCGTACTCGTCCGGCTCCGCGCCGTCCACCTCGATCCGGCCCGCGTCCGGCCGGTGGAGCCCCGAAATCAGCTTCGCCAGCGTCGACTTGCCCGCTCCGGTGGTGCCGACCAGGGCGACGGTCTCGCCGGGGCGGACGGTGAGGTCCACGTCGTGCAGCACGGGGCGGCCGGGCAGGTAGGCGTGGGAGACACCGGTGACGGTGACACCCGCGTCGGAGCCGGGCAGCTGGCCGACTCGCCTTTCCTCGGCCGGGAGTTCGTCCACGACACCGACGAGCCGGGCGAGCGCGGCCGTGGCGGACTGCGCGTCGTCGAGCAGGACGAGGGCGGTGTTGACCGGGCCGAAGAGGCTGTGGAAGTACAGCGCGGCGGCCGTCGCCGTGCCCAGCGAGGCCGAACCGGAGCGCACCAGCAGGAAACCGGTGGCGAGAACGGCCGCGAGTCCCGCGAACTCGGCGATGTGCAGGCGGGCGTAGAAACGCAGGACCAGTCCGACACCGCGCATGGTGAGGTCCACCGCCGCCCGCGAGCGCTCGGTGACCCGGCGCAGGTGGGGTGCCTCAAGTCGCAGGGCCCGTACGGTCGTCGCGCCGCCGATGGTGTCAAGGAGCTGCTGCTGCTGGGCGCCGGTGGCGACGCGCTCGCGGGCGTACAGCGGCACGGCGTTGCGTACGTACCAGCGGGCCGTGTGCGCCTGTACGGGCACGGCGACCAGCGCGGCCAGCAGGAACCGCCAGTCCAGCACGGCGAGGGCGACGAGGGTCAGCACGATCGACAGGGCGGAGCGGGCGAGTTCGGGCAGCGCGGTGCGGACCGCTTCGGCCACGCGGGAAACGTCGCGTGTGACACGGGAGTTGAGGTCGCCGGACCCGGCCCGCTCCAGCCGGTCCAACGGCAGGGACAGGGCGCGCTCCACGAACCGCTCGCGCAGCCGGGCGAGTGCGCTCTCGCCGAGCCGGGACACCCGGGCCATGCCGAGCGCGGTCGTCACGCCCTGCACCACCGCGACGGCGGCCAGGGCGACGACCGGCGCCGTGAGCGCGCCCGGCGGCCGGTGCTCGGTCACCAGGTCCACCACCCGGCCGAGCAGCGGCTGGGTGGCCAGTCCCACGGAGGTGGAGAGGACCAGCAGGCCGAACCCCGTTGCCGCGAGCGCGCGTTGGGGGCGGAGCAGCTCACGTACGGCGGCGCGGGTGCGGGCCGGGGTGGCGGTGGGCAGGAGCGCGTGGTCCGGCGCGGGCGCCTCGGGGAGGGTCATGCCAGTACCGCCGTCCGGTAGGCCGCGTCGGTCTGTACGAGGTCCGCGTGCGTGCCCCGGGCGCCGACCCGGCCGGCGTCGAGCAGGACCACGCGGTCGGTGACGGCCAGCAGGGCGGGGCTGTTGGTCACCAGGACCGTGGTGCGGCCCGCGCGCACCTCCCGTACGCCCTGGGCGATCCGTGCCTCGGTCACCGCGTCCACGGCGGTCGTCGGGTCGTGCAGCACCAGGACGTCCGGTGCGGCGCCGAGGGCTCGGGCGAGGAGGACGCGCTGCCGCTGGCCACCGGAGAGGGAGCGGCCGCCCTCGCCGATGCGGGTGGCGGGGCCGTGCGGGAGGGAGCGGATGACCTCGTCGGCTCGGGATGCGGCGAGTACGTGATCGTTCTCCGCCGGGCCTCGGCCGGCGGTCGGCCCGGCGTTCACGGTGGTGGCCCAGGGGTCCAGGTTCTCCGCCAGCGTGCCGTCGAACAGGGCCGCGTCGTGCGCCGCGACCAGGACCGCCGTGCGCAGCAGCGCCGGGTCCAGGGAGGTGAGCGGTACGCCGTCCAGCTCGACGCCGCCCGCCTCCGGGTCGGCCTCGCGGGCGAGGCAGCGCAGCAGCGCCTGGGCGTCGGCGGGGTCCGTGACGGCGATGCCGGTCAGCTCGCCGGGGGGCAGGTCGAGGTCCACTCCGGCCAGGCTGCCGAGCCGTATGCCGCGCAGCCGGAGGCCACCGGGGGTGGGGGTCGGCAGGGGGGTGGGGTCCGGGGGTGTGGCGGGGGCATCAGCCACGGGGGGCGCAGGGGTCACGGCGGCCACAGCGGGCACGGGGGCCGCAGGGGCCACGGCGCCCACCGCGGGCTCCGCCGCGAGGACGGCGGCCACGCGGGCGGCGGAGGCGCGGCCCTGGGCGAGTTCGGCGTTGACCCAAGCGAACACCTCAAGTGGCCCCAAGAGAAAGAGGGCCAGACCCACGGCCGAGACCAACTGGCCGAGGGTGATGGCGCCGCTCAGGGCCAGCCGGCCGCCCGCCAGGGCGATCAGCGCGATGAAGACACCGGTGAGGGCGAGGACGAGACCGGTCTGCCAGGACTCGGCGCGGGCCGCCCGCAGGGTCGCGGCGAGCGAGTCGCGGCTCGTGCGCCGGTACCGCTCGACCGCCGCGCGCTGGGCACCGAGCCCCTTGAGCACCCGCAGCCCGGCCACCAGATCGGCGGCCACCCCGGACGCGTGCGCGGCCCGCTCCTGCTCGGCCTCGCTGCGCCGCTCCAGCGGCTTGCCGAGCAGATGCCCGGCCCACAGCAGCGCGGGCGTGCCGAGGAGCACGATCAGTCCGAGCGGTACGGACACGAACAGCAGGGCCACCGCGCCCGCCGCGACGCCGACGAAGGCCGAAATCCCGCTCATCAGCGCCATGTTGACGGCGCCGACCCGCTTGGCGTCCTCGGTGGCGATGCTGACCAGCTCGCCGGGCAGCCGTCCCGACTCCGCGCCGCCCCGGGCGTCCAGGACCCGGCGTACGAGGGCCACCCGGAGTTCGTGCGCGGCCTCCTCGGCGGCGCGTTCACCGGCGCGGGCGCCCAGCCGGAAACTCCAGGACAGAGCCACGTAGACGACAGCGAGCACCCCGAGCCAGAGGGCCAGCAGCCGCCCGTCCGAACGGGCCACGGCGCGGTCCACGACGACACCGATGAGCACCGGCACGGCGACCTCGCCCAGTTGATGACCCGCCCCGAGCAGCACGGCGAGCGTGAGGCGGCGCCTCTGACGCTGGACGGCGTGTGCCAGGACGTCCCGCCCCGACGGCTTCCCTGTTCCCACCAGCCACCCTCCGGAACCGGTCAACTTAGGGAAGGCTAGTCTAAGTAAGCGCGGCCGCGTCAATGCTTTCGGCAGGGTGGTGGGTGCCGAGTGGCCGCCGGGCCGCCCGCCGGGCGACGGCGGGGATGTGACGACAGGGCCTAATGCGCGGTGCGCGAGGACATCGCGGGCGAGGCGTCCGCCGCCTCGTCCGACTGCCGCAGCTCCGCGAGGAGTTCGTTCTGCCCGGCCAAAAGCTCGGTGAGGATGCGGCGGGCCGCCCGCAGCAGCTCGGCCACATCACCACCGGCGAGGGCGTAACTCACCGTCGAGCCCTCGCGGATGGACACGACGATCCCGGACCGCCGCAGTACGCCGAGCTGTTGGGAGAGGCTGGACGGCTCGATCTCTATGTCCGCCAGCAGGTCCCGCACGGGTACGGGGCCGTGCTGGAGCAGTTCGAGGACCCTGATGCGCACGGGGTGCCCGAGCATCCGGAAGAACTCCGCCTTGGCCTGATAGAGGGGGACTTGCATCGGAGCTCGCTCCCTGCCGCGTCGGGGACGGTCGGTCCAGGGCGCGGCGGCCGGCCCGGAGGGCGCCGCCGCGCGCCATACGCCCTGTACGGGCGATCCTTCTCGTCCCGGGCCACGCACGACCGCGAGTTGGGATCATGCTGATGTCGCGACTTGAAGAAGTCTTCACATCGTGGGCATGCGGGGCCCGGGACCTGAGAAGGCGTCAGACCTCAAGCTGTTCTTCGACGCGCTTGAGCTGGTGGCGGGCCATCGCGAGATTGGAACGCGACTTGTCCAGCACCAGGTAGAGGAAGAGGCCGTTGCCGTTGCGCCCGGTGACCAGCCGCATCAGGTGGTACTGCGCGCCCAGCGTGATCAGCACGTCCTCGATCTGGCTCTTGAGCCCCAGCTCCTCCATCGTGCGCACCTTGGCGCGGATCACGTCCGTGTTCCCCGCCGCCGCGATGTTGAGGTCCAGATCCTTGCCCCCGCCCAGGGTGCCCAGGGCCATACCGCTGGTGTAGTCCACCACCGCCGCCCCCATGGCCCCCTCGACCCCGGCCATCATCTCCTTCAGCGAAACCTCGACACTCGCCATGGTGATCCTCCCCTTGAACCTCGTCCGAACCGGCGCGACTTGATCCGCCCGGTGCCCGCACGCTAGGCGAGCGGCACCGGCGCCGGTACGAAGGTCTTCGGGAGTGAAGGGTGTTGACCGAGAGGTGTCGAGCGACGATCGCTCAGCGACCGCAACAGGGCGTCCAATGACAGGAGTTGACCGTGTGGCGGAGACTCGACCGTCACTCGGGGTGAGCCACCGCCGCCTTCTGCAGCCGGACCGCCGTCAGCAGACTCAGCCCCCGCTCCGACTGGCGCAGTGCCTTCAGGGCCGAGACCGAGCCGATGTCCCCGGTGAAGCCGGCGGCGGCCAGCCGGTCCCGGTACCACTGGGCGCACAGCCGGCCTTCGTCGGCGGTTCCGGTGTCGGCGACGATCTCCAACGCCCGCTCCAGTCCCGGCCGTTCCCCGGGAGCGGCCTCCGCGAGTGCCTGCCGGAGCGTGGCCGACACCAGGTCCGCGTCCCGGACGACCAGGGCGAACTCGCGCCTGCCGGTGAGGTCCTTGAGGTGCTTGATTTCCGTCATGCGGATCATGGTGCTCGGCAACCGGCGCCGTGGCCAAGCGACTTGAGCAGACTCTGAGCCGGGCGGCCCGCGGCCCCGTGAGGCCGGCCGCGGGAGCCCGACGGTGTCAGCCGCGCGGGCTGCTGATCCGCTCCGGCTGGATCACGTAGACGACCCGGACCTGGTCGCGGCCCCCGAACCACGGGTACGGGCCGCCGAGGTACTTCTGCGAGAGCGCCTCGATGTGGTCGACCGCGCCCTCCTTGGTGACCTTCACGACCCGGCCGCGGATCTGGACGTAGTTCGAGGGGTCCGACGGGTCGGACACCGCGACCGCCACCCGGGGGTCGCGCTCGATGTTGCGGGTCTTCTGGTGCGACTCGACGCTGTTGATCAGGACGTACTCGCCGTCGGTGTCCACCCAGGTCTGGGTGAGCTGGGGCGAGCCGTCAGGCATCGTGGTGGCGATGTAGCAGGTGCTGGGGCGGCGCAGCAGCGCCACCAGGTCCTGGCCGAGGGGGACGGGCATGGGGCTTCTCCCGGATCTGTTCGCTGAGAGGATCACCGTATCCGGGGCCGCTCCCCGCCGCGCTAAAGGGCGGCGTCGTACGCGGCCCGGGCGGCGGTGATGTCCGCCCGGTGCCGTTCCGCCCAGCCGACGAGCCCGGTGAGGCTCGCGTGGAGTTCGCGGGCCATGGGGGTCAGGTCGTACTCCACCTTCGGCGGCACCGTGGGGTAGACCGTTCGCACGAGCAGGCCGTCGCGTTCCAGCTTGCGCAGGTTCAGGGTGAGCATCCGGCGGCTGATGCCGGGGATGGCCCGCTCCAGCTCGGTGAACCGGACCGGTCCGTGTGCGGTGGCGACGAGGATGCCGATGCTCCACTTGCCCGCGACGTGGTCGAGCACCTCGGTGAGCGGGCACGCCTCGTTGCTGACCTGGTCGGACACATCGGTGTGACTGCGTGACATGAAAGTGCCTCCTTCCGCCGCGCGTCATGGTTACAGACCATGGCCCCTGTAACAAGTCGTGCCCCATAGGAGGGAACCCACATGTGGCGAACCCACACACCCGCACGTACATCACGGTGGCCGGCGCTGGCCGTGCTCTGCGCCGGGCAGCTGATGGTCATCCTCGACGGGACCGTGGTGAACGTGGCCCTGCCCGCTCTCCAACGGGACCTCGGCTTCTCCCCGTCCGGCCTGGCCTGGGTGCTCAACGCCTACCTGGTCCCCTTCGGCGGTCTGCTGCTGCTTTCCGGACGCCTCGGCGACCTCGTGGGACGTAAGCGCGTCTTCGTCGCGGGCCTGGTCATTTTCACGGCCGCCTCCCTGCTGTGCGGGGTCGCCCAGGACCCGGCGACCCTGCTCGCGGCCCGGTTCGTCCAGGGTGCCGGCGGCGCGGTGACCTCCGCCGTCACGCTCGGCATGGTCGTCACCCTGTTTCCCCGGCCGAGGGAGCGGGCCAAGGCCATCGGCGTCTACAGCTTCGTCCAGTCCGCCGGCGGTTCGCTGGGCCTGCTCGCCGGGGGTGCGCTGACCCAGACCGTCGGCTGGCACTGGATCTTCTTCGTCAACGTCCCGATCGGCATCGCGGCCGCGCTGGCGGCCGGACGCGTGCTCGCGCCCGAATCCGGAGCCGGCCTCCGCGAGGGGAGCGACGCCGTGGGCGCGCTCCTGGTCACTACCGCGCTGATGCTCGGCGTCTACACGATCGTCGGGACGGCCGGCCGCGGCTGGACCTCGGCCCACACCCTGGGCTGCGGCGCCGCCGCGCTCGCCCTGCTCCTGGCCTTCGTCGCCCGCCAGGCGAAGGCGGCCCACCCCCTTCTGCCGCTGCGGGTGTTCCGCTCGCGCGAGGTCTCCGGAGCGATGGGCATCCAGGCCCTCATGGTGGCCGGGATGTTCAGCTTCCAGTTCCTGTGCGTGCTCTACCTGCAGAAGGTGCTCGGCTTCGACGAACTGCGCACCGGGCTCGGCATCTTCCCGGTCTCCGTCTCGATCGGCGCGCTCTCCCTCGGCCTCTCGCCCCGGCTGATCGCACGCTTCGGCCCCCGCGCCGTCCTTCTCCCCGGACTCGCGCTGATCACCGGAGGCCTCGCCGCGCTCGGCCGCGTACCGGCGGGCGGGAGCTACGCCGTCGACGTCCTGCCCGCGCTGCTGCCCCTCGGCATCGGCTTCGGCCTCGCGATGCCGTCCCTGGCCACCCTCGCCATGTCGGCGGCCACACCCCAGGACTCCGGGATCGCCTCCGGCATGTTCAACACCATGCAGCAGATCGGCAGCGCCTTCGGCCTCGCCGTCCTCAGCACGCTCGCCACCACGCACACGGACGCGCTGCGGGCCGACGGGGCGTCCAACACCTCGGCGCTCACGGGCGGTTACCAGCTGGCCTTCCGTATCGGCGCGGCCCTGGTCGCCGTCGCCCTCCTCCTCGCCGCCACCCTGCCGCGCCCCCGCGCCACGGCGCTACGCCCGGCGAGCGAGGAGGAGCCGGTCGCCGGGAACGCCGCCCGATGACCCGGTCACGCGGCCGCGTGGTGGAGGGTGGCCAGTTCGTCCTCGGAGAGGCGCAGCGAGCCGGCCGCCACGTTCTGGGCGAGGTGGCCGAGGTCGCCGGTGCCGGGGATGGCGAGGACGTGCGGGCCCTGTTGGAGTGTCCACGCCAGCCGGACCTGGGCGGTGCTCACCCCGTGGGTACGGGCGATGGCATGCACCCGGCCGCTGTCCCGCGCGGGGGCGCCGACCGTGCGTCCGGTGCCCGCGATCGAGTAGAACGGCACGAACGCGATGCCCTGTTCACCGCAGATCCGCAGGAGTTCCTCCTGCTCGGGTGACGCGCCGACGCCGTACATGTTCTGCACGCAGACCACCGGTGCGATGGCCTGGGCCTCGGCGATGTGGTGGGAGCGGATGTTGGACAGGCCGAGGTGCCGGACGAGCCCGGCGTCGCGCAGTTCGGCGAGCGCGCCGAAGCGGTCGGCGATGGAGTCGGTGCCGACGATGCGCAGGTTGACCACATCGAGGTGGTCGCGGCCGAGCTGGCGCAGGTTCTCCTCGACCTGGCCGCGCAGTTGCGCAGGGGTGGCGTGGGGCAGCCAGTCGCCCGACGGGTCGCGGCCGGGGCCGACCTTGGTGGCGATGACGAGGTCGTCCGGGTAGGGCGCGAGGGCGCGGCCGATCAGCTCGTTGGCGGAGCGCAGGGGCGAGAAGTAGAACGCGGCGGTGTCGAGGTGGTTCACACCGAGCTCGACCGCCCGGCGCAGCACCCGGATCGCCTGGTCGCGGTCGCGCGGGACGGCGTCGGGCACGAGCGCCTCGCCGTGCTGGGGGAGGCGCATCGTGCCGAAGCCGATCCGGTTGACGGTGCGGTCGCCGAGCTTCCAGGTGCCCGCTGCCGCCGCGGTGATCGTCTGTGAGGTCATGCCGGGATGATCGGCGCACGCTAGCCTGAGGGGCCATTGATTAAGGCATGTCTGAATCCTCCGGGGGAGCCGGCCGTGGCGGAACTGGCGTTCTCTGCGAACGACTTGGCGAAAGTGCGGTTCGCCGTCTCGCCCATGTGGGAGGTCGCGCCCAGCTTCCGGCTGCTGATGGCGGACACGGCTCACCCGGTCCACCGGCCCTGGATCGAGCAGGTACGGCCCCGCGTACTGGCCGCCGGCCTGGACCGGGGGTGGCTCGCCGAGCTGATCGGACCGTCCGGCTACGTGCCCGACTTCCTCACCCCGGCCCCGGCGCAGTCGGCCCCCGCACCGGTGGCGGAGTGGGACGCGATCAAGGCCTCGCCCGCCGACCGGGTCCGCCGGGACCTCGACCACCTCGCCCGCCACCAGGGACATCTCGGACCGCGCCTGACGGGCCTGCGCGCCGACCCGCCCTCCCGTCTGGCCAGGCTCACCCAAGAGATCGAGACCTACTGGGAGTTGGCGCTCGCCCCCTACTGGGCCCGGATCAGGGCCGTACTGGACGCCGACATCTACCACCGGGCCCGCACGGTCGCCGAGCACGGCGTGGAACGCCTCTTCAACGACCTTCACCACTCGGTGAGTTGGCACGACAACGCGCTCACACTGGTCCGCCGGAAGCGGAGCATGCCCCGCCGGTCCGTGGGCGCGGGGCTGCTGCTGATCCCCTCCGCGTTCACCGGCCCCGGACCGCGCACCCAGGTGAGCCCGCCGGACCCGCCCCAACTCGCCTATCCGGCACGGGGTATCGGCACGCTGTGGGAGACGCGGACCGCCGCCACCGGCACACCCGCCCTGGTCCGCGTCCTCGGCCGCTCACGCACGCTGCTGCTGACCGAACTGGAGACCCCGGCCTCCACCACCGAACTCGCCCACCGCACCGGACTCTCCCCGGCCGGGGTGTCCCAGTACCTCACCGCGCTGCGCGACGCGGGCCTGGTCAGCGCCCACCGCGCCGGACGCTCCGTGCTCTACGCCCGCACCGCTGCCGCCGAAACCCTTCTCCAGGCGTCCTCCTGACGCCTTCCGGCGCCGGTCGCTAAGCGGGGTTGTCCCGCAGCCACGCGAGCCGTTCGGCGGCCGTGCGGGTCAGCGGGTGGTCCGGGCCGAACACGCGGGTGTAGTCGGACCGGCAGCGGCGCAGCAGATCGGCGGCCTCGGTGCGCTCGCCCGCGTCGATGAGGACGTTGGCCAGGTTGTCGCGGGCCTGGACGGTGTCGGGGTGCCCTTCGCCCTTGATGCGGGAGGTCTCGGACACCACCTCGCGCAGGATCACGGCCGCCTCCCCGTACCGCTCACGGGCGTGCAGGACGGCAGCG
Organism: Streptomyces sp. NPDC005435; assembly: GCF_040703155.1. Classification (NCBI taxonomy): domain Bacteria; kingdom Bacillati; phylum Actinomycetota; class Actinomycetes; order Kitasatosporales; family Streptomycetaceae; genus Streptomyces; species Streptomyces sp. NPDC005435. Next base: position 253,551 of record NZ_JBEXEQ010000009.1, read on the forward strand.
AGGTTGTTGCGGGTGTTCCGTGCCTCCGGGTGCGCGGCGCCCTTGACCCGCCGCTGGGCGGCGAGGACGGTACGCATCACCGCCTCGGCCTCGTCGAGCCGGTCCAGGCGGCACAGCGCGGCCCCCAGATTGGCCTGGGCGGCGAGTCCGGTCTCGCCGTCGCGCTCGCCTTGCCGCTCCAACTGGGTGAGGAGAGTGCGGAGTTCCGTCTCCGCCTCGGCCCAGCGGCCGCATCTGATCAGCGCGGCCGCGTGCCGCCCGGTGTCCGACAGCACCGTGGGATGGCCGGGCCCGAGCTGCCGCCTGCGGCGCTCCAGCACATCCCGGTGGAGGCCCACCGCCTCGGGTTCGCGCCGGAGTTCCTCCAGCGCCCGCGCCAGCCCGCTCGCGCTGTCGAGGGTGTCCGGATGGTCGCGGCCGAGCAGTTCGGCCCGGCCGGTCCACACACTGCGCCAGACCTCCTCCGCCTTGCCGGGATCGCCCATGCGCTGCAGCAGATCGGCGATGTCGGCGGCGGTCGTCAGGGTGTCCTCGTGGACGAAGCCGAGCTGCTCGGCCTGGAGGCGCACCAGGTCCATGAGACGTTCGAGGGCCTCCTCGCGGCGCCCCTCCAGCCGCGCCAGCGCGCGGGCGTAGTCGCGGAACGCCAGCAGGGTGTCGGGGTGTTGGGGCCCGAGCCGTTCGTAGGCGGCGTTGGCCTTCATGCCATAGAACTCGTGCGGCGGGATGCCGACGCGGGCGATCTCCTCCTCACCGCCGTCCTCGTTCAGCAGCGTCACCACCAGGTCGGCCGCCCGGGGCTGCTCCGGATCGGCGGAAGGTGGTGCCGGCGGCGGCTGCCGTGGTTCGTCGTCGCGCTTCCCGCGCCACAAGGGGGCCATGTCGCGACCAACTCCTTCTCGTCTGCTTCCTCTTCGGGCTTTTCCGGTCAGGCCCCCGAGTGCACATGGGCCGCCCAGAGGCTGGGGCTGTCGGGGAACGCGGTACGGCACTGTCGTACGGCGTGGTGCAGCGCGAGCGCGGCGCGGTCCGTGCCGAGGGCCGGCGACGCGGACGGTACGCCGGTCCGTAGCCGGCGGTAGAGGCTCTTCGTCACACGGACCGCCACCGCGTCGTGCACGGGCCACAAGGTGCCGATCGCGTGCGGGTAACCGGCGATCTGGAAGGCCGAGGTGATGTGGATCGCCTCGTCCGCCAGCAGCTCGGAACCCCGCGCCGTGTCGCACGCCGACAGCACCGCGAGCCGGGCGTTGGGCAGTTCGAGACGCGAGATGTGACGTACCGTCAGCGGATGCTCCTGGTGGTCGTGCACCAGCAGCCGCGCCCGCGACGGGTTATCCGGGTCGCTCACCCCGTGACAGGCGAAGTGCACATACGGATGCGCGGACAGGACGCCCAGCACGTTGTCGCGCGTCGCACGCGGGCCCGCGAGCACGCCGGGCACCGGGAACAGCGCGCGCAGCTCCCGCACCTCCCGGCGCACACCGCCGAGGGGCCGGGTGCCGGGCGCGTCGGGGACGACCACCGCCAGCAGGCCGCCCGCCGGATGGGGCGTCGCCGCGCGGGCGCGGGCGTAGGCGAGGGCGCGGACGGTCGGGGTGTAGGACGAGACGACGAGGTCGAGGACGGTCTGCGGTCGGTCCGCCTGCGGCGAGGGTTCGGCCGGCGGCCCGGAATCTGTCGGTGGCGGGGGGCCGGCCGGCGGCCGGGAATCTGACGGTGACGGGGGTTCGGGTTGCGGCCCGGGTTCCGGCAACTCCTCGTGGCGGCCCGCCGCGTGCAGCGGAAGTGCCGCGAAGGCACCGCCCGGCGACCACCACAGCCGGGGCCACGCGCCGTCGGCGGGCGGAGTGAGCAGCCCCAGCTCGCCGAGCACCGGCTCCGCGACACAGTCCCACGTCCAGGCCAGCACCTCACCGACCGTCTCCTGGCCCTCCCGCTCCCGCCCCGGTACGGAGGCGTCGACCAACGCGCCTTTCAGCCGCTCCACTTGTCCGTCCAGCACCTCGGGAGTCACCCGGGACAGCGGGACCAGCCCCACGCCGTCCGGCCGTACGACCAGGGCGTCGCTCCGGTAGACGCTGGAGTACAGCACCGCGACGGGACCGTCCTCGGCGCAGGCCAGCACCTCGTCGTACGTCGGCGCGCCGAGGAAGTTGGCGAAGCCCGGCAACGCGCGGATGTCGGTGACGAGTTGCTCCCACCGGACCGCCAGGGTGTGCCGCAGATCCGCGATGCCCGCCGCGTCGGAGCCTTCGGCGGGCGTGTCGGAGTCGGTCAGCTCGATGAGCCGGCGCAGATGGACGAACCGGTCCGCCGCGAGCGGATGTCCGGCACGCAGCCGCTCCCACTCGGCGCGCTCGGCGATCGCCTGGCCGAGCAGCACTCCGCGTCCCTGCTCCAGGAGCAGTACGGCGTGGTCGAGTCTGCCCAGCTGTACGGCGCAGGCGGCGGCGTCGGCGGCGAGCCCCTGCACACTCACCAGCTCGTGTTCCTGGTCGTCCCGTGCGAGACGCCGGGTGATGCTGAACGGCAGCAGCGCGAGGGCGAGTTCGAACCCTTCGAGCGCCTCCTGCCACCGGCCCGCGTCGGCCGCCGCCGTACCCCAGTCGCAGGCGGCCAGGACGCGCCGCGCGGCGGGCAGCGCCTCGATCCGGGCCACCTGCCGGTAGGCGTCCTCGGCCGCGCGCAGCACGGCGGGGTCCTCCGTCACGAGATGCAGGGTGCGCAACGCGGAGGCGTACGACTGGAGATACCCGGCGGTGTGCGCCGTGCCGGCGGCGGAGGCCCACACCGCCCGGCCGAGCGTGGACACCGCGCGGTGCAGGAGCGCCGGGTCCTCGGCCGAGCGGGCCGCGCCGAGCAGGCTGAGGCCCAGGTTGTGCAGGTAACTCGCGTGCTCCGGGCTGCCGTACGCCGAGCCCTCCACCGCGAGGTTCAGCACCTCGGCGGACTCCTCCAGGTCGGCCGGGTCGCCGCCGCTCAGATACCGCTTGTGCAGGGCGTTGCCGAGGTGGTTGAGATGTGCGGCGAGTTCGGGGGAGTCCGGCGGGGTCTGGGCGAGGACCTGCCGGGCCGCTTCGACGGCCTCGACGGCCGCGCCGGGGTCCGCCGTGCGGTCGTACCAGGTCTGGAGGAGGACGCCGAGGTTGGCCAGTTGCAGCGCGGACTGCTGCGGGGAGTGGGGGAAGCGCGGGGCGAGCCGGGCGAGTTCGGCCGCTTCGCGCAGGGCGGCGAGATCGCCGGTCTGGTGGTAGCGCTCGCGCAGGGCGACGGCCAGATTGGTCAAGCGGCCGAAGTGGTCGGGGAGGTCCGGGGACGGTCCGGCAACTGCTTCGCGCAGGATCTCCACCGCCTGGTCCAACAGCACAGTGTCACCCGTGCGTTCCTCCAGTCGGTGCAGGGCGTTGCCGAGGCTGTTCAGCCGCTGGGGGTGTAACGGGCTGTCCGGGGCGGTGCCCGCGACCGCCTCGCGCAGCAGCGTCACGGCCTCGTCCAACTGCCCGGTGTCCTCGGTGTGTTCGGAGGCGAGCCGCAGGGCGACCCCGAGTTCGGCCAGACCGCGTGGGCGTGCGGGATGGCCCGGGGGCGTGACGGCGACGGCTGCCCGGGCGGCCTCGATCATGTCCTCGATGTCGGCGGTGTCGCCGGTGAGTTCGGCCCGCGCGACGGACGCCGTGGCGAGATTGAGCAGTGCCGGTGTCCGGCGGGGATGGCCGACGGGCGTGGCCGCCAGGACCGCTCGCAGCAGTGCCACGGCCTCGCGCGCGACATCCGGTGAACGGTGGGATCTGACGGCGTGGTTGAGCGTGGAGGCCAGGTTGTTGCGGAGGGCCGCGATGTCCTCCTTGTTCTCGGGAACGTCGGCGAGCAGGCTGAGGGCGTGCCGCTGCAGTCGCTCCGACTCGGCCAGATCGGCCGCGCTGCCGGTGAGCCTGGCGCGTTCGAGCAGCAGGGTGGCGAGGGTGTCGTAGGTCGCCGAGGGCTGGTTCGTGCCGTCCTCGGGCATGCCGGCCGCGCGCCGCAGCACCTCGATCGCGGTGTCCATGTCCGCCTGGTCCCGGTCGAGTTCGAAACGGTCGGCGAGCATCCGGCCCAGCAGGCGCAGATCCTGTTCGCGCACGGTCGGGCGCACCACCAGCCGGTGGCCCAGCCCGATCGACTCGTCCAGGTCACGCCGGTCGCGGAAGGCGGTCCAGCGCAGCACCAGGGTCAGCCGCAGGGTGGACTCCCAGGTGGTTCGCACGTGTTCGGCCGCGGGCTCCGTCCTCAGCACCGCCCGGCAGATCTCGGTGCCGCTGTCCAGCGAACGGCGGTCACCGGTGCGCCGGAAGTGTCCGACCAGCGCGACGACCCGTTCGAGGGACTCCCTGTCCGGTCCGTTGCCGTCTGCCATCGCCCGCCCCCGTGCGGCTCGCTGTGGGCTCTCGACCGTGGCGCGCGGCGGGAACTCCGAAGCCCGATTTTACCCAGGAAGCCCCGCTGTCACGCTCGTTGTGGTGAGCTTGCGACCGGCTGATCCACGGAGGTGCGGTGATGGGCGGACTCGGTGACGGAGCGGGCGAGGGAGCGAGCGGGTTCGGGCACGAACGGCTGGCGGCCCTGTGTCATCGGCTCGCCGCCTTGCGGGGGACGGCGGACCTCGATCCGTCGGCACGCCTCCTGATGGAGCACATCGCCTCCGAGGTGCGCGGCGGCCGTCCGCCCGAGGAACTGGAGGACGACTTCGACGAGTTGGAGGACCTGTTCCTCGCATCCGGGCTCAGCGCCGGACTCGGCTCCTACCGCACCGACGCCCCTCCTCCGTACCAGAGCTTCCCCGGCACCGGCCCGGGGCACCCTCCGCTGTACTTCCTCGCCTGCCCGCGCGGCCACTGTGCCCGGGTCGAGTCCCCGCCGTCCGAGGAGGCGGACGAGGGCCCCGCGGCCTGCCTGATCTTCGGCGAGACGCTGCGGGAGATCGGGCTGCGCCAGTGAACGCGTTCCTCGGAGCGCTGAGCGGCAAGATGGCCGAACGCTGGCTCGCCCTGCTGGCCGTCCCCGGGCTGGTGTACCTGGTGGCACTGGCCACGGCGGTCACCCTCGGGCAGCGCCACTGGTACGACACCGGGCGGCTGCGGGCCCGCCTGGACTCCCTGGCGGAGGCGCCCGGTGCCCACAGCCCCGGCGCCCTCGCGGTCGCGGCGGTCGCCGTACTGGCGGGGGCCGCGCTCACCGGTACGGCCGCGCAGGCGCTCGGCGCCCTGATCGAGCGGACCTGGCTCATGGCACCCCGGGGTCCGCTGACCCGTCTGCTGGCCGCGCGCCGGCTGCGCCGCTGGCGCGCCGCCGACGCCGGCTACCGCGCGGCGCTGGTCGCCGCCGGACGCGCCAGGCTGAGCGGCCGGGACGACACCGGCGCGCTGGCCGACGAGGCGGAGGCGCGCTACGCCGAGCGCAACCGGATCGCCCTGCTCCGGCCTCGGCACCCGTTCTGGACGGGGGACCGGGTCACCGCACCGGACCGGCGTGTCTGGCGCGCTTACCGTCTCGACCTCAACGCCGCCTGGCCGCACCTCTGGCTGCTCGCGCCGGACAGCACCCGTACGGAACTGAGCACCGCGCGTGGCTCCTTGAGCGCGGCGGCCCGGCTGAGCGCCTGGGGCGTGGCCTACCTGCTGCTGGCGCTCTGGTGGTGGCCCGCCGCGTTCGTCGGCGCGGCGACCGCCCTGACGGGCCTGTCCCGTGGCCGCGCCGCCGCCGTGTCCTTCGCGGAACTCGCGGAGGCACTCGTGGACTTGCACGGCAGGGACCTGGCGACGGCGGTCGGGGTGGAGTGCGCGGGGCGGATCACTCCGGAGGTGGGGGACAGCGTGACGCGGCTGCTGAGCAAGCCGGACTGAGGGTCGGGGAGGGGTGGGGGATTCACTCAAACCGGTGATCGAAAATCTGTTCCCGTGTGGCTAAGATCATTCACGCAAGGCCGTAGCGCAGAGGTCGTCGCGCCTACGCATCAAGCTGGAGGACGTCGGTTCGAATCCGACCGGTCTTGCACCCTCCTCTTCTCATGTCGACGCACGTCGACGCGGACCGCCGGGCCCCGGCGAAGGATCGGTGAGTGTGATGACCCAGCCGACGACGCCCGTACGCTGCCCGGCGATCGAGCACCCCGACCTCCCCCTGGCCGACCCCGCCGCGCTCGGCCCGCTGCTCGAACGCCTCATGGACCCCCAAGCCCCGGGCGCCGACGAGACGTTCGCGCTCGGCACCCTGCGCGCCGACGGCCGGGTGGACCTGTGCAAGCAGGGCCTCGGGCCCGACGGCGCCGCCCGGCTGCTGCCCGTCGCCGCCGCCTCCCGGCACGCCGCCCATCTGCTGCTCGGCACCAACGCCCTCGGTGACGAAGGCGCCCGCTCGGTCGCCGCCGCCCTGAGCGGCACCCCCGCCCACGGCGTGCACACCCTCTACCTGGGCTGCAACCGCATCGGCCCGGACGGCGTGACCGCCCTCGCCGGAGCCCTCGCCGACGACACCGCGCTGCGCGCCCTCTGGCTCAAGCGCAACCCCGTCATGGCGGACGGCGCCCGCACCCTCGCCGCACTGCTGCGCCGCAACACCACGCTGCGCACCCTCGACCTGGTCAACTCCGGCATCGGCGCCGAGGGCGTACGCCTCCTCGTGGACGCCCTCCTGGACCGCCCCGCCCCGCTGGAGCGGCTCTTCCTCGGGGGCAACGGCCTGACCCCGGCCGAGGCCCCACTGCTCGCGGCCCTAGTCCGGGACGCGGGCGTGCGCGAGCTGTACCTCACGGCCAACCACCTCGGCGACGAGGGCACCGCCGTCCTCGCCCGCGCGGCCGACCCCGCCCGCCCCCTGCGCCTCGGCCTCGGCGGCAACGGCATCGGACCCGACGGCGCCCGCGCCCTCGCCGATGCCCTCGACGGCATCGAACACCTCGACCTCGGACGCGCCATGTCCGAGCGCAGCCTCGGCGCCCCCGGCAACGAGACCGGCGACGAAGGCGCCCGGGCCCTCGCCGACGCCCTGCCCGGCAGCCCGCTGCGCCGCCTCGAACTGCGCCACACCGGCATCACGGGACGCGGCGCCAAGACCCTGCTCGCCGCCCTGCCCGACGGCCACCGCCTGGAGTACGTCGGCCTCGGCCCCGGCCTGCCCCGCCGGGTCAAGCGCTCCTTCGCCGCGCGCATGTGCCCGGCCCGCCCCACGCACCCGGACCTGCGCGCGATCGGCAGCGTGTACCGATGAGCCCGCTGCCGCCCGTCGCCCTCCCGCCCGAGGACGCCTCCGCCTGGGCCCGCGTCCGCCGGTACGCCGTACCCCGCTGGATGATCGAGCGCGCCACCGAGGCCCGGCTCGCCGGTGACTGGCGCGCCGCCTGCGAGGCGGCCGCCGTGGACATCACGCCCGGCGTCGACCCGGAGCAGGCGGCCGTGGCCCACGGCGCCGACGTGGCCGCACGCGTCGCGGAGGACCTGCGCCACTTCGCCCCCGACCTGCTCCGCTGGCACCTGCCCCGCGCCCTCGGGGGCCGTACCGTCATCGCCCCCTCCCGCCGGATGCTCCTCGCCGTCTACGGCGGCAGCGGAGCCTGCCTCTCCGTCACCACCTCCCCGATGCTGCGAGGCCCCCAGCGCCTTTGTCTGCACCTCGGCCCCGTCGCCGAGTCCGGCCGCGACCGGCTCCACGGACTGCCGTACTCCACCGAGGACTGGACCGCCGCCCGCCGCTTCTGGGACGCCCGCCGCAGCGGTGAACTGCGCTACAGCGCGGGCGGATTCGGCTCCGCCCGGCTGCCCTTCCTGCACCCGGACGGCACCCCGCTCACCCCGGAGGAACTGCCCGCCGAGGACCCCGGCCCCGCCGACCCGGCCGCCCGCGCCGAGTGGGTCGCCGTGCTCCAGTCCCGGGGCGAGCATGCCGAGGCGTACGCCCTGGCCGGTCTCGACCTCGACCTCACGGCACCGCCGGCCGGCAACCGCTACTACCGGCCGCTCGACGTGGCCGCGATGGCCCACCGCGACGAGCACGACCTCACCAGGATCGTCCCCGAGATCCGGCTGCTGGAGCGGGCAGGACGGGGTACGAGCTTCCGCATCCCCCTGCACTGGCAGGGCCACCTCCGCGTCGACGTCGCCCCGGCGGACCAGGAGGGCACCCCCGCCCGGGTCACCGGCCGCGAGCACAAGGACGACGCCGCCGTCCCCCGTCTCCCCGAGTACGCGCGGCAGCGGCTGCCCGACATCGCCCTGTTGCGCGCGGGGCTGATCCGTCCGCAGGCGCTGCACCCCCTGGTCGCCGCCGCCCTGCTGCCGCACGCGGGTCCCGCCACGGGCCCTGACGGGCCGCCCGAGCCCGTCCCGGTCCGCGTGCGCTGCCGGGGCGAGTGGCACCAGGTCGTCTTCCGCGACGGCACGCTCGCCGTACCGCACACCGAGCAGGAGCAGCGGCGCGAGGTCGCCCTGCGCGCCTTCGGCGGCGCCATCTCCGGCTGCTTCGCCACCCAGCACACCTGGACCAGCGGCGAGGGCCGCCTGCCGCGCGCCCTGCGGGCCCAGCACCGTGACCTGTTCGAGCGCGCCCAGCACGGCGACACGCCCGGTGTACTGGCCCTGCTCGACGCCGGTACGGACCCGTACGTCAGGAATGCGGGCGGCCGCACCCTGCTGCACGTCCTGCACCTGCTGGACCACCGCGAGCTGCTGCCGCGCCTGCTGGCGGCCGGCCTCGACCTGGAGGCGCGGGACAAGACGCAGCGCACCCCCCTCCAGAGAGTCGTCGAATTCGGCGGCTCGCCCGCCCTGGTCCGGGATCTCCTCGACGTGGGCGCCCGCATCGACGGGGTCAACGACAGCGGTCTGTCCCTCGCCCAGGTCATCCGCTCCTACGACCGGTACGACCTCATGTTCCTGCGCCGCCGCGTGCTGAAGGAGCACCCGGGCATCGGCTCCGAGTGGTACGACGAGTACCTGAGCGAGCGGGACGAGGAGCCGGACTGGGACGAGGACCCGCCCTTCGACTGGGACGACGACCCGGACGCCGGCGACCGGGAACCGGGCGAGGACCCCGAGACGGTCACCGGGACCCCCTGGGCGGCCGAAATACCGGACACCGCAGAGGAGTTCGGGCCGCACCCCGCCGAGGAGGCCGGCCACGGCGACGACCCCTGGCCGCCCGGCACGGGCCGCACCGTCACCCGGCACGAGCACGACGACGAGCACGAGGACGACCGAGCATGACCACCTCCGCCACCTCCGCCACCTCCGCGCCGGCCCCCGAGTCCGTCCCCGCCGCACCTCCCGGCCCCCTCGCCGCCGCCGACGCCCTCAACGCCCGGCTCGGCGTCACCCGGCGCGAGCCCTCCGCGAACCCCCAGCTGGAGGCGCTCGCCCTCGCCGTGACGGCCAACCAGCCGGTGCTGCTGTGGGGCGAGCCGGGCATCGGCAAGTCCGCCGGCATGGAGCAGCTCGCCGCCGCGCTCGGGGTCCGCCTGGAGACGGTCATCGCCAGCGTGCACGAGCCTTCCGACTTCGCCGGACTCCCCATCGTCGGCGACGACCCCGCCACCACCGGCGTCCCCATGGCCCCGCCGGACTGGGCGGTCCGGGTCGCCCGCACCGGACACGGCCTGCTCTTCTTCGACGAGCTCTCCTCCGCCCCGCCCGCCGTGCAGGCCGCCCTGCTGCGCGTCGTCCTCGAACGCCGGGTCGGCAGCCTCGCCCTGCCTCCCTCGGTACGTATCGTCGCCGCGGCCAACCCGCCCTCCAGCGCGGCCGACGGCTGGCACCTCAGCCCGCCGCTCGCCAACCGCTTCGTCCACCTGGACTGGACGCACGACCCGCGCACCGTGGCCCGTGGCATGGCCGGCACCTGGCCCGAGACGACGCTCCCGGCCGTCGACCCCGCCCGCGCGTCCGGTGCCGCCGCCCGGGCGAGGGGCGCGATATCCGGCTTCCTGACCGCCCGTCCCGGGCTGGTCCACCACATGCCCAAGGAGGCCGAGGGCCGGGGCCGCGCCTGGCCGTCGCCGCGCACCTGGGAGATGGCGCTGCGTCTGCTCGCCGCCGGATACGCTTCCGGTGCCCGGGCGGAGGCGCGGGCCGCCGCGCTGATGGGCGCCGTCGGCGAGGCGGCCGGCATCGAACTCCTCTCCTACCTGGAGAACCTCGACCTGCCCGACCCCGACCGGGTGCTGGCCGACCCGGCCGCCTTCGCCCTTCCCGAACGCGGCGACCGCCAGCTGGCGTTCCTCATCGCCGTGGTCGCCGCCGTGCAGAGCGAGCCCACCCGCCCCCGCTGGGAGGCGGGCTGGGAGGTGCTGGCCAAGGCCGTCGACGCGGGCGTACCCGACGTGGCCGCGCGGGCGGCCGGCGACCTCGCCGCGATGCGCGAGCCGGACTGGCCCGTCCCGCCCGGCATCGACGCCTTCCTGGAACTGCTCCAGCTCGCCGGCGCGCTGCCCGGCGCGCACTGACCGGCCCGCCCGTGTCAGCTTCCCGGGACTCGGCCGAGCGGCCGCGCCACGAACCGCCGGACAGCCAACCACAGGACGGCAGCCCGTCGTCACACCGCGAGCGGCCGCACGGCGAACCACCGGTCCACGAGCCACCGCACCACGACCTCCCACCTCGCGAACCCCTGGACCGTGCCAAACTCCTTGCCGCGCGCTACAAGGCGGCCGAGGCGCGCCCCTATCTGGCCTCGGCCCTGTACGCGCTCACGGTGGTCGCCTCCGAGCAGGTGCCCACCATGGCCGTCGACCGCCACTGGCGCTGCTACGCCTCCCCGCCCTTCGTCGCGGCCACCTCCGTCGACGAACTCGCCGGGGTGTGGGTGCACGAGGTCGCGCACCTGCTGCGCGACCACCACGGCCGGGCCGCACGGCTTCCCGCGGCCGATCAGGGCGACCCGCTGCGGGTCAACATCGCGCAGGACTGCGAGATCAACGACGACCTGCTCGCCGACGGACTCCGCCTGCCCGCGGGCCGCGTGGAGCCCGCCCTGTTCGGCCTGCCGCCGGGCGGCCTCTTCGAGGGCTATCTGCCCGGAATCCCGGCGACCCCGCGCCACCACCCGGACTGCGGCTCCGGCGCGCACGGCGTCCCCTCGCCCTGGGAACTGGGGGAGCGGGGCGGTCCGGCCCGGCTCGGACCGGTGGAGGCGGAGGCCCTGCGCCGCCAGACCGCGCAAGCCGTCCGCGCGCACCAGCGCACCCGGGGCAAGGTCCCGGCGGGCTGGCGGCGCTGGGCGGAACAGCTGCTGGAACCCACCGTCGACTGGCGCAAGGCGCTGAGCGGGGCGGTGCGCGAGGCCGCGGCCTGGGCGGGCGGCGCGGTCGACTACACCTACCGCCGCCCGTCCCGCCGCACCCCGGCCCTCGGCGGCCGTGTCGTGCTCCCCAGTCTGCGCAGACCGCTGCCGCGCGTCGCGATCGTCGTCGACACCTCCGGCTCCATGGGCGAGGACGACCTCGCCGCCGCGCTCGCCGAAGTGTCGGGCGTCCTGCGGGAAGTGGGCATCGGCGGCAACCGGGTGACCGTCCTCGCCTGCGACGCCGACGTGCACGCCGTCTCCCGGGTGACCAGCGCCGACGAGGTCGAACTCGCCGGTGGCGGCGGGACGGACCTGCGCGTCGGCATCGGCAGGGCGCTCGCCGCTCCGGAGCGGCCGAACATCGTCGTCGTACTGACCGACGGCTTGACGCCGTGGCCGTCGGAACCCGTCTCCTGCCGTCTCATCGCGGCGCTGACGGGCCGGTCCGCGCCGCAGCCGCCGTCGTGGGTCGAGACGGTACGGGTCCCGACGGCGGACTGAGGGCTCGTCAACTCGCGTAGATTTGGCGAACTTTGTGGATCCCGGAGATGCCGCGCGGCTGAATTCGCGCCATTTATTTTTTGACATGGACTGTTCACGGGGGCGCTCCTGGGCCAAGCTGAGCCCGCCTCGCGAACCCCGCGAGCACTCACGGGCCCCACACACCGGAGGTCTCCATGCGTCGTCGTCTTGCCGCTCCCCTCGTCGTCGCCGCTCTCGCGCTCCCCGCGGTCCTCGTCCCGGCCACCACCGCCTCGGCCGCCCCCGCCGACAAGATGCAGGTGCTCAGCTCCTGGACGCAGACCAGCGCGGCCAGTTACAACGCCTGGTACGCCGCCCGGTCGAACCAGGGCCAGTGGGCGGCCTACGGGTTCGACTGGTCCACCGACTACTGCAGCTCCTCGCCCGACAACCCCTTCGGTTTCCCGTTCCAGACCTCCTGCGCCCGCCACGACTTCGGCTACCGCAACTACAAGGCCGCCGGCGCCTTCGACGCCAACAAGTCCCGCCTCGACTCGGCCTTCTACGAGGACCTCAAGCGCGTCTGCAACAACTACTCCGGCGCCACCAAGACCGCTTGCAACTCCACCGCCTGGACCTATTACCAGGCGGTCAGCATCTTCGGCTTCAAGGCATCCAAGGCGACGGCCGCCAAGTAGCCGTAGCGGCCGCGTAGTCGACGGCAGGGCCGGTTCCCCGTACCGGTCCTGCCGTTTCCGCGTCCGGCGCGCCTAACGGTTCCTCGCGTAATGCCGCGCCGCGCGTGCTCTGTTGGCGCAGGAGGTCTTGCAGTACGTCTGTCTGCCGTGGTCCTGGACGAAGTAGCGGACGCAGCGGGGCGCGGGGCAGGCGCGCAGTCGCTCGCGCAGTGGTCCGGAGAGGAACTCGGCCGCCGAGCGGGCCAGTCGGGCGGGCAGATCGGCGGTCCCCGTGAGGCGCAGGAGCGGGGGTGTGCCGGGGTCCGGCCAGTCCAGGCGTACCGTCACGCGTTCCCGGCCCGCGTAGTGGTTCAGCAGGGCGAGCGCCTCTTCCCGGGAGAGGCCCGGATCGGTGCGGGAGTCCTCGCGGCCGGTGGCGTAAGCGAACAGGGCGCGGACCGCCCGCCGTACGTCGATCACGTCGTCCCGGAGGTCTTCGGCCGTGCCGGGTGGCGCCCACGTCAGAAACCCCGAAATGGTGGCGAGTTCGTCGGCCACGCCGCCGTGGCCGTCGTGGTGGACGGTGCCCGTCAGGTCGAACGGTGAGAGTTCCGCGATGCCGGTTTCCATGAGCACTCCTAACGGTTATGGTCAAGTTTATCGTTAGAACGAGACGAGGGGTGGCGGCGGGTATGGCACAGGGTGCGACGGAGGTCCCGGGCGAGTCGCTTACGGGAGGCGGGAGTTCACGTGTGACCCTCGCCCACATCAGCGACCTCCACTTCGACGGCGGCGCCCGCGCCGAGGAGCGGGTCGTGCGGGTGCTCGGCCGACTGCGGTCCATGCCGGGGCCGTTCGACGCGCTGCTGGTCACCGGGGACATCGCGGACCACGGCACCGAGGCCGAATACGAGTGCGCGGCAAGGCTGTTGGCGGACTTCCCGGTGCCCGTACTGTGCCTGCCCGGCAACCACGACGTGCGCGGCCCCTACCGCAAGGTCCTCCTCGGCGAGCCCGCCTCCGACGCGCCGGTCAACCGGTTCCATCAGGTCGGGCCGCTCGCCGTCCTCATGCTCGACGTGATCGTCCCCGGCCGCGACGAGGGTCACCTGGCCGGCGAGACGGCGGACTGGGTGCGCGCGACGATCCGCGACGCCCTGCCCCCGGGCACGCCGGTCGTCCTCGCCCTGCACCAGCCGCCCGTCGCGCTCGGACGCGACCTGGTCGACTCCATCATGCTCGACAACCCCGACGACCTCGCCGCGCTGATCGCCGAACACCCGCAGGTCACCGCGGTGTTCGGCGGCCACACCCACTCCGCCACCGTGACCACGTTCGCGGGCCGCCCCCTCGCCCTCGGCCCCGGCGTGACCTCCACCCTCCGGCTCGACTGGGAGACCGGGGTGGAGGAGTGGGGCGAGGTGATCGACCGGACGGCTCCGCCGGGGTTCGCGGTGCACGTCATCGAGTTCCCGGCCGAACTCGCGGAGGATTCGGCCGACTTGGCGCCCCGGGCCGCCGGAGCACGGCTGACCTCGCACTTCCGCACCTGCGGCTGACGGCGCGGTCAGGTCTGGTACGGATACAGGGCCACGCTCTCCGATCCCACGTCGATCCGCACCCAGGAACCGTCCAGCCCGCCGGGGACGGGAGACGTCAGATCCAGCAGCACGGACCAGTGACCCAGCTGGAGGCAGGCGGCACCGTCGTCGAGCAGGCGGAGGCGGCCGCTGAGGCTCACCCGGCCGCCTTCCTGCCGGAGTCCGGGCTCGGCGGCAGCGGCCGGCCGGGCGTTCCGGCCCCACCGAATGTCGTCATCGACGGTCCATTCGACGAGGTGCCGGCCGTCCGCCTCTCGCGGATCACCGCGCCAGAGCACCACGGCAGAGCCGATCGGGGTGTGAACCCGGACCCTCGTGTGCGGCGAGATCGGCGGCAGGCGCTCCGTGCGGACGAACATCGCCTCATCATCCATGACGTCACAGGTCAGGACGGCGGCCGGACCCTGAACCCCGACCACCGGAAGCCATCTCGAGCATCGATGTCAGACCCGGGGGATACGGTCGGCCCATGAGAGCTGATGGAACGTTCGGGGTGAAAGCGTCCGTCCCGGCCGAGGTGACACCGGACGCGGCCGTCACCACCGGCAGTTGACGAGTGCCCCCGCCGGCACTCCGACGAGCGCACTCCGACGAGCGCACCCCGACCAGCGCACCACGGACAACGCACCACGGACAGCGCACCACGGACAGCGACCCACCGACCGAGAGGAACGCACGTGGGCTTCATCCGGATCGTCCCGCCCGGCGGTCCCGCGCGCACGCTCGCGCTGGCCCAGCTGACGAACTCCGTCGGCGACGGCGCGTACTACGTCTGCTCGGTGCTGTACTTCAGCCGGATCGTCGGCCTCAGCCCGACCCGGATCGGCGCCGCGCTCACGCTCGGCTGGGCGCTCGGTGCCGTCGCCGGGGTGCCGCTCGGCCACCTCGCGGACCGGCGGGGCCCGCGCGGCATCGCCATCCTCATGTCCGTGGCGACGGGCCTTGCGGTGGGGTCGTTCCTCTTCGTCCGCTCGTATCCGGCGTTCCTGGCCGCCGTCTGCGCGTACACCTGCTGCCAGTGCGGGCTGGGGGCGGCACGGCAGGCCCTGCTCGCCGGGCTGGTCGAACCGGCCCGGCGGACCGAGACCCGGGCGTACCTCCAGTCGACCGTCAACGCCGGACTCGCCCTCGGGGCGGCGCTGGGCGGTATCGCGCTGCGGCTCGACACGGAGGCGTCGTATCTGACGGCGCTGGCGGCGGACGGGGCGAGCTTCCTGCTGGCCGCGGCAGTGCTGGCCCGCCTGCGGCCGCCGACCGGGATACCGGTGGCCACGGGACAGGACGGGCCGAGCCTGTCCGTCCTCCGCGACCGCCCGTACGCCCTGGTGTCCCTCCTCAACATGGTCATGCTGCTCTACATGCCGCTGCTCAGCGTGGTGCTGCCGCTGTGGATCGTGGAGCGCACCGAGGCCCCGAGCTGGACGGTGTCGGCGCTGCTGGTCGTCAACACGGTCGGTGTGGTCCTCTTCCAGGTCCGCATGGCGGGCCGCGTCACGGACCTGTCCTCCGCGTCCCGCGCGATACGGCACGCCGGGCTGGTCCTGCTCGCCGCCTGTGGCTGCTTCGCGCTGTCGGCCACCGGCACCACCGCCTGGACCGCCGGGCTCGTCCTGCTCGCCGCCGCCTGCGTCCAGGTGCTCGGCGAGATGCTTCTCGGCTCCGGCTCCTGGGAGATCGGCTTCGCCCTCGCCCCGCCCGACAAACAGGGCCAGTACCAAGGCTTCTACGGCGCCGGCACCGCCGTGGCCCGCCTCATCGGCCCGCTCCTCCTGACCACCCTCGTCCTCTCCGGCGGCACGCTCGGCTGGCTCCTGCTGGGAGCGCTGTTCCTGACGGCGGGCCTGGCGATGGGCCCGGCGGTGCGGTGGGCCTCCGGCCGGGGCGCGGCCGGGGTGGTGTCCGGGGCGACGGAAACGGGGAGCCGGCAGGCGGAGGGTGATCCCGCGTTGTAGGGCCGTGCCCGGAGATATGCGGGGCCGTGCCCGGAGACTCAGACGACCGACGCCCTGAAGGGATCGGTGGGGATGATCTCCGCCTCGTCGAAGAGCCGCTCCAGCGCCTCGTGCCCGTGACGCCTGCGGAACTCGATCTCGGCCGTCGTCACGGGCAGGGTCCACAGGATGCGGGCGTGGCCCCCGGGGACGGGACAGTGTTCGAGGTCCGGTCCGTGGAGATAGGGCAGGCTGATCAGCAGGTGATCGCAGGCCGACCCCGGCACCCACGGCTCACCGATCGGCATGCTGTGCTCCAGGCCGAGCCGGTGTCCGCGGTGGTAGGCGGCGATCATCGCCATGAGCTCGACGAACCGCTGGTCGCGGACGTGGGCGGTCATCACGAACTCAAGCCCGTGACCGCCCTTCTCCGTCGGGTCCGTCGCGGCCCAGCACCCGGCGGTCACATAGGCCCAGCCGTCGCCGCGCGGACCGGGCCCCACCACGAGTACGCGCGCCCCGGGTGCCACCTCTCGCCGTTCCGCCCCGGAACCGAACCCGGAGCCGAGCCCGGGATTGAAGTCGGGACCCAAGCCGACGGCCTCCACGGCGTGCCCCGCGAAGTACGCCCGGACATGCGACTCAACGGCCTCCGCGGCCGGCACCCTCGCGTCACTCACCGTGTGATCATCCCACCGCGTACGGCCCTCTCCCACGCCGCCCGCCCGCCGACCACAGCCCGACCACACCCCGGCCGCACCCCGTACAAGCCCCCCACCCCCCTCCCCTCCCCGCGCGGCAGCGCCCCTCGCGGCATAGTGGTATCAGCTGACGCAAAAGGCGCGGTCCGGGCGTAACCCGCGTCGGACCGGGCGACGGGAGGCGGCGGGTATGGGTGGCAAGGACCTCTGGAGTCGCGGGCCCGGGCCGGCCGGGACCGGGGACGCCGGGGTGCCCGGGGGACTGCTGGACCTGCTGCACGCCTCGGCCGTGGTGGTCGACGGCCAGGGCCGCATCGTGCTGTGGAGCCCCGAGGCGGAACAGCTCTTCGGGTACGCGGCCGACGAGGCGCTCGGCGCGTCCGTGGACGAGCTGCTGGCCGCGCCGGAGGACGTGGAGCACGCGCACGAGCGGTTCGGGCGGATCCACGCAGGCGAGAGTTTCGCGGGCGTCTTCCCCGCCCGCTGCAAGGACGGTTCCACCCGCCTGGTGGAGTACCGCAAGGGCCGGCTGCACGACCCCGACGGCCGGGTGCTGGGCCTGGCGCTCGCCGCCGACGAGGGCACCGTACGACGCGTCGAGGGCGACCTCGCCCTCTCCGAGCTGCTGATCGACCAGTCCCCGGTCGGGCTCGCGGTGTTCGACACCGATCTGCGCTGGATGCGGATCAACCGCGCCCTGACCACCGCCAACGGGGTCACCGAGCACGAGGTGCGCGGGCGGCGCCTGGAGGACACGCTGCCCGAGCTGGACACCACCGCGATCGAGTCCGCGATGCGACAGGTGCTGCGCACCGGCGAGCCGATCCTCGACCAGCGCACGGTGGGCCGTACCCCGCTCGACCCGGACCACGACCACGCCTGGTCGGAGTCGTACTACCGCATCGAGGACCGGCGCGGGCATCCGCTGGGCGTGGCGGTGTCCGTCGTGGACGTCACCGAACGGCATCTGGCCGCCACCGAGATCGCGGCGGCCCACCGGCACCTCGCCACCCTCACCGAGGCCAGTTCCGGCATCGGCAGCACGCTCGATCTGCAACAGACCGTGCGGGAGCTGGCCGCGGCCGTCGTGCCCCGGTTCGCCGACCTGGCCACCGTCGACGTACTGGACTCCGTGGTCGGACAGCGTTCGCTGGCCCCGCACTCCGGCGAAGGCCACGGCGGCTTCCGTACCCTCGCGGTCGCCGCCGCCCGCCCCGACGGCAGCGACGGCACCGCCGAGCTGCCGGACGGACTCACCGGCTCCGGCTCGTCCCCGCTGCTGTGCCGCAGCGTCCGCGAGGCCGCGCCCGTACTGATCCCCCGCGTGGACGCCGCCGCGCTCCGCGAGCTCGCCCGGGACGAGCAGGCCGCCGAGGCGCTGCGCGGCACCGGGGTCCGCAGCCTCCTGGCCGCGCCCCTGCTGGCCCGGGGCTCCGTGCTCGGCGTGCTCACCCTCTACCGCACCGCCGACACCCGCCCCTTCGACAGCCGCGACCTCCAGCTGGTCTGCGAACTCGTCGGCCGCGCCGCCGTCAGCGTGGACAACGCCCTGCTCTACGGCCGTGAGCGCGAGACCGCGCTCACCCTCCAGCACAGCCTGCTGCCCCAGCAGCCCCCCGACCAGCCCGACGGCCTGGAGATCGCCGTCGGCTACCGGCCCGCGGGCAGCGGCACCGAGGTCGGCGGCGACTGGTACGACGTACTGCCGCTCAACGACGGCCGGGTCGGACTCGTGGTCGGCGACGTCATGGGCAGCGGCATACGCGCCGCCGCGATCATGGGTCAGCTGCGCACCACCACCCGCGCCCTGGCCCGCCTCGACCTCCCGCCCGCCGAACTGCTCGGGCACCTCGACGAGACGGCGGCCGGCCTGAGCGAGTCCTTCGCCACCTGCGTCTACGCCGTCTGCGACCCCAAGCGCGGCACCTGTGTGCTGTCCAGCGCCGGACATCTGCCGCCCGTGCTCGTCCAGCCCGGACAGGGCGCCCGGCTCCTCACCCTGCCCACCGCCGCCCCGCTGGGCGTGGGCGGCGTACCGTTCGGGACGCTGGAGACGAAACTGCCCGAGGGCTCCCTGCTGGCCCTCTACACGGACGGCCTCGTGGAGTCCCGGCACGACGCCATCGACGTCGGCATCGAGGCCCTGAGCCGCGCGCTGGAAGGAGCCGCCGGCTCCACCGCGTCCGCCGGCTCCACCGCGCCCACCGGCCCCACCACCCCCGCCGGCTCGCTCCAGGACATCTGCGACATGCTCCTCGACACCCTCGACCAGTCCGCCGGGGACGACACGGCCCTCCTCCTGGCCCGCCTCGGCCCGCCCGGGGGAGCGGAGTAGGGCTCACCGTTTGCCCGGGCCCCCGGCCGGTTCGACAATGGACGCAGCACTCGCGGCGATGAGGCTCGCCGTAACCGCGGGCGCGTACGCCCGCTGATGGCCTCTGCCGGCACACCCGCACGTCATACGCGAGGAGGTCGGCATGACGATGCCCGACGACATGATGCTCCGCTGCTCCACCATCCTCTTCCGGGGACAGTGCGTGCTGCTCGTCCACCGCACCGCCCAGGGCCTGGACGACTGGGTGCTGCCCGGCGGCACCCCCCGGATGGGCGAGAGCATGGCCGCGTGCGCCCGCCGCGAGCTGCGCGAGGAGACCGGCCTCGCGGTGGAACCGACACGCGTCGCCTTCGTGCTGGAGGCCGTCGACCCCGACAGCAGACAGCGCACCGTCGACCTGGTCTTCGCCGCCGACGGCTCCGCCCACGGCCAGAACCCGGTGGCCCGCGAGCCGGGCATGACACCCGAGTTCGTGCCCTTCGCCCGGCTGCGCGCCCTCGACCTCAAGCCGCCCCTGGCCGGACACCTGCCCGGCTTCTACCACCACGGCGCCCGCCGCTACGCCCCCTACCTCGGCAACCTCTGGCGCCCCAACGACACCGCCTCCCGCATCAGACGCGCCACCACTTTCTTCCGCCGTACCCCGCGCCCCGCCCCCGAACTGGACTGACGGCACCCGCGGAACCGGCCGGCCGGAGGAACGAGGCGCTCCCATGACCGACCCGCACTGGCTCTTCGGCGACCAGCTCGGCCCCCACTTCCTCACCGGCGACGACGCCCCCGCCCGCGACGCCCCCCTCGTCATGATCGAGGCCCGCTCGGTCTTCCGGCGCCGCCGCTTCCACCGCGCCAAGGCCCACCTGGTCCTCTCCGCGATGCGCCACCGCGCCGCCGAACTGGGCGACCGCGTCCGCTACGTCCGCGCCGAGACCTACCGCGAGGGCCTCGGCGAAGCCGTCGGCGACACCCCCGTGACCGTCCACCACCCCACCTCACGCGCCGCCCTGCGCCTGGTCCGCTCCCTGGACCGGGTCCGCGTGCTGCCCACCCCCGCCTTCCTCATCCCGCACGACGCCTTCCGCGCCTGGGCCGACGGCCGCGACGGACGACGGCTGCGCCAGGAGGACTTCTACCGCTGGGTCCGCCGCGAACTCGGCCTCCTCATGGACGGCGACACCCCGGCAGGCGGCCGCTGGAACCACGACCACGCCAACCGCGAACCCCCGCCCAAGGGCGCGAGCACCCTGGGCGCCCCCGCCCCGTACCGGCCCCGCGAGGACGACATCGACGCCGAGGTCCGCGCCGACCTCGACCGCTGGGAACAGCGCGACGGCATCCGCTTCACGGGCCGCGACGGCCCCCGCCGCTTCCCCGCCTCCCGCCGCGAGGCCGTCGCCGCGCTGCGCCGCTTCACCGCACACCGGCTCGCCGGATTCGGCCCGCACGAGGACGCCATGCTCGCCGCCGACCCGGTCATGAGCCACAGCCTGCTCTCGTCCTCCCTCAACCTCGGCCTCCTCGACCCCGCCGAGACCGTCGCCGCCGCCGAGGACGCCTGGCGCTCCGGGCACGCGCCCGTGCACAGCGCCGAGGGGTTCGTACGGCAGATCGCCGGCTGGCGCGAGTACGTCTGGCACCTCTACTGGTACTTCGGCGAGGACTACCGCCACCGCAACGCCCTGCGCCACCACGCCCCGCTGCCCGACTGGTTCGACGGCCTCGACGCCGACGCCGTCACCGCCCGCTGCCTGGCCACCGCCCTCGCCCAGGTCCGCGACACCGGCTGGACCCACCACATCCCGCGCCTGATGCTGCTCGGCAGCCACGCCCTCCAGCGGGGCTGGGACCCGGCCGCGGTGACCGACTGGTTCCACCGCAGCTTCGTCGACGGCTACGACTGGGTGATGCTGCCCAACGTCGTCGGCATGTCCCAGTACGCCGACGGCGGCCGCATGACCACCAAGCCGTACACCTCCGGGGGCGCCTACATCCACCGGATGAGCGACCTGTGCGACGGCTGCGCGTACCGCCCGGGCGACCGCACCGGCGCGCGGGCCTGCCCCTTCACCACCGGCTACTGGTCCTTCGTCCACCGCCACCGCGCCGTCCTCGCCGGCAACCCGCGCACCGCGCGCGCCGTCCAGGGCCTGGACCGGCTCGGCGACCTGGACGAGGTACTGCGCACAGAGCGGGGGCGCGGCGCCGGACCCCCGTGACGCCGCGCCCCGATCCCGCACGTCCTCAGCTCAGCTCGGCGCCCTTGGCCGCGGCCTGCTCCTCGGTGCGCGCGCCACCGGTCGCGAGCGTGCCGCCCGCGCTCTCCAGGTGCGCCCGCACGAACCACTGGAACTGCTCCAGGTCCCGCAGCTGCTCGATCAGCAGATCCTCGGTGGCGGGGTCGATGTCGCCCGCCTCCTTGACCGCGGCCCGTACGCCTTCGATCACCCCGGTGTAGACGAGGTCGAGAGCACCCAGATGGGCGATGGCGTCGCCCCGGCCGATCGAGTAGTCGTCCCAGGTGCGCTCCGCCACCAGCCTGCCCGGCGTACCCTGTGCGACCCCGCCCAGCGCCGCGATGCGCTCCGCCACGTCGTCGGCCATCTCGCGCACCCGGTCCACCTGCGGGTCGATCATCTCGTGCACGGCGATGAAGTGCGGCCCGACGACGTTCCAGTGCACGTGCTTGAGCGTCAGATGCAGATCGTTGAGCGCGTGCAGCCGCAGCCGCAGCACCCCGATCAGCCGCCCCGCCGCCTCGCGCTCGATACCGGGGACGGTGTACTTCGGGGTCAGGTCCTTGATCTCCTTCGTCATGGTTCCACCTCGGGTCTCTCGCGGGCGTTGCGTTCCTTGCCCGATCACGGGTGCCCCGGTCCGGCGCGGTCAGACCTGCCGGGTTTCCGGCCGGCCGGTTCCCGGTTCACTGTCGTCGGCGTTGTCGGCCGGTTTCCGGTCCCGGCCAAGCCGGACGGCGCCCGGCTACGGATTCCCCACGGCGGCCGACGATCACGGCGGGAGACGATCACGGTGGCCGACGATCACGACGGCCGGCCGTCACGACAGGCGACGACCACCACAGCGGGGAGCACGGCGGATGACCACGGACAGGACGGCGACGGACGACCGGCGGACGGAAAGCGCCCTGCTGGTACGGCACGCACCCGAGACCGTACGGGCCGCCGTCCTCACCGCCCACGGCGGCCGCGCCGAGGACCACACCCTCTCCCGCCCCTGGCACCTCGCCGCGCTGCGGATGCGCTCCCTCCTGCGCGCGGTCGGCACCGGCCTGCCCCCGGACCACGTCCTGCTCGGCGAGGTCCGCTACCGCCACCGGGGCTGGAACGACGGCGCCGCCGCCGACGACGTCCGCCGCGCCCTCGCCGAACTGGCGGCCCGCTACGGCCCCGTCCCCGTCGTCCTCGTCGGCCACTCGATGGGCGGCCGGGCCGCCGTACGCGTGGCCGGCCACCCCGCCGTATGCGGCGTGCTCGCCCTCGCCCCCTGGCTGCCGCCCGGCGAACCCGTCGCCCACCTCGACGGCGCCCGGCTGCTCGTCCTCCACGGCGACGCCGACCACGTCACCTCCGCGGCGGACTCCACCCGCTTCGTCCAGCGGGCGCGCGCCGAGGGGGCCCGCGCCGGGATGGCCGTCCTCGACGGCACCGACCACGCCATGCTGCGCCGCCTGCCCACCTGGCACACCCTCGCCGCCGAGGCCGTCTCGGACCTGCTGCGCACCCGGCCCGTCCCCGGGGGCCTGGTCGCCCGGACCACCACGTCCGACGCCCCGGCCGTACATCTCTAGACCCAGACATACCGGGACGCATCCGAACCCGGCGTACGACATGAAACAGATCCATGGAAGGCGGCCGTAGACCCCGGTGGCCGCAGTCCCTCCCGAGGACGAGGAGGAACCGTCCATGTTCACGGTCGACCCGGCCGGCCTCACCGCGATCCTGGCCGCCGCGGACCCCGATCAGCTGCTGCCCGCGCGGGAGCAGATGGCGTTCACCCTGGGCTTCCACATCATCCTGGTGCCCTTCGGCGTGGCGCTGACCTCCCTCATGCTGATCGCCAACTACCGGGGGCTGCGCAAGGGCGACGAGGCGGCCCTGCTCCTCGCCCGGCGCTGGTCGAAGGTCGCCGCCGTGCTCTTCGCGGTCGGCGCCATCACCGGCACCGTCCTCTCCTTCGAACTGGGCATCCTCTGGCCCGGCCTGATGAAGACCTACGGCGCCGCCTTCGGCTTCCCGTTCGCCATCGAGGGCCTCTTCTTCTTCCTGGAGGCCATCTTCGTCGCCATCTACATCTACGGCTGGGACCGGATGCGCCCCTGGGCCCACTTCTGGGCGGGTGTGCCCGTGGCGCTGGCCAGCGTCGGCGGAGCGGCCGCCGTCATCGCGGCCAACAGCTGGATGAACCAGCCCGGCGGCATCACGATGCGCGACGGCAAGGTGATCGACGTACGCCCGGCCGAGGTCTTCTTCAACGGCGCCTTCTGGTGGCAGTTCTGGCACATGCTGCTCGCCGCCTACATCGTCGCCGGATTCGTCGTGGCCGGCGTCTACACGGTCGGCATGCTCCGGGGACGGCGCGGCCACTACCAGCGGCTCGGCTTCCTGATCAGCTTCGTCACCGCGGCCGCCGCGCTGCCCGTGCAGATCTTCGTCGGCGACACCATCGCCCGCGAGGTCTTCGACGACGAGCCCGCCAAGTTCGCCGCCATCGAACTGCTCCCCACCACCGGCAGCCACGTCCCCGAGACCCTGGGCGGCTTCCTCATCGACGGCGAGGTGCGCTACGGCATCTCGGTGCCGAGCGTCGCCTCCATCCTCGCCGGGTTCAAGCCGTCCACCACCATCAAGGGGCTCGACGCCGTCCCCGTGGCCGTACGGCCCACCACCGAGCAGGTCAACATCGTGCACTGGGCGTTCGACATCATGGTGGGCACCTCCATGGTCATGCTGGCCGTCGCCGCCTGGTTCGTGTGGGTGTGGTGGAAGCGCCGCCACACCCTGGAGACCGACCGCTGGTTCCTGCGCGGGGCCTCCGTCTGCGGGGTGCTGTCCATCCTCAGCATGGAGAGCGGCTGGGTCGTCACCGAGGTCGGCCGCCAGCCCTGGATCGTCGTCGGCCTGCTGCGCACCCGGGACGCGGTGGCCACCCAGGGCAACCTGTGGATCACCTTCGGCGTCGTGGTCGCCCTCTACGCCGCGGTCGGCGCCGCGGCCATCTGGGTCCTGCTGTCCATGAAGAGACGGTGGCAGAAGCAGGGCGACGGGACCGTTGACGTGCCCTACGGACCGGACGCCTCGCGCGAGCGCACCGAGGGGAAGGTGTCGTAAATGGCCGACGTGGTCGCGGTGTTCCTCTTCATCGGCGTCATCGCCTACGCGGTACTCGGCGGAGCCGACTTCGGCGCGGGCCTCTGGGACCTGCTCGCGGGCGGCGCCCGGCGCGGCGACGCGCCCCGCCACCTCATCGACTCCTCCCTCGCCCCCGTCTGGGAGGCCAACCACACCTGGCTCATCTACTGCCTGGTCGTCCTGTGGAGCGGCTTCCCCACCGCCTTCGCCGCCCTCACCACCACGCTGTACATCCCGCTGGTCCTCGCCCTGCTCGGCATCGTCCTGCGCGGCGCCGGGTTCGCCTTCCGCAAGGCGACCATCAGCACGCCCGAACGACGCGTGTACGGCGTCGCGTTCGCGCTGTCCTCCGTCCTCACGCCGTACTGCTTCGGCACCATCGCGGGCGGCCTGGCCTCCGGCCGCGTACCGACGGCCGGCAACGGCGACGCCGTCTCCAGCTGGGTCAACCCCTCCAGCATCCTCGGCGGCGTCCTCGCGGTCCTGGCCTGCGGCTATCTCGCCGCCACCTACCTCACGGTCGAGGCCCTGCACCGTGACGAGCACGCCCTCTACCGCTACTTCCGCGACCGCGCCCTGGCCGCCGGAGCGGTCACCGGCGCCGTGAGCATCGCGGGCATCTTCGTCCTCCAGGCCGACGCCCCCCGCCTGTTCTCCCATCTCACCGGCCGCGCCCTGCCGTTGGTCGTCCTGGCCGCGCTCGGCGGCATATCCGGACTCGTCATGCTCCGCGCCCGCAGGACCTTCGGTGTACGGGCCATCGCCGCCGGGGCGGTCGCCCTGGTCGTCGCGGGCTGGGGCGTCGCCCAGTACCCGTACCTCCTCGGCACCCACCTCACCCTCACCGAAGCGGCCGCCCCCGACGCCACACTCGCGGTCGTCGTGGGCGTGGCGTGTGTGGCGGCGGTGCTGATCGTTCCGTCGATCCTGCTGCTGTTCCGGCTGAGCGGGCGGGGGAGCGTGGGGGTGGGGGACCGGTCGTTGTGAGGGAGGTGAGCGGGAAGGGACCACGCAAGGGGTGACATCCCGCTAAAGTGGGGCGACTTGGGCGCATCCGTGAAAAGGGACACCACTCGTGTGCACCGGAGCGCCCCCGCATCCGGCGAACGAGGAACCCCACGGTGAACCCGTACACCCCCGCACCCCCACGGCCCGCTCCGGCCCGCCCCTGGTGGAAGACCACCGCCGCCGGACTGGGCCTTCTGGCGGCGGTCGCCCTCATCGGCGCGTTCAGCTTCCCGCTGGGCTTCCTCGCGATGGTCGCCGCCGTCGTACTGCTCTGGTTCCTCCCGCCCTGGCGCTGGTTCGGCAAACTCGGGGCGAGTATCGGGGCGTTCATCCTCCTGGCGGTCGGCGCGGGCGCCGGCGGCCAACTCGACGACACCGCCACCCGCACGGACGCCAAACCGGCCGCCGCGCGGACCCACGGTCCGAGCCCCGAGCCGTCCCGGCAACGGACGAACGAGCCCACCCCGCCGCCGAGTTACCGGGGCAAGCCGCTCGACCAGGCCGAGACCGCCGCCCGCGCCGCCGGCTACACCACCGGCCACCACGACGCCTCCGCCGACCACCGCGCGATCGTCGTGCGCTCGGGCTGGGTGGTGTGCTTCCAGAACGCCTCCGGCGGGAGCGGGCGCACATCGATCGCCTTCGCCGCCGTCAAGTCCGGGGAGCCGTGCCCGAAGAAGGACGGCGCGAGGATTCCCTGGCCGGTGATGCCGGACCTGACGAGCCGCACCTGGCAGGCCGCCGTAGGGGAGTTGACGGACCTCGGGGTGTCCGAGGACGCGATCCGGGCCGAGTCGCACTACATGAACGACGCGCTGCCCAAGGGGGGTTACGGGACCTGGCGGGTGTGCGACCAGAGCCCCGCGAAGGGCGACGACATCACCGGCGAGGTGACACTCGGGCTGGCCTCGCCGAAGGCCGGGTGCGCGAGGGGGAGTTCCTACCTGGGCGACAAGGACGACGACGGGGTTCCGGACTACCGGGATCACACCGATGACCGGGTGCGGAGTACGACTGGGGGCGGCGGAACCGGGGGAGCCTCCGGGGGGTCGGGAGGCTCCGCGACGGGAGGCGGGGGCTCGTCCGCGAGTGGTGGTTCGGGTACGGGCGGTGGGTCGTCGTCGGCCTCCGGTGGCGGCTCTTCCTCCACCGGAGGCGGTGGTGGTGGGGGCCCGGTCGTCCACCCCGGCGCCTTCTGCGCGCCTGCGGGAGCCAGGGGCGTCACCCAGGCGGGCACCTCGATGGTCTGCGGCCCCGCCTCCGACGGCCGCAACCGCTGGCACTCGGGCTGACGGAACCGACGCGCCGGGGTGGGGTGTTCGGGGGCGCCCGAAAATCCCTTGCTCCCCGGTCCGCCCCTTGATGGGATGCAGGGGTTTCGACGGTGGGAGGGGACGGCTTGGCGGTGTTCGGGTGCGCGGGCTGCGGTGCGGTGCTGACGGCGGCGGTGTCGGAGGTGGCGCTGCCGGTCCATGTGATCGACACCCACTGGGAGACGCTGCATCCGCCCCTGCTGGAGGCCGGGTCCTACGCCGTCGACCCCGCGCAGTCGGACGCCGTTCTCCTCGCACCCGGCGACACACGTGGTACCCGGCTGATCCTGGAGCGGGCCGCCGGCTACTGCATGGGGATCGACGGCAGGGACGGCCCGAACCTCGCCTGCCTGAACTGCGATCTGCCGGTCGGCACGAGGATGGACGACTGCGGCTGCTGGCAGGTCGTCCGGCTCGTCCCGCAGGCCGTGGTGCGGCTGCCCGGCCCGCCCGAGCGCCCCGTCATGGACTGGCCGGAACTGCTGGCCACCGACGCGCTGTGGCACCGGCTGAGCAAGTTCCGGGACATCCCGGCGGGCGTGGCCCTCGCCCATGTGGCGGTGGCCGCCGGGGGCGCGCCGGTCGAGGCGGCGCCCGGCCCGGTCGCCGGCCTCCTCGGCCGGGCACTCGCCAAGCTGCCGCGCACCGGAAAAGCCCCGAAGCGGCTGGACCTCGCGGGCCCGGCCTTCGGCGAGCCGCCCGCCGACCTGGTGCTCGTGCCGATCCATCCCCAGACCGGCGACATCTGGCAGCCGCGCACCGGTGCGGTCCCGGTCCCCCTCGACGCCGCCCTCTGGGCCGAACTCGCCTTCCCACCCCACCGAACCCGCCTCCCGGCGGTCGGCGGCCTCCCACCCGGCACCGAACGGGACGACCCCCTGCCACCCCACCCGCCGTACCCCATCGAGCCGTCCCCGTACGCGTTCCGGAGCACACTCGCGCGGCTGACGACTGCGGTCGATGTCGATGTCGATGGCGGCGTCGGGTGAGAGGATCACGGGATGCCTTTGCCTCAGCCTGATGATCTGACCTCGCTGGTGCTGCGCACCGACTTCGGCGACGACGGAGCCTGGGACGCCGTTCGAGCCGCGCTCGACGCGGCCGGCGATCACCGCCATGCCACGTATGCCGGCGAGCCGCGCTTCGCCGGTGTGGAGGTCCAGGCGCTGGTGGACGAAGAGGCCGCCGCGGATGAAGAGGCTCAGATCATCCACGTCTTTCTGGCTGACGCGGCCACGATGAAGGATCCGGATCACTCGCTTCTCGCCGTGGACCTCTCGGACGAGCCGGGGCGGACGTTCCGGCTCCCCGCCCGGTGGTTCCCGGACGTCTCGGCGAACCTCAGCATCGCCAACATGGACTTCGCGGATTTCGCCGACACCGCTGATGGTTCAGGGACCTTCCGCGGCTTCGGCGAGGGCTGACGTGTTGCCGCAGAGGCCGGCCATGGTCCGTAGCCAGGATCACCGGCCTGACAACGACCCGAGGAGGTGGGCGAGTTGACCGCCGTGGTGCTCGTTCACGGTCTGTATCACTGCCCCGAACACTTCGCCGTGGTGGCGGAACGCTTGCGGACCGCAGGGACCGAGGTGGTGGTTCCCGAGCTCCACCGGGGCTCGCTGGGCGCCGACACGGCGGCGGTGCAGGCTGCCGTCGACGCCCTGGAGGAGCCTCCGGTCGTGCTCGGCCACTCCTACGGCGGGTCGGTGATCACCGGGGTGCGCGGAGCGGGGCACCTGGTCTACCTGGCGGCCTTCGTGCCCGATGCCGGCGAGAGCGCGGCGGGGCTGGGCGGGGCGTCCCCGCAGCTCCAGGACGCGATCAGCCGGCAGCCCGACGGCTCGACCAGCCTGCGCCCCGACCGCGCCGCCGACACCCTCTACGGCGACTGCCCCGCACCCCTCGCCGCCTGGGCGGTGGGGCTGCTCCGCGCGCAGGCCCCCGGTTGCGGACGAGGAGTCCCGGAGCACCACGGCTGGAAGCGAACTCCCTCCACCTACGTCGTCTGCGCACAGGACCGGGTCATCGACCCGGAACTGCAACGGAAGATGGCCGCGCGCTGCACCGACGTCCGCGAGTGGCCGACGGGCCACTCCCCGTTCGTAGGACAGCCCGGTCTCGTCGTTGAACTCCTGCGAGAACTGCTCGCCACCACACCCACTCGTTGACGGCTGCGACTCCCGCCGAGACCGGACGGCAGGCCGCCCCATGCCCCCTCACCGCTCCCGCGACAACCGCGACAGCTCCGCGAACGTCCCTCCGGCATGGACGAGTTCGTCGTACGTACCCTGTTCCGAGATCCGGCCCTCCTCCATGACGATGACCCGGTCGGCGATCCGGGTGTTCTCCAGGCGGTGCGTGACGACGATCGTGATGCGGTCGGCGGAGATGTCCTTGATCCTCTCGAAGATGGCGTGCTCGCCACGGGGGTCCATCTGCGAGGTCGGCTCGTCCAGGATGAGCAGCGGCGGCCGGCGGTACAGGGCCCGGGAGCAGGCGAGGCGCTGCCACTGGCCGCCGGAGAGTTCGGTGCCGCCGAAGATCTCGCGGGCGAGGAGGGTGTCGAGACCGGCCGGGAGTTCCTCGACGGCCTCGCGCATCCCGACGGCCTCGACGGCTTCCCAGACCAGGCTGTCGTCGTGGCCGCGCGGCTGGCCGAGCGTCACGTTCTCCCGGGCGCGCAGCGGCCATTGGGCGAAGATCTGCGGGACGAGTCCGGTGTGGTTCCAGACGGAGGCCGGGTCGGCGGCGGCGAGGTCGGTGCCGTTCCAGGTGACGCGGCCCTTGTCGGGCAGGTAGATGCCGGTGATGAGCCGGGTCAGCGTGCTCTTGCCCGAGCCGTTGACGCCGACGACAGCGAGGATCTCGCCGCGCCGCAGGGTGAGCGAGACCCCGGCCACGGCGGGACGGTCCTTCCCCGGGTACCGGTACGTGACCTCGTCCAGCCGGATCTCCTCCACCGGCGCCTCGACGAGCGCGCCGCCCCGCTTCGGAGCCCGCTCGGCGGCGGAGTCGAAGAACGCCTGCATGTCGGCGAGATACAGGCTGGTGTGGAACACGGCGGCGCCGTCGATCACGAGCTGGGACAGCGCGCCCAGCGTGGTCTGCACCGCGACGACCGCCGTCGCGGCGATGGCCGGCGCGATCCGGCCGGTGACGGCCAGCCAGGCGAGCATCCCCCAGGTGGCGGTCAGGAACACGCCTCCGGTGAGGGAGGAGAGGAGCGAGATCCGCAGCGTGCGCGGGGCCGCGGCGAGCGTCCGCCGGTCGACCCGCTCGGACAGGGCGCGGTACCAGTGGAGCAGGTAGCCGGTCATGCCGTTGGCGCGCACCTCGTCGCCGTACTTCGGCGTGGTGGCCCACCAGCGGGTCATCCCGCGGACGTTGCGGTCCGCGATGTTCGCGTAGTGGATCTCGTAGTCCACCCGGGCCGTGAGCACCGCCCCGATTCCGGCGGGGGCGACGGCCAGGAGGAGCAGCGGCAGGATCAGCGGGTTGAGCACGGTGACGGCGGCACCGGCCGTGACCATCCTGACCAGGGCGGACATGAAGCGCTGGGCGTCCATGACCATGACGTTCGTCCGCATCACCCCCATCTCCGCCGCCTCCTGGCGGTCCGAGAAGCCGTCCACGCCGTACGCCGCCGCCTCGACCCGGCACACGGCCTCGACGAGCGCGGTGTCCGTGACGGTCATGAGCCGCGGCGTGATCCGGCGCTCGGCATACCGCGCCACCGCCACCGACACCCGCGCGGCGGCACTCGCCCCCGCGACCACGACCAGCGCGGGCAGCGCCGTCCGCAGCCTGTCCGCCACCGCGCCCGCGCCCAGAATCGGCGCCATGGCCCTGGCCGTACCGGCCAGCAGCACGGCGGCGGACCCTCCCGTCAGCACCTGGCACCCGAGGAGCAGCAGCACCGCCCCGCGGTCGATCCGCCACGCCATGGCCGCGATCCGCGCGAGCACGGCCGGAAGCCGCCCGCACAACCGCCGGAACCCGGCGTCCGCCAGCGGATTGGCCGAGTAGTGCCCGGAGTAGGTCATCTCGGCCGGCGGCGGCGGAGGCGGTGGCGCGGAACTGGACAGTGCGGTCAACGGGTGCTCCCTGTCGATGAGGCCGGACAAATGCTGCGGTACCGGAATCAACGAGAGGGCGGCGATATCGAACACATGTGTTTCAGCCGTAGTGGAGTCCGTGCGGAGTGCCGCGATTGCGGGACCGGGGCGGCGGCCGTCCCGGCGGCACGGGGGCAGCGGGGCTGAGAGCGGTGTCCGAATCGCCGTACTCGATACGGATGTGACGGATGAGTTTCGCTGACGCGACCCGGAACCGGGAGCCCGGAGACACCCTGTTCCTGATCCCCGGACGTCAAGGCGCGGGAGAAGCCGCCATGAACCCGCACGAGCTGCGGGACCAGGCCCTACAGGTCCACGACCTCTACGACGAACTCAACCGGCGCGCACGCGGCCGCGTATGGACACGCGAGGAGTTCATGCTCGGCTTCACCGATGAGGCCGGATGCGAGAGTCGGGGGGGGGGCGCCGGGGGGCCCGCCCCCCCGGCGGGGGGGGGCGGGCGGGGCGCCCCCCCCCCCCCCCCCCGCCCGGGGCGCGGGGGGCCGCCGG